>CALUYO010000027.1 GCA_944325005.1 Candidatus Gastranaerophilales bacterium | reverse complement strand
TGGATCAAAATGGAAATCACATATATACTCCACAGGAAATAGGTGAGATGTCGGCAGAAGAATTTGAAAAAAATCTTCCAATAATAGAACAACAGTTGCAGAATGGATTAATAAAACAACAAGTTCCAGAAGTTGATTATTCAGGTTATATAAATCCTGTAAATGGTGGTGGAAAAATATATTCAAGAGAAGATATTGATAAAATGACATCTAAAGAATATTCAGAAAATGAATCCGCTATAATGGCTCAGATGAAAGCAATAGGAATTCCTACAAATAAAGAATTAGAAACATCAAGCCAAAAAGGTGGAACTGTATATGTAAAACCATATACAAGAAGTGACGGAACAGAAGTTCGTGGATATTATAGAGCAATCTAAAATAATTTTAGATTTTTAATATAAGAATAGAGCCCTTATAAAAGGCTCTATTCTTGTTAATATTTTTAAATTATATAAATATCCAAATCTTATTGATAATTTGCGGTATCTCAAATTGCAAGCAAAAATAAAATTGCACTTTATTACACTTATTTGCACTGGCTTAAAATAGGCTTTGTGGGCAGGTTAGACCCTGAAATAAATTCAGGGTGACAGAATTTTAGTGCAATTTAGTGCAAGAATTGAGTAAATGAGTGCAAGAAATGTTCCCTACATCTCAATACTAAAAAACAGCCTCAATCGTGCAGTCTGTTTGATTTTTTATTAAAATTTCCCCGTCTCAATGTCCCAGAAACCTATTATTTGCTTTTCTCGGTTAATAATTTTTGTATAAGCATGCGCATCAAACAATTGAAACCACTCATTATGTTCTTTTGCCAGAGAAAGAACAAGCTGCTGTTTCTGGGTCGGCTGAAAAGCTTTCAACCCATCCTGAAATTCAAGAGGATTTAACTGACCGAATTGCTTACTCAAATCAATACTATTCATACTTTTAACGGGTTCACCCATAATTTGTTCAAGAACCTGTGCAACATATTCTTCCGGAATAGACTGCATATGTTTTAAAATTTTATTTTTATCTATATCTGTACTCGTCAAAAATTTATTTAACTGTTCATCAGGCATCAATTGAACTATTTCTTCCTGTGAAAACATTTCAAAAACCGTATTTACAAGCTGCTCCGGCGGTAATTCCTCTAACATTTTCATTAATTTATCGTCTGTAAAAAAATACAACCCCTGCAACAAATCTTTTTCTTCCATCTCAGGCAAAAACTTCTGAAGCTGATAAGCAGTCAATTCTCTTAAAATCATATATTTATTATTATTATCAGCCAAATCAAATAATTCCATAACCAGATTAACATTACTGAGAAGCTCCTGAGCAAGTTTTATAGCCTGCTGATTACCTTGAGCAGCTTCTGCTTCAATAATTTCATCAACAGACATATTTGCATAATCTTCCTGCATTTTTACAGCACTTATATTCAATGCCGCTTGCAGATATTCAAGATTTGAATCAATAACTAAACTCATAATACTCCTGATAATAATACTAAAATTATTAACGGCATTTAATTTCAAAAACTTTAAATATTGTAACGTTTGTTAATAAACAATGAAAATCTTTTATTATAAGACTATATTTGATTTTGTAAATGGGACGCAGCTTCAATTATACTTATCTCAACTTTATCTGATATTTGATATTTTATACATAAAGATAATATCCAAGGTTAATCAAATGTCATCGGTATGTATAACTTTGAATTATACCATAAACTTTTTCAATATTACTTATTCCCCCAATTATATATCGTTTGCTATTACAATCATCTATTAAAATATCTGTACTCCAACCATATTTATACAACCTTAAATTATCTATATCTCGAAACATTATATTAAATCCCTGATATAAAAATTTGGAGATTTTTAGCGAAGATATTTTAATTACACGTTTATCAGTAATACAAACAATTATAGAAAATACTACAATACTAAAAATATTTAAAAGTATCAATAATAATCCAATTAACAACACATCAGTAAGGCTTATCAGTTTATAGATGCAGATAATATAATATTCAATAATAAAAATAACAATTGGTAATAAATAAACTACAGGATATAAATACGGAGTTTCTATAATAGCATCATCGGGAAAATGTAACCTGATATAATTCAATAAAAACTTTTTATTATAAAAAATCAAAGAATAGTTAAATATAAATACCAAAACCAAAACACTAAATAAAAATTGTTCCACAAAAAATGCCTCTAAAATTTATGGAGCGTAGGGGATTCGAACCCCTGACCCCGACACTGCCAGTGTCGTGCGCTACCAACTGCGCTAACGCCCCGCGTAATTATAAAGTTATTGTTTTTTTAAAGCTCTGGGGACGAACGGCAGTCCCCATGAAAAACCTGACATTTAGTCAGCTTTTGCGTGGCCCTGCTAACGCCCTGTATAAATAAACTATCATAATAATATTTAAAACACAATAAGATAAAATTAATCAAATAACTTTAAGCATTTATCTTGAATATCTAAGGCAATATCTTTGGCAGTCTTTCCCTTAAGCCCTATATTTTTTGCAACCGCTAAAATATCATCTAAATCAGGTTTTTCCCCTTCCCCGTTAATCGTTGTTGCATGTTCTCCATTAAAAGAATAACTGTATGTCAGGTCATAAGCAGGAGATAAATGCCATTCCTTTTGATTATCATCATAAAGATAAGAAAAATTCTTTGAATGGTCATCTCTATTGTGAGCAAAAACATTGAAGCACATCAGCCTGAATAGTTGTTCAATATCATTATAATTTCTTGTAAGTTCAAGCGTAAGCTTCATCAAAATATTGTAATCCAGATTAGGAAGCCTGTGACTTGTTTCTAACAGTCCGCTTGCTGATACCATATGAATTTTTCTGCCGTTTTTACGGTCAAACCTTTTTACCCCAAAATACCCCGAACAAATTTTTGATGAAAAAAGCCTTGTTTCCGGCATATCTATTCCGCAATCTTTTGCGCATAATGAATATTGATACTCTTTTTCGCCAATATTTTTAGGGTCAAAAGATGACGGGAATTTAATTATCCAGTCTTCGTTATCTATAGAAGTTAAAATTTTAGGCCTTGCACCGCCGGATGAACCGCCAAGTTGAAAAAGTTCATCTAAGTTAGCCGAATCTTGTGATTCCAGTATTTTGGAACACTCTTGAGCAAGAATGTCATAAT
>CALUYO010000026.1 GCA_944325005.1 Candidatus Gastranaerophilales bacterium | reverse complement strand
TCAATTATTATTTTGGCTTCAGGTTTCTTAGACGGTTTCTCTAGCTTATGTTTGCCATCTTCATTAAAAATTTCATCCTTATAAGATGTCAGTACAATAATAACCTGTCGTTTTTCAGCCATAGTTTTCCAATGCCTATCTGAAAGAATATCTTGTTCTGATTCAATAAATACATAATCAGGGTTTAGTTTTTTTATTTTATTATTTGTTTTCGCTACTGTTTGAAACTTATCTATATATAATCCCCATCTACACATATCATGCATTGCTCTTACAAGGTATTTGTAATCTTCTAAAGTAAGGTTATTATCAAGATTTATACCTGCATGTTCTAGTAATAATTTTTGCACTAAGTATTCTTTCGTTAATAAGTTCAACAGACATAGGCAATCTAAACCTTTTAGGCAGGACAGATATAGTAAATCAATCATTGCTTTCCTGTTTTTTAGGGTTATTAATCTACCTTCTTTCAAATTTTCTTGTTCTTTCATTTTTATCTCCTTTTTACTTCATAAAAGAGATAATAAATCTTTTTAAAAAAACACGCTCCCAAATTCTTGACTTCGATTGGTATGAGAGGGTTTTAAGGTGGTAAGATTGCGTAATTTATTAATATTATTTCCAATCTAAATTTAGGCATAACAAAATAGACCAATATTTATGTAAATATTGGCATTTACCACAATTACCACTGGCGGAAATCCTGAAATCTATATATTACTTGGGATTGACCGCATTTACCACAAAAACCATAAAGAATACTTTGATGATGTCTGTAAGTCTTGTTTATAACATCAATCATTGTAAAATCTCCTGAGAGTTATTTATTACATCAAATCTATCATGTTGTTAATTCTAATCAATTTATCCAAGTCACAATTACATAGTTTATTATTAATCAGCTCTCGTACTTTTTCTAAGTTTGCTTGTGGCTCGGGTAACAATAATTCAACAGGTTGAATGTTGAATACTTCGCAAATTTTATCAATCGTTTCAGCAGTTGGCAAGTATCTATTGTGTTCAATATTTCTGTAACCTTGCACACTCATGCTAATCTTTTCTGCGAACTGTTCTTGTGTAAGTTTATTTGCAGTTCGTAAACGCTTAATACCATTAGTTATTAATTCTTGGTAGCTCATAGGTATAATTATTGCTTACCCTAAAATAAATTATAACTAATTAAATAGACAAGTTTATACTATACTTAATTATTATAAAAGTATGGAGATGTTATAACTCAATTATGAATGGAAAAACATGTTTTTTTATAGGAAGCAGGCACACACCAAGTCGTATCCAACCACAACTTGCGGAAGCTGTTGACAAACATATTATAGAATATGGCGTTACGAGCTTTACAGTTGGTCACTATGGTTCATTCGACAGTCTAGTTATAGGTGTTTTAAATGAAGCAAAGAAACAATATTCACACATTAAATTATATCTGCTTGCACCTTACGCACTCAATCAGAATAGAGAAGCTCCTGAAGGATTTGACGGAACTTTTTATCCGGAGGGGCTGGAAAAAGTACCAATGCGGTATGCGATAGTACAGGCAAACAGATACATGGTACAGAATAGCGACTATTTAATATCCTATCCTGGTGTCGGTAACTCTAGAAAGATTGTAGAGTACGCTCAAGGTCGAGAGAAAAAAGGGTTAATTAAAGTTACTTTATTATAACAGGCATTTACCAGATTTACCGCAGGTGAAAATTCTAAAAGCCATATTACTCATAGGATTGACCGCATTTACCGCAAAAACCGATGTGTAATATTGTTTTTTGCTTAATTGCTGAAAACCTTTAAAATCAACAAATTTTTTCAGCAGTCCCTTTTTGGTCCCTTTTTTGCAAAATTTGCTCATTTTTTAGAAATTTCAAAAGGACGCAAACGCACTAAAAAAGAGCCTTTTGAGGCTCTTTTAAAATGGAGGAGGAGGTGGGATTCGAACAAATATTTCTGCTTTTTGTAGTTTCAAATTTCATCCCGTAACCTCCAATATTGTTTAATCTTGGAAGTTTGTTCTTTTAGTAACTTTCAATAATTTTTAGGGACTATTTGTAAAATTAGTCCCTTTTTAGTCCCCTGAAAAAATAAAAATTTAATTAACCTTATTTATGTTAAAATATTACTAAATGAAGGAAATTTATGCCATATTCAAATAATTCTTTTAATCCAATAGATTACTTATCATATACATCTATTTATATTGAAACATACTTTAATGATACATTAATAACAAAAGCTAGTGGTTTCTTCTATAACAAGCAAGATAAGTATTACCTTGTCACAAATTGGCATATACTAAGTGGAAGAAATCCTGTTGCGGATTCAAATGGCATACATCAACCATTGCATAGTAAAGGGGCAATTCCAAATAAAGTTAGAACTTATATTTATGGTTGGTCAAATGATAACAATGGTGAAATAAGTATAGATGCCGGTAATGTTTGTGAATTTGTATTAATTGATAAAGATGAAACTCCTTTATATAAAGCAAAAAAGTACACAAACAATGAATATATGGATATAGCAATATTACCAGTAAATGCTATTTTACATTCTTTGGGAAAAAGCAAAAAACTTTTATGTGTTAATGATGTATATTATAAAAAATTTGAGTCAAAAAACATTATACACCCATCCGATGATGTTTTTATTTTAGGTTATCCTTTTGGGAAGAGAGATGATTCAGGAACTCCAATATGGAAACGAGGAAGTATTGCTTCAAATCTGTCAAATAGATTAAAGTTTTATATTGATACTTCTACTCGTTCAGGAATGTCAGGTTCTCCTGTTTTTTATATATATAAAGATAATACAGCTTGGTTGAAATATAGTGAAAAGGATATTTTTGAAGAAAAACTATACTCTATTGAATTTATAGGAGTTTATAGTGGAAGGATTACAAATGAACAATCCGCAGACAAAGATTCTTATATTACTATAAAAGAATCTGATATTGATATTGCTGCTCAATTAGGAATAGTATGGAAAAATTTTTTAATTGATGAGATTATAGAAACTAATTAACAACATTCAATCCTGCATAAAACTCATCCATTTTATTAGCAACCTGTGCTTCTTTTGATTTGATAATGTGGGAGTATGTATTAAGGGTTACATTTTTGTCAGCGTGTCCGAGTCGACCGCTTACGGTTACAATATCTTCCCCTGATGAAATTAGCAGGCTTGCGTTAGTGTGACGGAGTTGATGAAAGGTTATCTTTGGCAGATTATGACGATTTAAGAACTTTGTAAACCATTTATAAGGCAACTGTGTGCTTATCGGACTACCGTCTTCGTGCAGGAATACATATTTGCCATTTTGCCAAGCTGTACCAAACTTTAACCGGTTTTCATTCTGTTGCTTTTTGTATTCCTTCAATAGTGATATTACTGTTTTTGAGGCTGTAACAACTCTTATTCCTGCATCCGTTTTTGGTTTACCTTCAATATTTCCAATTCC
>CALUYO010000025.1 GCA_944325005.1 Candidatus Gastranaerophilales bacterium | reverse complement strand
TTTTGTTTTTCAAAAACAATCTGTCAACAAGCAACCGTCCCCAACCGTCAGGCAGACTGTCATTAAAAACGCCAAATAGTCCGCCAAATGGTTCGTATTTGGGTATAAAAACTTTTTTGATGAGCGGCAAACTAAAAGGCGAAATACTAAAGCCATTGTTCAGCCAATCCGAATCATATTCAAAAGCAACAACTCTTTCGGGTGTTTTCGCAAGAGTACCAACTAAAATATCATTATAAAATACTTTTAAAAATTTATAATTTTCCATTTATAACCTCATCAATGGAAGCGTAATTTTTTTGCGTAAACAAATTTTCTAAATCACCTTCTAAATTAAGGGCAATCAGAATTTTTATAAAAGAATTTAGAGAAATTTCATACTTTGATTCAAACCTTTTGATAGAACCAAGGCTGACACCTGATTTTGAAGCAAGCTGAATTTGTGAAATTTTAAGCTTTTTGCGTTGCTGCTTAATTTTTTCAACTAATTCTTTTGCTATTTCATTAGGAGTTTTAGGGTTAAACAAAAAACTGTTCATAGATAATATATTATACTATTATTGCTAAAAAGTCAATAAGTAGATAACATATTATCTAATTTGTACACAAACTCTTTAACCCGAAACACAACAAAATGAAGTTGTGTTGTATTTTGAGGGTAAATATATGTGGGTAGGGGTGAATGAATTTTTTGCAGGTGGTAGTTTTTGAACGCTATTTAAACAATATTTAAACGCTGTTTAAATGGTGTTTAAATTTTGTGTCATTCGACTTTACTTTTTATAGGAAAGAAGCAATCATTGTCAGTGATTGAGCGAGTTTAAAAATGAATGTAGTACAACCTATAAAAAAGCTAGAAGATATTCAAAAGATTAAAAAATATTTGGCAAAAAAGCCAAGAGATGCACTGCTTTTTAGTTTTGGGATAAATACAGGACTTAGAATATCTGATATATTATCGCTTGATGTTGGGGATGTAAAGGGCAGTAATTATATTGAAATTAGAGAGAAAAAGACGAATAAGTATAAGAAATTCCCGCTTAATAGATTTTTGAAGGAGGAGATTGATTTATTTGTAGAAGGATTACCGAGTGAGCAACCGCTTTTTTATACTCAAAAACATTGCAGACTGGATAGAGCACAGGCGTATAGAATTTTGAATAAGGCAGCACAAGCCGTTGGGGTGAAGGAAAGAATCGGAACTCATACGCTGAGAAAAACATTCGGGTATCATCATTATAAAAAATATAATGATATAGTACTCCTGCAAAAAATCTTTAACCACTCTTCGCCATCAGTAACACTTCGCTACATCGGCATCGAACAAGATACAATAGACGAAAGTTACATGAATTTTTATTTATAAATATAGTAAAAGTTAATTTTATAAGAAACCACTTATAAACTTTAAAACTTCAACTTTGTGGCTAATTATAAAAGTATATTTGTGATATTATAAATATGATGTTAATTAATCTAGGAGTTTTTATGGCTGGAAATGGCAGTGTAAAAATTGGATTTGAAAAACAAATATGGAATGCAGTGTGTGCTTTATAAAGACATTTTTCTGCTGTTGCATATAGAAAAGTCATTATTGGTTTAATCTTTTTAAGATATATTTCTGCAGTATTTGAAAAAAGATATAACGAACTTTAGCCGAAGGTGATGGATTTTAAAATAATAAAAATGTTCATACAATGGAAAATGCAATATGGTTGTTCAGTAGGTAATCTATACTATATAATTTTTTAAACAAATTAAAGCAAATTACTTAATTTGTTGCCTAAAACACTTTTCCCGTTCTTCTATATCTTTTTCAACTTCATGAAAACTTTCTGCGATTTCAGGTATTTTATTTTTCAAAAATACAAGTTGGAAAAGTTGTTCGGTATCAATATTTAGTGATAATAAAGCCGAGATTATATCTAAAAGAGCACACATTGTAAGTTGTGCTGGGTCTGTGAAACCCACATTCGATTGTGCAATTATAATAGAAGCTTCCTCAGAAAGTCCATATAATTGTCCAATGTCAAAAAACGTACCTTTCACTCCACCATGGATATAATTACACGATAATTTATAAAAGGGTTCATAATAATCAATATCTGTTTTCTCAACTATAGCTTTAAATGTAGGATTTTTTACTTCTGGTTTTGCCCAAGAATAATCTCTTTCATTTAAATCAGGGTAAGTTGACATTGCTTCAGCACTCTTTTTCTTTAGTTCTTTCAATTCTGTTTCTGAAAGATCATTAAAATGTAAGGCTTTCGAATGTTTTGCATATACCTTTGCTTCCTTATAGTTTGCAATATCATTATACGCTAAATATTTCTTTGCATACTCTTCGCCAAATTTTACTAAAAATATTGAAATAACACTATATTCATACAAGGTTCTCCATCTTGCTAATGCACCAGAAGCAAACCCGTTTTTTATAAGACACAATATTTCATTTGTAATAAGAACTGCTCTTGCAGCTATTCCATTTAAAACTTTACATGTATTTGGGAGTTTTTTATTAGGATATTTAAACTCTTTTATAAGAACAATACAGTGTTCAAGAAGGATTTCAAACTGCACAATGGGTTGATGATATTCAAACATTATGCGAGATAAAAAACCTCTTGAATATTCTCTATTTTTTAAAACCTGTTCACATCCATCTTTTTGCCAGAAAAACTCCATAGCTTTGTATTTTTCGCTATTCAAAACTTCTTCTATAACTTGTTCTACAACAAGTATATCCTCAGGATTACAGTCTTTCTTTATGTACTTTACTATTGATTGTTTGAGTTTTTCATCTATTTCTACACTCATAAAGCCCCTTAAAGAACAATTATTGTCTCATCACCGCAAATATTGCGAACTTTTAGTCTTAGTGGTTTTTGTTCTGATTTTATTGTACCGTTCCAAAATTCTTTAGTCTTTTTACCGTTTACAATAACATAAGAGCTTTTATCAATTTTGATCTCACTATCGCTTTTCCAAGCTCCTTCTTTATTCGTACAATCAAGCGATAAATATTCTATTGTTTCTAAGCCGTTTTCGCTTATTGTGATAGGCTCATATTCTTTAGCAGATTTTAAACACTGCGCCTGTCTTTTAGCATTATAATCTTCAATTTTTTGAATAACTCTATCACTAACAAAGTTATCAATTCTTACTTCATATTCTTTAAATAGTTTTTCTTGAACTTCTTGTATTGAATATTCTACGTAATCTTCAACAACAACATCTGATAATAACTCTTTTAAATCTCTGAGTTCAATTTCAACAAGTGTTGTATCATCATCTTTTATTACTTGTTGAATTTCATCTAGTGAGGTTATGTCGATGTAGTATACAATTACCTTTTTTACATCATCCGGTAAATCAGGAATTGCTTTTCTTATTATATCAATCATTAATGCTTTATCTAACAATTTTGTAGAACTATCCATTAAGTTTGGTACGTATACAGGAATTAGTCCTTCTTTACTGTCTTGAATAGCTCCTTCCCAAAATTCGTCCAATGAATCTTCGTTTCTTAAACCTTTAATTAAACTTTTCATCTTGTCCATTGTTTGAACTGGATTGCGATATAAAGACACTCCATCTTTGATTTCAAGAATATCAAACTGAGCGTTATTAGAAACCAGTCTATCCCTTGTTGTTTGTATACTATTTATTCCTATATCACAATGAATAAATCTTCGATTGAGTTTATTTGCAACAGCTGCAGCAACCCCACTACCACCAAAGAAATCAGCTACTATCATATTTTCATTAGAACTTGCTTTTACTATGCGTTCTAACAAGGCTTCGGGCTTTTGTGTTGCATATTCATAATCTTTTCGAGCTGCTGATTGCGAATTAAGTCTTGGAATATCCCATAATGTTGTCGCTATCTTTTCATTATTTTCATAATATATAACATTTCCGTTTTCATCCTTTTGTGTAACCATCTTCTTTGATACAGCATCCCAAGTTACTTTGTTTTGCTTTCGTTTATTTTTAACAGGGATTTTAACATGTTCAAAATAATGAAGACCTTTATTTTTAGCATATAAGAATATATTTTCAGTACTGGTGTTGAAGTTATTTATAAAACTAAATGTAAATTTATTTTCGTAATACCATATTATTTCATTTAGAAAGTTATCTTCGCCGAAAATTTCATCCATAAGAATTTTTACATAATGCCCTATATGCCAATCAAGGTGTACGTATATTGAAGCTGTTTCGGACATTACACTTTTTATTGCAAGAAGATTTTCATACATCCAATTCAAATAATCTTCTTTATTCCAGACATCACCATACATTTTTTCTTCAAAAGCCTTAAAATCTTCATTCATTTCAATTTCTTCTTCAGCTTTTGCAATAGCTTCAGCCACTTTAGGATTACGTCTTAGATAAACTTTTTTAGCATAGTCAGCACCTGATGCAAAAGGAGGGTCTATATATACAAGGTCAACACTAATCCCTCTATCCTTTAAATAAGCACAGGCAGAAATACATTCCCCTCTTATAACCATATTGTTATCAGGGTTATCACCAACACGCTCAACTGTTTCAACTTCGTATAACGGCATACCTCTTTTCAAGTTTTCTTTAACTTTGTCATTACCGTAATATTTTAATGTGCGCGTAAAATTATTTAGTATTGCTTGTCCTTCTATCGGTTCAGGAAAGTATGGTATATATCTTGTTGCCATTAACAGACTCCTTTAAAAAATTCTTCAATGTGTTTTGTTGTTTCATATATAATTTTCTCACTTGACCAATCATCTTGTAAGTATAGAAAATCAAATCGATTATATTTAAACTGCTCGTTATTTTGTCTTACAAATTCCTTCATAAATTCTTTTTTATCTTTAAATTTATCAGCAAAAGCATTTCCTTTTGTTTCAACTATCATAACTTTATCAATTTCATCATTATGTCTTTTAATAATAAGAAAATCAGGAGTATATTTACCTATATATTTCCAACCATTAGCACTCTTTTTATATGTTTTGAGAGTAAAATCGGTTAAAGTTTCATCCCCGTTGTAGTAAACTTCTAGGTTATTATCATTAAAGGCTTTTAGAGCCAGTAATTTATTAAGATACGAAATTTCAAAATTGCTATCAGTTTTATAAGGCAAATAGTGATATGTTTTATCTTTTTCAGGATGAGTAATAACTGCTTTATTTTCAAGCGTTTTTGCCATTTCTATGTTACCTGATTTTTTTAACATTTCAACAATTTTAAGTTCTTCATCTGTTAGAGGCTTTGCACTGTCCTCTTTTATTATTGTCTCTACTACATCAGAATTTGGTGTAAAACGTTCTTTATTAAATGTTTCAATAGAGCTTGTTAATTTTTCCACAACAAGAAGACTTGCGCTTTTCTTAATCAATTCTTCTTTTGTTTGGATATCTCTTACATCTGCAAATACTTTTCTTATGTTTGCTTCTATATTTTGTGTGTTAAACTTTGAAGAAAAATATTTTATGCCATCTTTTACATAAGTGATTTTATCAAAAATTTGTTTAAGTTCAGATTCATATTGTTTTAATGTGCTGTATGAAAGGGTATTGTAACTCCCTTTTATAATAGAATGAAGCCAGATATTGAAGTTTGCCACAATATCACCTCTTTCATTTGTATTTGGGTCAAAGCTAACGATTTCACCAGTCATGAAATCCTGTTCCATTATCATTTCAATTCTTGCTTCATTATCTGCAACATTTATGATTTTACTTGGGTCAGATTGTTCAACTATAACAGTATTGTACTCAACTCTCATTTGGTAAAAATCTATAGGAGGAACTTTTTGTTTATCCATTCTGTTATAACGATTCAATATGTCTGGTTCTTTTTTTCTGCCATTTTGGAACTCTTGAAGACCTATATGATGTTGTTTTTCAAGCTGTACTTTTAATTTATCGGCATTACTTTTGTTAAGGTAAATAAGAGCTGTTTCCTCGTTTGTTTTATCAACTTGTCTTAAACATCTACAACTTGTCTGTAATACCATATTGGTAGGACAATCACCCTCTTGAGATAAGATAATTCCAGTTAAACTCTTACAGTCCCAACCTTCTTTACCTATTTGAACAAGAAGAACTATTCTAATCTTGGACATATCGCTATCAAGCATTGCAAATTCTTTATCAGAATTAACTGGCTCTGGATATTCTTTATTTCCCTTATGAAATTTTAAGATTGTTTCATCAGGATTAAGTTCATATTTGGAAGCTATATTACAGCATAAAGGATAAATTTGTTCTTCAAGATTTTCAATAGACCCACAATATATACCAATTTTAGCTTTTGTTCCATCTGAATAGACTGTATCTTTATATGCATTAAAAAATTCTACAAGACCGTTTTCTACAATAGATAATCTATCTGAGGTGTCAGAAATTTTAACAACAGGCTTTTTTAAGAAGTTTCCGACCCCTTCAACTAGCGGATAATAATATACAACATTTGTAATCTCTTTATTTTGAGTTTTTAATTCCTCTGAAATAACTACACTATCAGCTTTCTCAAGATACGGCGTCCCAGAAAATCCGACAACAGAATTTAGGGTTTTATTCTGTCCCCAATCGTTTACAACGGTTCTTAATTTAATACTATCGCTTGTTGCGTGATGAACTTCATCGATGAAAACTGATAGGTTCGGAATTTTTCCGATTAATGCTCTTAATTCATTTGATGCTCTATATTTTGCAAGTTCTTCTTCGCTCATTAATTTTTGCTGTTCATCGGATTTCTTTTCTACTCTATCTAAAATGACCTTCTCTGCATTTGTTACGGCAACAAGTCCAAATAATTCTTCAAAAGGTTGATATATAGCTATTTTTTGGACATTAGGGTTTTTTATTTTATTACTTTTACTTGCTGTTTTCCCTTGGTCTAAGACTTCAAATTTAATTATTTGTTTCAATTTACTTGCAGTAGGCTCAGGAATAACCCATTCTGGGTTAAATCTTTGTATTGTTTTTAAACTTGGAATTACTGAACTCTTTAAGCCTGAAGGAGCTAGGATAATAAAGTTGTGTGCAAAATTATTGTTTTCAGGTTCATTAAGAGCAAAATATAGGTCAAGGTATATAAAACAAGCCATTAAATATGTTTTACCTGCACCCATAGGCAAGCTAAAAAGGTAGTCTGTATAATTTACACCATAAAAAATATCTTGAAATACTTGCTTATAGTTAATTCTATCAAAATGTTGCTTTATTTCTTTTTCTAATTTTATAGAAACCTGTTCGCCTTTATCGTTTTTAGTTGTTGCATATTGGTATAAAGCTAAAGCGCAAGGGTTTTCAACAAAATAATCTCTCGTAGCTTGAGCAATTTCAAGTGATGAAACATCTAAAGTATTAAAAACACCTTCATAAAAAAGTTCCCATAAGGGTTTATTATTGCACTTAATTTTTAGAAACAGATATGTTTTTATAGCATCAATCTGTACATCTCTTAACTTATTAGCATTAGTCATGTACTCAATAAGTTCTTTAACCGTACATTCTGATGAATTATACCATCTATCTCTTTTTTTCTTAATTAATGAATAAAACACTTATATACCTACCGAGCTCAATTTGTTATTCTGACTTGCAACACCCTATAGCATTCTATCATAAACATAATAAATTATATAATTTATATATTAATAGACTCCTTACTTTTGCTATTTTTATATAAATTATTAAGTTGAACATTCAACTTTTCAATAGAATCTTTTTTGTTTGTCCACCAATCTGTAAACAAAACTCTAAGAATATTCCATCCTAAACCTTTTTATGATTTGGATTAATTAGTCGTGTGAACGTAGATAATGCATCACTTACATCAGATACACTAAAATCAGACCCTTTGGCAAGTCAAGTAGAAAATAAGTCTTTATATGCTATAAAGTATCCGATTTTATCTTGCACAAATTCTATTGTTTCCTAATCATCTTCAGTAAGATTTTTTATATCATTTTCTGTAACATCATTATCTTTTAATATTTTTTCTTCTTTATCAGATAAAAATTTATAAAAAATAAAACCTAAAATATAATTATTGTATTCATTTGCCTCTATTTTAGAATGCATTCTATTTGCAAATTCCCAAATTTTAGATGCAAGTTTCTGTTTATTCTTGTTTCTCTCTTAAAAATTATAAAGCATCCCTCTCCCATTTAATATTAGCATAAAAATCTTTTCACGTATTTATGTTAAGAAATCTGAAAAGTAGCTCATTGAACTTGAAATCAATTAATTTAAGAGTGATGAATACGACAACCTAAAAAGGAGGTCGTATGAGTAAAAGTAAGAAATACAAGATTAAACAAAAAGATTTTAGGAAGTTAGAAAAATTAGCTG
>CALUYO010000024.1 GCA_944325005.1 Candidatus Gastranaerophilales bacterium | reverse complement strand
ACAACAAAGAATACCACTAAAAAAACATCCAATATAATTTGCAAAACATGATACTGTTCTACAAAATATATATGTGATTTCCAAAAATAATAATTGATAATTCTTACGACGAATAGATGAGTAAGAAAAATGGAATAAGCATATTTGCCTAATTCGACAGAGAATTTACAATCTAAAAGCTTAGAAAGTAACCCTCTTTTTAGAACAAATAAAGCAAAGAGCATAATAAAAAATATAATTAATATAATATCATTTTTATAACTTAATCTATGGAAAGTTAAATTATTAACAAGAAAAGCAAAGACATAGATTTCAGCAGCAGAAAAAAGCCAAAATGACAGCCATTTTTCTTTATAGTTTAAAATACTATCCCTGTACATATTATAAAGATTACCGAGTACAATTCCGCAGCCAATTCCAGAAAGCCCCCTAATTATTCCTATATTAAAAATGTAAGCAACAGAGTGAATATGCCCGCCTATGCGCCCATTTCCAAAATGAACTAAAAATGCATAACCAATAATTGTAAACAATATTATAAATAAATCCGTAAACTTTTTTTCAAAATGTTTTAAGATATAGAAATAAAAAGTCAATACTGAGACTAACACAGAAACAAACCAAGTTCCCGTAATATTCCCGTGTTTTAGAGTTATACCAACACTATTAATTAAAAACAATGCCAGTAAATTGGAATAATAATCAAATTTCATCACACCTGTTAAGGCTAACAGCCAATAACAAATATACATAAAAGCCACAACAGGAAGAAGTCTTATAACTTTTTTTTGTAAAAATTGAATAACAGTATTTGATTTATTAAGAGTAATTAATAAGAAAAAACCGGCAATTATAAAGAAAAAATCTACACAGGTCTGCCCCGAATATCCAATCGTTCTTCCTAAAAAATTATAAACTTCAGAGTTTGGAGCAATTTGTAATAACAGGCTGTCCTTGTTAAAAAGATGATAAAGCAGTATATCAATAATCATAATAAATCTTAAAAATTCAACATTTTGTATTTTCTGCATAATTCTACTTCCTTATTAAAAATAACTGACCGCTGTTAAGATAAATCGGAATAAACATATCAGGATTTTCATCCAAAAATTCAAGTGTTGCTTTTTGTGCACCGATTAATGATGGAGTATGCCCGTAATCCTCAGCTATAATTATACCGTTTTTAACAATTTTATCTTTTACCTTATATAAGGCAGCTTTTACAGCATCATACATATCAACATCTATATTAGCTACTGATATTTTTTGAATTTCAGAAGGGAGTTCATCAGTAATTATATTTCCCTGGATAACGCGTGCATTTTGGTAAATTTTTAATCTGTTCCGTACTGCTTCTAATGAAGTATCTTTATGGGTATTCTGCCAGTGCGCATCTTCTGAGCTATAGGCATTTTCATAATCGAAACCTTTAAAGGTATCTATAAAATAAGATTTTTTTTCAATACCGGCCTTATTCATATAATTTAAAGCAGCAGAAGCAGAATCTCCTTTAAAAGATCCAATTTCGACGTAGGCTCCGTCTAAATTTTTACAAACTTCCAATGCCTGAAAAATATTTTCAAAATCAACAGGACAAAAATGCCAGTTTTGATTGGCTGCCTCTTCATTTAAAACATCAAAGGCAATTTTATTTGTATGAAAATATCTTGCAAGAGGAAAAGGCTGCCCCAATGCAAAATATTTTAAATTATATTCTGTTAATTTTTTAGCAGCAATTATTGCACTAAAATCAAAATTGTATGCCAAAACAAATATACAGTCATCATGTTGATATTTTTCTATTTCAGATAAGTTGATAACTTCATATTCTCTTGGAATATAATCCAAGTCTGTTAAAATATACATCTTTTTATCAAATCTTTTTGATAACATAGACAATTTTTGTTTTATGGCGGGCAAGCTTATTCTATTTTGAAAAATAGGATAAAATTTTCTCCCTTTCATTTCTTCAAAAAAATTGTACAATTCCTGTTCAAAATGAAAATAAGTCTTATTATTAATATTATCCATAATAAAGTCTTTATTCATTTTTTTTCTGAGTAAAGAAGATTCATTTTTTAAATCATTAAATTTTAATTCGATAGATTTTTTTATATCATTTAACTGTTTATTTGCAGCTGAAAACTTTTGCTCACTCAATGCAGTTTGTCTCTCTATAAGTTTTGAATTTAACTTAAATTTAATTCGTATTCCCAAAATAGTAATTACTTTGTGAACATTGTGGTTTTTTACTGAAAATAAATTTTGAAGTAATAAGTTCATTTCTATCTCCTTAAAATATTTTATGAAAACTTTTTATCAAAGTTTTCACACACCTTTGCTTAAATAATTATAAATTTGTGACGCAAGCATAAAATCAAATTTGTCATCTATATCTATTGCTTCGAATTTTGAAATTTCAAACAGTTTCGGATGCTTGCCGTAAACAAATTTCCAATCTGCCATATCTTTTGCCTTTGCAATAAAAAATCCGTTTGTAATAATATGCCAGTTTGGAAGTTTTTGAGAAGGGACATGATGTTCTATTGAAAAATTAACAGGCTTTTCTGCATCGAAAATATATTCTTTCAGTAACAATGCACTAACAACAGAATCAAATTTTTCGTCCAAACTCAAAAATGTATTTATTGCTCTTTTATATGAATCAATATTCACAAGAGGACATACGCATGGTGTCCACATTAAAATATCAGTATCTATAGTATTTGCAATATATTCAACAACTTCATTAAAGGTTTTTGATTTTTCGTCGCAGTAAACATCAGGCCGTCTCTGGAAAGAAACTCCTTCCTGCACTGCCATTTCAATCATATGTTCACAGTCTGTAGACACTACAATTTCATCAATTTCTTCTATCTCTTTTAATTGACGAATTTTATGTACAAGTAAATTAGAATCGGCAAATTTTAGAATATTTTTATTTTCAAGCCTTCTACTTCCTTTTCTGACAGGAATTACTGCTGTAATCTTACTTTTCTTTTTCATACACACTAACCTCATTTCTAACATCTTCTAAATACTCAATATTTCCAACATCTTTAAATAAATCCGGGTTTGCTTCTACATAATCTTTTGTATAAACATCTCTGAAAAGTCCTTTAAGACCGACAGGGTTAACAGAAACTATTTCAATATCAGGATAATAAATACTTGCAAAGTTCTTTAATAAGGGGTAACTCCTTAATGTTTCATTAAAACCCGCCCAGACAGGCTGGTTAACAGAAGGATTATAATAGCCGTTCATTGAACAATCACACCCGACTAAAAAAATCCTCTTAGGATGCGACCATAAAGCAAATTGGAATGCAATTATAGCAATCGAGCCGCCATTTTTAAACGGAGAAACTTCTAAGTTCTCTGCAAAATCATCCATATACGAATCAATATAATATTTATACGCTTCAGGTTTATCAAAAAAATAGTCAGGACAATTCCAGCTTTTAAATTTAGGCGACAAATATCTGCCATAAAATTTAATAAAACTACCATCACTTATTTTGTCTGCATACTCGGCAGTAATATCTGAATAATGAGCTAAAAAGTAATAATCAAAATTAATTTTACCAAATTCAATAGCTCTGTTCATTCCAATATTGATAGCATTACCGATATTATCATAATAATTTAAAGTAGGACCTGTTCCAACAATAACAACATCTTTTCCCTTATTTATATTTTTGAATTGAGGAAAAACTTTTGAATGTAAATTTACAACAGCATTGGCCATTCTTGTTTCATTGATAATTGCATTTTTTAATTCAGAGACAACAGCATTTTTTAAATTATTGGTAATTTCTTCTATATTTATACTTTTACGAGAATATATTTGAATACCGCATAAATAAATCTTTTTTATATTTGGAGATTTTTTTATTTTTAACAGGCCATAAAAGTAGTTTATTTTATGCCAGCGCCCTTTAATAGAACTATGGTAAACGTTTAGCCCCAAAATTCTGATAACACACTTTTGCTCATTCTTAATTTTAGAATATATCTTCACTATTCGAACCTCCGGACGATTTCTTCCATAATTAATTTTTCATTATTATTTTGATTTTCGTACTCAAAAATTAACTCTTTTTTTGTATAAGGATAAAAGACAAGACTATGAGCCTTACAAAATTTATCAGCAGGCATATTATTTATAAGCATAGGTGTATATATAATATGCATAGGTTTATTAAGCTCCAGTAATGTTTCTATAAAACCGCTTCGCATACCGATAATGCCTTTTGAATAAGACGCAATAATTTTTGCCTCTGTAATAGTAAAAGCCTTTGAATTAACAAAAATATCATATCCTTTATGTTTGAGATTTGCTTCCAGTTCTTCCCAGAAGTGATTACTCAATGGATAAATAGATAAAGCGTCAGGTGAAACAAAAATAAACTTATTTATATTTAATCCTGATTTTTTCAATTTATTTAAAACAAGAAGCCGCTGGTTACTATCCGCACAGAATGCACTGTTTATTTCATCCGGTTTAAATTCAAATAAGTTTTGAACTGCCCGAACATAATGTTCAGGATTATCTGAATTTTTATAAGTATTCATTAATTTATATATAAAGTCTTTATTTATATATACAAAAATATTTCTATCATCCTGAGAATAAAAATCTTTCTCAATAGCAAAAGAGAGATAATCCCAGTTTAATCCAATTTTTTTATAATGAATTTCCGGATTATACTGTTTAAATAATTCCGCAAAATTCTCTCTTAAACCAACAAAATAAGTATTATCAAATGATAAATTATATTTTTGCATATATTGCTTTAAATATAAATTCAGCAAATAAGTTTCACCTAGCCCTGAACGAATCATTACTATATTTTTAGCACCGGAAGGCACCTGCTCAATAATTTGTTTTAAACATTCTTCCCGGACTTCAGCCTTAATATCTGATGATGGGAACAATTCGTAAAAATTACGTAAAACGCCTCTTTTGTAATATTTTGAAATTCTAAAAAAGAGAATATTTAAAAATTTTAAATCAAAACATATGCCTGAAAATTTATATATAGAAATCAAGCCAAATAAAATGTTTATATATAATTCCTGACGGACATTCTTTATTTCAAAAATTTTCAAAACTTTACCTCACTAATCAGTTTATCTATGCAATCACTATTAACTTGTTCAAAAGTATATTCATATATATTGTCCGAAGCATTTGGCAGATTTTTAAGAGAAAAGCAGCTCATTACTTTTTCCGCCGGTATAGATTTTAATACCCCGCGATCCTTAAAATCAGAATATAAACATAAAATCGGAATATCATTTATAGCAGTAAGAGGTTCCATAACACCACTTCTAAGTCCTACAATACATTTGCTTAATGAAGCAAGGTAATAAGCTTCTTCCATAGTTAAGAAACAAGTTTTAGCAGTACCATATAAAGGTGTTAATTTCATAACATTCATAAATACATCAAAACCTTCAGAATAAAATCTATTTATCACATCTGCCCAGAAACAATCTTTAGGGTTAAGATTCGACTGGGATTCCGGACATAAAAAGACAAAATTTTCAGTATTCAAACCTATTTTTGAAACTTTATCTAAAACAGATTGTTTTACTCTTTCCGAAACAATAGGAGACTGTGATTTAAAATCACAGCTGTTAACTCCTGCAGTTTTTAATATCTCATTATAGTAATGAAGGTTCTCCCCCTTTAAAATTCGTTTTTCAAGGTTAACAAAATGTTTCATTGGCAAAATATTGAAAAAATTAAAACCTTTATATGTTTCTTTAAAGATAGAATCAAATCCGCGAAGTTTCTCTAAGTTTGGAATATAAAAACAAGAGATTTCCGGACACATCAAATGACATAAATCAATATGATACGGTTTTGTTGCAATAAATACCGGCCTGCTTCCTCTATTAAAGGATTTAAAAAATGTTAAAAATAAATAAGTTTCACCGCTGCAATTATAATTAACATAAATATCAGTATATTTGCCGCCAATTATATTTAAAATTTTATTATACAGTTTAGGTCTTGAACTTTTAATAAAAAAAGGAACGTTAAAAAGATAAAATTTTTCACGACCTTTATTAACTTTAGTCTTAAAAATAACTATGCCGCAAAAACGAAATTCAAAGTTAAAACGTTCTATATAATATTTAGTTTTAAATATTCCGAATAGAAAGCTCTTTTTGACAGCACTATTTTCAATTTTTTTATTATACACATTTTTCAGCAAATTAGGCATATTCCACACTTTCCACAGTAGATTTAACAATCCGGTCAATCAGAGAATTAGATGTATCATCATCATACATGTATTCCCGAACTTTATATGTTGTAATATCAGGAAGTTCATTTAATCCAAAACCTGACATAACCTGTTGCACAGTCATATCATTAAAAAATCTTCGGTTTCTAAAACAGGTATATAAAACATCCATAGGAACTCCGCTCTGTAACAAAAATTCCGTTAGACCGCTTCTTAAAGAAACTATTTTTTTAGACAATTTAGCCAGAGCAAAAGCCTCGGGATAAGACAGATTACAGGTTTTATACGGAATACCCTTCAAATCCACACAGTAATCTGCCAAGTTAACAAATACATCAAAACCATAATTTTTAAATTCAGATATTAATCTTTTCCAGAATAAATTATCAATAAGAGTACAAGAACGAGCTTCAGGAGATAGAAAGACAAAATTCGATAAATTAAGATTTAATGCTTCTATTTTTTTCAACATAGATTTTTCAATTTCAGGTGAAATCGAAATTTTGTTCAACTCCAGTTCATCTTTAGAGAGAGCAAAATGTTTAAGCATTGAGTTAAAATAGTGCACCTTGCCTACCGGATTATTTTTAATATTTGTTTCAACCGCAACGAAGTACTTATGCTGAAAGATCTGAAAAAATCTGTGTCCCTCGAGAAAAAAAGCATCTTCTTTGACATTAATATCTGCAGATTTTACATAAATTGAAGGTATATCCGGACAAATTGCATTTATGATTTGAAGATGGTACTCTTTGGTTGCGACAAGCAAAGGAGCAGTACTTTTATTTTTCTTTATAAGAATATTTAAAATATAAGTAAGGAACAAAAAAATTTCCCCGCTGTTAGCATTTAGAATATAAATATCATCGTATTTACGGTCAAAATACCTGATATATCGTTTCTTAAAGGCTTCAATCGCAGAAATTTTTCTTATAAGTTTGCTGCCGCAATACCAGTAACAACAATTTCCATCTTCAACACGCTTTAAAATTGATTTTCCTGCAATTTTAATTTCTTTTTCAACATGAAAATCATAAATATCTTTTACCTTATATGTTGTAACAAGTCCATGTAAAAAATATTGATACCTTTTGGTTGTCATATGATTAAATATCTGTTCAAAGATTGTTATGCCAAAAAGTTTAGTAGTTTTACGATATTTCTTTTTCCGGTAATTATAAATCTTCATATATACTCTATCAAAGTTCCTTATCAATTTTATATTCAAGAGTGAATATACTGTCCCTATCCTTATTTATTGCAAAAGCTGTATTTAATCCGCTTGGTTTTCTATCGTTAACGAGTATCCGCTCGCCAAAAGGCATATCACTAATCAGATAGTCATAGTGAATATCATTATTTTTCAAAAAAAACTCAAGTTGCTCTAAATATACTCCTTTTCTTGCAGTAAGCAAGATTACTTTATCATCCCGGGATAAATTTTGAAAAAAGTCTTTTACACCTTCCAGTAAGGTATCATGACCATCAATCTTATATCCGTTATGTTTTACAATTGTACCGTCAACATCAAGTATCCATGTTTTGCCAAGAGATGAAAATTCAAACACTATAAAACCTCCCCTAACTTCACAACACCGTTATAAAAGGCTCCACAAATTGAGTCATAATCTTCCCAGGCATAAGTTGTGAGAGATAACCAGATAATTGCATGGAGGAGTTTAATCTTTTGCTTGTTGACATGCGGAAGCAAATCAAAGAAAAATTCTTCCATATCAGCCCAGTTATTTGGTTTTATAGCAAATTCAACATCTTTATCTCTTATATCAAGGGTGAATTTTTTTCTGTTAAACTGGTCGTATTCACCTTTAATAGAATAATAAAGTTTTGCCCAGTCATAATCCTCATCACCATATAGCTTAGTTTTGCCAAAATAACCACGGGGATCAATTAAGATAGGTTTCATGCTAAAAGTATCAAACATCAAATTTGAAAACGTGCAGTCTCCATGTATTAAAGAAAAATGTTTTGGATAAAACTTTTCAACTGCCTGAATAAGTTCATCTTTATTAAAAAATACATTTTTGTAATACATGCCGTTAATTTTAATAAACTCTTTATCTGCAAACGGAACAAGTTTTTTAATTTTAGACAGGCGATCAAACGTTTTATTGATATAATTGTCCTGAACATCATTTATATTAACAGGCATATCAGGTTCTAGAGAATGAAGTTCTTTCAATGCAGAAATTAAACGGCGTAAAATTTCTTTTTTCTGAGTTTTGGTCAAACAATCATATTCATATATATTTTTTCCCTGAACGCGTTTCATTGTCAGAGGGTCATATTCATAAATTTCAGGAATATATTCATATCCTAATTTTTTTACATGCTTATACCAGGCAATTTCGTCAACAGCAATCTTTTTACCCTGCTCATTAATTCCGCGTTTTACTATAATATCTCCCTTAAATTCCATTGAATTAAATGGTCTGCATCTTGGAGCCGAATCATTATTGTCAGAATATGAAAGCAGAGTACCTATCTCCTTTGAGCCATATAAACTTAGTTCTTTAAACTTAATATTTTGATTCTGTAACCATCCTACCAGTGCCCCTTCTTCAGGAATGTCTTTTAAGCATGCTTTATTTTCAAAGATAAACAGCCCGGCCACACCGTTTTCTTTTGAAGGAGTTTTGATAAATTTATTATTAATATACGACCAGCGACATTCAAAATCCTTAGAAATACCTATATAATTTGCACAATCTTGCGGGAGCTTAAAATTTTCAGAAAGAATTAGGTCGCACCACATTACCATAAATGGTTCATCATCAGAAAAATCTGAAATTGCCTCTTTAATTCCCGAAATAGTCCCTTTTTTGGAAGCTTTTACTATTCTGTAATTATATGTTGAAGCAAATGCATTCAGATACTTTTCAAGAACATCAGTCTTATAGTCTGCAATAATAGTAAATTCTGCATTCTCAAATTTTTTAAAAGCATAAAAAACTATAGGTAAATTATTAACAGGTACAAGACACTTCGGCTTATTTCTTGTTAAGCCCTCCAATCTGGTTCCCTTACCGCCAGCCTGAATTATTACTTTCATAGAGCCTCCAGCAAACATCAATGACATCGATACAACAAAATAAATAAAATGTAGTGTATAGATATTCATATTATATAAATATAGTTTATTTATCAAGTATTATTTTAAA
>CALUYO010000023.1 GCA_944325005.1 Candidatus Gastranaerophilales bacterium | reverse complement strand
AAAGATGTTTTGAATGAAGAATTATTTATGGAACTTGCACCAAAAGCCGATGATGTCTGGTTCTGGGCCATGGCCGTTTTAAACAAAACAAGAATTCTTGTTGTTAAAGATTGGATTAGAGAACTCACTTATGTTAATCCTGAAAGAGAACGCGGGTTAACTAATGAAATTACTTTGTTTTCTTTTAACAAAAAAGGCGGAAATGATCTACAAATTGAAAAAGTATTAAACCATTATCCGCAAATTCTTAATATCTTAAAAGAAAAAAACTAGCTTTTATTGTCTGTAATTTCTGATGCCTGTTGTAATCATTGCAATACCATATTTATCACAAACTTCAATAAGTTTTTGGTCTTTAATTGAACCTCCAGGCTGAATTATAAGGCTTATTCGTCCCTGCACTGCCGAATAAATACAGTCTTCAGCAGGCAAACAAGAATCCGAAGCAAGTACCGCTTCCTTTGAACCGTCACAAGCATAATTTAAAGCCCATTCAACAGCTGAGAGTGCATTGGTCTGCCCCTGAGCAATGGCAACAGATTTAAAATCACGTGCAATAACAACTGCATTTGTTTTTGCGTGTTTTACAACTTTCCATGCAAAAATCGCATCTTCAATCTGCTCTGCTGTTGGTTTTTCTCTAGTTACTACTTTAAACAAATTTTTATCAAGTTCACTGTTATTCCTATCCTGTATAAGAGCTCCAAAAGGAGTAAGAATAACTTCTTCTACCGTTAATCTTCGATACTCTTTTAATGATGTGTTTAATTTTACAAGTTTTATCTGTGAATTATCACTGAATAACTCTATAGCTTCCGTATCGTAATCCGGAGCAACCACAACTTCCACAGCCATTGAATTCAGGTGTTTTGCAACTTCTACATCCACAGTTTTAGAAAAACCGACTGTCCCATAAAAAGAACTTACAGGGTCACAATCAAACGCCTTTGTGTAAGCATCATATAATGAACGTCCGAGAGCAACTCCACATGGTTTTGTGTGTCTGATTATTGAAACACAATTAACATCATAAAATTCACTAACCAGATTAGTGGCCTCTGTAACATTTAAAATATCATTAAAAGTTAATTCTTTACCATTTACAACTTCATAATCTATCATTCCTTCAGATTTATAAATAGCACCTTTTTGGTGAGGATTTTCACCGTATCTAAGATCATTCAACTTTTCAAAACTTAATGTTTTAAAAGATTTTTCGCCCGCATGCTCCGCAAGTTTAGAGCAAATAAAATTATCATAGGCCGCTGTAAAATTAAAAGCTTTAACTGCAAGTTTTAACCTTCCAAACTCATTAGCATTCAATGCTACATAATAATCAACTTTATCAATAATTACAGTAACATTTTTGTAATTTTTTGCACCGGCTCTTAATAGAGCAACTCCCGCAATATCAATTTTTTCGACCAAATCTTCAATATTTTTTGAATCAAGAATAAGTCTGTCAAACGGGCAAATATTAACAACTACCATATCAAAAGACTTTAAAGCAAGTCTTTCTAATTCTTCAAGCTCTCTGGTGTCAGGGCTGTTTGCAAGAATTCCCGCAAATATTGTTTCGTTAAATGCATCAAAATCTTTAGACAAAAGTCCGGAATTATTTGAATATTCTTCAACATCAATAACTTCAATTTCCGCATTTTTCAAAAATTCATAGGTATCACCGCCTGCAACAATTTCATAATCAAATTTTTCAACAAGATTTTTGGCAAAATCAATAAGGCCGGCTTTATCATATACACTTATAAATGCTCGTCTCTTCATTGTATCTCCATAAGTTATAACAACTAAAATATCATTTTTTTATTATAGCACTATTATGAAATTTTAATATTTTCTTAGCATTTCGTAACTATTTATTGATTTTCTTGAAATAATTTTTATGATATAATATAATAAGTCAGTGAAAGAGGGTAATGATGGTAAGTAACAGAATAACTGAAGGCGTTGGGAAAAAAATAGTCGAAGCCTTAAAAAAACAATCCGATATGGAAATTCAAAGTGTAGTGGAAAATCCTGCACCAATTGAAGAAGAACCGGTTATTGAAGATCATTCTGAACTGGAATTTACAAGTGAACCTGAAGAAAATTTTGAATTCCAAAACGGTATACAGGATATGTTTGAGGAACAACATGAAGAACCTGCTGTTATGCATAATACTTTTACAACCCCTAACGTTATGACTTTTACCAAACCGAATCCTGTTCCCACGCCGCCGGTTATGGAAAAAGAAACTTTTGCAAGTGATTTAGAAGGTTTTGAAATCCCGACGAATATTGCAGTGTTAAAACAGTTAATTAATCAGCTTCCGGCAGGTGTTTCTAAACAGACAGGCGCTCAAATTATTAAACAAACAATGGAAGCTCTCGGTATTTCTATGAAAAGTGTTCTGCAAGAAGCTCAACAGGTACAGGAGGGATTAAATAATTCCGCAAGAGAATGCCAGGCCTCAATTATGGAATATAGAAAACAGATTAATGTCCTTGAAAAACAAGCTCAAAAATTACAAAGACAGTACTCTGCATTAAACGATATTATAAGTCTGTTTATTCAAACAAGTATTTAAAATAATAAAAAAAGCGGTTTTTGAAAAACCGCTTTTTTTTATCTATATGTAAATGAACTTTGAATATTTTTATCTATTAAACCGAGACAGGATTGATATTCCGCATCTATCATCTTTAACCGAGATTGATATTGAAGCATAAGCATATCAAGCTTTTGTTCAAGAACCTTCAATTTTGCCTGCCGCTGTTGAAGCAGTTTGGTAGTTGGAGATTCAGTATCATAATCGTTACCAACCTGCATCAAATCACTGACAGATTTTGACAAACCCATTTTGGTTTGAGTGATTAGCTGAATTTTATATTCTAGATCTAACCTTTGCTGTTGAAGATATAATAATCTGATTTGTGATGTAACTAATCCCATTTTTTTATCTTCCTTTATCTTGTTTCATTGAGGTGGTTTCCCCTCAAGAAAGTATGCTGATTATTTTCTGCAATCAGCTGTTCCATTTTCTGAAACTGATGACGATGATAATTTAATCTGTATTGAGCCATCTTTCGTTTCTTGTTCATTGTAAGAAAGTCTTTTATACCTTCCATAAATGAATTTGACATAGCTTTTATAGGATTCTTCCTTATCAGGAAGTTTTTTGAATATAAAAGAAAATCTATTAACCTTCTTATATTCATTTCTAAAGTATCACGAAGCATTTTTCTCCTTACACTTTAGACCTACATGTATATTAAAACAATTTACACACAAATATTGCCATGCATGGAAACATTTGCTTAACATGTCTTAATCATTGTAGTCTATAGTTATCATTCACTTTTTCTAATACGGACTAAGTCTATATAAACTTTAATAAAAAACAAAAAACTTGTAAAAAATTTTTACAAGTTTTGGATAGCTTTACTGTCGCCTTCGATAGATTCTTTAAGCATTTTCTTGACGACATCACCCTGAGTATCAAGCATTTTACATACAGTTTCAATATTGCGGACTTTATTTGAAAGGATTGTATCTGCATTAGCCGTAATATTACCGGTTACATTTTGATATGCTGCTAATGCCGCTGACGAGGTACCCTGCATCAAATTTCCCATTACAATTGCCGGCAAGCCGTATTCACCCAGATATGGAGCCGCAGCCTGCATAATTCCGCCCCATCCGGAAATTACACCGGCAACAGGGAGTA
Organism: Candidatus Gastranaerophilales bacterium; assembly: GCA_944325005.1. GTDB lineage: Bacteria > Cyanobacteriota > Vampirovibrionia > Gastranaerophilales > Gastranaerophilaceae > Stercorousia. The sequence goes on along the minus strand of CALUYO010000023.1, from coordinate 10,116 downwards.
CTAAATTTTTCATTGTAAGGCCGTAACCGTTTGCAGCACCAATACCATAAGCAGCTGCACTTGCAACGTCAGCAATTCCGCCGACACCGGATGCATAACCGGTAGCAACCCCGCTGTCAGTTCCCCACCCGCTTACAATAGATGACGCACCGCCGGTAGCGTGACCGTCAAGTCCCCATGAAATAGGAGCTGCACCTGATGGAAAGCCCGAATAATTATATAAGGAATCAATCCCATATGAAGAGCCACCATTAAAAGTTGAAGCATAAGAAGTTCCGGGAATATTCATTGACTGAGATGCGCCAAACACTGTTGCAAAAGATGACGGAGCAAATAAGCTTGCAAGATTATACAAAAAACCGCCGGTTGCACCGAAGCCCGAACCCAGACCGTTACCGGAAACTGTTAAATCACGAAGCTGATCATAAGTTTCCCAGAGTTGAGCTTTGGCATCTCCGCTTGCCGAGCCAAATTTATTTGCAATTACCAGATAACTGTCATTTTTATAAGCCATTTAAACCTCTTATTTTTTTCAATTTTATTCAAAAGTCTTGAATGTAGACTCGATATTTTTCTCAATAACTTTCTTTACTGCTTCCATTTCTGTTTGCAAAGCTTCCTGTTCAGTATCAAGCTGTCTTAAGCGTAATTCAAGAGTTCTATCCTGTTCCTGAATTTTTTCAGTCTTTGCATTAATATCGGCAATAGCTTTTTCATAAACCTGCATATCATAATTATACTGATTCATCGCATCCTGATAAGCATTTTCATCAGTGATAGTTTCCGTATTCAAAGCGTAAGTTGCAGTTGAATCTTCAAACCTTATTGACTGCGGGCGTCCGGATGAATCCAGATCTATAAACGCTTTTTCTGTCGTTTCTATTTTTGTAGAAATATTTTCTGCATAATAAGTTGTTAATTTTCCTTGATTTTCGGTAGGTTTTTCAGGATTTGTAGCCGTAATTGCCGCTGATGTCAAATCTTCTAATGATGCAAAATATGTTCTTCCCTGATATTCCCAGGTATAAATGTTATCGGATGTTGCAATATTTTCTCCGGGGAATTGCTTACAAATTTCTTCGTATGCAGCTTTCAACTCAGGATCTGTTTCATCATATTCAGAGAGTTCACAGTTACCGACATAAGTGGGAACACCTGCTTCCACAAAATAATTTTTAGCATCTGAAGTACCGGCTACAGCATTTTCAAGTTCTGTACGTGTAGTAAACTTCATAGAACCATCTGTATCCGTATAGACAAATATGTTATTAAGATCTTCTTGTTTCAGATCAGGGTAATCCTCACAGATCTTTTCAAAATTATCTCTTTGATCTTTAACCAGTGGATCATAATTATTTACGGTCGTTCCGTTTATTGTATAAACATCATTTACATCATCATACGCAACATCCGCCTGAGCAATAGTACCATCGGAACCTTTAGTGCCAATTAAGACCTGTGGATTTGCTTTATTAACTCTTACACCTGTAAATACATCTGCATAATGATGGTGTGTGACAAGATAATTATAATCAGGATCATTTGTTAACTCTGTCATATCGGTAATTGTCTCATCATAGGTACCTTCTGTATAGGAATATTGCAGAGTTGTATAATCCTGAGTACTTGGAGCCGTCGGAACTTCAAGAGCAAGGAGTTCATTAAATGTATTGGCACTCTGATTTGCAAGAGCTGTACGCGCTTGATTTATCTGTTGTCCTTCATATTCAACGTTTGTTTTTCTAGCCGTCAACCCCAAATATCTTGCCTGTGAAGCTGCCATACCCATAGCACTGCTCTCCTCTTATTATAAATTACTACCTTACATATTTGTTTATAACAATGTTTTATTAAAAGTCAACATTACTATAAAAATTATACGTCATTTATTTAAATATATATATAGTTAATAATTAAAAATCATATATTTAGAGGATAAACCAACGCAAATTTCATACAAAAAAACGGGATATAAATCCCGCTTTTAGAGTTATATTAAAGACCTCTATTTCAAATTTTGCTTTACCATTCGCAAAGATTATATCTGAAAATTGTTATTCTTCTGTTTTTTCAGCATCTTTTTCGCCGATTTTTTCCTCATTCACTGTAAGAGCTATACGCTTATCAGTAGGATTAAATTTAAGAATGTAAGTATCAACCTTGTCACCTACTTGCAAAATACACTCTTTTTGATTTTGCAGTTCAACAACTTCTGCATGAGGCAACAATGCTTCAACTCCGGGGAACACTTCTACAAAAGCACCGAAATGTTTAATTCTTGTAATCGTACCTTCAACCTTGTCGCCTTCTTTAATCTGTTTTTCAGCCTCAAGCCAAGGATCCGGTTCAAGATTTTTCAAGCTTAATGATACTCTTTGTTTATCATGATCTACAGCAATAACTTCAACATCAATTTTATCGCCTACATTAAGAATATCTGTCGGATGATCAATCCATCTCCATGATAATTGAGAAAGCGGGAGAAGTCCGTCAATGCCGCCTAAGTCAATAAATGCCCCGAAATCAGTAATTCTTACAACATCGCCTTTAACAATTTGCCCGGGTTCAATTTGTGAAAATACATTTTTCCTTGCTTCAACAGCACTATCTTCATAAACTTTCTTATTTGAAAGAATAAAGTTATTTTGCTGTGGATCAAGTGTAAGAATTTTCACTTCAAGTTTTCCGCCGACTTCAAGTTCACTTTCTTTAACTCTCAGCTGGGAAGAAGGTATAAAGCCTCTTACTCCGGAAATTTCAACAAGAACACCACCCTTAACAATTCCGGCAATTGTACCGAGAATAGTTTCATCAGCTTCTTTTGCTTTTTCAAGTTCTTTCCAGGCATAAGCAAGATCAACTTTTTTGCGGGAAAGAAGAAATTTGCCGTCCTCGTCTTCTTCTCTTATAATAAGGAATTCATATTCCTCACCTTTTTTATATTTTTCTTCAATATTTTCATCTTTGTCAACAGCTTCACGAGTAGGGACTACAGCAATAGTTTTTGCTCCGATATCAACCATTACCCCCTGACTGTCATAACCGCAGACAATACCTTTTACTAAATCACCTTTTTGAAACTTGTAATCATACTGTTTTAATAATTCTTCAAAATCTAACTCACTTGATGTCATTTTTACTCCAATTGTCATAAGACACTATTCTGTTACTTTTGTGACTATTGTAACAAATTTTTAAAAAGTTGTAAAGATTTTTTTAAATTCTCTTAACATTTAAACAGCACAAAGCGTGTGAAGCATAGCCGCTTCACACAAGCTATATATACGTTTCTCTAACCTTTTAGAGATTTTATTAATTCTGTGATTGTTTTTCCCTGAATTTCAATTTCAGATATTCGTGATTTTGTTTGTTCAATAAGCTCCTTCGGGGCATTAGCCACAAACTTAGGGTTGTTTATTCTGCCGGAAAGTGATTTCTTTTCGGCTGTCAGTTTGTCTAATTTTTTTTGCTGACGGGCAATTTCTGCATCCAGATCAATCAAATCAGCAAGAGGTAAAATAATTTTTGAAGCTGACACAACAGCTGTTGCACTTTTTGGTGGAATAGAGTCATCCATATTGGCATAAGAAATATTTTCTATTCTTGCAAGACGTTTAATATAAGCTTCTATTGCTTCAAAAATCGGTTTCTCAGCTTTTTCTGCTCGTATTTCAATATTACATTTTACAGATGGGGAAATATTGAAACTCTGGCGGACATTTCTTAAAGAAGTAATCGTTTCGAAAACAAGCTCCATTTCTTCAGCTTCGTTCGGGAATTCCAACTCATCCTTAAATACAGGAAATTCAGCAACAATAAGAGCCCTGGCTGCTTGGTTGCTCGCGTTTAACGAGTCTGCACAGCCTTGCAGTTCTGCAAGTCTGTCCGCCCTCAGCTCGCAATCCGCTTTTGGAATCAACTGCCATACCTGCTCTGTAATATGAGGCATTATAGGGTGAAGCATTCTCAAAGACATATCAAGAACATATCTTAATACTCTCTGAGTATTTGCTTTCAAAGCGCTGTCCTGAAGTTGAATTTTTGCAATTTCAACATACCAGTCACAGTATGAGTTCCAGAAGAAATCATATAATACATGGGCAACTTCGCCTATTCTAAAATCTTTTATATTTTCATTAACTTCTTTTGCAGTTTTATTTAATTTATCCAAAATCCATTTATCGGCAATAGTAAGATTATCAAAGTCAATATCTTTATTATCCACACCGTCAAGGTTCATTAAAACAAATCTTGAGGCATTCCAGATTTTATTTGCGAAATTTCTTCCGTATTCAAATCTTTCTTCGCTCATTTTAATATCCTGACCGCCATAAGTGCATAAAGAAGTCATTGTAAATCTCAAAGCATCACATCCATATTTATCAATAATTTTAACCGGATCAATTGTATTACCTTTAGATTTAGACATTTTCTGCCCTTTTTCATCGCGGATAAGTCCATGTATATAAACGGTAGAAAACGGAGCTTTCCCTGTAAATTCAAGTCCCATTGTAATCATTCTTGCAACCCAGAAGAAGATAATATCAAATCCTGTGACTAGAGTTGTTGTAGGATAGAATTTTTTGAAATCTTCGCTTTCAGTGTCAGGCCAGCCCATAGTAGAAAAAGGCCATAAGCCTGATGAAAACCAGGTATCCAAAACATCAGGATCCTGTGTATAATTTTCAGGGTCAGGGTTTTCTCTTGCAACAACCATTTCACCGGTTTGGTTATGGTAGTATGCCGGAATTTGATGTCCCCACCAGAGCTGTCTTGAAATACACCAGTCGCGGATATTTTCCATCCACCCCAGATAATTCTTTTCCCATCTGTCAGGTACAAATTTAATCCTTCCGTCTTTAACAGCAGCTATTGCTTCTTTTGCAAGAGGAGCCATTTTTACAAACCACTGTTCAGAAAGAAGCGGTTCAATTGTTGTTCCGCAACGCTGGCATTTGCCGACATTGTGTTCATGGTCTCTTGTTCTTAGCAAGAAATTGTTATAAGAAAGCATTCCTACAATTTTTTCTCTTGCTTCATATCTGTCAAGGCCATGAAGTTCCTGCGGGACTTCGCCGCAAGCTTTCATTGTACCGTCATTGTTAATAACCCAAACAGGTTTTAATCCATGGCGTTTACCAACTTCAAAGTCATTAGGGTCGTGTGCAGGTGTAATTTTAACAGCGCCGGTACCAAAATTTTTATCAACATATTCATCTGCAATAATCGGAATTTCTCTGCCCGAAAGCGGAATTATAACAGTTTTTCCAACCAATTCAGAATATTTATGATCTGACGGATGAACAGCAATTGCAACATCTCCAAAAATTGTTTCAGGACGGGTTGTTGCAACAATTATAGCCCCGCTTTCACCTTTCAGCGGGTATGAAATTTCCCACATATGTCCCTGTTCTGTTGCGTATTCCGTTTCAACATCAGAAATTGCACTATTACAACGAGGACACCAGTTTACAATATATTTTCCTTTATAAATTAATCCCTTTTCATAAAGCCTTACAAAAACTTCTTTTACGGCACGCGAACACCCCTCATCAAATGTAAAACGTTCTCTTGAGCGGTCAAAAGATGCTCCAAGACGTTTACATTGATCTAAAATTGCAGATTTATGTTCATTTGCCCATTTCCAGGTTTCTTCAAGAAATTTTTCACGTCCCAGATCATAACGTGACAAACCTTTTTCACGAAGCATTTTTTCTACAACATTTTGTGTAGCAATTCCCGCATGGTCAGTTCCCGGAAGCCATAGCGTTTCAAAACCTGCCATTCTGTGATAGCGTGTAAGTATATCCTGCAAAGTTTCATCAAGAGCGTGCCCCATATGAAGAACACCTGTAACATTAGGCGGCGGAATTACAATAGAATAAGCCGGTTTTTTGCTTTTTGCATCAGCCTTGAAATATTCTCCGTCTTCCCAGAACTTATAAATTTTTTCTTCTGTTTCTTTCGGATTGTAAACTGTGGGTAAATCATCAATTTTTGTTGCTGTCATATAAAAATCCCTCTTAATTTTCGTATGATAAAAAAATAGCACAAAAAAAGATAAAAAAAAAGGCAGGATTTACCTGCCTTTTTTGACAATTATTTATTTACGCTTTTGGAATAGAATTTGCGATAATTTCCATTTCTTCTAATGATGCATAAACAGCGTGGCAGCCGCAATCAACGTAAAGGATTTGGCCTGTTGTGCCGGTAGACAAGTCAGATGCTAAGTATAAACCAGCTTTGCCAACATCTTCCAACGCGACATTTCTGTTAAGCGGAGATTTTGCAACAGCCGCTTTAAGCATTTTATCAAATCCGGAAATACCTTTTGCGGCAAGCGTTTTAACAGCACCGGCAGAAATACAGTTGACTCTGACTCCTTTTTTGCCTAAATCAGCTGCAAGATATCTCATAGAAGATTCTAACGCTGCTTTTGCAACGCCCATTACATTGTAATTTGCAACAACATATTCAGAACCAAGATAAGTTAAAGCAAATACAGATGCGCCTTCATTCAAAATAGGTTCGGCATATTTACAAAGAGTAATCAATGAATATGCACTTACCCCCATTGCAAGATCCCAGCCTGCACGTGATGTATCAATAAATCTGCCCTGTAAATCTTCTTTAGCAGCAAATGCAACAGCATGTACAACAAAATCCAATTTACCGTAAACTCTTTCACATTCTTTAAATACAGCCGCAACTTCATCTTCTTTTGTAACATCACAGCTCATGATAATTTTTGCACCCATTTCTTCAGCCAATGGTCTTACACGTTTTTCCATAGCCTCACCGGCATAAGTAAATGCGATATCTGCTCCGGCCTCATAAAGCTGACGCGCAATAGCATAAGCAATCCCGTGAGTATTTGATACCCCAAAAATTACACCTTTTTTGCCTTCCATTAGTTTCATAATTTATATCTCCCTCTTTTACTTAACTAAAATACAAATTAATTTTACCAAAAACATTTCATTAAGGCAAATTCTAAATATTAACAAATGTAACAACATGCAAACATGCTGAAATCACGTGAAATAGGAAGTTTTTATATATTTAAGAGAGATTACAAGCAGGAGAGCTATGGCAGTATCAAATATATACAATCAAAATAAGATTAACGCCATTAAGGTGAACCTCGGTCTGCAAGCTAAAAAAACAACGGCAAATAAACCAGCGTATATGCAAATGACCGGTTCGATTTTTGATGCTCCCGGAGTTAAATCATCCTCATCCTCTAGCGGTGTTGCAACAGCAAATTCTCTTAACGAACTAAATACATCCAGAAGTTTAAATGAACTTAACGGGACATCATCAACTGCAAAAAGTTCCGGTTCTTCCTCTTCCGAGAATATTACAAGTATAGATAACGCCGCTGACGGAGAAGCTGCAGCTGCAAGTGCAGAAAAAAGTGCTGATAACGTTCAATCCCTTACAAAAGATACACAAAGTGACCAAAAAACTGTCGATAAATATAATTCAGATGCTCAAAAATTAGACAAACAAATAGCTAAAGACGATAAAAAATTTCAAACACAGCTAAAAAAACAAGAAAATGAGCTGAAAAAAGACAACGATAAACTTCAGAAACTTGTTAAGGAAACAGAAGAAACACAAAAAGAAGTTGAAAATGCCCAAAATGAACTTGATACATTACTGGGTTCAGCATCTTTTTCAATAAACAAAAATTCTGACGGCTCAAATCCAAATCAGGATAGAATTAATGAACTTTCAACATTTATTGGCGGGAAACTAAACCTAATGCAGTCAAATGGTCAGCAAATTTACTCGCTTCAAAGAAGTTCCTCAAAAACTATTACCAAAATGCAAAAAACCAACAATAATTATGTAAAAGTTCATCAGACTAATACAAAAAATATCGAACAAAATCAATCAAAAACCGATAAAGTAATAGAAGTTGCAGGAAAGATTGAACAAATAAGCCAGTTAGTTTCACAAACAGGGCAGGCAGTTAATATTGCAGGAAAGGCCCTCGTTGCACTCGGTTCCTCTATGAGCTGGGCATTCGGCGCCGGCGCCGCATTAATTGCAACGGGTAATGTAATGCAAAAAGTCGGGACAGTTGTTGAAATGGTAGGAAACTATGGACAAACAGCCGCAAATATTACCAAAACAGCCGCATATGCAGCTGACGGGAATTTAGCAGGAGCATTACAAAGTGCTGCCGGAGCCATCCAAACAGGCGCAGCCGCTGTTAAAACAACAAAAAATTTAGGCAACACATTTGAACAGATTAATGAACAGGCAAATCAGGCAACCCAAAAACTTGCAGCAAATTCTGCCGCCAGAGAAACCGTAAAAGATATGTCATCCGAACAACTTCAGGGTATGAGCAAAAAAGAAGCACGTAAAGCTGTGGCATCCGATTTACAAAATCAAATGGCAGAAGGCTCAATTGCCGGAGACTCTGCAAAAGAACTAAAAAATAATGCACTGGCCGGTGATACAACTAAATATAACGCAACTACAGGACAAATTGAAAAAACAACAAGCAAAGCAACCCAGGCGCTGGAAAATGCAAAAGCAAGTTACACTCAAGCCGTTTATGAACAGGGCGGCACTATAAAAGACGGTGTTGTCGGAGGATTGGATAAAAAAACGAAAAAAGCAATCGGAGAAAAAGCAAGTTCAGGCTTTAAAAATGTTGCAACAAATACCGTAAAATCCAGCCAAAAATTTGACTGGAGCAAATTAGTTAGTGGATTGCAATCTTCTGCGGCACTTTTTGCATCACAGAATACACAGCAATCACCGAATACAACGCCAAAAGGAGTTGCTCCACAATGGGATTTACAAAATGATGCAAGGTTCCAAAAAATAGCAAAAAATAATAGAGCATATATGTCTTATGCAAGCTAAAAAGAAGCTTAATTCTAATAATTAAGCTTCTTTTTTAGACACTGTATTATATTACAATCTATCTAATATAAGATAAATCATTAATGTTGTTTCTGGCAGTCTGTTCTTCAAGCATTATATTCATATATAAAATCTTGTTAGCAGTAGCCTGATCAAGGTTGATAAATTCTGCTCCGGCTCGTTTATCCGTTGCCGACACAATTTTTACATCAGCATTTATATTCAAGTCTCCATATGATATCTGAACCGGAACTACATCACCGACTTTTAATCCGTTATGATGTGTTACTGCAATACCGCCTCTTGAAATATCTAACAGCGAATCTATTTGTGTATTTTCTGCTAATTGAACAGGATTTTTATTATCCATTGTACTAAAACGCATATATTGGCGTTTATCAATAGAATTGACATTATATTCAGCGACACGCTGTTTATATGTATATTTACCCATATCTTCATTTATCAGATTATTATCATTATCGGGATCAATATCTGTATCTGTATCCGTGTCCGTATCTGCATCCGTATCCGTATCTATATCAGTATCATTGTCTAAATCGGAATCACTATCTGAATCACTATCACTATCACTATCATTATCATTATCATTATCAGTATCGGTATCGGTATCAGTATCAGTATCTGTATCCATATCCGTGTCGGTATCAGTATCCGTATCAGTATCCGTGTCAGTGTCTGTATCTGTATCTATATCCGTGTCGGTATCTGTATCAGTGTCAACATCGGTATCTGTATCTACATCGGTATCAGTATCTATATCCGTATCAGTATCCGTATCCATGTCCGTATCTGTATCCGTATCTGTATCCGTATCAGTATCCGTGTCAGTGTCTGTGTCAACATCGGTATCAATGTCGGTATCTGTGTCTGTATCTGTATCAATATCTGTATCAGTGTCTGTGTCAACATCCGTATCCGTATCTACATCGGTATCAGTGTCTGTATCAACATCTGTATCCGTATCTACATCGGTATCGGTGTCTGTATCAACATCTGTATCCGTATCTACGTCGGTATCAGTATCTGTGTCAAGATCTGTATCAGTATCTGTATCAGTGTCTGTGTCAACATCCGTATCCGTATCTACATCGGTATCGGTGTCTGTATCAACATCCGTATCCGTATCTACATCTGTATCAGTGTCTGTGTCAACATCCGTATCCGTATCTACATCGGTATCGGTGTCTGTATCAACATCCGTATCCG
>CALUYO010000022.1 GCA_944325005.1 Candidatus Gastranaerophilales bacterium | reverse complement strand
ATGCCGGCGTTAATTGCTAATCATCGTAAACAAGAGGTCACTACTAAACTTAAAAAAATTTATTCTGTAATGAATCAGGCAATTAGTAAATCGGTGACTGAATACGGAGATATTGAAACATGGGCAATAGACTGCGGAGTCAGCGGGACTCCAACCTGCACAATGGATGAAGCTATTGAACGATTTAATGAATATATCGGGAAAAATCTACAAATAACAGACATAAAAAAAGATATTGATATCTTTTATGTATATTTAAGCGATGGCACAATTCTGGCAGTAAACAACGGGCTGATTGATATGGAGTTCTATATAAACCAAAAAGCTTTAGACAACAGAAAACGTGGTGTTAACAGCTTTCAATTCCGCTTTAATCCGGTATTATCTACAGGACAGGATGAAAATAAAAATAAATATTCATTAAAAGCGACATTTGAACCGTATGCCTGGAATTGGGACGGAACACGGGATGGATTATTCAAAACCGGAAATAGATATGGATGTGGTGAAGACAAAAATCTTAATGTATATTGTACAAAACTTATACAGTATGAAGGATGGCAAATTCCGAAAGATTACCCGCTCAGGTTTTAGGATTCCTTTTAAAAATATTAATAGCTTTCAAATCTTTTTTGTTCACAACTAGTCCGCATTTTGAACATGCCAGAGTATCACCGGTACTGTCAACAGGCAGAAAGATATGCTCACAATCTTCCGAGGCTTCTAAATTATCCAGAGCAAAAGGATCAAAAGAAGCCTCTTTAAACTTCTTTTTTCCGGAAAACAATTTAACTACTAACTCTATCAAATACATATACTTACAGAACAAAAGATTGCGGGAGAAGTTCTTCAATGGAATACACTTTTATACCGTCAGAAGTATTTGTTATAACATCTAAACCTTCATGAGATTTAAATTCATTCAACACCTGTCTGCACGCCCCGCAGGGAGTACAATTATCCATTTTAGGAGAAAATATTGCAATTGCCCTAAAACTTTTGTCTCCATTTGCTATCGCAGTTCCTGCCGTATTTCTTTCCGCACAAATCGTCAGTCCGAAACTTGAATTTTCAAAATTACATCCTGTATAAATATTCCCGTTCTCTGTCAATAAGCAGGCTCCTACAGGGAATTTTGAGTACGGTACATAAGCATTTTCCGAGGCCTTTTCCGCAAATTTTATCATTTCTTCGTAATTCATATTATGATTTTACTCCGGGAACAACAAAAATATAATCCTTTATATAAAGGATATTGTGGTATAATTTTATTATGAAATTTTTATGTAAAATTTTGATAATTATAGTATTGTTAATTTCACCCGCAGCTGCTGTGACATTTGATGTTCTTGTATTACCGGCGGATTTGCTTACAGAAAAAGAAAACTACTATAATTTCAACGAAATGTCAGAAATTATATCCACTGACATAATTAACAACTTTAACAATTCAAACGGAAAAATAAAATCACCGGCTCTTAACGAAGTAAGAGCAAAACTAAATCAGAATAAAGATTTAAAAACATTAACTTTAAAAGCTTTAGATAATTACTACCATACAAATAAAATTGATTATGATGCATTCAAAAAAATAGGTACAGATTTTTCCTGCAAATCGGTTTTAATAATATCAAGCTATGTCCGAACAAATAAGAATTCTTTGAAACGAGGTGTATGGGAAGTTCTTGAGGTTTCATCAGGTTTTGATATTTCTTATCCGTACAGGCTTGAGACCTCCATAGTACTTCTGGACACTGTAAATAATCTTGTAATGTGGAGTAACAACTATTCAATAAAACTGGGAACAAATAACAATTTGTTCAAGGCCGATAGTTACCCGCAGGCACAGGAATGGCTTGAGAAACTGAGATTATATTCTGAAACCATTGTTGCTCCCGGAGCAACTCAAAATATAACTCTACGCTTCTTTCCTAAAGCAATAAGGCCTATTGAAACAAAAGTTGAGGGAAATACCGGAGGAGCACTGAAATTTGATCGTATTATTCCGCCCCCCCCCCGCCAGAAAGATAAAACAAATGAGGAATTTTACGGTGATATGATTTATGGGATTTAATTATCTCTTTTATTTATAGTGTCTCTGCGCCTACCAACATTCTCCATCGAATTTTCTAAAAAGCGATTATCTTCCTCCCTCTTTTTTAAGAGATTTTGCGGGTTATTGTCCGTATTGGGATTAATGCTATCCCTGTCATTTCTCATCTGTGGATCCGGTTTATTAATCATCTGTTTCATCTCCACCTGTGAAGGGGTATTTGCAGCAACTTCTTCCAATTCTTCAATTCTGTCTTTTGCATCAAAAAAGGCAATAAAAGTAACAATCAGTATTGAGAGAAATATTAATGATTTTCTCATATAAAATACTCCTTTCTTAATAATCAATATTCTAACTCCTTGTGTAATAATATTAAATTAAACAATCAATTAATATTAAAGGACTTGCACAAAAATACTTAGAATGCTAAAATACTCTTGTAATACAGATTAATTAAGAGGAAAGTTTTATGGCAAGATTAGTAAGACCAAGCTGGGCAATAAGATGCGTACAGTCAGGCTGCAAAACACTATTTGAAGTCGCAAAAACAGAAGACGGGAAGCAGCAGGAAGTTGTATGTCCGAATTGCGGAGAACATTACGTTTATCCCATTTATGAAGATGAAAATAAAAATTCTTAATTATGTTTAATAATACCGATAAGCGCTATAACCAATTCAGCGCTCATTTAAAAAATAAATTCGGCGTTAAGGTTTACAAAATAACACTTGATGCCGGTTTTTCATGTCCGAACAGAGATGGAACAATTTCTACAGGCGGATGTATTTTTTGTGACGAAGGCGGAAGTTTTTCTCAGGCGCATTCAAATCTCTTATCAGTAGAAGAACAGGTTAAAGTTGGTGCTGAGAAGTTAAAACAACGTTTTAAAGCTAAAAAATTTATGTCATATTTTCAAGCTTTCTCAAATACATATAAGCCCGTAAAAGAACTTGAAAAAATCTATAATTCGGCACTTAATCATCCTGACATTATAGGAATATCCATCGGCACCCGTCCGGATTGTATCGATACCGAAAAAATTAAACTTATATCTGATTTTAAAGATGATTATTACACCTGGGTAGAATACGGTCTGCAGTCCATACATGATGAAACATTAAAAAAAATAAATCGCGGTCATGATTTTGAATGCTTCTTAAAAGCGTATGAAAGAACAAAAGAAGCAGGAATAAATGTTTGTGTCCATGTAATTTTCGGTTTATGGGAAACACACGACAAAATTATGGAAACGGCACAAAAACTTGCACAGATAGGAGTTGACGGAGTAAAAATTCACATGCTGTGTGCGCTTGAAAATACAAAACTTGCCGGAATATATGAAAACGGCGGTATCAAATTTATGGGAGAAGACGAATACGTTCAAACAGTTTGTGATTTTTTGGAATACCTTCCCCGAAAAACAACCATTCACCGCCTTGCAGGTAACGGGTTAAGCTCTGAATTAATCGCACCATTGTGGCTTTGTAAAAAATTTGACTGCCTGAATAAAATTGACAGAGAATTTGTTAAAAGAGCTTCATATCAGGGTAGTAAATATGTTTACAAATAGGCCTTTATATGCAATAATAATGTGCGTAGAAGTATGGAAATTATGTAACAAATTATTAAGAAAATCCGATTTTACCAGCAACAAAAAATATTTACACACGTTAGATTTTTTGAAAAATTATTTTAACGGAGACAAATATGTTATCAGTACAGCCTAAACTTTCTAACAACTATAGTCCTGCATTCGGAACTCAAAGAAGGCAGCAGCACAAATTAACTCCTGAAGAAACAGAAGAAAAAAAATATAGAGAAACACGACAGGAATTAATCAATCAGAAAGAAGATTTAGAAGAAATTCTTGAAAATGATGAATTTAAACTTCCTAAACCGGCTCAAAAAGTTATTAAAGGTGGCGCTGTAGTGACAACAGGCCTATTAGGCGGTATGGCCACAGGATGGGGTACAAAAAAATCAATTCAGGCAATGGGAAAAATTTTAAAATCTGCACCGGCTCAAGGAATAAAAAAACATATCAAAGCGACAAAAGACTTTGTATTAGATGAAGCAAAAACAATTAAAGCAAAATTCAAAAAATCAGAAGCCTATACAATGCCTGCAAATGCTTTAAAAAATTTTTCAGAAAGTAAAATAGGCTCACCGGTTGCTAAATTTTTCACAGCCATAGGTAAAGGAATTAAAAAGGTTTATAATACTGTTAAAAACGGGTTCAATCATATAATTAACAAAATTAAAGGTGTAAAAAAAGAAACCTATGAAAAAGCTACAGTTAATTTTGTAGGTGCTTCCGGCGGTGTAGCAGCAGGTGTTACGACTTTAAAAGAGCAAGATGAAGCAGGAGAAAAATAAAATGGCTATTTCTTTAAACGAAAGAATAACATTTACTGCACAACCTGCTAACAATATTGAAACTGACAAGAAAGATGCAGAAAAGAAAGTTGTAACAGGTGGCGGTGCAATTGCGGCAACTACTGCAGCAGCAAGAACAAAAGCAATGAAATCCGGCGTTGACTTGTTCAGTACTTCCGAAAAAGCTGCAAAAGGCATAAAAGGTTTGACAGAAACAACTAAAGCTGCAGCCGGTGTTACTCAAAAGTCAAAAGGTCTCTGGGTAAAAGTTGCAGAAAATGCCAAATGGGCTAAAAATGCAATTATGAACTGGGGTACAAAATTCAAAAATATGAAACTTGTAAGACCTCTGGTTCAAAGTAAAGCTTTTAAACTTGCGGCAGGCGGTTTAGGCTATATGTTCGGGTTTGTAACTCTTGTTTCGGGACTTTCCGACATTGGTAAAGTCACAACCGAAATGGTTGAAAGTAAAATTGAAGGTTAAAAGTTGTTAAATATATAAAATCGTGCTAAGCTAAGCTTATGCACGATTTTATTTTAAGAGAATTAAAAAATATAAACATTGAAACAGAATTACACCGTATAGATTTCGATAAATCTTATTTACATATAGCCGCTGACAAGTTCGACTATAAAAATATCAAAATATATTCTCTTACTCCTGCACAGGCAAATATACTAAAACAAACTGCAATTTCTGCCGGGGCAGATTGTGCCACGCACAGGGAAGTTATAACCGGCAAAATTGAAAAATCAAACTGTATTCTGGGAGCCAGTCAAGCTCAAATAAAAAAAATCGCAGAAAAATTACAATTTCAGCCTTTCGGATTGAAAGACTTAGGCAAAAAACTTGTTGAACAAGACTCGTATAAACCTGATGAAAGATGCAAACTTGTAGGAATATTAAATCTAACCGATAATTCTTTTTCCGATGGCGGAATGTATAATAACTTTGAAAAAGCAAAAGAACATCTGCTTGAAATGATTAATGACGGCGCTGATATTATAGACATAGGGGCAGAATCAACAAAACCATATTCATCACCGGTTGCAGCAAAAGATCAGTTAGAGAAATTACTTCCTATTATTGATTTTGCAAAAGGTAAAATAACAATAAGCATTGATACAAGAAGTTCAATTGTTGCCGAAGAATGTATCACTGCAGGGGCAAATATTATAAATGACGTTTCCGGATTTGACTATGATGGGAAAATGCCGGATATAATTGCAAAATATAATGTACCTGTGATTATTCAGCATTCAAAGGGTTCTCCTGAAAACATGCAAGATGCGCCGCAGTATAATGACTTAATGGAAGAAATTTACTTAAATCTAAAAAAGAAAATAGATTTGGCACGCTCAAAAGGCGTTGAAAAAATAATTACTGATCCGGGAATCGGTTTTGGAAAAACGCAAAATGACAATTTTGAAATAATAAAACGCCTTGAAGAACTTAAAAGTCTCGGTTATCCTGTTATGCTGGGAATTTCCCGCAAAAGTCTTTTAAACATGAATGATGAAGATAACTTGACAAAAGATATCTTTACTTTAGCACTAAATTCTATTGCCATAGCACACAAATCGGATTATATAAGAGTCCATAACGTTGCACTACACAAAAAACTTTTATCCTTACTTGAAAATTTCAAAAAATAGGTTATAATAAGTGTATAATTGGAGTCTGGATTGAAAAAAAATGCTTTTACTTTTGCAGAGGTCTTGCTTACAATTACAGTTATAGCTGTAGTTGCAGCTATGACAATGCCGGGAATTGTCAATAAACACAAAGAAAAAGTTTATGTTACGCAGCTTGAAAAATCTTTGAGCCAGTTTGAACAGGCTATGCAAAATATTATGTTCAGACATGAATGTACAGATATAGTTTGTACCGGAGTTTTTGACGGAGCGAGCAATGATGCTGCCTGGAACGATAATTTTGAAATTGAAATGAATAAATCTATAAAAATTATCAAAATTGCAAAAAATGGAGAAGCAATTATGCCTGAAATTGAATCTGCTCCCCTAAAGCCCAAACACACAACTCTTTCAGCAGATGTTGACTGGCGTTCAACCACAGGATTTAAATTCATGACGCCTGATGGCGCAATGTATGTAGTAGAACCCAAACAATGTACAGAAGTAGCATTTCCTAATCTTAGCACAATAAAAAATCTTTGCGCAGAAGTTACTATAGATGTAAACAGCCAGCGGCTTCCAAATCAATATGGAAGAGATTTATTCAAATTTATTGTGGGACATAACGGACATTTATATGCAATGTATGGTGTAGATTATGCAAATGCTTTATACGGCAGCGCATCAGGAAGTAACTACTGGCGTACAAACAGTACGCTTTGTGCAGGAGAAGGCCTTTTAAAAGATGCTCCGGAAAACGTCAGCGGCGATGGATGTGCTGCAAGAATACTTGAAGATGGCTGGAAAATGACATATTAATGAACAAGAAAGGAGAATACAAATGATATTAAGAGAGCTCAGAATCGCCCCCCCCCCGACAGGCTCAGCCTATTAACAAATTACATCAGCGTTTTTAACAATGCATTTACACTGGCAGAGGTTTTAGTAACCCTTGGTATTATTGGTGTTATAGCAGCACTTACCATGCCAGCCCTTATTGGACATTACAAGAAACAGGAAATTACATCTAAACTTAAAAAGTTCTCATCTACTACGCAGAATGCATTAATGGATGGCATCGGCAGAATACGGAGACATGTCTAGTTGGGACTATCCGACCCAGCAAAATGATCCGGATCAAATTAATGAATTTGTTTATACTTATTTATACCCTTTCCTGGCAGGAATTAAAGAATGTAAAGCGGGTGAGGGCAATTGCAATAATATTATTAAAAATTTATATAATGGAGATGCTGGTCCCGGAAAATCTGCTTATGTTTTTATGGATGGAGGCTGCTTTGGCATACTTATTGGAGGTGCAAATGATACTTCCTCTCTTATACATATAACTTATGATTATAATTGTGAAAATAAACCAAACGAATATGATAAAGATATTTTTGCATTTGTTATAAGAGTAAACAGAATAAATAATACATACAAATTCGAAGCCGGCTCTGCGAGTACATATAATCTTAATAAACGCGACGACTTACTGGAGGCATGCAAAAATCATACACAAACTCACTACAAAGGGGGCTGTTCCGCTTTAATCGAGTTTGACGGCTGGGAAATTAAAGGGGACTATCCGTGGATACATTAAACCTCTTTACTATAAATCTTTGTTTATGGTAAAATAAAGCCATAAATAAGGAGATAAGCTGCTACGGTCATTCTCAACCTGTCTGACAAGTTCTTCAGGCTTATCAACACGACATAAGGCAAAGAATCTTATCTTAAAGATAACAAGAAAATCTACAAAGAGGGAACAAAAATGGAAAGTTTAAGAGATAAATATGAAGTCGTTATAGGCTTGGAAGTTCATGCACAGTTAAAAACAAAATCAAAAATTTTCGCACCGGACGGTTGTGAATTCGGGAAAGAGCCAAACTCTGAAACCAGCCCGATTACACTTGGAATGCCGGGAGTACTGCCTGTATTGAATAAAGAAGCCGTAAATATGGGGATTTTGACAGGTCTTGCATTAAATTGCGAAATTCCTGAAAGATGCAAGTTTGACAGAAAACAGTATTTTTATCCTGACCTTCCGAAAGGTTATCAAATATCTCAATATGATGAACCTATATGTATCAACGGGCATTTAGATGTTAAAGGTAAAAGAATAGGCATAACCCGTGCACACCTTGAAGAAGATGCAGGAAAACTTGTTCATGCAGGTGCCGACGGCCTTGCAGGCTCTTCATATTCTCTGGTAGACTTAAACAGAGCCGGAACCCCGCTTCTTGAAATCGTATCAGAACCTGATATGAGATCATCAGAAGAAGCTAGAAATTATATGGAAGAACTACGAAATATTGTCCGTTACATCGGAGTTTGTGACGGAAACCTTGAAGAAGGCTCAATGAGATGCGACGCTAATATTTCAATTATGCCTAAAGGTTCTAAAGAATTCGGTACTCGTGCAGAAATTAAAAATGTAAATAGCTTCTCTGCCCTTCAAAGAGCTATTGAATACGAAATTGACAGACAAATTGAAATTGTTGAAGAAGGCGGCAAAGTTGTTCAAGAAACAAGATTATGGGATGACAATACAAGAGAGACACGCTCAATGAGAGGTAAAGAAGATGCCCATGATTACAGATATTTTCCGGAGCCTGATTTGATGCCTTTGAAAATTTCAAGAGAATGGGTAGAAGAAATTAGATCGAAAATGCCGGAACTTCCTCAGGCTAAACGCGAACGCTATATGAGCTTAGGCTTAAGTGAATATGATGCCTGTGTAATAGTTGAACAAATGGGACTCGCGCTCTTCTTTGATGAAGTATTAAAACTCGGTGCTTCTCCTAAAATTGCCGTAAACTTTATTATGGGCGAAATTGCAGCTTATCTTAAAGAAGAAAAACTTGAGATAACAGAAACAAAATTAACTCCTGAAAACCTCGTAGAGTTAATTAGTCTTATTGAAAAAAATACAATTTCAAACAATATAGGAAAACAAATCATAGTTGATATGATGAAAGACGGTACAAAAGCTTCAAAAATTGTTGAAGATAAAGGGTTAAGCCAAATATCAGATACCGGTGCAATCAAAGAGATTGCGCAAAAAGTATGCGACACAAACCCGGCTCAGGTTACAGCATATAAAAACGGCAAAGTTCAATTGCTAGGATTCTTTGTCGGACAGGTTATGAAAGAAACAAAAGGCAGAGCAAATCCTAAAGCCGTAAACGAAATTTTGAAAGAAATACTTGATTAACTTGTGAGGTCTGATGCATTTTAAAGATAAACCCAAAACAAGCATGGAAACAGAAATTTTTGAGCAGGCAGATGTTCTTGAAAATCTGTTAAACACACATGTAAATGACAATAATTACATACTGTTTGATATTCCTGTTGATGTTCAAAAAATTATCATAGTAGCCAGCGGCTCATCATATAATTGTGCAAGATTTGCGGCAGATCTTTTCGGAAATATTGCTGGAATGGAGGCCGCCGCTATTTATTCAAGTGAATTTCTTTTAAAGTCTGCTGTACCTAAAGACAATGATTTTTTATACGTCTTTATAACCCAGTCAGGCGAAACATCTGATACTAATTCTGCTCTAAAAAAAGCAAAAGAATTAGGAATGAGAACTTTATGTATCACAAATAAAAAAGGTTCTACAATCTGGGAAGCTTCAGATTTCAAAATTGACTGCTGTGCCGGAGAAGAAAAAAGCATCGCTGCAACAAAATCACTAACAACACAAATGCTTTGCTGTACACTGCTTGTTCTTAAATACGCTGCGCACAAAGGAATTGATATTTCAAATTATATTGAAGAACTTAAGACACTGTCCTCATTTATAAAAGCCGTCTATGAACTTCATTCTGAAATTAAAGAAATGGCAAAATTCCTCTCTAAATATAAAAATATTGTAATAACGGCAGACGGCATATCATATGCATTAGCCAAAGAGGCTTCGCTGAAAATTAAAGAAACATCATATATAAATGTTTATTCCAGTATTCTTGGAGAGTTTATGCACGGTCATGTTGCAATTCTAAACAACAAACCTGCAATGATACATATTTCTGTAAATGAGCTTAGTTACACTGCTATAAAAAATCTGAAAAAAATAGAAGAAGATTACAATCCACCTTTATGTATTCTCGGGTGTTCAAATGACAAGCTCAATACAAAATTTAATATTGATATGAAATGTGAAAGTGAAATTGTAAAATCTTTCTGTATAATAGTTATCGCGCAGCTTCTGGCTCTTGAAATTGCAACCGATTTGGGCAGAAATGTCGATAAGCCTCACGGGCTGGATAAAGTTGTAAAATAAGTAATAAATATCAAAAAGCCCTCTTATTTTGAGGGCTTTTTATTTATTAACAATTAAAATTGCTTCAAAAATCTTTCGTCATTGTTGAAGAAGAGCCTAATATCATCGACTGCATATTTAAGCATAGCAAGTCTTTCAACACCCATGCCGAAAGCAAAGCCGGAATATACATCAGGATCAATGCCTACACCTTTTAAGACATTCGGATCAACCATACCGCATCCGAGAATTTCAAGCCAGCCAGTTCCAGAACATGTTCTGCATCCTTTACCTTCACACATTATGCATTGAACATCAACTTCAGCAGAAGGTTCTGTAAACGGGAAAAAGCTGTTTCTGAAACGTGTTGGACGACTTGTCCCGAAATATATTCTGATAAACTCATTTAAAACGCCTTTTAAATCCCCAAAAGTTATATCTTTATCAACATAAAGCCCTTCAATTTGATGGAAGAAATTATTTTTACGAGCATTTATATTCTCATTTCTGTAAACTCTGCCGGGAGCAACAACTCTTATAGGCGGATTCTTTCCTTCCATAGCATGAATTTGAGCGCCAGAAGTCTGGCTTCTTAATACTACATTAGAAGCAATTTCCGTGTAAAAAGTATCCTGAACATCACGTGCAGGATGGTCTTTGGGAACATTTAAGGCATCAAAGTTATAATATTCAGTTTCAACTTCAGGAGAATGTTCCTGAGGAACAACAGAAAAACCCAAACTTTGAAAAATTTGAACAATCTCGTTAGTTGTAGAAGTTAACAGATGCTCTTTCCCGCGCGGTGTAAATTTTCCTGGAAGGGTAATATCTATTCTCTCATTTTTTAATTTTTCGTTTAATTCTTTTTTATAAAACTCTTCATGCTTTAATTTTAAAGCATCTTCAAGCTTCTTTGTAATTTCATTAGCAAGAGAACCTACAACCCTTTTTTCTTCATCTGAAAGGTTTTTAAGATTTTTCTTAATCTCATTAAATTCACCTTTACGACTTAAATACTTTCCTCTAATCTCCTCTATATCAGAGATTGAAGAAGCTTTAGCCAAAGCTTCCGTCGCACATTCATATATTTTTTCCAGTTGTTCTTGCATCTTATACCTCTATATTATATTTCTTTTCATGCCCGATTGTTGTAGCAGGTCCATGCCCTGGGTATACAGTAATATTATCATCAAGCTTAAACAATTTATTTTTAATACTGTCGACCAGCTTTTCAAAACTACCGCCGAACAAGTCTGTTCTTCCGACACTTTCCCTAAATAAAGTATCCCCTGAAAACAGCTTATCATCAATTAAGTAGCATACACCGCCTTCAGTATGTCCGGGAGTATGAATAACTTTTATTCTCATATTTCCGACAGTAAGAATATCGCCATCCTCTACAAATTTTTCATAGACTGGAGGGACACTTTCAGATAGGCCCCCAAAAAGACGTATAAATTCATTAATATTATCAGAGATAATAAGGTCATCCTTACAAATAACAGCTTTTGCATCCAATGCCTTTTTCAAATCATTTAAACCCATAATATGGTCAAAGTGCCCGTGAGTCAAAAGAATATATTCAACATCAGCACCGAGTGCTCTAACCGTATCTGTTATGTCGGGTATTAAAGCAGAAGCATCTATCAAGACGGCTTTCTTAGTATTTTCGTCCATAACAAGATACATATTATTCTCTAATTGACCTGCTATAAATTGTTGGATAATCATTATTTTCTCACTAACTCAAAAATTTCTTTGCAAATTTTAAATAATTCCTCAGCCTTATCGAGCGGAATCATATTAGGTCCGTCAGATAATGCCTTATCAGGATCCGGATGAACCTCAAAGAATAATGCATTTGCACCTGAAGCCATTGCTGCTTTTGCAAGAACAGGCACATACCTTCTGTCACCGCCTGAAGAAGTACCGTTAGCACCAGGAAGCTGTACACTGTGTGTAGCATCAAATACAACCGGATAGCCAAAAGACTGCATAATAGGAACAGCTCTGAAATCAACAACCAGATTGTTATACCCGAATGATGAACCTCTATCAGTCAATAAAATTTTAAAGTTATTACACTCTTCCACTTTTTTTACAAGATTCCCCATCTGCTCAGGAGATAAGAACTGTCCTTTTTTAATGTTTATAATTTTGCCAGTCTTAGCAGCAGCCACAAGCAAATCTGTCTGCCTGCACAAAAATGCAGGAATTTGCAAAATATCAGCGACTCTGCTTACAGGCAGCGCCTGATCCGGAGTATGAATATCCGTAATTACCGGAACATCAAATTTTTCCTTGACAGAAGCAAGCATTTCCAAACCTTTTTCAAGTCCCGGACCTCTATAAGAGTAAATAGATGATCTGTTTGCCTTGTCAAATGATGATTTAAAAATAAAATTAATATCTAATCTTTTTGTAATCTCTTTCAATCCCTTAGCAGTAATATCCAGAATTTCCTGACTTTCTGCCGCACAGGGACCGGCGATTATTGTGAGTTTATCACCGCCGATTTCAAAGTCTCTCAATTTAATAGTTTTAATTTCCATAATAGAATTATATTAAAAATAAAAGTTAATTTCAAGTTTGAATTAAATGCACGATAAAATTACTACCAGGGATAATCATCCTTAATCTGCCAGTCGTCATACTGTATCAAAGCACCACAATAATATCCCCAAGCATTCTTATTACAACCACCATGTGAGGAGTTTATAAGATCATCTCTGGTAGTCCAATCCCCCCATAAACCCCAAAAATTTGATTTATTTGTGCTGTCTGCATCACTAATATAATATCCAAAAACATCTTTACCAAGCATATTAGGTCTTTTATCTCCGTTTATATCAACATAAATAATAACATTACGTACTAATGTACCATTATTATCAAGCGCTATTAAAATAATAGAACCATCCAGTAAATATACAGCATAAAACATGGAAACACTAAATACTTGTTTATTAAGGTATTTATACGATGGTAATTTATTACATTTAACACCACAGTCTTCCGCTACATTTAAGTATGGTAAAATATAAGTTTTTACAAAATTTATTAAAGATACATTATAATTTGAACCATCGCCATAATCAGAAACTGAACCAAAATTAAAATTCCATGTTGACGCATCCCCATTAGCATTTTGCGCCATAACAAACATCTGAGAAATTGTTGTGTAACTCTTTTTTAATTTATTAACCGTCACATTTTTTTGATATTTGGTAACAAGAGCAGGTATTGTTATAGCAGCAACAACTCCTATAACCCCTAATGTAATCAAAACTTCTGATAATGTAAATCCCCAAAGTGTATTTTGTAAAAGCTCAAAATGATTATTTAATCTTTTAAATACAGGAAAAGAAGCTGCTAAATCGCCCCCCCCCCGATCTTCTTAAATAGTTTCATACTTCCTCCTTTATATTCTATGAACAGCTCTAATTATAACATATTAAGGAAAATATTTCAATAAAAAAGCCTCTCTTAAAAAGAGGGGCTTTTTTATTATATTTTTAAAAACTTATGCCATAAGTTCTTTAACTTCAGCTGCAAAGTTTTTAGGATCCAATTTAATTCCTGGTCCCATTGTAGTTGAAAGGTATACCGATTTAACAAATGTACCTTTAGCCGAAGCAGGTTTTGCTCTTAATACAGCATCAGCAAGTGTTGCGTAGTTTTTAAGCAAATCTTCTTCACTGAATTCAATTTTGCCGACAGGACAGTGAATCATACCCTGTTTATCAGCTCTGTATTCAACTTTACCGGCTTTAGCATCTTTAACAGCTTTAGCTACGTCCATTGTAACTGTTCCTGTTTTTGGGTTAGGCATTAAACCTTTAGGACCTAAAACACGGCCTAATTTACCTAACATACCCATACAGTCAGGGGTTGCAATCAATGTATCAAAGTCAAACCAGCCTTCAGAAATTTTGTCGATAATTTCTTCAGCACCTGCATAATCAGCACCAGCTTCTTTTGCTTCAGTTGCTTTAGGTCCTTTTGCGATAACGCAAACTTTAACAGTTTTACCTAAACCTGCCGGCAATACAACTGTTGATCTGATCTGCTGATCAGCCTGACGAACATCAATACCTAATCTCATATGGCATTCTACTGTTTCGTTGAACTTAGAAACTTCTTTAGAAATTTCTTTTAATTTTTTAATAGTATCAGCTGCAGTAGCCGGCTGAACGAATCCTTCCAGCATTTCCTGCATTTTCTTTTGTTTTTTAGTTAATTTTGACATTTTTTAATTCCTTTCGTGGTAATAACGGACTAACGTCCTTCCATCTAACCTTCTTTAACAGTAACACCCATAGCTCTGCAAGAACCTTTAATCATGTTCACTGCAGCTTCCATAGTTGTTGCGTTCAAGTCATTCATTTTTATTTTAGCAATTTCTTCAAGCTGAGCCTGAGTAATTTCGCCGACTTTATCTTTATTAGGAACAGCTGAACCTTTAGGAAGGTTTAAAGCTTTCTTAATAAGAACAGGTGCCGGAGGTGATTTTACGATGAAAGAAAAACTTCTGTCTTCGTAAACATCAATTACAACCGGAATAATATAACCGGCTTGAGATTCTGTTTTAGCATTGAACTGCTTACAGAAATCCATGATGTTAACACCGTGCTGACCTAACGCAGGTCCAACCGGCGGTGACGGATTTGCTTTACCTGCTTCGATTTGAAGCTTGATTTTTCCTACTACTTTTTTAGCCATTTTTTTCTCCTTTTGTGGTACTAACGGTCTCCATATTTGCTATATATGGAGGGTCCTTCCACATTCTTTGTACTAATTATTATATTTTATTAATTTATTTATATTCGTGCTGTGCACTCAGCTATCTTTAACAAGTTTTGATTACAGCTTGTTAATTTGCTTATATTCCAATTCAACCGGAGTTTCACGTCCGAAGATTGAAACATTTGCACGAAGCTTAGACTTATCAGGGTAAACTTCAATAATATCTGCAATAAAGTCAGCGAAAGGTCCTGAAGTAATTCTGACTTTGTCGCCTGCTTTAACGTCAAGTTCAATTTTCTGAGAAGTTGAAGATGAACGGTTAATAATCTTTTTAATTTCGCTGTCGCGTGCAGGGATAGGTTTCTTAGCAGAACCGACAAATTTTGTAACACCTGAAGTGTGTCTTACAACATACCAGCTGTCCTCGTCCATAATCATTTCTACAAGAACATAACCGGGGAATATTTTTTCTTCGCGTTCCTGTTTCTTGCCGCCTTTCATCTGGGTAACAGTTTTTTGAGGAACTTCTATTCTAAAGATTTTATCACCCATGTTCATATATTCAATACGTTTTTCAAGGTTAACTTTTACTTTATTTTCATACCCTGAATATGTATGAACAATGTACCAGCGTTTTTGGTTTTTCTTAGCTTTTTCTTTTTCAGCATCTGCTTCAGCCTGAGCTTGAGCTTCTGCAGCTTCTAAAGCTTTATCTTCATCCAATTGTTCTTCCATTGATTTTTCTTTTTTAGTCATAAGCCACCTTTACGTTCTGCGGATTATTTTATTAACCCGAGCAAACCTTTAAAAATTATATCCATTAAATAAACTGCAACAGTAAAAACAAAAACTATAGCTACAACAAAAACAGTTTCTGCTACTACCTGACGTTTTTCCGGCCAGCTGATTTTTCCCCATTCGGTTCTAACGCCTCTGAAGTATGTTTTTATTGAATTTGTTGACTTTTCAAGCCATGCCGGTGTTTGATTTTCTGCACCTATCATTTTTTTGTTTCCTTATGTTTTATAAAAATCGCGCCCTGAAGGACTCGAACCCTCGACATCCGGTTTTGGAGACCGACGTTCTACCAACTGAACTAAGGAC
>CALUYO010000021.1 GCA_944325005.1 Candidatus Gastranaerophilales bacterium | reverse complement strand
ATCTATACACTACATTTTATTTATTTTGTTGCAAGATTTAACTAAAGAATAAAGTTTTTATAACTCTCATCAATTTTATCCTGCTCAATTCCTATATATCTTAAAGTAATTTGCGGTGATGAATGGTTAAATATCTTTTGAAGTATTACGACATCCTTAAACATTTTATAATGGTGGTAACCAAAAGTTTTTCTAAGAGAATGTGTCCCTATTTTTTCTTCCAGTCCTGCTTTTGTGCACACATTATTTATAATTCTATAGGCAGCTATACGGTCAAGTCTGTTCTTAAATATGGTTTTAAATAAAGGTTCTTCCGGCCCTTTACCTTTTGTATATGTCGCAAGCATAGGTTTTAATTTAGAATTAATAGGAATTTTTTTTAACTTACCTGTCTTTTTTTCCTTCAAGCTGATAAAATTCTTACCTTTTACATCTGCTATATCTAACGCAAGTATATC
This sequence comes from Candidatus Gastranaerophilales bacterium, assembly GCA_944325005.1. GTDB lineage: Bacteria > Cyanobacteriota > Vampirovibrionia > Gastranaerophilales > Gastranaerophilaceae > Stercorousia. The sequence continues at coordinate 19,911 of CALUYO010000021.1, read as the reverse complement.
AGATATCCTCAAACCGCAATTAGTACCTATAGTAAACAACAATAAATCCCTCATGCTCTGTTCTGCAAGTATCCTTTCAACTTTCCTCAAATCAGACTTTTTTCTAATTGGTTCAACTGTTGACATAAATTCATCCTTTCATAAATGTTTAAATATTACTTCTGACATAATTAGAGAAGTAAAAGTTCACATTTTATAAAAAACAAAAATTAATATTTTTATCAAAAAACACAGAAAACATAAAAAAATATGCCGCAACTCGGAATTGAACCAAGGACACAGGGATTTTCAGTCCCTTGCTCTACCAACTGAGCTATTGCGGCATATTTTTTATTCTATTTTCAAATATATAAATTTTAAAAATACAGGCGGCAATAAAATATTCTTTGGAGTAAATGGTGATAAATATTCAATTGCCACGTTTTTTATTATACGGGCTGAAAAAAATCAGTCAAGAACTTTTTTAAGAATTACTCGGAGCTATATATAAAGTAACGTTACGACCTTCTAATTGCGGTTTTTTTTCAATAACTACCGGCATGTTTTCAAGATCTTTAACAAATTTATTAGCGAGGTCAAATGCAAGATTTGAATGCTGCATTTCACGACCGCGAAGCATGACAACAATCTTAACCTTATTACCCTGAGCAATAAATTTTTCAATACTCTTAATTCTTACCTGATAATCATGAGTATCTATTTTGTAACGGATTTTAATTTCTTTTACATCAACGGTATGCTGTTTTTTCTTTGCTTCCTTAGCACGTTTTTCAAGTTCATACTTATATTTACCGTAATTTAAAATTTTAGCTACCGGAGGTTCTTGATTCGGATTAATCAATACTAAATCTAAATCTTCATCATATGCCATTTGTAAAGCCTGTGATGTTGGAATAACCCCCTTGTTTTCACCATTTTTATCAATTAATCTAACTTCCCTTGCGCGAATTCTTTCATTCATAATCGCCTGATTTTTGTTGTTTCTGTTATCGTTGGTAGCTATTGTTCTATCTCCTATGTTGTTTTACCTGTAACACAAGAGTCATGATAGCACAAAATTCTATTTTTTCCATATATGATTAAGAAAAAAACTTTGTAACAAAATGTAAAGATGAATTTTTATCGGTTTATTAGCGCACACAACAAGCATTTTAGGCCATTATATTAAAGACCGACAATTAAAGAATTAACAAAATACGCCGATATATTAAGTACAAGTCAAGCATACAGTAAGAATTATAAGGAGTATTTTATGATGAATGAAGCAGCCGCCGAAAATGCAGAGCCAAAAGTATTTTTGGATTTGAACAATGGGGAATATCTTAAATTCGACATGACTTTACCAATTCAGATTTTATTTGATGATGTAATGAACTTTGTATCAAAGACAGACTTTGACGAATAAAACTTGAATTACAGAAGCAAAAAAAGAAATCCGTTTTATATAAAATAAAACGGATTTCTTTTTTTTGCTGTAAAATATAGTAAAATGTCGATGTTCATGTAATAATAATTCTATTAAAATTGTCTTCGAAGAGGGATATTATATGAAAAAACTTATAAAATTAATGTGTGTCTTTACGCTTGGTTTTTGTGCTTTGACACCTGCGTACGCTGATTTTAAAGAACATTTTGATTTAGGACAGCAATATCTGACAAATTACCAGTATTCCGGAGCAATTACAGAGTTTAAAAGTGCTTTGCGAATAAATTATCTTGATAACTCTGCACGTATAGGTTTGATTAATTCATATCTGGCTCGCGGAATGTATTACGCAAACACTGAAAAAAATTATGAAAAGGCTGCTGACGATTACAGGGCCGCTTTATTCTACCTTGTATACTATCCGAATGCCAATCAGGTAAAAAATTCTTCACAGGCAATTGTAAAATCAACTTCTGCTTTAAATCAATGTTTAAACGCATTCAACTTTGACAGTTCACCTGAAAACAGATTTGCTACAGCAAAACAGCTCCGTGCAGAAGGTAATTTTGCGGCTGCTGCATATGAATTTAATCAGGCTTTAGGTGATAAAAGTTTAATTAAAGAATGCTTTCAACAGACCGGTGATATTATGAAGCTTCTCGGCAATAACCAGAAAGCCGCAGAATATTATCGTAAAGCGGTTGCTGTTGCGCCAACAGATATAGATTTGAGGCTTGCATACGCTAAAATACTTGATAAACTTGAGCAAGAAGATGCTGCTGTAGAAGAATATAATTACATTCTATCTAAAACTACAGACAATAAAGATGTTTTATATTCACTTGAAAGAATTTATAAACGAAAACTTGAAGAATCACCAAATGATGCCGCAGTTACCGCTAATTTAGGTGCGATTATGCAGAAAGCAGGGAATTTCGATGAGGCATTACGATACTATTCAAAAGCGGAATATCTTGATCCCTCCAATGTAAACACAAGACTTAATGTGGGGACTTTATACCAGCAAAAAGGGGATTATAAAACTGCAATTACAGCTTATGATTCTGTACTTATAATATATCCTGATAATGTACAGGCTAACTTATATAAAGCTCAATCATTAGCTGCCATGGGGGACCAAAAAGGGGCTTTAGAACTTTACAAAAAAGTACTTTCTTTAGAACCTAATAATGAAATTGCACAGTCAGATATGTTGAATATGGTAAAAGACACAATGACTACAGCACAGTTTGTAGATTACATAAAAAAGAATAACCCTAATAATGCAGCAGATATTTTATACAATTATGCTCTTGACTTGCACAAACAAAATAAATTGAATGATTCAATTGCAATATATAATGAAGTTATTAAGCTTACTCCAGCAAATCCTGAAGTGTATGTAAATTTAGCGATTGCGCTGGGGCAGAATAAGAACTATGATGCTGCGCTTGCTACATTAAATACTGCAAATACAAAATTCCCAAATAACTCTCAAATTACTGATGCTATAAAATCAATCAGCGCGCAGTCAACTGACGAAAAACTCGAAATCGCTGCAAATTACTACAACAATAAAGATTATCAAAATGCAATAAATGAATATTTAAAAATTAAACCGGCAACATCAGATACAATGCTTGGGGTTGCATCTGCCTATCAGAATATGGGCGATATAGATAAAGCAATTGAATATTATAAACAGGCTCTAAGCCTTGCACCGACAAACTCTGAGATTGCTTATTATATTGCTGCACTATATGCTGATAAAGAAGATATTACAAATGCAAAGGCATTTGCGCAAAAAGCTGTTGCTCTTAACAAAACAAATAAGCAAGCGCAGGAGCTTCTTGAAAGCCTTAATGCTCAAATTGCATCTCAGGAACTCGAGCAGGCAATCTCGCTGTTTGACTCAGAAAAGTATACAGAAAGCCTGGCTTTGCTGAACAAAATTCTTACAGCTGCCCCTAATGATGCTTATGCTCTTTATTATAGAGGTATGATTTACGACACTCAGAAAAAATATGCTCAGGCAATAACTGACTATAAAAAGGCTATAAGTATTAACCCGGATTTAATCATTGTTAATTATCTTATAGGCGTTGATTATGATATGCTGGAGCAATACAAAAATGCAATTTCACATTATAAAGCATTTACAAATACATACGCAGAAAATGACGATTATATGAAATACGCACAGACAAGGCTAGGTGAATTAAAGCAATATGACAAATAATAGAGTTCTGACGCTTATACAAAGCCGTGTTTCGCTTGCCCCTATGGCAGGTATAACTGATTACGTATTAAGAAGTCTGATTAGAAGATATTCAAAAAACTGTCTTTTAACAACAGAAATGATAAGTTCCGAGTATCTTGCACAAACTTTAAACGGTAGAAGTGGCACAGAAATTTTAAAGAGAGATGACAATCATGCTCCTATTTCATACCAGATAAGCGGTCACAAACCACATTTAATGCGGCAGGCAGCAGAATTTTTAAACAATTATGCTGATATGATTGATATCAATATGGGCTGTCCCGTAAAAAAAGTTGTAGGCGGGCAGGACGGCTGCGCTTTAATGAGAACACCCGAACTTGCATCGGATCTTGTTAAAGCAGTAAAAGACGGAACAGACAAACCGGTAAGCGTAAAATTCAGGCTTGGCTACACTGCAGAAGAGATGAATTATGTTGAATTCGGGCAAAAAATGCAGGAAGCCGGTGCAGAATTTATAACACTTCATGGACGTACACGTTCTCAAATGTATTCAGGAAAAGCAGACTGGGTTAAAATTCGAAAATTAAAAGAAAATGTTGATATTCCTGTATTTGCAAACGGTGATATTATATCAATTGAAAATGCAATTGAATGCCTTGAACTTTCAGGCGCTGACGGAATTGCAATAGGCAGAGGAGCACTTGGCGATCCGACACTTATCGGACGCATTGAGCATTATTTGAATACAGGAGAAAAACTTCCTATACCTCCGCTTGAAGAACGGCTAGGAATGCTAAAATGGCATTTAGACGAGGAAATTAAACTGCGCGGAGAAAATGTTGCGATAAAATTCATGCGAAAATTTTATCCATATTATTTGTCCGGCTTTGAGAACGCAAAAGTCTTACGTTCAAAACTTGTGCTGGAAGAAGATTACAAAGCAATAGTAAACTTACTACGGTCAGTAAATATTAATGCACAATCTAACTTGGCAGGTTAAGCGGCACGCTTACATCCTTTCAGGAGCGCTAACCGCAAGTATATCTTCCAATGCGTTATGAAGAACTGTTTTTACACTCCAAACAAGCGCAATTCTTGCTTTCATCATTTCTTTATCTTCTGATATTACACGGTTTGCGTTATAGAATGAATGAAATTCACTTGCCAATTCTTGAACATATCTGCATATTGTATAAACCTGACGGGTTTCTGCTGAATTTTTAATAACAGATTTATATTCTTCAAGTTTTAAAATCAACTGTCTTGCAGTATCAATTGTCGGTAGCACCATGCCAGCCTTAAATTCGTTAATCAAAGCGTTTAATTCCGCTTCAGACATGGGAGCAGGGGATTTTTCTCCTGTTTCTGTATTAATTTTTTCAGCAATAACGTTCCTTAGAATTGAACAGGCTCTCGCATGAGCATATTGAACATAGAAAACAGGGTTTTCATCAGAATTTTTCTTCGCGAGCTCAATATCAAAATCAAGAGTTGTATCAATGTTTCTCATAGACATCCAGAAACGTGTTGCATCAACACCAACTTCGTCAATCAAATCTTCAAGCGTAACCATATTTTTACGTTTGCCCATTCTGACTTCGTTACCGTCAATAACGAGATTAACAAGCTGGCCTAAAAGGACTTCAAGTTTATTTGGATCATAACCAAGCGCCTCAATAGAAGCTTTTACACGGGCAACGTAACCATGATGATCTGCACCCCAAATGTTAATCATTCTGTCAAAACCACGTTCCAATTTATCAATATGGTATGCTATATCTGCCGTAAGATAAGTATTTGAACCATCTGCTTTTTTAATTACGCGATCTTGATCGTCACCGTAATCTGAAGATTTAAACCAGTCAGCGCCGTCTTTCTGATAAATTTTACCGCTTGCTTTCAACTTATTCACGCATTCTTCAACTTTACCCGATTTATGCAAAGATAATTCAGAATAAAAGTTATCAAAATGAACTTTAAATTTATCTAATAAGTCACGCTGCACCTTTTCTTCATAATCTTTTGCAAAATCACACAGCTCCTGAATATCATCAGGCAGACCTTTATGATTTTTTAAATATTCTTTAGCAACAGGAATTAAATAATCTCCGGGATAATAATTTTTTCTTTCAATTTCATCAGACGGAAAGTCAACATCCTCACCAAGTTCCTGACGAATTCTAATTGCAAGAGAGTTCCCGAGTTTTTGAATTTGAGAACCGGCATCATTAATATAAAATTCCTGATAGACCTCATGTCCGTAGAATTTCAAAAGGTTAGCAAGAACAGAGCCCATAGCAGCCCAGCGGCCGTGTCCGATATGGAAGGGGCCTGTAGGATTTGCTGAAACATATTCAAGGATTATTTTTTCTGTTTCAACATTTTCAGGCTTACCGAATTCTTTTTTAGTTGTAAAAATTTCTTCAACAAGATTAGAGAGAATTTTTTTGCCTGCCTTAAAATTTATAAAGCCGCCGATAACAGTATATTCATTATCATCTTTTTCAATATATTCAAGGATTGCGTTAGCAATTTGAGGCGGTGCAATTTTCGCAAATCTTGCAAGCTGTGAAACATTAACTGCATAATCCCCGAAATCCAAATTTTTCGGGCGTTCAACTTTAAGCGTGCCATTTGCATATTCTGACATTGAGCCTAATTTACTATCTTTAACAGCTTTTTGAACAGCTTTTTCTATCTCATTTATAAAATAATCTTTTATCATAATTCTCTCCATTATAATCTATGTGAATTAATTATACTATAAACAAATTATATGAAATCAGATGTTTGTAATATAATATTAATATGATGAATGTTCAAAACATTATTGACAGAATAAGAGAAATAATGGATGATGAAACGCTTATTCAACTTAAAGATGAGTTGAACAGTTATCACGTTGCGGATTTGGCTGATATTTTTCAGGAACTGAAACCGGAAGAAAGATTGCAGTGTTTCAAATTACTTGATTTAGAAAAAGCCGCAGATTTAATGGAATATCTTCCACCCCAGATGCAGGTCGAATTATTAGGCGATATTGACGAAAATCTTGCATCACAGATTTTGACACAATTGCCGCACGACGCTGCAGCCGATGTACTTGGGGATATGGAAGAGGATGAAAGTGAAACATATTTAGATAAACTTCCTCATAAATTTTCAGAAGAAGTCAGGGAACTTTTAACATATAATGAAGATACTGCAGGCGGTATAATGAATCCTTCTGTTCTTACAGTAAATTCAGATATGAGCGTACAGGATGTTTTAAACCATATCAGAATTAAAGCCGAACAGGATAACATGGAACTTTATTACGTTTATGTCGTAGATAAACAAAATCACCTGCTGGGTGTTGTATCTTTAAGAAAACTATTAACTTCACCCACTAATCAAAAGGTAGAAGATATAATGATTTCAGATATAGTAAAGCTTCATGTAGATGATTACAGTGATTTCATTATAGATGAGTTTATGAAATACCAGTACAACGCACTCCCTGTTGTTGACCTTTACAATAGATTAAAGGGAATGATTACATGGGATGATGTTCATGACTTGTTTGAAGAAGAAACAACAGAAGAAATTTACCAATCGTCAGGTATTTCAACAGAAATTGTTGATGAAGATGAAATTCTTTCAGGTAATATTTTAAATGCAATAAGAGCAAGAACACCATGGCTTTTCATTACGCTTATAGGAGAATTTATTGCAGTGAATGTAGGTCATCATTTTGATCATACATTACAGGCATTGCCTATAATTGCAATTTTCATGCCGCTTCTTGCAGGGCTTGGAGGGAATATAGGAACACAGAGTATTACACTTATGGTTCGCGGCCTGTCAACAGGACAGGTTACATTAAGTTCTGCAATGCACCATATATTCAGAGAAATGTTTATAGGACTTGTAATAGGCACAATTTTCGGAATATTAGTTATAGCCGTCACATGGGGATGGCAGCATAATAAAGAATTAGGTGTCATAGTGGGTATTGCAATGGCAATAAACATGACTATGGCTACTATTATCGGGACATTTACTCCGTTTGCACTTAAAGCGGCAAAAATAGACCCTGCTGTGGCATCAGGACCTGTAATTGCGACAACTATTGATGTTTTAGGCCTGGCAATATATTTTACACTGGTGTCAACTTTTTTAATTAAGGTTATGTAAAAGGTAAGAATATGACAAATCAAATACAAAAAAATAGAAGAGATACAGAAAGAACACGCTCATTCGTAAAACATGTAAAAGATACAAGAGATGAAAATTCCTCTTTTGCAAAAGTGCTTATTGGCATGATGATTGTTTTTGCAGGTATTTTATTAAGCATTTTTATACTTGCTGATAATGAAAACTTTTTAGAAGAACATTTTGGAGAAAATTCTTTTGTAACCAAACTGTTTGAAAAGTTGTCTGCAAGTAATGAAAACAAAGAACATGCCGACTTTACCCTGCCTTTTGGCTTAAGACGGCAAAATATTCTGTTTCTCGGCGTTGATGCAAGTAATAATCCGAAGGATTTATGGACCGGAACAAGAACAGATACAATTATTTTAGTAAATATAGACCCCCGTACTAAATCTGTTAATGCTTTATCAATACCAAGAGACAGTAAGGTGTATCTGCCGGGAGATAATGGCGTAAATAAAATTAATGCCGCACATGCTATCGGTGGTATTGAAATGACAAAGAAAACTATTGAAGATACCTTAGGAGTTCATATTGACAGATATATAATGGTTCATGACAGCGCAGTAAAAGAAATTGTAGATGCGATGGGCGGCTTGGATATTTATGTAGAAAAACCAATGCACTATAACGACTACTCCGGCAATCTGCACATTAATTTTTCAAAAGGAAATCACCATCTGAACGGTCAACATGCTGTAGAATATTTAAGATTCAGACATGATGCTCTCGGAGATATCGGAAGAACACAAAGACAACAATGGTTGTTAAGAAGTTTATTAACACAGCTTAAACAGCCCTCAACAATTACTAAAATTCCTGATATAATCGCAGTGGCAAAAAAATATGTAAAAACTGATATGTCATTCTATGAAATGTCACAATACGCAGCTCTTGCAAAACATATCGACATGGATAAAATTGAAATAGCAATGCTCCCGGGCGCTCCAAATCAAAGAGGTTATATAAGTTACTGGATATTAGACCCTGAAAAAACACAGGAAGTTGTTAACAGAATAATATACAGAGATAAAGAACAAATTGATGAAGTAACTCCTATGACGGCTTCAGTATTATCCTCAGATTCAACAAAAGGTGCACAAATGACAGAAAATCTTAAAGCCGCAGGTATAGATGTAAAATGCACGGGAAAGGCAGCAAGAGCACACTCTCAATTTATAGCTCATTCAAGCAAAATCACAAATGATTATTATAACTGGCTTAAGAAAAAGAATGAAGCATTTGGCGGCCTGCAATTTGTATATGACCCTGTAAATTACTATTGCGGAGAAACCGATTTTACTATAATTTTATCGGGAGATTAACTTCTCCCCATTATGTGCCTGTAGCTCAGCCGGATAGAGCGTTTCCCTCCGAAGGAAAAGGTCGTGCGTTCGAATCGCATCAGGCACAATTAATTAATTTCGAGACCCGCAATTGTCCACAACAATATAGCGGTTAATTGAGTTTATTAGTTTTTCTAAGTCTTTCCTAGAACCACTTAATTTGTTAGGATAAATTTCATACATCTTTTTATGAAAGTCATCGGTGAGATTTGGCATAACGACATTTGCACCGCTTTGCAGTGCAAGCATACGTCCGTTTGGAGACAAAGTTTCCATAGCAGTTGTAGCAGGAATATTAATATCCTTTAAAATTATTCTTGTTAATGCCATTACCTTTAAAGCCAGAGCCAAATTTCCTGCCTGGTCATTTTTTAAAGGAGTATTCGGGTGTGGAATAAAAGGTCCAATTCCAATCATATCAGCATTTAGTTCTTCAAAGAATAAAATATCATTAGCAAGAGATTCTAGACTCTGATTTGGAAGCCCGACAAGACATCCAGTACCGGTTTCATAACCCAGGCGCTTCAAGTCTTTTAAACAGCGTTTTCTATTAGCCAAACTACCATAAGGATGCATTTGTTTATATAAATTTTCATCAGTAGTCTCTATCCGCAATAGATACCTGTCGGCTCCCGCATCCTTATATGCCTTATACTCTTCGAAACTTTTTTCACCAATACTAAGAGTTAAAGCAACATTAAGCTGTTTTATACCTTCAATAATATCGCACATTAGCTTGGTATCAAAGAAGATATCCTCTCCGGACTGGAGAACTATCGTTTTAAAACCTTCGTCAACTCCTTTTTGGGTAATATCAAGAATTTCAGACTTAGAAAGTCTATATCTTTTAACATCTTTGTTGGAAGATTGGAGCCCGCAATAGAGACATTCGCATCTGCAAATATTCGAAAATTCAATTAACCCCCTTAGATGAACACCATCTCCAACAAATTTTTTACGCACCGCATCAGCTTCTTGAAATATAGAGGTGTCCGAAGATTTTAATATATCAATAATATTTTTTTTAGAAAGCTCCATAATAATTAAAAAATATAATGGCCCCGGCGCGATTCGAACGCGCGATCTTCGGTTTAGGAAACCGCTGCTCTATCCTGCTGAGCTACGAAGCCATAACCCGCAAAATTATTTTATCATAAAAAAAAATAACAATAGTAAATAGTTTCCATGAAGTGACTATAAAACCTGAAAGTACCTACTTTACAATGGTTTAAACAGTATTTATAATATAAATGTATTGCAATACAAGTTTCAATAAACAAATGGAGAGAACAATATGAAAGAACTTGTAGTTAAAAATATTCAAAATATTCAAGCTGAAGTAAATGCACAAAATGGAAATACATTTTCAGTCAAACATGTAATATCACCGGATAGTATGCATATTGACTTTGTTGAAGTTGAGCCGGACAGTATTGCATACGGTTACCACTGGCATGAAGGCGGGGAAGAAGCCTTCTATATAATAAGCGGAGAAGGTGCTGTCAGAACCACAAATGGTGAAATAAAGGTAAAATCCGGCGATATTATAACATTTCCAGCCGGAGAAAAAGGTGCACACGTTATAAAAAATATTTCTCAAACTGAAAAACTTATTTATCTTGACTTTGGCAGAAATGAAAAAATTGAAATTGTACATTTTCCGGATATAAATAAAATTATGGCAATAGGCCCTTATTCAAACGAAATGTATGATTGCTAAAAAAGGAGGCTTTTCAAGCCTCCTTTTTTAAAAAATAATAACAGCTAAAATAGCAAACAAGATTAAAGGAATATTGTAATGCAAAAAAGTCGGAATGCAGGTATCTTTAATATGATCCTGTTGCCCGTCAACATTCAAACCCGCAGTCGGCCCCAGAGTTGTACCCGAGGCTGGAGAACCGGCATCTCCAAGAGCAGCAGCAGAAGCAAACACAACAATAGCCTCCATAGTATTAAAGCCCAAATGTATAAATACAGGCACAAACAATACCGCAAGAATCGGGATTGTCCCGAAAGAGGTTCCGATACCTATAGTTATAAATAAGCCGATAATTAGCATTAGAAAAGATGCAATAAGTTTTGACCCCATCATAAAAGGGATTAAAGCATTAACAAGATTATCAATACCGCCTGTTGATTTTAACACACCTGCGAAACCTGCTGCAACAAGCATTACAAAAGCAACATAACCCATTAGCCCTATTCCCTCATTTATAAGGATATCCATCTTTTCAGGATTAATTGCACGTGTACCAAATATTATAGTCAAACCAATTAATGCTCCTAACGGCAGGGACTTGGTCCACAATTGAACCACAAGTGTAGCTATAGCTGCAAGCAAAGTTATATAATGGCTTCCGGTAAATCTTAAGGATCTGCGTCTTTCTTCTCTGAATGGAATATTTTTATATTCTCTCGGCCTTCTGTAAGACACAAATACTGCCCATACAAGCCCGAACAACAGTCCTAGTCCGAGAACCCACACAGATTGCCACACATCATTAACTGTAACTTTCATACCGTTTGCGCTCATATTGTCAGCGAGAAGCCTTTGGAATATAAGCCCGAACCCCGCAGGAAAAACAATATAAGGTGTAACAAGTCCGAAAGCAAGCGCACATGCAACAGCACGTCTGTCAAGTTTCAGCTTGTTCATAACAGATATTAAAGGCGGTATTATAACAGGAATAAATGCAATATGTACAGGAATTAAATTCTGGGAAGCACATGCAAGGAGAGTTAGTATTAACAGTAACATAAATTTATTATTTTTAATCAAAAGCACAATCCTTTTTGCTAATACATCTGCAAGCCCTGTATGAGCCATAGCAGCAGCAAATGTTCCGAGTAATATATAACTCAATGCTGTTTCACTATTCTGTCCCATTCCTTTAATAAAAACATCCATAATTTGCTCAGCGTGCATTCCCGCAACCTTTCCTGCTACAACTGCAGAAACAATAAGAGCAAGCAAAACATTTACCCTGCATAGACAAAGAACACAGAGCAATATTACAGATACAATTATAGGATTAAACAAGAATTCCATAATAATTTATTAAACACCCGCACAAGTAAGTTCTTCAAATTTTGGCTTACGGCCGCAAGATTTATCTTCATCACAAAATCCCAGTCTTTCACATTTTGGAACAAGATAAGGCTTTAACCATGGCTCCTCTTTTGTTAATTCATCACACATCATTTTGACAAGCGTTCTGATTTCATATTGGGCGCGTGTACAAAGGCGTAAATTGGCAAGATGAATCATCTCACGAAGGTTCAAACTTGCTACCATAGAGCTAGCAGCAGCATTAGGAAGTACAAACCTTGCATCTTCTGCGGGGATTCCTGCTTCGACAAATTCCTGATACTGTTCTGAGATTTGCTCCATAAAGGATATAAATTTTCCCTTTAATTCATTATTTTTTTCTATAGTCGGCGGAATTATATAATCAAATTGCCCTTTTTCTTTTACATATCTTTGAGACTTCTGAGAAAAAGACATATGCCTGTGTCTTACAAGCTGATGAGTACAGGCTCTTGAGACATTAGAGATTGCGAAACTAACCTGAATATGTTCTATTGTTGAATAATGTCCTGACGAGATTACTCTTTCAATTAATTTTAACATTTTTTCTTTATCATCAGTACTATTATAGATATTAACCGGATAATCTGCACTGTAACAGGTCCTGCATGCTGTATAAACAGTTTTTAGCATATTTTCCGGTTTCGAAATCAAATTAACAACAGGTTTATTATTATTTTCCATAAAAAATCTCTCCCCATACAAAATTCTATTGAGAACAATTATACCACTCTTTTGATAAGAGTGGTATAATTGTAAATTTTTTCTAACAAATTATCACAAACGTTCAGAAGTTATGCTTTTTTATTACCGTAACGTTTATTAAATCTTTCTACGCGACCTTCAGAGTCAAGAATTTTCTGCTGGCCAGTATAGAACGGGTGACAATTATTACAGATTTCAACTGTTATATTATCATTAATTGAACCTGTTTCAATTTCATTACCACATACACATTTGATTACTGTTTTCTTATAATCAGGGTGAATTCCTTGTTTCATATTAACCTCTTTCCTTTTCTCAAGATTCCAAACTTGATTAATTATTAATTTCGACTAATTATATGATACAACAGAAATAAAAAAGTGCAAGCGCAGAAAAAATCTCATGCATTTGTGCGATGTTAAAAAAACTTAATTCTGTGATAATAACAGAGTTATCCGTTATTAGATTTTTTAAAGGTGATAGTTAGGATGAATCTGCACGAACAATGTTTATTGAGATATCTGCAAAACCCCGATGAATTATCATATTCAACCGAAATATTAAAGTTAAATAATTTTATTCTTGAAAAACAATTTTTGCTAAAACATTTTGTTGCCAAATCTTCTACATTCAATTATACTGAAAGAATGAAATAGTATAAAGAAGATAGAGGGTTATGTTTAAAAAATTATCATACGCTATTGGCTTAATATTCTTTGTTATTTTCGCTTTTTTAATTTTAAAGAATGCAAATTTAACAACTTTTGTTGATACTATAGAAAATAGAACTTTTGACTTACGACAAAGTATATTAATAAACGAGGGAAGCAAAAAGGCAAGTAAAGATATTGTAATTGTGGCGATTGATGATGCTACTTATGAATATATTCTTGATAATTACGGTGAATGGCCTCTTCCCAGAGATATATACGCAAAAATTATAAATTATCTTGAAAAACAAAGTCCAAGAGCAATTGCTTTTGATTTGATGTTTGTAAAATCTTTAAAAAGCCAAAATCAGGCTGATCAGGCACTTATTAATGCATTTAAAAAATATGACAATATATTTGCTTCAATGAATTTTGACAATCAGTCTGAAGACTTAAGAATACCCCCTGACTTACCAGAGAAATTAACCATAAATATACAAAATAATTCAAATATTGACTTTAATCAGCTTAGTTTTAAAAATTGCCGAACAATTCTTGAAGGGATACTAAATTCTACATCAAATATCGGAATAATAAATGTTTCACGCTCAGATGACGGTATCTTAAGAAAAATGCCGCTTGTTGTTAAATATAAAGATGACTTTTACCCGCAGCTGGCACTTAAAGTAGGTTTAAATTATCTTGGAGAAAATCAAAATACTTTCGAAATTGATAAACATTCAGAGTTCAGGCTGGGAGACAGGAAGATTTTTCTTGATGATGACGGCAGTGCAATACTTAACTGGTACGGACCTGCAGGGACGTATACTTACATACCTATGTACCAGTTAATAAAAGCTGTTAACGGAGAAAAAACAGAACTGGATTACAATTTCTCTAATAAAATAATATATTTCGGAACCACAGCAGCAAGTCTTTTTGACATCAAGACAGTTCCATCGGGGAAAATTTATCCAGGAGTTGAGGTTCAGGCAACTTACGTAAATAATATTATTGATAACAATTTTATAAAAAAAGTTAACAGAGGTTACACAATCGCATTGAGTATCCTTCTTGCGCTTTTTATTGCATCAGTTGTTACAAGAGTAAGTTCAGCTTTTGCAGCATCAATGATGTCATTGTCTGCATATCTTATTTATATTCTGATTGCTTATTACTCTATGAAATTTGAACACCTGTGGCTCGAACTTGTTTACCCGCTAATATTTTCAATCCTGGCATTTACTTGTGCTTACGTCATAAAATACCTTATAAAATCACGCGATTTTGAACAGCAATATAGACTTGCCACAACCGACGGCCTTACAGAACTATATAATCACAGATATTTTCAGGAACAAATCAGAATGCAGGTTGAACAATCTAAGCGTTACAATAACAGTTTTTCGCTCATCATTATTGATATAGATTTCTTTAAAAAATTCAACGATACTTTCGGGCATCAATCAGGAGATGCAGTCTTAAGACAGGTTGCCCAGACATTGAAAAAAAATGTACGTGCAACAGATATAGTTTGCAGATATGGCGGAGAGGAAATGAGTATTATTCTTCCAAATACAAGCAAGGATGAAGCACTTTCTACCGCACAAAAAATTTGTGAAAGAGTTGCAAGTAGAAAATTTAAGCTTGCTTCAGACAGAGAAACACATGTTACAATCAGTCTCGGTGTTTCCACATTTCCGTTTGATGGGGACAGTGCACCTGCAATTATAGAAGCTGCAGATAAACGCCTGTATAATGCAAAAAATAATGGAAGAAATCAGGTCGGATAATACTATTTTTTTGAGTAAAAAAATAGCCCTAACTTTAGTCCAAATATAGATATACTATATTTTTCCAGCTTTTTAATCTTATCCTCCAAGAGGAAAATTTTATCTTCATAATTCCCTTTCACCGGATGATATATCTTATTGTCAGGATGCTCAAATATACGATCTTCATTCAAATCATAATTAGGAGAGAATCTTACGCACTCTTCCAATCTCGTCCACGTATAACCACTATTTAGTAATTCTGTAGGCACAAATAACTCACAATTAATCCACCTGTTAGCTTTATTTTTATATATTTTTGAAAATAAATCAGCCATCTCTAATCTTCTTTTATACATAAAATCAATAGCACCCGAACTTAATCGAACTATAGGAAAAAAGGAAGAATAAAACGTCAGATTATCATAAATCCAATCAGTTCTTTTTACCCAGCACCAATCTGCATCCTTACCAACAATATTAAGGCCGGAAGTAATTAAATCTGCACTATCGTTTTCATACTTCGCAAAAAAATTTTCGTATGAAGCTCCGTTGCAAAAAACATCATAATCAAAGTGCCAGTAATAATCATAACCAGGAAAATATTTTTTTATTGCATAAAAAGCATAATCCGCACAATACCACATAACATTACTAATAGATTTATTATTATTTCTGGAAGCATAATACGGAAGCTTTAAATCATCAAATATGTTCTTATCAAATAAAAAACATTTAATATTTTTTATATGTCCATTAAAAAAATCCAAATTTGGGCAAGGCCCATCTAATACACCTGAAATTACATTTTTGTGATTATCAACAAAAAGAATGCAATCATTCATAGTAGAGTTTTTTAGCTTTAAAAATTCAGAAATTACTCCTTTTGTAATAATATGAGTTCGCATAAAAATAAGTGTTTTTGTCATCAAAAGCCTTTCTCTGTTATATTACGGGAACATCAACAGGATCAACAAGAATAACATTTAAAACTTCACCCTTGCGAAGGTTTACATCCTTACCTTTTTTTATCATATCAGCAAAAAAATCATAAACATAATATGCACCGCCGCCGATTGCTCCGCCGACTGCTCCTATACCTGTCATCAACTGATCTGCAACAAGAACATCATCAAAAACATCCCCCCCCCATTCTGTTGCATTAACAGTAATTTCTTTTGTTTTTGCCCAGTTTTCTTTTAATGCATCCTTATATCCGCGTGAAGATGTTATGCCACCATCATAAGTCAAATCAGCTCTACCAATAATAGAAAATGTTAACGGAAGCTGTCTGCCATTAGGAGTTACAACATGATCAAAGTCAAGATACAAAATAGAACCTTTTGACATTCTTTTTGCAGGTTCAATACGTTTTATAGTACCACGGACTAATGAGCCCATAGGCAGTATTACATCAGAATCAAAAGTTTGATCTGTCATCATAATAGCCGTAAATTCCGTACCTGCTTTGTCAGTAATAGTAGATACAGGATTCATCAACTGAAGTGAAAACTTTGTTCCAGCAGGTATTCTTTTTGTTTTCGCATTAGCGTTAAACGGTGCTGCAGAAACCGTTTGTGCAAACAATAAAAGTGATAAAATTATAGTAAAAAATCTCATTTTAACAAATCTCCTATTTAAACTCTTTTATATATTATAAAACTTTTAACAATTTTGCAATATCTAACAAAAGTTTTATAATGTATTTATGTCAAAAATTGATAAGATAGCAGAGTTACAAGGTATTCTTAAAAGTGATCAAACAAACTTTCAGGCACGACGGGAGCTTGCAGTTCTGCTTCTGGATTGCGGATATCCGGAAGAGGCTAAGCAGCATTTTTTATACTTATCGAAAATTTTTAATGACGACAGCGGACTTTTTTATAATCTCGGTATTACTTATGAGAAACTTAAAGATCTTAATAAAGCGGAAGAAGCATATAAAAAGGCTATAGAACTGGCTCCTGATGAAATTGATTCATATTACAATCTTGGTCTTGTATATACAGATGAAAAAATTTATGAAAAAGCCATAGACTGTTTTGAAAAAGTACTTGAAAAAGACGGAGAAGATTCAAATTCTTATTTTTCAATTGGACTTTGCTATTTTAAAGAAGGAAAGTTAGATGGGGCAAAATACTATTTTCAAAGAACAGTCGAACTCAATGATGAAGATATTTACGCACATTTTTATATTGGTAATATCCTGAAGGAACAGGGAGATAATGAAGGAGCAAAAGAAAAATTCGAAAAGGTTCTGCAGCTTTCACCGGACTACAGCTGGGCTTACTATAATCTGGCCTCAATAGCTTATGAAGAAGGAGATATTGCATCAGCAGTTGAAAACCTTGAAAAAACGATTGAATTAAACCCGAAAGACGAAGATGCTTATAAAATTTATGCAAAAATTCTTACCAGAGAAAACGACCTTAATAATGCGATTTCTGTTATGGAAAAATCAATTGAAAACTGCGGAGCAAACGGGGACTTATACTACATACTGGCCCAAATTTACAAACTAAACAAACAAAATGATGAATACGTAAAAACCCTGAATAATGCATTAAAATTTAATAACAGTCTGTCAGTTCCGCCAAAACTTGTAAAAAAAGAATTAGACAGTTTTTTAGTAAACTAAAAAAGGTCACTATCTATTTAAACTGTGACCTTTTTAGTTTACTATTCGATTTAATTTATATCGTAGTTTTTCCGGTCATAAGATCATTCATTGGAACCTTCCTTCCGTTAATCTCTACCATTAATTCAAGAGTTTGCATATCAACGGTAACCGGTAATCTTTTATCATCGGATACGAGGTAATATTCATTTGCAATATATTGTTTTGCTCTTAAAGCTCCTGTATCAGGATCAACAAAATCATTTGTAAAATCTCCAAAATCAGCATGTGCATATGAATCCCCGAATGCAGAAGACCAGCCGTACGCAAGTTCATAAGTCTTATTACCTATTTTTATCTGGGCATTCGAATCATAAGTAGGATCTTTATAAAGCGGGGTAATTGAACCATTACTGTAATTACGGCTATATCGCTTTCTGTAATCAGCAGTTTCAGATGGATCAACAAGCTCTTTTGTTGCTAATATCTGAACCTCACCGTTTACATAACGATTACCTTTATGAACACCGGTAAACTGTTCATAACCTTTTAGTTCCGGATTATATTTGCACATACCGCGGCCTTTTACAGAAACATATTCCTGATCATTGAGTTTTCCGGTATTCGGATCTGCGCCATTCAGATAAATAGGTGTCTTTACCTCCTGCTTTTGCTTGTCTTCAACTTGTGGATTGGTAACAGGAGTTTCTTTTTTTACCTGTACTTCCGTATTAACCTGCTTATTGGAATCCAATGGAAGTGTTTGCTCATTTTTCAGCCCGCCTGCAATTTTAACAGTATCACCTGCATATAGGTATTCTACTCCATTTTTTGCGGTATGAACTGCTTTTGGATTTAATGCTTTAAATCTTGCTATTTCTGCATCAATCTGTTCTTTGGTAGGATTTTCAATTCCCTGTCCATGCAGAGACTTAATAATTAGAGATCTGAAATCCTGATTTTTAGGCACTGTGAAATCTTGTGGTTCAGTATTTTTTACAGCACCTTTTTGAGGAGCCGTTTCATCGGCAACAGGTTCCTCCTTCGGAACATCTACGGGCTCTGTGTAAACAGGTTTTGGTTCAACCTCTGCCCATTCAGTACTTCCCGGAAGCTGCTGATATACCTTTTTGTTACCGCTAACATCAGTGGTTGTTTTAGTCCGGAGACCATCTACAAAGGCAAGTTCCTCTTTTACGATACCGCCATTCCGTGCAATCAGTGCATCACCATCGTAGGTAGTCGTTTGAATTTTTTGAGGATCACTAAAATCATCAATTCTGGTTCCGTAATCTCCAAACTTTTGAGTTATTATAACCGGTCTGTTTCCCGTGTCATCATACTCTGTAATAGTTGTGTTTCCGCCATTGAAGGACGCAGACATTCTTCTGATATTATCCTTTGTATAAAAATCTGTAGTATTATCATCAACTTTTACCGGATATGCACCGTCTTCGGACAATTCAGTATCCATAATACTCTGCAAAGCCTTATTTACGGCACGGGCTTCTGAACGCTTTAGATCAAGCCCCATTTTTCTTAATTCTCTTTTTGAAAACTTCCCGTCACCATTATCAAATTCTTGTTTCAATTTTTCAATATCTGAAGAATAAACATAGGAATTTTCATCTAATCCTTTGCTTTTGAAAAAATCAAATAAAACTTCATTATTCTTTTTCAGCTCAGAAAGTTTCATACCTTTTGTGCTGAAAGTTTGCCCACCCCCCGAAATAATACCTGATTTGTTAATCTCTGTCATTTTCTTCACCTTTCTTTTTCTTACCCGGAGGAACAACACTGTAAAGCCTTGAAACGCCCCCCCCCCGAAACACAGGAGAGCTAAGCCTAATTAAAAAAAATAATTTCATATACACAATACAAAACTAAACGAC
>CALUYO010000020.1 GCA_944325005.1 Candidatus Gastranaerophilales bacterium | reverse complement strand
TTCTTTACTTCACAAGCCGATTTTTCCCCCGAGTAATTAAAGAGTAGTTTGAGTAATTTGAGTATTTTAAACTTGTTTGGCTAGTATGCCCAACCTACTGGCTACTTGTTTCAAATTTAGTTTTAGCTATTTTTAATAATTATAACTTATTTTATATTAATTATACTTCTTTTATAATATATCTCTTGAAGTTTAAACTAATTTATCAATTGCTTTAGTTACAGGGCTATTGTCATGTGCATCCCATTTGTCAGCACGTTTTGTTGCTTTTTTTAAGAAAGACAAAGGTGTATCGAAAAATCTTTCATCATACAAACTTGCACCCTTATAGTCAGCTACCAATACTGGTCCTCCTGCTAGATTAGAAATTACATTAACATCAATATTTCTAGCAGCTCTTGCACCTGTATTCTCTTTATTACATATTTTTTCAAGTTTTGCTAATCTTGCACTTGTCTTAACACGCCACTTTAATAATTCTTTTGCATCTTTAGAAAAGTTGAAGCTACCAAATGATTGATGATAGTTGTTTGAATAATTTGTGTTCATTAATATATACCCCTTTCTTAACTTGAATGTTATAGTAAACCTCGTAAAAAATAAATTTGCTACAATTTTAATATAAATTTACATTTATTTCTTTTTTGGAATGCCGTAATATTCAACAGGGACATACATATCTCTGTTATTTCTTGTAAATATTTTTGTAGACTTAATTACAGCTTTTGCATTTTTATATACATCTTCATATATCTTTCTTAATTTAGAAATTGTGGTTCTTGAGTTACCATTATGTATTTGTATCATTTCAGTATAAGCTCCGACACATTCTTCTGGACTATGTATAGACGCAGATTTATTCATTTTATCGACAAAATTTTTAGGATTACTGAAAAAATCTTTTGTAAGTTTGTAGGTTGGGGTTTCTACCCCAACAAAAAGTGTCCTAAAATAATCAAACCATCTGTAACAAATAATCAAACCATGTGTTCTTTTACATGTGTATTGTATTTTAAAGTCCAATTTGATTAAAACAGACAGTTTGATTAAGACTCAAAGCCCGAAATGGCGAAACGTTACACCTAGTTTGATTTTTAACAGTCAGTTCGATTATTTCGGGCAAGCCCATTTTCAAAAATGGTCGGAAATTTTTCTTTTCGGTTGGAAAATTTTTTTCATTAAGTTTGATAAAAATAAAATTGAAATTGAGAAAAATGCGGAACCAAGTTTGAGAAAAAATATTTTTAATTGATACAAAACTGACACAAAGGTCGGAAGTAGAGTTCCAATCCTTTGTCTGCAGAGTTATCGTGTGTGTATGATTGCGGATTTTGACAAGACTGAGCGGTAGCGAACGCCGTCCTTGTGAAAAAGCTGACGGAATACAGATTTGCCGGGGTAAATCATAATGGAGTGCAAAGATTTTGAACCGTCAATAATCCAAGAGAACAGAGTATTAAGGCTTTACAGAAGGTTGGATAAATTTACACTCGATGAGATTTCGACTATTGCAGAAGATATTGACAAGTCAGTATTAGAGTTACTTCTCTTAACTCTGGTTCAAGATGGAAAACTCACATTAAGGAATGGTTTGTATTTATACAACATTTTGTTAGGTTTTTCTTACATGGAAATCGGAATACGTTTTTATTACCACAACACAAACAAAGTTGTCTATCGGGTTCAGAAATTAATGAAACGTTTTAATTTCGCAAACCGTAGACATCTTGCGTATTTTGCTGTCAAGAATCATCTTGTCAACGTTGAAAGATTAAAGGAATACCAGAATGTTTGAAAATTTAACCGAAAATGAAAAAGAAATTATGTTCCTGAACAAGCAGGAACATAATTTCACTGGCATTTTAGATTTTGTCGGAATCGATTATCCGACATTTATTGGTCTGAAAAAATCATTATTTAAAAAAACTGCATATTTCAAGAACTACAGAAATTTTAGGATTATTGTTTCAGCAGGGCTTTAATCCCGATGAAATATAAAAATTAATACAATTAAACTATTTGACTTAGAGCTGCTCTCATTTTTTATAATAAATTATATATACACTTATACACTGACTTTTTAATAATAAAGGAGAGTATTTAATGAAAAAAATATTTCTAATCAGTTTGGCAATACTCATGTTGCAATCTAATTTAGCTATAGCAAGTACATTTAATAGTGAGGATAAAAACATGACAAGAACAGATATTTGTAAAAAGAATTACAAAATTCTTTTCGGTGGTGAAGCACTTACACCGACAGGCGACGATCCGGAGATGATGGCGATTTTGCAGAAGTACATTTTCGGTGAAGTTTTTACGGTCGGTGAACTTGATATTAAAACAAGAGAATTAATAACAGTTACTTCTCTTGCTGTTCAACAGACTTTACCACAATTAAAAGCACACATTAATGGAGCATTGAACGCCGGCGTAACGCCAATTGAACTCAGAGAAGCAATTTACCAGCTTGCTCCATTTATAGGTTTCCCGAAAACATTGAATGCATTAAATGTACTAAACGAAGTATTTAAAGAAAGAGGGATTGCAACACCTCTTAAATCAACTGCAACAGTTAATGAAGATGAACGCTACCAAATAGGTTTTGAAATTCAAAATCCTTTATACGGCGATGAAATAAAACAGTCAATGGAAGGACTTCCTGATGATATGGGTACTGATGTTGCAAGATTTTTAACAGAAGTCTGCTTCGGGGACTTTTATACAAGAGAAGGACTTGATATTAAAACAAGAGAGTTACTCTTTATTGCAGCTCTTGTTACAACAGGTAATACAACGACTTTGAAAAGCCATATTAAAGGTAATTTAAAAGCCGGCAATTCAAAAGAAACATTAACTGCCGCAATAATTCAATGCCTGCCTTATGTAGGATTTCCAAATACCTTGGCAGCCCTTAAAACTCTAAAAGAAGTCTCCGGTGAATAATCAATTACTCAAATAAAAAGAAGGAGGTCAATAAAAACCTCCTTCTTTATTGTGCGGTTAGTTTCTTTTATATATTTTTGTTAAAAAATTCTGTCAATTTATCAACAACCTGCGGAACAAATTCCGGTTTATCATACAAATCAACATGTGTTGCGCCTTCTACAGTATAAATTTCTTTAGGCTCATTTGCTCTTTTATAAGCATCTTCACTAAAGAATTTTGTATCGGCCTTGCTTCCTACTATTAACAAAATCGGTCTTGGAGCAACGGTATCAATATACTGAAAAGCATCAAAAGCACAAAGCCTGTCCAAACTTTGTAAAGCCATTTTGTTAACAGATGTCGGATAAGCACATCTTGGTGTTCGGTAATAGTCAGATGCCTCTTTCATAATAACAGGTGTTTCGTCCGTAAATTCTTCGGGAGAATTCGGAACATAGCCTACATATGTAATTTCTGCTCCGTTTGCTTCTTTTGTTCTGCACTCTGCAGCGGTTTTGAGAGCTTCTTCCATTTTTACACAGTGCCCTTCTGGCGGAAGCCCGTCACGAATCCAGGAACCTACGTTCCATGAGCTAATACCTGCAGCGGCTTTAATTCTTATATCCGTTTGAACTGCGGACATTGTATACCCGCCGCCTGCACATATTCCCATTGCACCTATTTTTTCATTATCTACAAACGGCAGAGAAGTTAAATAATCAATTGCCGCACGGATATCTTCAACGCGGCTTGTCGGATCTTCAAGATATCTTGGTGTACCTTCGCTTTCTCCCTGATAAGATACGTCAAAGGCTATGGTAACATAACCTTTTTTTGACAAATTCCACCCGTACAAAGATGCAACCTGTTCTTTTACTCCGCCGCCGGGGTGGGTAACAACAATTGCAGGATATTTTTTGTTTTCGTCAAAATTCTCAGGTTTAAAAATCAGTCCTGCCATTTTTAAACCCATCTTCATAAAGCTTACTCTTTCACCTTCATAATAGTGAGAATCATTCATAAATTTTACATGTTCTTCTGTCATATTTTCCTCATGTTTTCTTAACAATTTTAATTTTAAAAAATTAGAGTCGCTCTCAGTCAAGAGTTGTTGTGTTAAAATTTATTCAGGAGGTTTTTTATGTACACAATAAAAAAGAAGTAGCGGACAAAATGAATATATCCGAACACACTATAAGGTTTTGGGCAAAAAGCGGATTTTTCCCGTTTATTAAAAGAAGTGACACTAATATCAGATTATTTGATGATTATGACTTAGAATGGGTCAAAATCGTAAAGTGCCTAAGGGTTGCGGGAGTTGAAAGCAAAGAAATTAAAAAATATATAGAACTCTGTCTTGTTGGAGATTCGACAGTTCCTGAACGTTATGACATTATTATACGAACTAAAGAAAAAACAAAAGCACAGATTAAAGAACTTATGGAACAGATGGTTTTGCTTGAATACAAAGAAGCTTTTTATCAGAATATTATGAAAAACAACCTCAAAGACAGCTGGAATCCCATAAATAATATCCAAATTGAAGAAAGAATTGCAATATGAGGATGTGGGAAAAGTCGAAAAATGACAATTTTTCCACAAACTCATATAAACTAATAAAGTATTGACTTAGAGCTGCTCTCATTCTTTATAATATAAGCATGCCTTAATGGAAGGTTATCATATGAATAGGCGAAACTTTATTAAAAATACAATTATAACTGTAACAGGGGTAACTTTAGCAGGTACTGTTCTTGCTAATACTAAAATATTTGGAGATAACAAAATGAAAATACTTGTAATAACTGGAAGTCCGCATAAAAAAGGAACTTCTGCGCTTCTGGCAGATAAATTTATAAAAGGAGCGGAAGAAAAAGGACATAGGGTTTTCAGATTTGATTCGGCATTTGAGGAACTTCATCCTTGTATTGCCTGTGAGTCCTGCAAAACAGGCGATAAAAAATGTATTTATAAAGACGGTATGGAAAAACTTAATCCGGAACTTTTTGATGCTGATATGGTTGTGTTTGTAACCCCTTTATATTATTTCGGATTTTCTTCACAGATAAAAATGGTTATAGACCGTTTTCACGCAAACAACCATAAAATTATCAACACAAATAAAAAAGCAATGCTTCTTGCAACATCCGCTGCCGCAAATGATTGGACAATGGAAGGTCTTGTTACAAATTACAAAAATATTGTAAGATTTCTCGGGTGGCAGGATAGCGGGATGCTTCTTGCAACGGGCTGTCCGGTAAGAGAAGTTATTGAGAAAACTGATTTTCCTCAAAAAGCTTATGAACTTGGTAAAAATTTATAAAATATAAGGGGAGAAAAAATGAAAAAAAGATTTTTAGGACAAAACAAACTGGAAGTTTCATGTATAGGTTTAGGGTGTATGGGGTTTACCCAGAGCTACCCGCCGTTTCCCGAAAAAAATGATTCAATTGCAACAATAAGAAAGGCCGTAGAACTCGGCGTAACTTTCTTTGATACGGCCGAGGTCTACGGGCCGTTTGAAAATGAAGAAATTTTAGGCGAAGCACTTGAACCGGTTAGAGAACAGGTAAAAATTGCGACAAAATTCGGATACGACTTTGATAACTACAAACTTGATGCAAGCAATCGTCCGACGTGCCTTTCAAGCCGTCCCGAAACAATCAGAAAAGCGGTTGAAGGTTCTTTAAAAAGATTAAGAACCGACCATATTGATTTATACTATCAGCACAGAGTAGATCCGAATGTTCCGATTGAAGATGTTGCAGGATGTGTTAAAGAACTGATTGAAGAAGGTAAAGTTCTTAATTTCGGACTTTCGGAAGCCAGTGCAAACACTGTCAGAAAAGCTCATGCAGTCTGTCCTGTTTGCGCTGTTCAGAGTGAATATTCTATGTGGTACAGAAAACCGGAAGAAGGGCTGCTTGATACCTTAGAAGAACTCGGCATTGGTTTTATTCCGTTTTCACCTTTAGGAAAAGCAGTTCTTACTGGTCGATTTAATAAAGATACAACATTTGATAAAACAGATTTCAGAAGCACAATTCCGCGTTTCAGCCACGAAAATTTACAGAAAAATATTGTTCTTGTAGATTACGTAAAAGAACTGGCGGAGAAAAAACAAACAACACCTGCAAGAATTGCGCTCGGCTGGCTTTTGGCCCAGAAGCCATGGATTGTACCAATCCCGGGAACAAAGAAGGTTGAAAGGCTGCAGGAAAATATTGGAGCGGAAGATATAACTTTTACACCTGATGAGCTTGCAGATATCAGAAAACACATTGAAAGCATTGAAATTACCGGCGCAAGATACCCTGAAGAACAGGAAAAATTAACAGGATTGTAAGGAGAAAAAGTATGAACAGACGTGATTTTTTAAAAACATCAAGTCTTGCAATTATGCTTGCAGGGCTTGCCGGAAAGGCTGAAAATATTATGTCAGAGGATAATACTTTGAAACAAACAAAAAGAATGGAACACAGAAATCTCGGCGGGTTGAATGTTTCCGCAATCGGCCTTGGATGTTTGCCTATGGTCGGCTATTACGGCGGAAAATACAACAAAAACGAAATGATTGCATTAATCCGCAGAGCCTATGAAAAAGGTGTAACATTTTTTGATACGGCTGAAGTTTACGGGCCTTATACAAGTGAAACCTGGGTTGGTGAAGCCCTAAAACCTATTCGAGGACAGGTAAAAATCGCCACAAAATTCGGATTTGGAGTGGAAGAAGGTCAGCCAACTGCGCTAAATAGTGAACCTAAACATATCAGACGGGCTGTTGAAGGCTCTTTGAAACGCTTGCAGACGGATTACATTGACCTTCTTTATCAGCACAGAGTTGACCCGAAAATTCCTATGGAAGATGTTGCTGGAACTGTTAAAGAACTTATTCGGGAAGGTAAAGTTTTACACTTTGGCTTGTCCGAGGCAAGTGCAAAATCAATCAGAAAAGCCCACGCAGTCTGTCCTGTTTCTGCTGTGCAAAGCGAATATTCCCTAATCTGGCGGGAACCTGAAACAAAAATATTTCCGACTCTTGAAGAACTCGGAATAGGGCTTGTTCCATACTGTCCATTGGGCAGGGCTTTGCTGACCGGTGTTATCACAAAAGACAGCAGATTTGAAAAAACCGACAGACGTGCAACTCTTCCTATGTTTACACCCGAAGCACTTGAGCATAACGTGGAAATAGTTAAACTTGTTAAAAAATGGGCAAGACGTAAAAATGTAACACCTGCACAGCTTGCGCTTGTGTGGATGTTATCTGAAAAACCGTGGATAGCCCCTATCCCGGGTACAACAAGTCCTGAACACCTTGATGACTTTTTAGGTGCAGCGGATGTCAGAATGTCAACGGATGAATTAAAAGAATTTGAAAAAGATTATTCTAAAATTCATCTTGTCGGACACAGGGCCGATCCGTTTACAGAAAGTCAGATTGATAAATAAAAATAAAAAAGAGGTGTGATTACTATGAATTGCACCTCTTTCATTTATCTATCTATTTATTTTATAACTTCCAATTTTGCTTTAAAATCAGTTTTTTGAGATTTTAAATACTCAAGCCCGCTTTCAACTTCGCTAAGTGGAATAAGGCTTTTATCCATAGTGTGTCCGTGGTCTTTATAGAAAATTCCCATATTACCCCATGGCGCATAAATAAACATTTTTCCTGCCGTTGCAACAATTCCTCTCGGAGCGTTATCAAGGGGCAAAGGCTTTAGGAAATTGGTAATCTTTTCTTCGCCCGCAAAATCTCTGAATTGAAATTCCGTCGGTAAAAGAGCAATTACCTGTTGGGATGCCGGATTATCATACATATTAATAATTACTACGTTATTGTTAAAACTCATTTTAACTTTCATTTTAATGCTCCCTTCCCGCGCATACAAAGGCTCTGAATTTGAGAAAAATCCGTTATATAGAACAAATCCCGCTATAATTATTAATCCTGCTAAAATCAGAATATTTATAACTTTTTTTCTTGCCATAAAGCCGTCCTATATATTTTTTCCCAATTCATAAGCCTGTTTAGGATATTGTGTATGGCTAACATCTCCTTCCGTCCAGACACCTGATGCTATTATTTTTCCTGCATCAGACCAGCCGAGATAATTCAACAATGTTTCATAATGGCTGATTATAGGCTGAGCTTCTTTGGCTGAAGTATCTGCATAAGTCATAATTAAAACAGCTTTTTTAGGAACATGGATTTGTCCGTTAATTGCGTAAAATCTGTCAATTACAGCTTTAATCTGTGCTGAAATTCCAAAATAATACATTGGAGTCGCAAACACAACCGCATCGGCATCCACGATATTATTTCTGATAAATTCAAAATCATCTTTAAAAACGCATTGACCGTTCATTCCGCATTTGTTGCAGGCAACACAGGGGTGAACATTTTTGAATGCCGAATCAAACCTTACAATACTATGTCCGGCTTCTTCTGCGCCTTTTATAAAATTATCAGCTAACGTATTTGAATTTCCATTTCTTCTCGGACTTCCTGTAATAACAAGTATCTTCATTTTTTTATCTCCTTTTGAATTTTTGTTACTTACACAGCCTGTTGCGGCACCAATAATAACGGCACCGGCAGCAGTAATAAGTGTATTTTTTATAAATTTACGTCTATCCATTTGACTTAAAACCTCTTTTATAATTCTAGCACTTTAGAGTTACTCTAAGTCAAGTTATTTAAAAGCATAGCAATTTTTATTACTTATTTTATGTTTTATAGCTAAGAAGCAGTTCGGATTTTTGTCTCAACAGGTCTACATATTTTCTGGTTAATCTTAGGAGAGCCTGTCTTTCTTCAGGTGTTGTCATATCTGCGAACACTTCATTTTCAAGTTCTATAACGGGTTTAATTTTTTTTTCAACTAATTTTTCGCCTGATGATGTTAAAAATATTTGTTTGTTGTTTCCTTTGTCCTGTTTAAATTCGATGTAACCGGCTTTTTCAAGATTTTTTATGGAAGAATTTATAGTCTGCTTGCTCATATAATACATGTCAACAATATCTTTTTGAGTGCAGCCGCAGCCAAGTTCAACAACAGCATAAAGTATTAAAAAAGCACTGTCGGATATTCCTAATTTTAATGCAATGTTATGATAAACATCCGTCATTTCTTTGAATAAACTGTTAAATTCAATTCTTAAATCATTATATTCTGTTTGTACCATTAAACCCCTCTGAGTTGAATTATAGCGTCATATTATCTGTTTTGTCAAACTAAAAACTTTCTACTTGACATTAGTCCGATTTCGGATTACTATGTGCAGTATGATTTCGGACTGGAGAATGGAGATGAAAAAATATATTTGGATTATTTTAATTGTAGTTTTAATAATTTTAGCGCGCATTGGTTATTATTTTTACGGAAATATGCAGCAGCCCGCTGAAAAAACGATTGTTAATGCAGAAGTTTTAAAGTCTGTTGAGTATGATAATGCCCAGATTTATCAGGGTGTGTTAATCTCAAGGCAGTCTGTTTTAATGCAGCCTCAGGTATCAGGACAGATACAGGAGATTAATGTAAAAGCAGGTGATAAAGTCACAAAAGGACAACTGCTGCTCGTTATTGACCCGAGGAAGCAGGAAGCTCTTTTAAATTCTTACAAAGTAAAACAAGCCTCACTGCTTTTAAATTATGAAACAGCAAAAACACAATTTGAAAGATATTCTGATTTGTATGAAAAGAAAACAGTAAGCAAACAGGATTTGGAAAATTATGAAAACGCATACAAAAAGGCCAAAGCGGATTATGAAACAAACGAGGCACAGATAAAAGAACAATCGGTTGAACTCGGTTACCATAAAATAACAGCACCCTTTGCAGGAACTGTAGGTGATATCCCTGTAAAAGTCGGTGATTATATTAATCCTGAAACAAAAATGCTTTCCGTAACGCAGAACGAAACTCTTGAATTAAATGTAGGGCTTCCGGCGGATAAGGTTTTTGATATAAAGGCGGGACTTCCGGTTCAAATTTTGGATAACCAAAATAATCCGGCTGCAAGTTCAACTCTTTCTTTCATTTCACCGAGAGTTGATTCCTCAACGCAGACAATTCTCACAAAAGCAATACTTAAAAACAAGGATGGAATTTTAAAGGCCGACCAATCCGTAAAAGTAAGAGTTATTTACAACAAAAAACAGGGGCTTCTGGTGCCTGTTAGTGCAAAAATTCACCTGACGGGGCAGGACTTTGTCTTTGTTATAAAAGATGAAAACGGAAAACAAATTGCAAGGCAGATTCCAGTTACGCTCGGTGAAATTCAAAATGACAAATACGTTACGGAGAAAGGTTTAAAAGCGGGAGATTGTATTGTAATAAGAGGTGTACAAAAACTCTATGACGGTGCAGAAGTAAAGATTGAAAAAGAGGAGCAAATATAATGTTTGTAGAAACTTTTATAAAAAGACCGATTTTATCTGTAGTTTGTTCTGTAATTATACTTCTTACCGGTTTAATCTGTATTCCTCTTCTTCCTGTAGAGCAATATCCTCAGCTTGCACCATCACAGATTACGGTAACAGCAAACTACATTGGTGCTGATGCCAAAACCGTTGAAGCAACTGTAACAACAATTCTTGAACAGGCAATTAACGGTGCTGAGGATATGAAATACATGTATTCCTCAAGCAGTAATGACGGAACAAGTACCATTAATATTATTTTCAATTCCGGCAGAAGCCTGGATGATGCATTATTAGAAGTTCAAACAAGGGTAAAACAGGTTGAGGCAAGACTGCCGCAGGAGGTTAAGCAGACAGGTGTTACGATTTACAAAAACTCAACCGCACTTGTTTTGCTATATATAATGAAATCCGAAAACGGTGAATATAATACCGAATTTATCTGCAATTATATTGATAGATACATTAAAGATTATCTCCAGCGTATTAAAGGTGTTGCGAGTGTTTTGATATTCGGGGACAGAACTTTTGCAATGCGTATATGGCTTGACCCCTTTAAGCTTGCAAGTAAAGGATTAACCGCTACAGATGTTATGAATGCTCTGCAGGAACAAAATGTTCAGGTTACCGCCGGTCAGATAGGCGGTGCGCCCAGTCGAAAAGAACAGGAAATTCAAATGAGCGTTCAGGCACCCGGCAGACTGCAGACTCCTGATGAATTTAACGAAATAATTCTTAAAACCGAAGGAAATATGATAGTCCGCCTTAAAGATGTCGGATATGCTGTTCTCGGGGCAGAAACATATAATACAATAAGCCATTACAAGGGTAAAGATGCTGTAGGCTTTGCAATCATGCAGCTTCCGACAGCCAATGCAATAGACGTTTCAACAAAAGTTAAAGCGGAAATGGCAAAATTGCAAAAATCATTTCCACCCGGTTTGCAATGTATAGTTTCAATTGATTCAAGCAATATCGTAAAAGAATCAATCCGTGAGGTTCTGCTTACTCTTGTCGGTTCTATTCTTCTTGTAATCGCTGTAATTTATTTATTCTTGCAAAAATGGAGGACGACAATAATTCCTTCTGTCACAATTCCTGTTTCCTTAATAGGGACTTTTGCACTTCTAAAAGTTTTCGGCTTTTCCATAAACACACTCACGTTGTTTGGAATAGTTCTTGCAACGGGGCTTGTTGTTGATGATGCGATTATTGTTGTTGAAAATATTGAAAGATTTATAAAAGAAAAGAAAATGGCTCCGCGCGAGGCTGCTATTGAAGGTATGAAAGAAATTTTCAGCGCGGTTATTGCAACCTCTCTTGTACTAATTACTGTTTTCGTTCCTATTGCGTTTTTCCCGGGTACTACAGGGAAATTATATAAACAATTTGCACTCACTATTGCATTTTCCATCTTCTTTTCTGCATTCGTCTCTGTTACTCTGACACCGGCAATGTCAGCTATAATGCTTAAAGAAAAAAGTAAATTCAATTTCAAATTTTTTGATAAATTTAATAATTTTATCGCCAGAGTAATTGAAAATTACAGGAATTTATTAAATATAGCATTAAATAATCGCAGAAAAGTTTTTACTATTTTTGCCTTTCTGATATTAGTAACTTACGGGCTGTTTAAAATTGTTCCTCAGTCGTTTATTCCTATTGAAGATCAGGCATACTTCAGCGTAATGGTTCAGGCGCCTGAAGGGTCATCTCTTGAAGAAACACAGAGGATTGTTGATAAAATTGACAAAATATTTGAAGAAGAAGAAGGAATTAAGGGTTACCTTGATACAACCGGCTATAGTTTTAACGGGAATTCTTCAAATAAGGCCCTTATTTACGTGGATTTAAAACCAAATCATGAAAGAAAAAGTAAAAAGCAGTCGGCTAAAGCTATTGTTGACAGGGTAAACAAAAAACTGTCAAAACTGCCTGACGCTACTGCCGTTGCTTTTGAACCACCCGCTATAGAAGGTATAGGTACAGTTGGAGGTTTTCAGTTTGAGGTTAAAGACAATGCAAATAATACGCTTGATACCCTAAATTCTATTACTCAAGATGTAATTGCGGAAAGTTTGACATCTTCAAAGTTAACCGGATTGTTTACATCTTTTGCTGCAAACTCCCCTCAGTTAAACTTACAGATAGATAAATTAAAGGCAAAACAATTACAGTTGTCTTTAAGAGATGTTTATAACACTCTACAGGTTTATATCGGCTCTTTGTATGTAAATGATTTTACATATTTGAATAAAGCTTACAGGGTATATTTGCAGGCTGATAAAGAATTTCGCGCTTCGCCGGATGATATCGGGCAGTTTTATGTAAGAGCGCATGATGGTTCTATGATGCCTTTATCCGCGATAACATCTTTTTCCACAACATACACAGCAGATACAATAAACCATTACAATTTAAGACGTTCGGCAGAAATTACAGGTTCTGCAAAACAGGGTGTAAGTATGGGAGAAGCTGTTAAGGAGATGGAAAAAATCGCAAAAAAAGTTTTGCCGAAAACTTTCTCCTACGAGTGGTCAGGTATTGTTCTTGAACAGCAGGAATCTGGAAGTCAAGCAGTATTCATATTTATGCTGAGCTTTATATTTGTATTCTTAATTCTTGCAGCGCAGTATGAAAATCTTTTTGAGCCGGCAATTATTCTGCTTGCTGTTCCTCTTGCGCTTTTCGGAGCAATATTGTTCCAGTTTTTAAGAGGGATTGATAATGATGTATTTTGCCAGATAGGGCTTGTAATGTTAATCGGGCTTGCAAGCAAAAACGGTATTTTGATTGTAGAGTTTGCAAACCAGCTTCACAGACAGGGAAAAAATTTAAGAGAAGCAATAGTTGATGCTGCAGCAATCCGTTTCAGACCGATTATTATGACATCACTTGCCTGTATTTTAGGTATTACTCCGCTTGTATTTGCAAAAGGTGTCGGGTCTGTCAGCCGTGTTTCAATGGGAACGGCAGTATTTGGCGGAATGATTGTTTCAACTATTTTGAATTTGTTCCTGATACCCGTTTTATATATGACAATTACCCAGCTTCAAAAAAGACTGCAGATGTATAACAATCCGCAGATAAAACAACGTTTAATTAATATTTTTAAGAGGAAAAAATGAAAAAATACATAGCAGTTTTGTTAGTTACTATATTCTTTTTAAATACTCTGCCGGCATTCAGTGTCGATAAAAGCGCAGAAATCAGGCAGTCTGCTTCAGTATCTGAAAATAACATAAAGAAAAAGCAAAAACGTAAAAAAGATACTAAGGTTGACTGCAAAGTAGAGTATATAAACCAGAAATGGTGGGACAAATTTAATGATCCTATTTTGACAGATTACATCTTAAAAACGGCAAACTCAAATTACGATATAAAAATCAATGAGCTGAAAGTTCTTGAAGGGAAAGAGGCAGTTAAAGAATCTTTTGGAAACGAACTTCCGTCTATAAATTTTAATGGAACTGCAAGCCGTGAAAAATTTTCGGGCTCAATTCCTTATGCCGGAATGTTTTTCCCATCATATTATACAACCAATATGAGATTTCCTCTGACTGTAAATTACGAAGTTGATATATGGGGCAAAAATCGTTCAAATACAAAGAAAATTGAAAAGGAGCTTGAAGCGTTAAAATATGACGAAAAATCTGCATTTATATCGCTTACAACTCTTACGGCATCAACTTACTTTAATATATTGAGCCTTGATAAACAAATAGAATATCAGAAAGAACTTGTTGCTCTTAGAAAAGAGATTTTAGATTTAACAAAAATAAATTACGAATACGGTTTGGCTTCATCAACCGACGTAACCGTTGCGGATAAATCATATACTGAATCTTTATCTGATATGGAAACTTTGAAAAACAACCAAGGCAAGCTTCTTAACCAGCTTTCTGTTTTAACCGGTGAAAGCAGTGAAAATTCGTCAACACTTGAAAGAGGTTCCATTGACAGTATTGAACTTTTAAAAGATTTACCTGAGAGTATTCCTTCTGAAATTATAGATAAAAGGCCTGATATTTTAAAAGCTGAAGCACAATTACAGGCTGCGGCATTTGATGTAAAAATTGCACGCAGAAGCCTGCTGCCAAGTATAAATCTCACAGGATTTCTCGGCTTTAATGCTTATGCTTTTTCCCCGCTTTTTAACTGGGAAAGTTTTATAATGTCATTAGGCGGAGGACTTACCCAGCCGATATTTAATGGGGGTAGACTGCTTGCACAATTAAGAGGGAAAAAATACCGATACGAACAAATGTTTAATACGTATCAGAAAACAATCCTTACCTCAATTCAGGAAATAAACGACAGCCTTGTAGAATTAAAAACCGGTACGGCAAAAAATCAAAATAATATAAAACGTGTGGAATGTGAAACAAAATATTATAACGATATGTATTATAAATATGAAAAAGGTGCTGTTTCATATCTTGATACACTAAAATACAAAGAAAATCTGCTTTCGCTTAAAAAAGAAGAAATTCAGAGTAAAACAGATGTTATTATAGCTTCTTTAAGCCTTTATAAATCTGTCGGCGGTCAGCTGTAAAATACTCGCTTTTCAAATTTTTAATTTATGTATTTTATAAATATCTCTCAGATAATTTTTCCAAAAAAAGTTTTGAAGCCGGGCTAAAGATTTGATATTTTTTCCAAATTAACCCCCAACCAGCTTCCATTATTGGCTTTATCGGGCGGAAACAAAGATTTGAGTGCTTTGATGTATTTGCAAGGTTATTTAGGGTAAACATATATCCAACCCCCTGTTCAACTAATATAGCCGCATTGTAAAACAGTGTATGCGTTGCCGCAATTTCTAATTTATCTTTCTTTTGATTAAACCATCTGAAAAATTCATTGTTGGGGGTTGGTTTTCGGAAGGCTTTTCTTGATAAAATAAGCGGGATTTTATCCATATCTTCAAAAGTTACAAATTCTTTTTGCGCCAGTTTGCAATCCTTCCTCATAACAATTCCCCAAACATCTTTATCCGGTAAATTTATGACATTATATTTGGATAAATCTGCAGGCTGCATAACAATTCCAAAATCCAATAGACCATTATCAATTTTTTCTGTAACATCTTCGTGTATTCCGCTATAAAGGTTAAAAATAATATTAGGATAATTCCGGCGGATTTCTTTAATTATGTCTGCTATGTTTTTAAGAGTTTCTGTTTCCCCACTTCCTATATATATTTCGCCGGAAATTTTTTGCTTCAAAGAAGCAAATTCATTTTCTGTTTTTTCAACCATATCCAGAATTTCTTCGGCCCTTTTTTTTAACATTATCCCTTCTGGCGTTAAAGAAACATTATGATTAGTCCTTATTAAAAGTTTCTCTCCGAGTTCCCGCTCCAAATCCTGCAGCTGCCTTGATAAAGTCGGCTGAGTAAGATGCAGATAATTTGCGGCACCTGTTATACTTCCTTCCCTTGCAACCGTTAAAAAATATCTCAAAACTCGTATTTCCATATAACAATACTAATAAAATTCGCAATACTTGTCAAGCATAACAAACAATGCACTATAGGTATTTGCTATTTGAAAAAATATCGTAAATAATAAGATTATTGATAAGGAAGGATTGGTTATGAAAAGTTGTTTTAAAGATAAAGTTGTTTTAGTAACAGGTGCAGCACAGGGAATAGGACTTGCAACTGCTCAAGAATTTGCTAAAGCCGGAGCCACTGTTGTTTTATCAGACATACTTGATATGAATGATAAAGTAAATGAACTTATTCAGTCAGGATATAAAGCACTTTCACATATATGTGATGTAAGTGATGAAAAGCAGGTTAAATGCATGATTGAACATATCGTTGAAACTTTCGGGCATTTGGACTGTGCTTTTAACAATGCAGGCGTTCAGACTCCGCAAAAGCCCATGGCTGAAATTACTTATGAAGAATTTGATAAAACTGTAGCAGTTGATTTTAAAGGTGTTTGGAACTGTATGAAATATGAAATTGAACAAATGCTAAAACAGGAAAATAAAGGATGTATTGTAAATACTTCATCCCAGGGTGGTGTAACCGGTTTTCCGGGCCAGGCCGCATATATCGCATGCAAACACGCAGTTATCGGTTTAACCAAAACAGCAAGTCTTGACTATGCGGCAAAAGGTATTAAAATCAACGCAGTTTTGCCAGGTGTAATTCTCACTCCTATGGCGAAAGATTTAATTAAAAGAAATCCTGATATTGAAAAGGAATTGTTGCGTGATATTCCTGCCGGAAGATTGGGTGAGCCTATTGATATTGCACATGCCGTAATGTGGCTATGCTCCCCGTATTCAAACTTTGTTGACGGGGCGTCAATATCTGTAGATGGCGGTTTTTCAATACATTAAGGAGGATTTATGGTTAATAACAGCCGCAGAGATTTTATAAAAACCGCAGGTTTACTAAGTGCAATATTGTTAGCACAACCGATTTTCAACAAAGCCGATGCTAAAATTTTCGGAGATGAAAAGTTAATTACCCAATACAGAACCCTGGGAACTGGTTCAGCAGCAATGAAAGTCACTGCATTAGGGTTTGGCTGTATGGGAATGAATTACAACAGAGGTCCGGCAAAAGATGAAAATGAAATGATAAAACTTTTACATAAAGCTGTTGACTATGGTATCACACTATTTGATACCGCAGAGATTTACGGGCCTCATACAAATGAAATACTTGTCGGCAAAGGGTTATACAAATACAAGAATATCAATGTTACAACAAAATTCGGGCACAAGATTGTAGACGGTAAGTATTATTACGGAGAATTAGACAGTTCACCAAAACAAATAAGAAAAGTTTGCGAAGAATCTTTGAAACGTTTAAGACGTGATGTAATTGACATGTTTTACCAGCACAGGTTCGATCCTAAAGTTCCGATTGAAGATGTTGCAGGAACTGTAAAAGAACTAATTAAAGAAGGGAAAGTCAGACATTTTGGACTTTGCGAGGTAAGTCCTGAAATTATAAGAAAAGTCCACGCTGTTCAGCCGATAACGGCAATTCAAAGTGAATATCATCTTATGTGGCAGACTCCCGAAAAAAATATATTTCCGACACTGGAAGAGCTCGGTATTGGTTTTGTACCATACAGTCCGTTAAACAGGGGGTACTTGACAGGAACACTAACCGGACATACAAAATTTTATGCAAAGAATGACAATCGTGCAGAGCTTCCAAGATTTACTCCTGAAGCAATGGAAAAAAATTATGTAATTATAGATATATTAAAAGAATTTGGTGCTGCAAAGGGAGCAACACCGGCTCAGGTCGCTCTTGCCTGGTTACTGCATAAAAAGCCTTATATAGTGCCAATACCGGGTACAACGGTTGACGCTCACCTGAAGGAAAATCTTGCTGCGGTTAATATTTCTTGGGCGGATAAAGAATGGTCTGATTTTGAAGAGAAGATTTCAAAAATAGAAATATATGGCGACAGATACAATGCAACACAGCAAAAACAAGTAAGTAACTAAGATATTATTGAAGATTTTAAGCAAACTTAGTTTCTAAGTTTGCTTAAAATCTCATACTCAGTTAATTTACATGTACTTTGCTGGGAATTATAAATGATAAATTATCTGGCAAAAATTTTTATTTTTAGATTTTTTGTATAAAAAAGGAGATACCTATGCTAGCAGTTCAACATGAAGAAATAAATAATAATCTTTCTTTTGGCAAGTTTCTAAAAGTAAAGGGAAGTAAAAAACATATCCATCATTTAAAAAGGAAATTTGCAGAAAGCTATGATGAAGTATTATTGATTAGTAGAAAAAAAACTCATAAAGATTCGGTATTATATATTTTTAGTAAAAAAGATGTTGATAAATTTCTTGAATTAACAAAAAAGATTAGTTTTGTCAAATTGAAAAATAATATAGAAAAATATATGCCATCAAAGCCAAAACTTTTAAATATAAAAAGAGCAGAAAAATTGTTAGAAAAATAAAATAATCCCGTAATATTTTACGGGATTATTTTTTATTAAGGTTTTAATTAAGCATTATTCCCAAAAAGATAGCCTAGTACAAGTCCTGCTGCTGCTGCGATGCCACCGCCTTTAAGGGCTTTATTCCATTTGAAATTTTTGAAAGCTTTTGTTATAGCTTCAGGTGCATCTTTTTTTAATGCTTTTGCAGTATCGTCATAATATGACATAACCTTTCCGTTTAATGCATCTCTTGTGGATTTAACTGTAGCTTCCTGGTTAGAGATTTTAGTTGTATAATCTGCTATTGCACCGGCCTTATTTTTGTATTTTGCCGCAAGTTTTTTTGCTTCAGTTTCTATGGCTTTTTCATCGCCGTCAATTCCGAAAGTTTTTGCATTTTCTTTGAAGAATTTTTCTAGATCTGCATCGTCTTTAAGTGCTTCAAGTTTAATTTTTTGCTGTTGGAGACTTGATAGTTTTTCTTGTTTGAACTGTAAAGTTTCTTCTTTTGCAAATTTTTGAGCTTCTTTTGCAATTTCTTCAACATTTATATCTTTAATTTCTTTTTTAGCCGCCTTATATATCGCTTTTGCCTGCTCTTGAGTTATCGTTCCGTGTAGTTTCGGAAAAGCTGAGGGCATTCCTGATTTAGTATACGCTTTTAAAGTTTTTAAAGTTACGCCTTCGGGAACTCCTGCATTTTTAAGGATTTCTTGTTTTTTCAATGCAAATAATTCTTTAGCTTTATCAAGTGCTACCTGCTTTGTGTTGCCTGCATCAATTGTTTTTAATATATCATCAGCTACTTTTCCGTCTTTTACGGGGTTTGTGCCCCAAAAATACATACCGGCGCCAGTACCAAGACCGCCAACTGCTCCAAGAGTTAATCCTGTTCCTAAACCTGAACCGCCTTGTTTTTCAAACGTATCGGTCTTTGGCTGTTGGTAGCCTGTAAATGCCGGATTTTCTACTTGCTTTTGTTGTTGTGCTGCTTGTGTAAAGTATTGTTGAGCCAAAAAATCATCATTGTTGACAGAATATGGATTATAGTTATATAAACTGTTCCCGTAAATATTTGAAATTTCCCCTGCCATAACCTTTTTACCTTAACCTTTCGAAATTTAGTAACCTAACCTTGTATATATAAAAAATTTTTGTTTAGGAAAATTGCTCTTTGAAAGAAAGGTGTCTTAATATTTCGTTACAATATTATTGAGTTAAATAATCTGTCAAATTCCGGAAAAGATATATCAACCCACTCAAAATCTTTAATTGCAACAGTTTTTTCACAAATAAGTCCTGCTACATATAAACTCATTGCAAGCCTGTGGTCATGATATGTTTCAACTTCACACCCGCCTGTGAGTAATTTTTTGCCGTTGATAACGAAACCGTCAGGAGTTTCGTTAATATCTGCCCCGATTTTTTTCATTTCGGTTACTACAGCTTTAATCCTGTCAGACTCTTTGTGACGCAAATCCTGTGCATTTTTAATAACTGTAGTACCTTCAGCCTGAGTCGCGAGAACAGCTATTACAGGCAGCTCATCAATAAGGCGTGGTATAATCTCTCCTTCTATTATGCAGGCTTTTAAATCCGAATAAGATATTTGAATATCTCCTACAATTTCGCCGGAAACTGTTTTTTTATCCAGAACTTCAATATTACCGCCCATTTTTTCTGCAACTTCAATTATTCCTGTTCTTGTAGGATTTAGACCAACATTTCTTAAAATAATTTTTGAATTTGGCACAATTAAACCGGCAACTATAAAGTATGCAGCAGAAGATATATCTCCGCAAATCTCGATTGTACGTGGTTCAAGCTGAGATTTTTCTATAGTAACAGAGTTATTATTTGTGTGAATATTGGCTCCCATATATTTTAGCATAATTTCTGTATGATTACGTGAAATATAAGGTTCTGTAAAGCTTGTTTTTCCTTCTATGTTTAACCCTGCAAGAAGAATACAGGATTTAACCTGTGCAGATGCGAGCTTAGAAGTATAATTGATCGCATGTAAATTTTTCCCGTGAATATTAAGTGGGGCTTTATAAT
The DNA here is from genome assembly GCA_944325005.1 of Candidatus Gastranaerophilales bacterium. GTDB lineage: Bacteria > Cyanobacteriota > Vampirovibrionia > Gastranaerophilales > Gastranaerophilaceae > Stercorousia. The sequence goes on along the minus strand of CALUYO010000020.1, from coordinate 2,732 downwards.
CATTTGATAAAATTTCTGCCCCCATAAGTGCAAGCGGTTCAATTATGCGTTTCATTGGCCTGTTCGAGAGGCTTTCATCTCCTGTTAATATAGAATTGAAACTTTGCCCTGCAAGAATTCCAGACATAAGGCGCATTGTAGTTCCTGAATTTCTGCAATCAAGTATGCCTTTTGGGGCTGCCAATTTCCCAGTGGAATTAATAATTAATAAATCATTCTCAAATTCAGCATCAATTCCGAGAGCTTTACAAATAGACACTGATGACAAAGGATCCTGCCCTTTTGAAAAATTTTTAATAACAGATTTCCCTTTGGCAAGAGATGTAAACATAACAGCTCTATGCGAAATAGATTTATCAGCGGGGATTGTAACTGAGCCTTTTAGGCCATTTTTTATTTTATTCACAAATTTTAGCATAAAATAATTCTAGCATAAAATAAATGTTTGTGATAATATAAAAATACTCAGATTGAGCACAATGTGAGCAAATAAATCTAAAATCAAAGAGGGGTGTCCGAGCGGTTTAAGGTGCAATCTTGGAAAGGTTGTGTGGGAGCAATTCCACCGTGGGTTCGAATCCCATCCCCTCTGTTTTTTATTTGAAGCCTCCGTATTTGGACTTTAATCTGCCAAAATGTTTGTAATAAAGTGAGTGCTTTGCGTATGACAGATGTAGTTTTTTGTCCAGGTTGATTTGTACGACTAGATAGATTATTTTGGTAAAGTAGGCTTTGTGTGGGCGTTTTCGGGTCGGAAAAATTAAGTGTTCCCAAAAAATCAAACTGGAAAACTGGACTTTTTCTGGACTGTACGGATAGATTGAGATTTGTATATTATCAGTGAGATACGCACCAAATTTGAACTGTACGGATAATTTGATCATTTCGGAATAGTCCAGTTCCCCAAATTTTTACAAAAATATCATAAGGTTTGAGAATTTGAAACAAGGTCGGGAAAATTTTTCCGACCTTGGGTTGAGCAACTTCATTAGTATAAAATTTTAATTATTGCCTATAAAATCAAGCGTTTCTCCATCATCAGGGATTAACAGATTACCAATATTATTTTTAGTTTTAAATTCTTTTAAATCTTCTCTTGTAACAGAAAGATGGCTGACTGTATCTAAATGACTTGCAATTACTTTTGCGTCAGGCGCAGGATCCAAAACATTTTTTACATCTTCAATATTCATAATTATGCGTTCTCCGTTCAAAAGAGTTGCAGCACAGGCATTTACTACTATAACTTCAGGCTTGTATTTGCCTAAGACATCTTTTACTTCCTCACACCAAATTGTATCGCCTGCAATATACAATGTTTTTTCATTATTTGATTTAAAAACAACACCCATTGCATCATAAGGCAAGCCAACAGAATCGCATAATGGTTTTATTATCTCTCTTTTGCCATGTTGGGTACAGGTTTTGAATAGGGTTATGCCGTTGTATTCCGTTCCTGCATCTTGTATAATCTCAACATTTGTAAATCCTTTTGAAATGACGTAATCTTTATCAACAGAAGATTGTACAAAAACTTTTATATTTTTATCCAGAGCTTTTTCTGCGAATTCATCCCAGTGGTCAGGGTGAATATGGGTAATAATAACTGCATCAACATCGACAATTTTTTCAATTTCAAAAGGCAACTCTACTCTTGGCTGACGAATTTCAGAATTTATTGCCATATCAAACCCGGGCATATAATCTTTGGGCATAAGCCAAGGGTCTATTAAAAATTTTGTATTATTATATTCAACTATAATTGTTGCATTTCTTACTTGTGTAATTTTCATTTAGGTTTCCTCCTTTAATAAAGCAATTTTATACATTTATTATCATTTTGACAAGAATGCACTTTTTTGTATAATACTTACTAAAAAGTAAATTAGGTATTTTAATTATGACAAAGCATAAAAAAGATGAATATAAATGTCCGCTTGAAGCAACAATGGAGATAATCGGCGGGAAATACAAAGGAGTTATAATCGGACACCTTATAAATAAAACATTGAGATATAACGAACTGCAAAAACTAATTTCTCACGCTACACCCAAAATGCTTATTCAGCAGTTAAAAGAACTTGAAGCATACGGAATAATTAAACGGAAACTTTATCCGATAGTGCCGCCAAAGACTGAATATTCGCTAACAAAAAGAGGTGAAACACTTATTCCGGCAATTATTGAGTTGAACAAGTGGGGTATGAACTATTTAAAAGAAGAAAATATCCCCTGTGCCTACAAAGGTGATATGGATTAATACGTAATCAACCATAAAAAGACCACTTGACAATGGGTGAACGTTTTGAAATTTCAATTTGTTCATTTATTTAAAATTTTAAGTTTATGTTGCCCAAAATAATCAAACCATCTGTAACAAATAATCAAACCATGTGTTCTTTTACAACAGATGGTGCGATTATTTCGGGCAAAAGGATTGCAACCCTCTTTCTGCTTGTGTTTTAGGGTATTTTCGGCTTGGTTCAAATGGTATGATTCCTCCGGGCAATGTGAGTCGTTTGAGGTTTTTGAAAATTCTGCCTGTTAAATTTTTTAATTGATACGAAACCGACACAATACTCGGAAGTGGTGTTCCAATTCCTAATCTTCCGAGTTAAGGTGTGTGTACCATGAATAAATATATTAATATTAAAGAAATCGCACAGGCTAAGGGGTTGAAAAGCACTCGTTCAATCCGAATGGAAATCAACAAACCTGAAAGCAAATATATT
>CALUYO010000019.1 GCA_944325005.1 Candidatus Gastranaerophilales bacterium | reverse complement strand
TTCTCACAGAAGAGCGGCAATAATAATGTGGCGCTTGGTGCACAGGCATTACAGCAGGGCGGTGGTGACGGTAATATAGCCATTGGAGCCAATGCAAATAATGTTGATATGGAAGGTTTAAAAAATACAATATCTATCGGTTATGATACAGATGCAACCGGGTTAGGTTCAATCGCTATTGGTTCTCCATATTCAGATACAATGTTAGCTGCTCAATCCAGTGGAAGTGCTTCAATATCAATCGGTAGTGGTTCTAACGCTGCATCTTCATTTGGTATAGCCGTTGGTTATGGAGCTTTGTCCCAGGGCGATGGTTCTGGGACGGCTATTGGAGGAAATGCGAAAGCAACTGATTTTTTTGCAACCTCTTTAGGTCGAAGTGCTACTGCTAGTGGTGAATATAGTACCTCAGTTGGAGGTAATTCTGAAGCAAGTGATGATAATTCCAGTGCGTATGGTTATAATTCAACTGCAAGAGGTTTGAGTTCCACCGCAATAGGCTATTCATCAGAAGCGTTGTCTGAGACAAGTGTTGCTATTGGTCCCGAGGCGATAGCCAGTAATAATGATGCAATAGCGATAGGTAATTTAGTAACGGCAAGTGGAGAGAGTGCCATAGCCATAGGGAGTTATGAAGAGACGCATACAACAGAAGCTAGTGGCGAACATGCAATCGCAATAGGTGATGGTGCAATATCTACAAATACTAATTCAATTGCTATAGGTACGATATCCGAGGCCAAAGGTGTTAATAATGTAGCTATAGGTATGAATGCTTGTAAAAATGTAACCGGCAGTAATAAGGTTTGTATAGGTTCTAATTCCGGTCCTCAATCAAATAATCACCGTACTGATGACACTACTGAAAGTTTATATTTTGGTTCTTCCGGTCGTTTTGTATCCGGTAAGGCTGTAAATATTGATACAAATAGTATATTTGAATTACATAAAAAAGGTGATTATGCTGTTGCAGTATTGAATGCTGACTTAATAGTGCAGGGTTTTAGCTGGCTCCATGTAGGTGGTAAAAGTGGACATGATGACGCCATTGGTTTTTTAAAGTCAAAAACTTGGGGAAACCAGATAGAATTACATAATGAGTCTCAACCAACTATTCTTCCTCCTAAAAGTAATTTATCCGATCGCCGTTTGAAATATGTTGGTAAAGAATTTACCTCCGGTTTAGACAAAATTCGCGACTTAAAAGTATTTAATTATACTTTTAAAAAAGATGAAAAGAAAACACCTCATGTTGGTGTAATAGCTCAAGATTTGCAAAAAGTCTTTCCTGATGCGGTCAAAAAAGGAGCAGACGGCTTTTTAACCATCCGTTTTGAAGATATGTTCTTTGCAATGATCAATGCAATAAAAGAATTAGATGCCAAGTATCAGGCACAGGAAAAACGCATCAATGATCTTGAAAAACGAATAGACAAACTGGAATCACAGATAAAATAGATTTCATACTGAAAAATAGGCGTGTTTTAGACACGCTTACTTTCATTCTTCCTCCCGTAAAATACGGGAGTTTTTCTTGCATTTTTTTATTTAATTAAATTTTATTTAGAATAGTTAATTTTTCTTAAAATTATATCATTATATATTTGAATATTTCCGAATACTGGAGTAAAATTAATTTATGGCAGTTGAGGAACAATTATATTCTGACATCCCCCCTACGAAGCTCAGGAATAAGGAGGAAAAATTCAAACCGGCTAAAACAAGTAAATTTTGGCTGTGGGTTGCTAGTATGTTTTTCTTTAACATGCTTCAGAATCGTTTTTATGCATTCCGATACAGAGGTGCTGAAAATTATTTTGATGGCGGCACAAATATTCCGACAATTCTTTTTGCTCCGCACTGCAACTGGTGGGATGGTATTGTATTTTATAATATAACCCACAGGATTTTTCATAAAGAAATTCGTTTAATGGTTGAAGAACTTAACAGATTTCCTCTTTTAAGACGTGGAGGGGCCTATTCTGTTAATAAGAAGTCTCCGCAGTCTGCTATGAAAGCTTTGCAATACTCTGTAGATGTGGTTGGCGATATAAGGAATATGCTATGTATTTTCCCTCAGGGAATAATAAGACCACCGCATTACAGGCCTATTGAATTTCAGACCGGACTTGCTTATATTGCTCAAAATGCAGTTAAAAGATACGGAAGAGTAAATCTTATTCCTATTGCTATAGATTATTGCTTTTTTAGAGATAATAGGCCGGAAGTTATTGTTGAATTTGGTAAAAGAATAGAATTGTCAAATTCTATGAAGCTTAATAGAAAAGAGCTTACGCATATTTTAGAGCATGCTCTTGCAGAAACCTGTGATAATCAATTTAAAGAAATTTCTCAAGGTGATATAACAAAGTATAATATTCTTTTTAAACAGCATTTAAAATGGTACAGGCGTATTGAACAAAGATTAAAAAGTATTGATTTGCCTCCTGTATCAGGAGTTTAGATATTGAAAAAGCCGGCTATTTCTTCCGGCTTTTTTATGCGTTATATCGTTTAAATGATTTTTCTATGTTTTTGGATATTGTATTTTTTACTGTATCATATTCTGTTGTAAGTGATGAAATTTCAGTATCAAGATTTTTCATTTTTAAATCTAAAGTTTCTTCTTTAGAGTTCAATTTTGCTTTTTCTGTATTATACTTAGCTTCGGCTTTTGCTATATATGTTTCATCGCTGACTTCTTTAATATATGTATCTGTAGCATAATTACCTTGATAATAGTAACCGTCATCTTTTGGTTTTGAAATATAAAGCATTCCGCTTTGAAGCATTTCCTGTAAATATGTGTTATCTGTTATTTGATTATTTTCTGTCCAGCCGTTTGCACAAATCTGGTTAAATAGAGCATCATAAAACGTCGCCTGACCCAAATCGTCACTTGATACTTCAGAGCCTGTGAGTATGGTGTATTCAAATGATAAATCATCTGTTACAAGTTTGTTATCTTCCAGCTTACCTGCAGAAACCTGATATTTTGGAGAACCGTCTGCATCAGTTTGGGAAACACCGCTCATTGCTTTTGCAAATAATGTTAAATATGCTTGAGCCAAATTATTCAAGTTAATAGAACCTTGTGAGTGACGTTTTTTTACTGCAATCTTTGCACCATGTTGCGTAACACTTGAAAAGCCCATGTAATTTTGGTTATTACTTTGCTCTTCATTTCTGAATTTGTAAGTACGCCAAGCCGTACCCTTGTGGTGTGCAATATTATATATTGGCGGAGTTGTTTCATTGCCGTCCATATCTGTTGTACTTAATAATATTTTTTCAATTTCGGTATTAGCATATTCAAAAGCTGCTTGTGTTCCACTATCTATGTTTAAGACACTCCCAAGAGTTTCTTCCATCCATGGGATTAATGATTCTACAAGATAATTGGCAATAATTTTGGCTTCTTCATCTACGCTTTTACTTCCATTACCGCCCTGGAATGATAATGATATTTCCTTTGTATTTGTTAATAAATCATAAATATTAATATCATAATCAGTTTGGCTTGTATCATCTGCAATATCTTCTGGATTTTCTATCCATGCTTTTCTGTCATCGCCTTCGGGTATCGGATTTGAAAAATTAAATTGGTTTGTGCAATTTTCTTTTAAATAGTTAATTAAATCATCTAAATCACCCGTTGTAGTTGTGACAGCCGTAGTTATGCCGCCTCCGAAGCCGGCTTGCTGGTTATATGGAAGGCTGATAATAGTTTCTGCAGTATTTTTTGTAAGCAACCCGCTGCCATATAGACCATTAATAAATGCATTACGCATTGTTTCTGATGGTAATGTGCCGAGGCCTTCCTGGGGGATGCCGGCTGCACGGGCTGCCGCTGCATATTTACTGTTTAATGTTACTCTGCCTAATGCATCAGTTATAGTTGTAGGCATATAGTCATTTAATGTAGACGGGGTCATTAAAAGATTATACGACAAAGGTGTTGTTGTATCTCCGGTACCGTAATAATCATATACTAATTTTGTCCTATCCAGTGAATTCTGATATTCGTTTGAAAGGTCTGAAAGTTCACGGGATAATGCAAGTTTCTGGTGAGAAAGGCGCATAGATTCGTATTCACAGTCAGATTTTCTGCCTGTAATCGTTAATAATCTTGCTTGTCCTGCTGCTAATCCCATTGTTTTGCCCTTTCCGCAAACTTTTTGTTAATCTTATTATGTTTTTTGTCTGCAGCTTCGCTTTCTAGTTTTTGATTTTTAGCGAGTGTTTGCTGCTGTTTTAAGATTTTCCTTTCAAAACCAGTAACGTTCATGTAGTATTACGGAATTTTTCAAATTAAACTTTAAAGAATAATTATTTTGTGTAACATTTGTTTACAAATCTAAAAACAAGTGTAATCAAGCCCCTATTAAGTTATGTAAAATTGCTACTTTTGTAATACTTTGGATTGATGAGTTTTTTTGTAAAAGTGGTATAATATAAGTAGAAAGGTACGTTGAAAAAAGATTTTTTAGTTTCGCTGCGGGTGCGAAATTGTTATCAGCCGGTAATTATTTTGTTGAATAACAAAATATCAGAAAGGCAGAAAAGAAAATGAGCAGCCTACAATTTCAAAATGATTTGGATCGATTGACAGAGGTTTTACCTGAAAAGGTCAAGAGGTACATTTCTTATGAAAAAATGGAAGATGTTATTGAAATTGTATTAGATATTGGCAGAACTCCGGAAATCAGACACGCCGGAGGTAAAATAGAGTATCTAGGAGATGAATTCGTAACAGATGAGGATATTAATTATATAACCAGTCGAATTCAGGAATTTACATCAGATAACCGTTCCGGAATTCCGGGGACTTTACACAGAATTAGTGCTATCAGAAACAGACAGGGAAAAATTATCGGTCTGACATGCCGTATCGGAAGGGTTGTAACAGGGACTATTGCTTGCATAAAAGATATTTGTATGATGAATAAAAGTATTCTGTTTCTCGGACGTCCCGGAGTAGGAAAAACTACAAAGCTTAGAGAAATTTCAAGGTTAGTGGCAGATGAACTTGGAAAACGTGTTGTTATTGTAGATACGTCAAATGAAATTGCGGGTGACGGAGATACCCCTCATCCGGCTATAGGTCATGCAAGACGTATGCAGGTTACTCAACCGCAGTACCAAAAAGATATTATGATTGAAGCCGTTGAAAATCACACACCAGAAGTCATTGTTGTTGATGAAATAGGAACGGAAGCAGAAGCACAGGCTGCCCGTACTATTGCAGAACGCGGGGTTATGCTGATTGCAACGGCTCATGGTAATAGTTTAGAGAACTTAATTAAAAACCCCACGTTATCGGATCTGGTCGGCGGTATTCAATCTGTAACGCTTGGAGATGATGAAGCTAAGCGCAGAGCATCGCAAAAGACTGTTCTTGAAAGAGAAAAACAGCCGACATTTGATGTTGTAATTGAAATTTTAGACAGAAATACTCTCGCTGTTTATAAAAATACAGCGGAGGCTGTCGATTATATTCTGAGAGGCTGGCCGATAAGACCTGAAATCAGAAAAGTTGATAAAACTTATGATATGGAACAACAATCTCATGAAAACCATGAACCTTCAATTTCTGATATTCCAAAAGAGATTAATAAACTTGAGCAGAAAATTCAGCCGGAGCATAACACTGACAGTTTGAAGTTTAGTTTCTCCAGACAAAAATATGTTGAAGAAGTTAAAGGTTTTAAGAAGATTTATCTATATGCTGTATCAAGAACTATAGTTGAAAAAGTAATTGAACGTTTGAATTTGAATGCAGAAATTACACGCAATCTTGATGATGCAGATATAGTAATTGCACATAAAAATTTTATAAAAGGCGGGGCAAAGGTTTTGAGTACTGCAAATGATTACAGGCTCCAGATTTTTTATGTTAAGACAAATTCTATGGCGCAGATTCAAAAAGTTCTGAAAGAAGCTTTGCAGATAACTGAAGCCTCAGAAACTTTATTTGGATATTATGATGATGCAGAACGTGCTCTTGATGAAGCGAAAGCTGCAATTAATAAAATTCTTGCAGGTGCCGAGCATGTAGAACTTACACCGCAAAATCAGCATATTAGAAAACTACAGCATGAACTTGTTGAGCAGCATAATCTTTCAAGCAAATCTGTCGGAGAGGGAAGCAACAGACATTTACGAATTGTAGGCGGAAAAGATTATAATAATTAATTTGCAATGTTTGATTTATTTGTTTATAATAATCTGAACTAAGGAGGTTATTATGAATAAAATTGACATATATACAACGACAACCTGCCCTTATTGTGTTAAGGCAAAAAAGTTATTATCAACTCTGGGGTTGACTTATACGGAGCACAATGTTGATGAGTCTTTTGATGAAATGACAAAAGAGCTTTCTGAAAAATTTAACAAAACAGTTATGACTGTTCCGCAAATAATTATCAATGAAAATTATGTCGGCGGGTATGATGATTTGGAAAAAATGCACAAAAGCGGAAAGCTTAAAGAAATTTTAGAATAAATTAAAAAAGACGGGAATTTAATTCCCGTCTTTTTTGTCCGTTTTATGTGTTAAGCGGCACGCTTACTTTAGCATTAGTTTATAAAAATTTCATGCAACCCTTGTTTGACGGGTTAAGCGGCACGCTTACTTACATCCGAGAGGACCTTCTTCCTCTTTACTGTGCTTGAATTCAATTACCGCTTGAGCTGCTGCAAGTCTTGCCTGAGGAACTCTGAACGGTGAACATGATACATAGTTCAAACCGATTCTGTGGCAGAATTTAACTGATGCCGGATCTCCGCCGTGTTCACCGCAGATACCGCGTTTTAGATGCGGTCTGACTTTTAGAGCTTTATCAAGAGCAATTTTCATTAGTTGTCCGACACCTTCCTGATCCAGTGTCTGGAACGGGTTGGCAGGAAGGATTTTTTGTTCTACATAGTTTTGTAAGAACTTACCTTCCGCGTCGTCTCTTGAATAACCGAACGTCATCTGGGTTAGGTCGTTTGTTCCAAATGAGAAGAATTCTGCGTATTCTGCAATTTGATCAGCAGTCAAAGCAGCACGAGGAATTTCAATCATTGTTCCAAACATGTAGTCAACCATTACGCCTTTTTCTTTCATTACTTCGTTGGCAACTCTTTCAAGTACGCATTGAACAGTTTTAAGTTCATTGACATGACCTACAAGAGGAATCATAACTTCAGGTTTAACGTTTAATCCTTCTTTTTTCAGATCACATGCAGCGTAGAATATTGCTCTAACCTGCATTTCATTGATTTCAGGATAAGTTAAACCTAAACGGCAGCCTCTTAAGCCCATCATCGGGTTAGATTCAGACATAGCTTCTACAATATTGAGAAGTTTTTCGTCTTCTTTGTAATCTTCGCCTTTAGCTTTTTTAGTTGCAACTTTAGCTATTAACTCTTCTTTATCTGGTAAGAATTCATGAAGCGGAGGATCAAGAAGTCTTATTGTCATTGATTTTTCACCAAGTGCTTTAAACATTGCATAGAAATCGCTGTATTGCATTGGCAATAAGTGGTCAAGAGCTTCTTTTCTTGCTTCCGGAGTGCCTGCAATAATCATTTTTTGAACCCAAGGAAGTCTTTCTGGGTCCATAAACATGTGTTCTGTACGGCATAAGCCAACCCCTTCGGCTCCCAGTTCAAGAGCTTTAGCAACGTCTGCAGGAGTATCTGCGTTAGCTCTAACGCTCATTAGTTTAACTTCGTCAACCCATTTGAAGAGTTTTTGGAAATTGTCATCCATCTTAGGCGGAATTAAATGAACTGCTCCTGCCATAACTTCTCCTGTTCCGCCGTCAAGAGATATAATATCATCTTTGTGGTAGACAGTTCCGTCAGCAGCTGTTAATGTTTCATTTTTAAGGTCAATTTTTAAATCTTCACAGCCTGCAACGCATGGTTTACCCATACCTTTTGCAACAACTGCTGCGTGAGAAGTCATACCGCCTCTGAGTGTCAAAACACCTTGAGATTGAATCATTCCATGAATATCATCAGGACATGTTTCAATTCTGACTAGTATAACTTTTTCTCCTGCTTTACCGCGTTCAGCGGCTTCTTCTGTATCAAACACAATTTTGCCTACTGCAGCTCCAGGTGATGCTGCAAGACCTTGTGCAATCTTATGAGCTTCTTTTTTAGCTGATGGGTCAAAGTCAGGTAAAAGCACCTGGTAAAGCTGGTTTGCATCAACAAGTTCTATAGCTCTTTCTTTATCGATGATGCCTTCTTCGCACATTTCAACTGCAATTCTTACTGAAGCTTTTGCAGTTCTTTTACCGTTACGAGTCTGCAGGATATATAATTTGCCTTTTTCAATTGTAAATTCCATATCCTGAACATCTTTGTAGCCTTTTTCAAGTTTTTTGGCAATATCAACATATTGTTTGTATAAATCGGGCATTTCATGTTCAAGTTCCGCAATAGGTTTTGGAGTTCTGATACCGGCAACAACATCTTCACCTTGAGCGTTTGTTAAGTATTCACCGTAGAATTTATTTTCGCCTGTAGACGGGTTTCTTGTGAATGAAACGCCTGTTGCACAGTCGTCGCCCATATTTCCGAATACCATTGTTTGAACATTTACAGCTGTTCCATAGTTATGGTCAATTTTATAATGGTTTCTGTAAGCAACTGCACGGGGGATATTCCATGATCTGAATACTGCTTCTATAGCTTCTTCAAGCTGAACATAAGGATCTTGCGGAAATTCTTTTCCTGTTTCTTTTTTTATTAATTCTTTATAAGGTTCAATTAAGGATTTCCAATCTTCTGCTGTTAAATCTGTATCGGATTTGTAGCCTTTTTCGTCCTTAATTTTATCAAGATAATCTTCAAACTTTTGTCTGTCGATTTCCCAGGCAACAGAGCCAAACATTGTTAAAAATCTTCTGTAAGAGTCATAGCAGAATCTCGGATTATTAGTTAATTTAATCATGCCTTCTACAGTCTGATCATTCAAGCCTAAATTCAGGATTGTTTCCATCATCCCGGGCATTGAAAGTCTTGCACCTGAACGAACAGAAACAAGAAGCGGATTTTCAGCATCCCCGAATTTTTTGCCTGCTTGTGTTTCGACTGTTGCAAGAGCTTCTTTTACTTCATCCATTAATCCGGCAGGCATTTTGTTGCCATGATTAATGTAATCCATGCAGGTTTCTGTTGTAATTGTTAACCCCGGCGGTACAGGCAGACCAAGATTAGTCATTTCCGCAAGGTTTGCACCTTTACCCCCAAGAAGATTGCGCATATCTGCGTTACCTTCTTTAAATAACCATACACGTTTTTCGGTCATATTCATCTCCTTTCTTATTCAATATAATAAACACATTTTAATGTTCATAATATAACACAAAAATAAGAATAACATATTGAAAAATAAAAAAAAATACTTTATAATAATTATTGTTAAGGATAAGGAGTTGATTTATGAGAAATTTCGAATTCACGTGTTTTGTCGGGGGGGGGGCGCTTTAAGCTCGTTAATAGAACTTCTCTATAGTTGCAAAAAAAATAAAATTTGTTATGATAATGATATGATACATCACTATCATAATTCAAATAAAAAAGGTTTTACTCTTGCAGAGGTCCTAATTACTCTGGGCATAATTGGTGTAGTTGCGGCTTTAACGATGCCGGCTCTTATTGCTAATCACAGGAATAAAGTAACTGAAACTAAACTTGCTAAATTTTATTCGGTAATGAATCAGGCAATGAGGCTGGCAGAAGTTGAATATGGTGATGCCGCATCATGGGTTCCGCAGACACAAGATGATATTAATGGTGATTTTGGGGAATGGTACAATACTTATCTTGATAAAAATATTCAGTCACTAAGTAAAGAAACAGTTGAAAAATATTATCATGTTTCTTTTAGCGACGGAAGCGGCTTTGCTGCCTATATCCCGGCTACGTCTGTCTCTTCCTCAGGCAGAGTCAGGGCATATATATTTTATTGTACTGATTTTAAATATTGTTCAATGGATGAGTCTCTTGAGAACTCAGGAGGTACGTCTTTCGAAACGAATTCTTATGACGGTATAAATACATTTTTATTTTCCATTTGTGAAAATGGAAAATTTGTTGCCTCTTCCTCAAATATGTGTGATACAAATGTTTTATATACAAGAGAACAATTATTAAATGGTTGTAAAAATTCTGATCCTGTAAAAAGACAGCTTTGTACCGCATTAATCCAACATGATGGCTGGAAGATTAGCAAAGATTATCCATGGAGAAAACATTAATCTAATAAAATTATTTTTTAAAATAATCACAAATTAAAGTTTTCTTGCGGGGGATAAGATTTTTGATATTTTCAAAAATCTTATTTTTTTTCGAATTTTCAAGTTCTTTTTTCAGGATGGCTTTTTCTAAAACGACTTTATTGTATAAATCAGAGCACACAGAACTTTTTTCAATGTGCTCTTTTAATTTCGCCAGTTGAATTTCTTTTTCTCTAATAGATTGGATTAGTTCTTTTTTCACTTTGAAAGACCTCTTGAACTGTACCATATTAGAATAAGCCTAATTTGTAATTTTTAAATCGGCTTTTTAGTTGATTTAAATTTATACAGGTAATAAATCATACTCATAGCCTATTTTTAGGGCTTTTATATTTAAAGGAAGCAAATTTTTTCTGTGCGGGGGAATAACAATATCCAGTGCCTGTATAAGGTTATCGAGAGTAACGAGTTTGCTTACTTTCGCTGTCAATCCGAGAGCAAGAATATTTGCCATTTTTATATTTCCTACTTCTTCTGCAAGTTTATTTATAGGGGCAAACAGGTAATTTATATCTGTTCTTGTTTTAATTTCTTTAATAAGGGAGGAATTAGCAATCATCCAACCGCCTTTTTTTATTTTTGATAAAAATCTGTCAAATGAAGCTTGATTTAATGCAACTATAAAATCGGCATCCGGTTTATTTACTTCACTAACATCTTCATCACTTTCTACTATTTCACAATTTACTGTTCCTCCGCGCATTTCTGCACCGTATGAAGGGTACCATGTTACATTTTTTCCGGCAAGCATAAATGCGTTAGCCAGTACTTCTCCGGCTAATAATACACCCTGTCCGCCAAATCCTGCTATTATAAAATTTTTCTCACTCATTATTTTTCTTCCTTTTGTAATTAATTCTGGACTGTTACGTCTTTGTATATTCCCGGTTTAAATACCGGCATCATTTCGTTTCTTACTCTTTCATGAGCTTTTTCCGGTGACATTTTCCAGTTTGTCGGGCAGGTTGAAAGAATTTCGACAAACCCGAAGCCAAGACCGTGAATTTGTACTTCAAAGGCCTTTTTTATTGCCTGCTTAGCTTTTTTAATATTTGCTACAGTATCAAGAGAAACTCTTGCAGAAAATGCTGTTCCATCGCAAAGCGCAATATGTTCTGCAATTTTTATAGGATATCCGTAATAATCAACATTTCTTCCTGTAGGAGAAGTTGTTGTAACCTGTCCTACAAGGGTTGTTGGCCCTAATTGTCCGCCGGTCATGCCATATGTTGTATTATTTATACAAATTGCAGTAATATTTTCTCCTCTAAGTGCAGCATGCATACTTTCAGCAAGGCCAATTGAGGCAAAATCACCGTCTCCCTGATATGTAAATACAATTTTATCCGGTCTTGCTCTTTTTATACCTGTGGCTTCTGCCATGGCTCTTCCATGAGGAGCTTCTAGGGAATCAACGTTAATAAAGTCATATATTGTTACTGAGCAGCCTATAGATGCTGCAAGTATTGTGTTTTCTCTAACACCTAATTCGTCAAGAACTTCTGCTACAAGTCTGACTGCAACACCGTGATCACAGCCCGGGCAGAATGAATATTTTACGTCTCCTTTTAAAGATTCCGGTAATTTAAAAACTTGTGTTGCCATTATAATAAATCCTCAACTCTTGTAACTATTTCTTTAGCAGAAGGAGGTACTCCAACGCCTTTATTAATTAATTCAACAGGGCATTTACCATTTACTGCAAGTCTTACATCATTGACCATCTGCCCCATGTTTACTTCAACTGTTATAAATTTTTTTGTATTTTGAGAAAGTTCATGCAATCTTTTTGAAGGGAAAGGATAAAGTGTTATTGGTCTGAAAAATCCTGCTTTAATTCCTTTTTCTCTCAACATTTTCATTGCCGTTTTTACATTTCTTGAAGTGCTTCCAAAGCTTACAAGAATAATATCAGCATCTTCAGTATTTATTTCTTCCCACTGTGTTTCGTTTTCCTCAATTGTGTTGTATTTAGCATATAATTTTTCTAAAAATACGCATCTATCATCTGCTAAAGGTCCATATGAACGGATTATACGTCCATCACGTCCTTTAGCACCCGTTAAAGCCCAACTTGACGTATCGATTTCAGGATATGGATATTCATAAAATTCTACAGGCTCCATCATTTGTCCTAAAAGTCCATCTGCCAAAAGAACGGTAGGATTTCTGTATTTTTGCGCAAGATAAAATGCTTTATAAGTTAAATCAACGCATTCCTGAACTGTAGAAGGGGCAAGAACTATAAGTTTGTAATCTCCGTTACCTCCGCCTTTTGTTGCTTGAAAATAGTCGCCCTGTGAAGGGTAAATGTTTCCAAGTCCCGGGCCGCCTCTCATTACGCTCACAAGTACGACAGGAAGTTCATCTGTAGCGGCATATGATAATCCTTCCTGCATAAGAGCAACAGCGCATGATGAGGAGGAAGTCATTGCCTTGACACCTGTAGAAACAGCGCCTATAGTCATATTAATTGCGGCCAGCTCACTTTCGGCCGACACGTAACCGCGCTTTAATTCCTGCATTTTTCCGCTCATGAATTCCCCGATTTCGCTCTGCGGGGTAATAGGATAACCGAAATAGCACTGGCAGCCTGCAAGTACTGCTGCGTTAGCTATCGCGTAATTCCCTTTTGTTAATACTTTTTTATTAGTTAAACATTCTGTCATTTTATTATTACCTTTTTTATTTTATACGGTATTTTATCCTCTATAAACTTCTGTTATCGCAAGATCCGGACATCTCATCGCACACATTGCACATCCTATACATTTATTGTCCGGATCATTAAATTCTACTGTATGCACTCCGAGTTTATTAGTATCGTTGCTGATTTTTATTAATTGTTTAGGGCATTCATTTATACATAAATAACATGCTTTACATTTCTCTTTGTCTATAACTATACGGCTCATTATCACCTCAAAATTTTTCGTGTCTGCTTAATATTATACCACTTAATCTTAAAAGGGGACAGTTATCTTTACAATTGTAATAATATACGTTAACAGTTTGCATCGTTGGGTATTATTCTGCTAATATATATAATTAAAGAGGGATATTTTTTAAGAAAGAGAAACAAATGGCACTAACTGTAGATGAAATCGCTGAAATTCTCAACACAATGCGTGTTGAAAATGAACATAATGTTGAAAATTTTGAAAAAGTTTTAACCGGAATTAATTCAAAACTTGAAATTATGGCTGATGATAACGAGACTGTGGACTTGGTCAAGCTGTATATTTCTGAGCTTAAAAAATCTGTTGATGACAAACATATTAATACCCTTCAAAAGTTAGATAATTTTGAAAATTCTTTGAAAAATATTTCATCTTTCCAAAATGAAATTGTAAAAACTTCTGAATTTTCCGCTTTACTGAAGATTTTAAATGATGAATTTCGGACTTTCTCGCGTGATACAGAAAATCAAAATAATCTTATAAATGAGTTAAGCGGCAAGATCGAAAAAATTGGTTCCGATATATATAATAAAGATGAATTAGCTTATATACTTAATGGTTTTTCTGCAGATTTGTCAGGGCTTATGGCGGATAATGACAAATCCTTTAAAAAAATAGAAGCTTTACTTGAACAAGCTGCACAAAATATAAAAAATGCTGATACATCAGAACAGGTAAACTCTTTAAAATTGCAAATAGATACTCTTTCTTCGGATATTAATTCTATCCCTTCAAAAATTTCGTTTGATAATCTTGAAAACAGAATTGCATATTTTCAGGGTATTTTAAATTCTTTAAAGGACTTTGTTGCAGATAATTCTGCGCAAAGTACTGGAATTATATCTGATAAATTTTCAAGATTGGAAGAAGCTTTCAAAAATATTGTGACAGATTCTGATTTCTCTGGATTTAAAGCTGATTTAGCTGATTTTGTCCAAAAAATCATAGATAATTCTTCAGCATTAAATTCAGAATTATCATATAGTACGGAAAGAATCGAAAATATTCTTGCAACAGTAAATGCTTTAGATTATGCAAAAGATTTTGATATAATTAACAGTAAACTTGAAGAACTTCAGTCTGTTGCTGCTGAAATTATAAACAAAAATTTTGACGGCTTTAGCGCTGTTGAAAAAAGATTTGCCGATATTGTATCAGAGGAAGACTTTAACAGATTTAAAAATGATTTAACAGAATATATTAATAGAATCTTAGATAACGCTCTGGTTATAAATAACGATTTAAAATATAACAGAGAGCAAGCTGACAATATTCTGAAAGCAATAAATTTATTAGATTATAAAAATGATTTTGATGCACTTACACAAAAAATTAACGAACTGCGCGATATTTTGAAGAGTGTTTCACAGGCAAATGATTATGAATTTCAAAATTTATCCGGCACTCTTGCTTCCATCGTAACAGATTCTGATTTCGCAGGTTTTAAAGCTGACCTCGCAGATTTTGTTCAAAAAATAATTGATAATTCTTCGGCCTTAAATAAAGATTTGGAATATAGCACTGAACGAATAGAAAATATTCTGACATCTATTAATTCTCTTGATTATAAGGAAAATTTTGACGATATTACTTCAAAATTTTCAGAATTAAAAAGTGAGGTTAATGGCAATCTTTCTGCGCTAAATCTTTTAAGGTCAATTGTTACTGAGACTTCAGACAGTGTTTTAGACAGAATTTCAAGACTTGAAAACACTCTTTCATCTGCTGCTAAAGAGGAAGATTTGAGTTCAATAAAGCAAAGTCTTACCGAGTTAATTGAAAAAATTCATGATGATACAGTGTCTGTAAATTCTGAACTTTCTTATAGTACCCAGAGAATTGAAAATATCTATGATGCAATAAATGTGCTATCCTTTAAAGACGATTTTGACGGTGTTAATGATAAGATAAATGAATTAAAAGACATTATTAACTTAATATCTTCCGATAACTTGTCAGAATTTGAGAAACTGCAGAAAAATCTTTCAACGATTGTAACGGATGCGGACTTCGCCGGCTTTAAAGCTGATCTTGCAGATTTCGTGCAGAAAATTATAGATAATTCTTCAGCGTTGAATTCAGAGCTTTCATACAGCACAGAGAGAATAGAAAATATTCTTACCACAGTAAAAGCTCTTGATTTCAGAGATGACTTTGAAAATATCGTTGTAAGAATAAATGATATTAAAGAAACTTTTGAAGATAATTCCAAACAAAATTATACGAATTTATCTATGGAAATTTCGGATTTGTCTGCGAGATTTGATACGACTTTTTCAAATCTTGATTCTAAAAATCAGGAAATTTACGGCAATTTAAAATTTGAATTGAGTACAGTTCTTGAAAATTTAAAAAATATCATAGATGCAAACCCTCAAAAGGCAATTGATGAACTTACGGGTTTAACCGGCAAAATATCTTCAGATATTCTTTCTTTGCGTAATGGTATAGTACATGATATTCAGGATGATTACGGTGATTTGAAATTAAATATTAGTGCCATTATATCAAACTTGCAAATTGTTAAAGATGATATTATCTCAAAAAATAATGAACTGTTTAATTCTTCCACAAACAATTTTTCAAATATAGAAAACAGAATAGATGAACAAATTAAAGAGCTTGATGGCTTGAAAACATCAATTCTTGAAAGTGATAAACTTGAGCCTGCCCAAATGACAGGCATGCTTGATAAATTATATATTGATTTATCTGATCTGATTAATGACATAAAAGAAAACTCAAATTCAAATTATGAAGCTGTCAAAGAATATTTGGCGGAATTAACTGCTAATGTTAACAGTATTCAAAGTGAATTTAATATGGTATCGGAAAAAATTTCGCTAAATATTATTTCAAAAGTTGATGTTGTTTCTTCATCTGTTGATACGTTAAGAAATGAGTTTGTTCAATATGTTTCTTCAAATCTGGAAAATTCTTCTAAAATACTTGATGGTATAACCGGTATTTCTAATGATGTTACTTCATTGAGAGAGGTTTTTGACGGTAATGCAAAAGAAAATTTTGCTTTACTTAAAGCAAGACTTGAAGAATTATCAGATAAACTTAGATATGATATTGCGCAGCAAAAAGATTTATTTTTACAGGCAGGTGAAGAAAGTGATAAAGAGAAGCTAGAATTTCTTAAAAATGTTTCTGATGATATTAAAAATCTTGAGGCTTTATTTCTCTCAAACAGTGAAGCATTTAAGCATAGTGTAAGAGAAAATATTCTTGAGATTAAAGAATATATAAGCGAGGCAAATAATTCTCTTTATGCATCGCAGTCTGATAGTGAAAATAAGCTTACAGCAAAACTTGAAGCTCTGGAAGTTTTAAATCAGGCTTTTGAAGCTTCTATTGCCAATGTTAATTCCGGTATTAAAAATATTCTTGAGATTATCGCATCTCTTGACGTCTCCGAGCAGAATGATATTATTCAAAACAGGCTTATAAATATTCAGTCATCATCGGAAATGCTTTTGTCTGCAATTAATAATGTTAACGGGCAAAATGACGAATTATCAAAAGCGGTTTCATCTTTATCCGGAATTATTTCTACGAAAGATGACATGGATGGTTTGTCTGAGCGGGTTAATCAGGCATCTTTAATAATTGCTTCGTTAAAGGATTTAATATCTGAATCATTTGAGGCTAATACTTCTTTAATAAATATATTAAATGAAAAATTTGAGACTTCTCTTGCTTCTGTTGTAAGCGAAAATGATTTTATTAATTTTAAAAGTGAGCTTGGTGAGTTTCTTCAAACAATTACTGACAACTCAAATATTGTTAATACCAATTTTGACGTTATAAGGGAAAGAATTGCGGAAATTTCTGATAATATCAGTAAATTGGAACCGTCCGATTATTCTTATGATTTAACACAGATTTCTTCTAAAATAGACGACCTCTCAGAGTTATTTGAAAACTCTTCAGGTAATAATTTTGTTGAACTTTCTCAAAAAATTGATGATGCTAAAAACGAAATTTTAGAAGCAGCAAAATCTGAAAAATTTATTAATAAGTTAGATGAATTTTCTAATGTTTTGAGTGCAGTAAAAGATATAATTTCAGGTTCTGTTGAAAATAATTCGGAGATTATTGATAAGCAGTTTGTAAAATTTGAAGAAGCTTTTTCAAAAGTTGTTTCAGAAGAAGATTTTGCAAATTTCAGATATGATTTTGCAGATTTTATACAAAAAATACTTGATAACTCCGAAATTTTACATGTAAATTCCGAGGCAAATAAAGAACAGATTGCGCAGCTGGCGAAAAATTTAGAATGTCTTGATAACTCCGCTGATTTCCAAGAACTAAAAGAGAAAATTGACGAAATAAAAACCTCTTTTGAGAGGACATCAAAAACTAATTATGACAATATAATAAATGAAATAAACAGTATTAAAGAAGATTTAAAAATCGATATTTCATCAATTGATAATTCTGCCGGTGATAAATATGACGTTATCAGAACGGAATTATCTGATTTGGCTGTTAATGTTCAATTCTTAAGAGATTTTTCTTCACAAAAATCCTCGGAGATTTTAGAGAAAATATCATATGAATTAACCTCTGCATCAGGAGAGATTTGCCGCAGACTGAATGAGGGGACAAAACCGGCTTTTGATGATTTAAGCGCATTAATTGCCAATATACTCAGTGAAATAAATGGCATAAAAGATGATTTTACTCTAAAGAGTGATGCAAATACATATAATATTTCATCAGGCTTTGAAAATATTAAAGTATCAATGGAAAATCTGGTTTCATCTTTTACCTCTTTTCAGGATTTGTTAAATGATGGGGCTGTTAGAAATTCTGATAGTATCATTTCATCTCTCAATGAAATGGCTTTAAAAGTTGAAGAGTTGGTTGAAGATGTAAAAGTTGTTTCATCAGGTTATTCAAAAAATGTCCTTGATGCTGTTAGCGAACTTTCACTTAAAATTGATGCCTTGTCAGACGATTTTACAAATAGTACTGCTGAAAATTTAACTGCTTTTAAGGATTCATTTAATAGCTTATATGATAACCTGCAAGTTATGCACGGCGAATATTCTCAGGAGCTGAAAGATATAGGAGAAGTGCAGATCGTTGAGTTAAAAAATATTTCAGGTAATATGGGCAATTTCAAAGCGCATGTAGATGAGCTGATTGATAATTTAAAAGAATATATTACTGAGCTCAATATTGCTTCGAAATCCTCTAAATCCTTGAGTGATGCGAAATTTGCGGAAAAACTTCTTGACCTTGAAGCCACAATGGTTAACAGTTCAGATATCTATGAACAAAAAATGGAAATGTTACAGAGTAAATTGTCTGAGTTTGCACAAATTATCGAAGGCAGTTCGTCTGATACCGAAGCTAAAATTGCTTCTTCCATAGATGAAATTTCCGAATTAAAAAATGAAATTGCATCAATAAGTAATCTTTTAAAATCAACATCCGAGGCTTCCGATGAAAAGCTTACTCAGAATTTATCCCTGATAGATTCTGGTATAGACAATGTTATTGCTTCTGTTAATGAAATTAATTCCAACATAGCAAATGGTTTTGATGAAAGATTTAAAGAAAGTTTATCTTTGCTTGAGGATAGACTTGACGGTATTATTGAACTTGTAAATCAGAATACTTCCGATGATATTGGCTCTATATTAGAAGATAAATTTTCCGGTTTAAAACAGGAACTTGAGTTGATAAATACCGATATTAATTCGGCCTTGCAGGCTAAAAAAGATGATATTGTTGCTGCTTTAGATCAACTTCAAACCGGTTTTGATGAATTTTCACGATTTGACTTTGCAGATATACTTTCTGAATTAAAATCTCAGCTTGAATTATCATTTATGAATTTCAGCGTCGATGTTAACGGTGAACTTGCTTCTAATTCAGAAACTCTAGGCAGGATGGAACAGACTTTTAAAGAGGTATTTAACAGTATCTCTATTATAGAAGAATATGTCAGTGATAAAATTCAGAATAATTTGGAATTATTAAATATTACTGTTGATTCCTGTTCCCGTGATGTGAAAAATTATTTTGGCGAAAAGCTTGAGGAATATATAAGTGATTTAAAATCCCAGCTTGAAACTGCCTTAAATAACACAAAAACTGTTGAAAGAATTGATAATTTAAAAGATGAATTATCTATAAAATTAGATTCTGTATTAAACGAGCAGAATTCTATAGCCGGAACTGTTCAAAATATTGATGGTTTAAGTAATACTATTAATCAAAAACTGGATGTACTGGTTGAAAGTTCTGATTCTGAGGAAATATTAAATTCTTTAAATGAAATAGAACTTAAGGCTGAGCATAGAGGTGTTAATTTAACGGAAATACTTAACGCACTTAATTCGAAAATAGATATAATAGCAGATGACGCATCTTTAAAATTTGCGTTGACGGAAATTACTGAGAAACTTGAAGCTATAGAGGATAATAATACTCTTGATGCGGCTGTTAAAATTTTGTCTGAAAAAATAGATGTAATAGCTTCCGATCCGTCTATTGAAATGCAAAATGAATTATTAAATAATGCATTTCAGGAAATTAATTCTAAGATTGATGTATTACTTGCAGATAATTCTTTTGATGAATTTAAAAATAATATTAATAATGCTTTTGATGTTTTGAATTCAAAAATTGATACTATTGCCGCAGATGGTTCTTTGGATGAGTTAAACAGTGGTATAAACGAGGCTTTCGAAGGATTAAATTCAAAAATAGATATACTTGCTGCAGATAGTTCTATTGATGAATTACATAATGATATAACAGCTTCATTTGAAGAGTTGAATTCAAAATTAGATGTTATAGCATCTGATTCATCTGTAGAAGAATTGTCCGGAAAAGTTGATGAAATTTCAGAAACCGAAGATAAAGTTGCAGAAATGCTTTCAGCATTGCATGAGAAAGTTGATGTTCTTGCGATGGATGGAAGTGATTTTGATATCGGAGAAGAAATTGAGGACATTAAAGACTTAATATTTGAGCAGAGAAAATATTTTGAAGCAACATCTGATGAAAAAGCATCGGCTATTGATAAATATTTGAGAGACGTTCTTTTAAAACTCGATAATGTTGATTTGGAAAAAAATACGGAAGATATTAAAGAGTCTATAATGAATGCTCTTGTTTCTCTGTTTGACCAGATTTCTTTCGTTGAAGAGACAGAAGATATTAAGGATTTTGTTGAAGAAAAGACTGATGAAATTAATCAAAATCTTATAGAGGTCCAAAATCAATTAAAACAAATAGCAAGTTCAAATGATGATTACGAGTATTCTTATACATTACAGGATGTTGAAACTGATATCGCTAAATTAAGACTTGCTATAAACAATATGTCAGGTAGTGACTTTGGCAGTTTATCCGACGATATTAAACGAATTGTTAATTCCGTTGAGGAGCTCGAATCTTCGCTTACTCAGGATCAAATGCTTGATCTTAAGGGAGATATTGAAAAGTTAAATGAAGATATTTTAAGTATAAGCTCAAGAACCAACAAACTTCTTTTGACATCTGATGAATCTTATAAAGCATTAAATGACGGATTGAATAATTTTAGCAACCTTGTTTACAGACTTGAGGACAGGATTAACTACCTCGATAATTCTGAAGTTAGTGAAAGGCTTGAAAGAAAAGTTGATAATATTCTTTCAATGTCTGTTGTTTCCGCAAATGCAGATAAGGTTTTCCATCAGGTTATGATGTACCTTGGAGAATGGATTGATTCTACTACCGAAAATATTTCAAGTATTACTGAAAAGACTTCTGAAATTGCTCACATTAAAAAATCAATTGAGGAGCTAAAAGAAACGATTCCTGAAAAATCTTCAATACTGGACGAACTTGAAAATAAGTTTGAACAGCAGGAATTGCGTATTGACAGATTGGAAATGAAATTAGAGAAAATTTTATCGGCACTTGAAGAAAAAGATGATATGATGTTAAATAGAAAAGTGGATAAAATTGAAAAATTGATATCCAGACTTGGTACTAATATAGAAAAGCTGACATCATATGTTGATGAAGAATAAACTTATCTCTGATTTAAAAAGGAATATACCTTCTTCTAATGTTCTTGAAACATTAGAAGAAAGATATGTGTATGCCCAGGATGCTTCAAATGTAAAACAGATTAAAAATCTGCCGGATGCTGTGGTTTTTGCTGAAACTGTTGAACAGGTACAAAAAGTTGTTAAACTGGCAAATAAATATAAAGTTCCTGTTATATGCAGAGGAGCGGGAACTAATGTTGTCGGGTCATGCACTGTTGAGCATGGCGGAATAATTTTAAATTTTTCTAAGATGAATAAAATTAAATCTATAAGTAAAGAAAATATGACCGCTATTGTTGAACCTGGGGTTGTACTTGGTGATTTACAAAGAGAAGCTGAAAAGCTGGGTCTTTTCTATCCCCCTGATCCTTCCAATCTTGCAGTTTCTACAATAGGAGGAAGTATTGCACAGGCATCGGGCGGAGCAAAATCTTTTAAATATGGTACAACAAAAGATTATGTTATTGATTTAAAAGTGGTCATGGCTGACGGAGAAATTCTTAAGACAGGAGCAAATACCATTAAGAATGCGACAGGTTACAACTTAAATACGCTTTTTGTCGGTTCGGAAGGGACACTTGGAATTGTTGTGGAAGCAACTCTAAAATTAATCCCTAAACCGCAGAGTAAAAAAGTTTTGATGGCATATTTTGATACGGTCAGAGAAGCAGTCCTTGCTGTAAATGCGATTATTGAGCAGAGAATTTATCCTGCAACAATTGACTTTATGGATAAAAATGCAATACTTACCGTTGAAAGATTTTATCCTGCTAATCTTTTAACGGATAAAGAAGCGGCTCTGGTTATAGAAATTGATGGATTTGAGTGTGCAATGAAATATCAGGAAGATATAATTGTTAGTATTTTAAATACTTGTCATGCTTCTGAAATTCAGGTCTCGCATAATGATGATGAATATAATAAAATCTGGACAGCACGGCGTTCATCAATGGGGGCATGTGCTAAATTAAAACCTAATGTAACAACTGATGATGTGATTGTTCCCAGAGAGAACTTGGAAGCTCTTGTGCTTGGAATCCGTGAAATTTGTGAAAAGTATAATCTTGACGTTTGTATGGTCGGTCATGTCGGAGATGGAAGTGTTCATCCCCAAATTCCAATAAATTATAACAATGAAGATGAATACAGGCGTTATAAACTTGCAAAAAGTGAAATTTATGACTTAACTGCTAAACTCGGAGGAATATTGTCCGGTGAGCATGGAATTGGTACTGAAAAACGAGGACATATACATAAGGTTATAAATTCGATTGCACTGGACTATATGCGCAGAATTAAAAAAACGTTAGATCCAAATAATATTTTGAACCCGTATAAAATATTTTAGTATTATGGACAAGAAAGAGCTTATTAAATACTTTAAATCATTGGGATTGACAGTTCATACAGGAACAAAAGCCCGCGGACATCAGGGATTTTTTCTGAAAAATCGTATTGATATATCAAAAAACATTCCTGAGGATAGAATTGTTCCTACACTTTTGCACGAATTTGCACATTATATTCATTCAAAGATTGAGCCTGATATGAATAGAAACGGCGGCACTTTGTACATGCTTTTTAAAGATGACTGTCCGATATTTTTTGAAGAACTTTTGAAAGTTACAAATTTTGTTGACCGGAACTCTCTTTGTATAAAACTTTATGAGCATAAAGACAGAGTAAAAGAAAAAATAAAAGAATATGAAAATATTATAAAAATATATTATCCCGATTTTCAACGTTCAAAAAAGTTTAAAGAGTTTGATAAGTATATAAAAAAGTCAGATGCTAAATATTTGCTGAAGTATGACAGAGTAAAGGTTATTCAGGGCGGATTTTTTAAGAAAACAATAAGACTATATACGATAGATAGTATTGAAAAAGATTTTTCCGGCATGCCTCGGGCTTTTGCTGCATATATCCGCTTAAAATCTTTTCAGAAAAAACAGTCAAGAATTTCTTCCCGTATTAACAAATATAAAAAATATTACGAAAAACCTTGTGAACTTTTTGCACGTTTAGTTGAGGGTATTTATTTAGACCGTGAATGGGTTGAAGCAATTGCTCCAAACGTTGTAAAAAGGTTTTATGAGTTGCTTGATGAAGGTTATTATATGGAATTAAGCACTATACTCTGCCGTACATATCTTCATAACGTATAATATCTTCTTCTATAAGCGGGTTGCCTTTTTGAACTTCTATAATTTCGATATCATCTTTAAACGGATTTTGGAGCGAGTGAATTGCTTTCACCGGAATATCAACACTATGCCCCGGAGATAATATCTTTTCCTTGCCTTCAAGCACTACTTTCGCTGTTCCTGATAAGACAACCCAGTGTTCACTTCTGAAATTATGTGATTGAACAGAAAGTTTCTGGCCGGGATTAACATGGATAATTTTGGTTAAGAAGCCTCCACCCTGAGCAATAACTGTATAAAAACCCCATGGACGATAAACTGTTTTATGGATTAAATGTGTATTGTCATTTTGTTTTTTCAAGGTTTCAAAAATTTGTTTAACATTTTGTGTCTGTTCTTTTTTGCATGCAAGAATTGCATCTTCTGTCTCAACAATAACCGTATCTTCAAGACCTATTGTTGCAACAAGTTTTGATGAGGCATAAACAAAAGAATTTTTAGACCCTTTATCAAGAACATGACCTATAAACACATTTCCATCATCATCTTTATTACTTACATCATAAATCGACTGCCATGAGCCGAGGTCGTTCCAATCGCTCTCCAATTTAACAAGGGCAATTTTATCGGATTTTTCCATAATTGCATAGTCTATTGAGATTGCGGGCATTTTATCAAAATTTATAAAAGGAATTTCGTTTGATTTAGAAAAATCAAATTCTTTTGAAATTCTTGCAATATCCGGAGCATGCTTCTTTGTTTCAGCCAGAAGGGTTGATGCTTTAAACATAAAAATCCCGCTGTTCCAGAAATAAGTCCCTTCATGAAGATATTTTGTTGCTGTATCTAAATCCGGTTTTTCAACAAATTCTTTAACTTTAAAGCCGTCTCCGTATTTTTCAGCGGTATTAATATATCCATATCCTGTTTCAGGATAATCCGGTTTAATCCCGAAAGTTACAATAAAACCTTCTTCTGCAAGCTTGGCACCTTTTTTTACAGTGGATAAAAATTTGTCATTATCTTTTATTAAATGATCTGAGGGAACAACTATTACTACAGGATCTGAATTTGATTTTTGCATTATAAATTTTGTGGCAAGAACAATTGCAGGCGCTGTATTTTTAGCAACGGGTTCTGACAATACAATTGGATCTTTGCTGACTTCGGAAAGCTGCATACGTACATTTGATGAGTGTTTCGTATTTGTTATACTTACGATATTTTCATACGGCATACATCTTTCAAGTCTTTCAAAAGTGGATTGCAAAAGACTTTTATCTGAATTAAGATTTAACAACTGTTTCGGATAAAGCTCTCTTGATAAGGGCCATAATCTGCTCCCTGAGCCTCCTGCTAATATAATTCCGTACATTTACCCTCCTGTATATACATTTATTATTATACTATAAAATATTTTATTATATAACGTTTTATATTTTAATGTAACTTTTCTTTATAAAATATCTCTTTAAAAGTTATATAATTAAATTTTTCTTGAACAATAAACGTTTTTTTGTTAATATATTAACAGAATGTTTGAGTGGGATTTGAAAAAGAAAGTTATAGCCGGGGCTTTAATCTTTGGAGTGATTTCTGCAGGATTTTATTTTTCTGTGATTTATCAACCTCCGGAGAAAACTTTTGAAATTTATTCTGCAGCGCTTGCTGATTTTGAAAAAGGTGATTATCAAAATGCTTATTATCTGTTTTCTAAAATAAGCGTGTTTTCAAATTTGAAGCCAATTGCAATCTATCACAGGGCCGAGTGTGCCAAAATGCTGAATGATGAAAAATCAGAAATTAAACAATACCAGCTTTTGTTTAATAATTATCCGAAGCACAAACTCAGTATACGTTCACGCTATCTGGCAGGACAAATTATTTTAAAAGACAGACCCCAGCTTGCAAAAAAATACTTTGAGAATATTATTCATAATGCGCCTGATACAGATTATGCAATTGCTTCTGAGTATTATCTCGGTGTAATCCTTAAAAATAAATATCAGGATGTAAAAATTATTCCGCTGTCTGTGAAGAATGATGTCCAAAATTGTTTCAGGCATTATATTGAAAAAGCACCTTCCGGAAAGCTTGCATTGGATGCAGTAAATGACTGGTTAAGTTTTGGCGATAATATTTCAAAAGATGATTATTTATTGATGGCAAGAACCTGTTATCTTTTTGGTGAGTACGAAAAAGCACGAGAACTTCTGCATAAAGCTGATGTAAATGAAGCATGGGCGTTAGATGTAAAAAATTCTTATGCTTTGAAAAATTACCCGAGAGCAAAATTTTTAACTGAAAACGGGTTACAAAAACGTTCTCAATATGTTTCAGAAGATGATATTATTGATGCAATTGATATTTATACCGGTCTGTCTTCCTCTAAAACTCAAGCAGTTGAAAGATTGCTTGGTTTTGCAAATGGCAAAGGTCGGGACTATCTTCTCAGTTTGAAATGCCAGAATGTTGCTCAAAACGATAAAGCAACATGTTATAGTTATTTATATCTAAAATATCCAGAAGGAAGATTTTCTGCGGATGCACTTTCTAATATATTTTTTGCAAAGGTAAAAGCGCATGACTATGAAAATGCTAAGAAAATAGGCCGCGATCATTTAAAAAAATTCCCTAATTCAAATTCAGCACCTATGGTAATGTTCTGGATGGGAAAACTAGCTGAAAAGACCAATAATTATGAGGAGTACACAAATTATTACAGAAATGTAATTGATAAATTCCCGGATTCGTATTATGCATATAGAGCATACCTTAAATTAAGCGGTTTCAGGGGGCCTTTAATTACTAGTTATATTAATCCGGAGCCTGTAGTTTATCCATATAAGTATGCCCGTAATAATATAATAGTAAAACTTGTTGAACTTAAGGATTATAATATTATAAGTGAACTTGCGGGTAATGATGAGTTTATTAAAAGCTGGGTTTTATATAAAAAAGGCGACTATCCACATTCAATGCTTGTTGCACGTGATGCGATGGATAAAATGCAGGATAAACCTGATAAGTATGATTTGAGATGGCGCCTTGTATATCCGGTGATTTTTTATGATGACATAAGGCATTATGCATCTGAAACTGCCAATAATCCGCCTTTGATGCTAGCTTTAACAAGAGAGGAGAGCTACTTTGATCCTCTGGCTCAAAGTGTTGCTGGAGCCAGCGGTTTAATGCAGCTGATGCCTGCTACTGCAAATGAAATAAATACAAAATTTAAACTTGATATGAATACTCCTGAAGCTCTGTTTAATCCTTCATTAAATATTAAACTCGGGAATTACTACTATGAATTTTTGAGGGAAAATCTTGAAGGATATGATATCTCATCTGTTGCCGCTTATAACGGTGGAATTGGCTCTATTCAGCGTTGGAAAACAACACTTCATTATAGTGACACCGATGAATTTGTAGAACAAATTCCTTATCCGGAAACACAAAATTATGTAAAAAAAGTTTTTAGAAGCTACTGGAATTATATAAGAATTTATAATGGCAATAATTAACAATAAAAAAGTCTCAAAATATTTTGAGACTTTTTTAAGCATATTTTCGGGGTATGCTTTTTATAACATATTTTTTCTGATATTTTCTTTTTGTTTGTCAATTTTTTTAATTCTTTTTTCAAGAGTTTTAATCTGTTTATCTAACGCTTTTCTCTCGGTTTTAACTGCTTTGTATTGTGCGTCAACATCAGAATATTTTGATTTATAGTTAAGTAATTCATTTCTTACGTCTACCTGTGCATTGTCAAGCTGTATAATTGCATTTTGCATCTTTGCATTTCCTACAGGTTCTTCAGTAACGGATGATGTACTTACACTTCCTGTAGCAGTTGTCTGTGATGTTATTGTTGATGATGTTCTGATTGGAGTTCCATAAGCAGTATCATCAAAATTTAATGGAGTAAAAGCATTACCATCAGCCAAAGCTGCAACGGAGCATGCTATTACAACTGCCAGAGATAATACACAATTTTTTAAAATTTTTTCCATGCCTAAATTCTCCTTTTTTTATATTATTTATAACCTTATAAGACACTTATATATATAATAGTATATATTATGCCTCTGTAAAAAAACTCATACAAAAAAATGAAAAATTTAAGGAACATTTTTAGTAAGTATACGTCAGTAAAAATTGCGTGTGCAGAATTTATGAATTTTTGTAAATGCCTAAAAGCCTTGTATAGACAGGCTCTTTAAAAAAATACTGAAACATGTAAAAAAAGTAAAAAACATGTACTTGATTTAAAATTTTCTTTTGCATAAAATTAAAGACGTGCCCAGTGCACAGTGAACATTAAAAATTTTAAGTTAAGATATTTTAAAAAATTAAAAAAATGTTCTTGACAAAAAAAATTGATGTTATAATATAAAAAATGCAGATGACACTAGCAATTAGAAATAAATTAAAATGCATCTGATATATAAAAAAGAAAGTAAACCCCGATTTTTGAAAATTTCAAAATTGTGTCTGCGCCAGCAGAGCTTCAAAGAAGCGGTCGAAAGAGATTATCCAGTACCTTGACAACAGAATAGCTGAACAACAAATACTTTGTTAATTCTAAAAAACGAAATGATGAGGACGGCCTAATA
>CALUYO010000018.1 GCA_944325005.1 Candidatus Gastranaerophilales bacterium | reverse complement strand
GTATACCATATAATTTTGATGAGTTAGACATATGGTGCCATTAATAATTAATGGCACCTTTCTCTTATATTATATATTGTGTGTACCAAATTCTGCAACAAATATCCATGGCTGTTTTGGAAAATTTTTAAATGATAGCAGGAACATGAATTACTAAATATAATATAAGTTTATAGCCGGGTAAGGTTATAAACTTATATTTTTTTTATGTTATTCTAAAACTATGAAACGGGTTATTTATGTTATCTTAGTTTTACTAATAATTTTAGGAGTCGGGAAAGCTTGTATAAGAGCCGACGTGCAGCCTGATTATAATAGGCCTGTTTTGAGAGAAAAAGCTGAAATTAAAAATGCGGACTATCCGCTTGAAAAGAATGTAACTATAGATGGTATAGATTATCTTCAATCGCAGGCGCCTGTAGGAAAATTCGGCGGGACTTTTGTTTCGTCAACAATAGGTGAAGGTCCTAAAACTTTTAATCCGTTTAATTCTAAAGATAATATTTCTTCTCAGATGTCTGAGATTATGTATGATGGATTGGTTACTACAGATCCTGTTACTGGTGAAACAATCCCTAAACTTGCAAAATCTTTTACCGTAAATGGTAGAGAATATATAGTTAATTTAAGGCACGGTTTAAAGTGGTCTGACGGGAAGCCTATTACAGCGGATGACGTTGTATTTACATGGCAAAATATAATTTTTGATGGTTTCGGGAATACTTCAACAAGAGATTCTGTTGTAATTGACGGGAAATTACCGACTGTTCAAAAAATTGATGAGTATACGGTTAAATTTATTACACCCGAATCTTTTGCGCCTTTTTTGAGAATGCTTGCATCTCCCATAGCTCCAAAACATATATTTGAACCTGCTGTTAAACGCGGAAAAGCTTATTTTGATGGCTTCCTTTCTACAAATACTCCGCCAAAAGATTTTGTAACATCAGGCGCTTTTAAGCTTAAAGAATACGTTCCAGCACAAAGAGTTGTATTTGAGAGAAATCCTGATTATTACGTTATAAATAAAGAGGGGCAGAAACTCCCGTATCTTGATAAAATAGTTTACTTGATAGTAGGTGATATAAACAACCAGGTTTTAAAATTTGAAGGTGGTGAGCTTGATGAAATTAGTCTGCAGGGGGCTAATGTTGCTCGTTTTAAAGAAATGGAAAAACACGGGGACTTTACTGTTTATAATATAGGCCCTGATACAGGTACGATGTATATTTCTATGAATATGAATAACCGCAAAGACGATAAGGGCAAATATTACGTTGACCCTAAAAAACAGGTATGGTTTCAGGATAAAAATTTCAGACAGGCTGTGGATTATGCAATAGATAGAAAAAATATGGTATTTAATATTGCAAACGGACTTGCAGAGCCGCTTTTTACGCCAGAAACGCTGAATTCAATCTTTTTGAACAAAGAGCTTGAAGGTTACGATAGAAATCTTGAAAAATCAAAAGAGTTATTAAAAGAATCCAGTTTTAACTGGGACAAAGCAGGACATTTGATAGACAAATTCGGGAATCATGTTGAATTTGACCTTTACACAAATGCAGGAAATACTGAACGTGAAGCAATAGGTGTAATGGTAAAACAGGATTTGGAAGATTTAGGGATGAAAGTTAATTTTAAACCTATTGAATTTAATTCTCTTGTAAATAAACTTATGGCAACGTTAGATTGGGATATGGTGATAATGGGATTTACGGGGTCTCCTCTGGAGCCGAACGGCGGTAAAAATGTCTGGCTTTCTGATGGGACTTTGCATATATTTAATCAGCGATTAGAAAAGGACTTAAACAGTAAGCGATATCCGTTTGAAACCCGTCTGGATTACCTTTATACTCAAGGCGCACTTGCAACAAAATTTGAGGACAGAAAAAAATATTATGATGAATACCAGGCTATCGTTTATGATGAAAAACCGTTGATATATATTTATTCTCCTATAAGAATTGTCGCTTTAAGAAATAAATTTAAAAATATTTATCCGACAAGCTTAGGCGGAGTTACGCACAACATTGAGGAGATTTATATAGATTAATGCAGATTTTGATATATATATTAAAGAGAATACTTCAAACAATACCATTGCTTATAATTGTTTCACTGATAAGCTTTTTTATAATCCGCTTATCACCTGTTGATCCTCTTGCGGAGTTGAGACTTAATCCTTCAGTATCAAAGGAAACTCTGCAGAAAGAAACAGAACGTTTAGGACTTGATAAACCTATAATTGTTCAATACGGAAAATGGGCAAAATCATTTGTAAAGGGAGATCTCGGTGTAACCTCAAACGGGGAGCAGGTAAGCACAAAGTTAAAAGAACGTATCCCAAATACTTTGCTTTTAACAGTAATTGTAATATTTTTATCATGGGTTGTCGGAGTTCCTCTGGGAATTCTTGCTGCTGTTTACTGGAAAACGCCTTTTGACAGGATTTTAACTGTTCTTACAAGTATTGGAATGGCAATACCATCGTTTTTCTTTGCTGTTTTACTTTTAATTTTTGCCGTTAAAACAGGATGGTTTCCTGTCGGCGGACTTACAAGCTCTAACTTTTTAGAAATGAATTTCGGACAGAAGGTTCTGGATATTACACATCATCTTGTACTGCCGGTAACAGTATTATTTACCCTGTCTCTTGCCGGATTGCAAAGGCAGATGAGGGGTAATCTTCTTGATGTGCTTGACAGTGATTATGTTAAATTTGCCAGAGCAAAGGGGTTGAGTGAATTTAAGGTTATATTCAAACATGCACTTAGAAATGCGGTTAATCCTCTTATAACACTCCTCGGCTTTGAATTTGCAGGACTTTTAAGCGGTGCAGCTTTGACTGAATATGTTTTTCAATACCCCGGATTGGGGCGTTTAATCTTAGAAGCAGTTTTGAAATCTGATATAAACCTTGTTATGGCTTCATTAATGATGGGGGCTGTTATGCTTATTCTTGGCAATTTAATCGCTGATATTCTTCTCATAATTACTGACCCGCGTATCAGAGAAGGGAGTCAGGCATGATTAGAGATTTGATTAAACAGTTATGGAAAGATAAATTTGCAAGAATTGCCGTTATTGTTCTCGGAATAATTTATTTTGCCCTGCTTTTTGCTGACTTTATTGCACCTTACACAAAAGATTTTTCAGACAGATCAATGGCTTATGTTCCTCCTTCTAAAATTTTTACCATAGATGAAAACGGAAAATTATCAAAACCTTATACTTATAATTATAAACGTGAATTTGATCCGTATGATTTGAAAATTATTTATACACTTGACAGAAGCCAAAAACATTACGTAAAATTCTTTGCTCAGGGGCAGCCCTATAAATTTTTGGGTTTAATCCCGATGAAACGTCATCTTGTAACAACTGATGAGGACGGAAGATTGTTTTTGCTCGGTACGGATATTAACGGACGCGATGTATTTTCAAGAATACTTTTTGGCGGTAGAATTTCTATGACAATAGGATTTCTGGCTTTGTTTGTTCTTTTTCCTATTGGACTTTTATACGGTGGTATTGCCGGATATTTCGGCGGTAAAACTGATATGATTATGATGAGGTTTGCAGAAGCTGTTATGTCAATACCGAGTTTTTATCTTTTGATTATTTTAGCCTCAATTCTTCCTTCGGGCATGACAAGCGTCCAAAGGTTTATGCTTATTGTAATAATCCTTGCGCTTATCGGCTGGGCGGGATTTGCAAGAGTTGTAAGAGGTATGGTTTTATCAATAAAAAATCAGGAATATGTTCAGGCAGCAAAATCAATCGGGGCATCACGTTTAAGAATTATCATAAAACATATTCTCCCCCAGACAACCAGCTTTGTAATTGTTGCGATGACGCTTTCTGTTCCTTCTTATATTTTGTCGGAATCCGGTTTAAGCTTTTTAGGGCTTGGTATTCAGCAGCCTGATGCAAGCTGGGGTAATATGCTTAAAGAAGCACAGGAATATACAAATATAATTTATCGTCCATGGCTTTTGACCCCGGGATTTTTAATTTTTATTGCGGTATTGGCATTTAACCTTATAGGTGATACAATAAGAGATATTCTTGACCCGAAAAGCAAGATAAGATAAACAGCCAATGGAGAAAAAGTTGAATGGATTTGTCGAGTTTAGGAATAGCATTTGATTTAACAATAATTATAAGAGTGTTGTCAGCTTTGCTATTGGGCTTTGCAATTGGCTTAGAACGTGAGATGACCAATAAGTATGCCGGTTTGAGGACAAATATTCTTGTATGTCTTGGTGCTTGCATTTTTACTATAATATCTATTTATGGTTTTCCTGAAGTTTCGGTAACGGGAGATGAGCTCGGGACTCGTGATACAGCTCGTGTTGCGGCACAGGTAGTTACCGGTATCGGTTTTATTGGCGCAGGTACCGTATTCAGGCATGGTGCAACGGTTTTTGGGCTTACAACGGCCGCAACTTTGTGGGTATCGGCGGCTATTGGTATGGCATGCGGTGCGGGAATGTATACTTTGGCAATTTTATCAACAATTTTTTCTATAATTGTTCTTGTGTCTGTCAGGCTTTTTGAAAAACATTTTCTTATATCAAGTGCTAAAAATACAAGACGTTTGAAAATGAGTATTTCTTGCCTTAATGAAAATTCAAATAAAATTTATGATTACATTATTGAAAATAGCAAGTATCTTGTGGAAATTTCAAGAAAGTTGAATAAGCAGGATGATAATATGACTAAAATAGTTGTAATCCTTGATTTTGTCGGTCGTCATCCAATACAGGATTTATATAAAACATACCGTAATCTGGAAGGTATTGAATCAATTTCTATTCAGGAATTTTATGAATAGGGAAGCTAATAGTTAAAAATATTCTCACATTTTAATCATTCAATTTTTCTAAGATTTCGTCTTCTTTTATTTTAGGACCCGGCATATTTTGTTTTAATTTATATGTTAAATATTCTTCACTGTTTGTTTTCAGATTATTTTTGTTTCTAAGAAAGTTTAGTGCTTCTTTCAATGACATCTGGAATAGATTTTTGCTTTCCTGAATAGTATTTGCACTCTGATATTTTATACCTATTTCGCTCATATCTTTAATAACGTTCGTTACTCTTGAGGCCTTTTCGGTAATTGATATGTCTTCCCAATCCTGCTCTCCGTACTTTTTCTCAAAGAATGATTCAAATAAATCTTCAAATGAATTTTTTGCAGAGATTTTGGCTTTATTCAGGTTAAGTTGTGTATTATCCGGTATTATATTGTGTTTCCTTAAGATGTTATCTGATAAAGCAAAGAATGTATCCATATTCATTGATTCAATTTTTGTTTCATTATCAAAGAAGAATTTTTTCAAATCCTTTTCAATTTTTACGGCGGCTTCTCCTTTTGTTAGGTCCTGTGGCAGACTTGCGCCTTGAAGAACAATATCTGTTAAATCTTTTGTGTTCCCGTTTTTGATAAAGCTTGTAATTTTTAATGAAGCTAAAGCCTGTTCTTTTGATAATTTTATCGTATTTCCCGTATCTATGAGGGTAAATAGTTTACCCTTACCGGATTTTAGAGCTTGTAGATTTATAAATATGTTCCCGGGGTGAATATCAGCATGGATAATTTTTCCGTTTTTATCAATTTTTGCGAATTGTTCAACCTGAAGATCAATATAAGTTTTTAATAATTTTTTAATTTGAGCCGCGGTTAAATCAAAAGCCTCAAATTCAGGTGCTCTTGATTTTATTTTCTTCATTTTTTCTTCATGTTTTTCTAGTCCCTCAATTAAGTATTTTTTATCCGGTGTTTCTTTTATCATTTTTTTATACCATTTTATCCAAGATTCGCATTCATAGTAGTCTACGAGAGTTTTAACACTTATACCCGGAGCTTTTTCCATTATATAAATGCCTGGTTTTGCCTCCATCGGGACTACGACATCTGCAACTTTCGAATATTTTTTCAATTCTTTTGCAGCATTCATTTCGTTTACGAAATCAACTTCTTTTGAGATGCCATCAGACAAGTCATTTATATTTTTAATTAAATATTTCTGGTTATCATTAAGCTTATCTGCGGGAGTGTCACCGGTAATAAGCTTAATAAATTTTTCTTTATCTTTTGCAATTTTTTCTGCATTTATGCCGTTTTTCAGAACTTTTATGCAAACTTCTTTACCTGATTTATCTTTAGCGAGATAAGTTTCGGCAACAGTACCGACCCCCAGAAGTTTTGACACTGTATATTCAGTTGAACCCCATAATTTGTTTATGTGTTCCTGAGCTTCTTCAATAGTGCGCGTCGGCGGGCAGTTTTCTCTTAAGGCTTCTGATATGTTTTGATATCTGTTAAAGTCAAAAGATAACATTCCTTTATTTTTAATTTGCAGGAATTTGACCGCAAAAATATTTTCTTCTGTTAATTTTGTTATTACATCATCAATTTTTCGCTCAATATTAATTTCTTCTGGATTTAATATTTTATTTATGCTTTCAGAATTTAACATTATGTCTTCCAGTTCCTGATATGCTGATTTAGAAGACGGTAAATCCGGAAGTTTAAGCTGGACGCCGTTTAATTTATTTAAGATCTTATTTAAATTGGAACCTAAAACTTGGCTGAAATGAGCTTTTTTCAACGCAGGTAAAGCAATCGCCGCCGCAGCTATAGTGTTTACAGCTGCATTATCTTTAAATGAATCTGCAAAATCTTTTAAAGCCTTATTTTCTTTGTGGGCTGTGGAATACCTTAGCCCCGTTATTGCGGCAAGATATACAGGGACTCCGACTATTCCTCCGGCAAGTGCTGTAACAGGTGTTAATATTCCGTTTAAGGCCCCTGTCAGGAAGTTTTTGAAATTTATTTTTCTTCTATCTTTTCGAACTTTTTTCTTTTCGGCTTTGAGTTCTTGTTTGTCAGTAAAAGCTTTTTTATCGACTTTATATTCTTTAGAGCCAATTCTTTCGGCTTTCGTTACAAATAGTTTTGTTAATCCGCCTAAAATGCCGAGCAAAGGAAGCATTACAATTGTTGTTTTTGTTTTAGATTTCAGAATATTTTCAACAAGATTTAATCTGGTGTATTTTAAGCTTTCCTTGTCATTTTTTATATTTCTTATGAATTGCGGGAGTGCATCCAATTTATCCTGTGCACGAAGCTTTTTTACAAAATTGTTTGCAAAAAAGAATGAAGATATTGTTACCGCTGCAGTTGCAGTATCTGCTGTCAGTTGAACAGAATTGGTCTGGGATTGTTTATATTTGTTTATTTGCTCTTTTACCTGTTCTTCTGTAATTTCACCTTTTTCGAATTTATCAATATCTCTTTCGACAGTATTTGAACCAAGTCCAATGTTGGTTTTATTTTTTACAAAGTTATAAAATTTACGGATTAATCCGTTGTCTTTTTGTACTTTTACAAACTCATCTCTAATATTGGATGCTTGTTTTAAATCCGGTTTAACTGCGGCTTCTTCTTTTTCTTTTGCATTCGCAGTTACAACGGTTGAAGCCTGCTCGGTAATGAAGTATTGATTATTTCCCTGTTTGTTTAAAAAGTTATCTATGCCCGACATGATTTTTCCCTATATTTTAATAAAAATTATAAATTAATATTATTGTCTGTATTGTAACGAAATGTAAATATGGATTTAAAAATGGTACAAGACCTTGCCAGACGCTGATACTATGCTGGAGGCGCAACTTTTTTCTTTTAATTGTTTTATATTAATATAGGAAAAATTTAGGGAAAATTAATGGGACAATTTTTTAATTCAATAAACGAAGTAAGAAAAAATTACAATAAATATGATGACTGGGAACAAAAACAGGCCGATGAAAGGGCCCAAAAAGAATATCTTGCTGTTAATTTGGATATTCCTGATGATAAGCTTGAACTGACACAAAAAAGAGCTGAAACTGTCATAAGAGCGACAGAAATTATGGATGCACGTTCTGAAGATAACTGTCAGGATATGGAACAGCTTACCGGTTTAATTTCTATGGTTCCTGTTTTGGGATTAACCTTTGCCCAGATCCCATTGATTAATTTTGTAGATAAAAAACTTACAGCTGGTATAAATAAAAAAATTAATAAACTAAATGAAGAAATTAAAAATCTTACAGATGAAAATGCAAAAAATTTGAAAATTACTGAACGTAATAAATTAATTGAAAAAGCATCAAAAATAACTAAAAGAATTACTAAAAACGGCCCTTTTGTAATGCTTGGTTTGATGCTGGCTAGTGCTGTCGGTATGATTTTGTGGGGTAATTCCAAACAGAAAGAAGCATCAAGAATAGGCCGATATCAAGCGAAACAGGATGAACTTAAAGGTTTGGAAAATTTCGTAATATATACACCAGAGCAACTGGAAAAGGCAAAGGAAATTGCAAAAACAATTCCTGATGAAAAAGAGCGTAACAGTATTTCTAAAATGTTGAAAGAGTTAAAGGATATTCAAACTGATAAGAAAGCTTATAAAGAATGGCTTGCAGCCAAGGATCCGGATGAAATAGAAAAGCTTAAATCCATCGAGCTTTCACCGGAACAACTCAAATCTGCTCAAGAAGATAAAGAATTAATAGTTGATGCTGTAAAAGAGATTAATATTAAGGCAGAAGAATACTCTGAAAATGTAGAAAATTCTTTTGATACTCTCGGTATGCTTTCGTGGATAATTGCAGCGCCGCTTGGATTTGGTATTAACAAACTGCTTAAACTGGCAAAGACAGATAAGAAAATTCGTGCTATTGTATCTACTGCTGTACCTGTTATGACAAGTTTTGGTATTCAAATGGCGGGAACTCTTGAAGAAAAGAATGCATCAAGGATAGGACGTTATAAAGCACGACAGGATTTGTTGAAAAATCCTGCAAGATTAATGGCTTATTCAGATGAAGATATGCAAAAAGCTCAACATGTTAAGGCAGATAAGCAGAAGCAGAGTTTCTTGCAAAAACTGGGCGGAAGTTTTTCATTCTTAGCATCTTACTTTAAGGATAAATCTGAATACGAAAAGTATAAAAAAACAACCCAAAAAGAAAATGAAAAGTTGCAAAAGGCCTTTAAACAAATAGAATTGTCCGAAGCGCAAAAAGCGGATGCTAAAGCTTTACAAAAAAATGTATTCAGAGCATTTGACGAAATTGATGAAATGTCGCAAAGATATTCTGAAGATGTTGAAGCAGGATGTGATATTGCAAAAGAAGTCGGCTCAACAATTTGGGCACTTGGTTCAATGCTCGGGCTCGGATTTTTGGCTGCTTCAATTATAAAAGGTAAATTCCCGCTTGTAAAAGCAGGAAACTGGCTGACAAATTTGACTTTTGATGCTAAATCTCCGATTAAATCAGCAGTAAATAATATATATGATGTTGTAAAAAAATCTGATAAAGTTACAGTTCAAAAATTCCAAAAAGCAATTGCAAGCGGTAATCTAAAAACTTTCTTGAATGACCCGAGGAATAAAGCTTTAAAAGAGGCTGTTGAACCTTTAATGGCAGAATTAGGAAAGATAGGTACAAGTGGTATTACAAATGCTGTCACCGGTACAAATAAAAGAAACATGTCCGAGATTTTCTCTGAACTTTTTGCTTCTCATTTTAAACAAACGGCACTTGCAAAATGGACGCGTAATATGTTCGCTCAATGTACAAAACTCTGGGCTAAATCAAAAGCAAGTAAGGCTGATATAGAAATCCCTAAAGAAATGCAAGAGCAGCTTGGTATGAATTTTAATTATAAAAATTATAAAACCTTGATAAATACCGGACTTGTTGCTGGATTACCTGTATTAGGTGTTATATTTGCAGTTCCTTATGCATTCAATGCATGGCTTACAAATATTCAGAAAAAAGCAGGAAAAATCGGTATTATGAAGGCAATGGATAAAATTGATGCTCCTGAAGTATTTGCATCAGAAAATGTTCTTCCAGTAATGCAGCAGTCTGTCAGTTCCGCTAATAATGCTTCTTCAAACGGTAATTTGTTAAGTAAGTTTAAACAGCCGGAAGTATAATTTCAAATTCTGTTATTTCAGATGTTGATTTGTTCAGCCGTAATATCCCATTTTGAGCTTTTAAATTATTAGCACATATATGGAGTCCTAGCCCGCTGCCTGTTGTTTTAGTTGTATAGCCTTCTTCAAATATTTCTTCTTGTTTTTCTTTTGAAATTGCCTCGCCGTTGTTTGAGATTTTTATATGTACTTCTTTCTTTGTTATTTCAAGTGATACATTTATAATTCCCTTTTTATCAATAGCTTCTATTGCATTTTTTATAATATTAACAATGCAGGCAAGAAATTTGTTTTCATCTATATAAACATCTGATGTTGATTTTATATTGCATTTTATTTGTATATCTTTATCATGTATATAAACTTTTGAAAGTTTTATTCCTTCTTCAAGGATTGACTTTATATCACATCTTTTAGGAGACAGATTATTTAAGGATTTTAAATCAAGCAAAGAGTTGCACATAATCTTAATTGATTTGCTGATGCAGTTGAGAGCATTATCTACTGATTTTACCTCAACTCCTTCCTGTTCCAGATTTCTTTTAATTATTTGTGTATAGATTTCACAAATAGAAAGATGGTTTCGGATTTCGTGCGCTACACATCTGGATTGTTCATAAACTAAATCTGTATTATTCATTTTCTCCTCTTTATAACATTAAAGGTTCAGCTTTATAAAGGCTGAACCTTTAAATACTTATTTAACAAGTATCAAAATTAAACAGCCATTTTGGAACGTCTTCTACCTGCAAAACCGTTGTTTAGTGCATATAAAACGGCCTGAGTTCTGTCGTTAACCTGTAATTTTTGGAAGATATTGTTTACATGGGTTTTGACTGTAGTTTCTGATATAAATAATTTACCTGCAATACCCTTGTAGTTATTACCCTGTGTGAGAAGGTCGAGAACTTCTTCTTCTCTGGCTGTTAAATAAGTAAGGAGGTTTTCTTCTGTTGTCGCAGCTTCTTCTCTGAAAGAACGCTGGAAATATTCGAAAAATCTTGATGTTAGAGCTGTCGGAAGATATATTTTTCCGGATGCAACTTCGTCCATTGCATAAATAAGCTGTGCTGATGCCATTGTTTTTAAGACATAGCCTTTGGCTCCTAATTTCATTGCGCGAAATATTAAATCTGCATCATCATATCCGCTTAGTGCAATTACTCTTATATCCATATCAAGTTTTTCGATTTCCTGTATAGCTTGCAGTCCATCTTTTTCAGGCATATTGATATCCATAAGGATTATATCAGGGCGATATTTTTTTGCAAGATTTATTCCGATGTTAGCGCTTGTTGTGGCTCCTACTACATCATAACTGCTTTCAAGTGTAATTAATTCTTTTACCCCTCTTAAATGATCTGCGTTATCATCAATTAGAAGAACTCTTGATTTTCTTTTAAACTCTCTCATTTTTATCTCCCTGTTTTTTTATCTTCCCACTACACTATAAATACTACAACTTTTAGAGGGTTGTTTTCATCCATGCCAAGATTGATATTGTTGTTGTGTGGGTTTGAGAATTTGTCTTACATCTTTGGATTGATATATCGCCTAAACCATGCTCTACACCATGCTTTTAGAATTTTAGCCGCATGGTTGATTTTAAATTTATCTAATGTGTTCGCAGTAGTCTTGTTGTGGTATAATTATAATAGTAAGAGGTTAAGGATATGGATATATTAATATTTTTAGTTGGTTTTTTTATTGGTGCTTTGTGCGTATTTATTCCGTTTAAAGTTATAAATAAAAATAATAAAGTCTCACAGGACTTGATGCTTGAACAGTTGAAGCTTTACTTTGAGAATACGGCTAATAAGATTTTCAAGGAAAATTCTTCTGAGTTGTCCAGCCAGAATAAGGAAAGGCTTGAAGAATTTTTTACCCGTTTCAGAGAAAAGATTGATGATTTTGAAAAACGTGCCGAAGCAAATTTTAAAGCAGAAACAGAGCATTTTACAAAATTTGATATGAATATAAAAAGTTTTCTTGAGACAGGAAATAAGATTTCTCACGATGCAAATTCTCTTGTAAATGTAATGAAGTCTGATAACAGAGCATCGGGACGCTGGGGAGAAATTGTTTTAGAGCGGGTACTTGAGGCCTCAGGTCTAAGAAAAGATGAAGAATACAGTATTCAGAAGAGTGTAGCTGAAGGCAGGCCGGATGCAACTGTATTTTTGCCTGAGGGAAGATGTATTTATATTGACAGTAAAACGTCATTCTCATCTTGGGACGGATTCGTAAATGCGCAAGATGATGCTGAGAAGCAAATTCATTTAAAACAGTTTATTGACTCAACAAAAGCTCATATTACGGGGCTTTCTAAAAGAGATTATTCGCAGGAAACGGTTTCTCCTGATTATGTG
Organism: Candidatus Gastranaerophilales bacterium; assembly: GCA_944325005.1. GTDB lineage: Bacteria > Cyanobacteriota > Vampirovibrionia > Gastranaerophilales > Gastranaerophilaceae > Stercorousia. The sequence continues at coordinate 16,330 of CALUYO010000018.1, read as the reverse complement.
CTAATGTTTATTCCTATAGAAAGCTGTTACTCTGTGATGTTTTGCGACGATTGCACTCTGTGGGATTTTGCATGGAAGAATAGGGTTATGCCTGTTTCTCCATCAACTCTTCTTGCTGCTTTGAAAATAATAAATTCTTTCCATGTTGTCGACAGACAGAATAAAAATATTCAGGAAATGGCTGATTTATGCTCCGGTATACATGATAAATTTGCGGACCTTTTGAAGGAGCTCCTCAAAATTCAGGATAATCTTGCCGCCTCTTTAAAGAAATTAAGCGGAAGAGGAAATATAATTACCCAAATTGAAAAACTGGAAAAACTTGGTTGTAAATATTCTAAAGAATTACCTGAACTGCCTGAAGAACTTTCAATAAATAATTAATTTTACCAGTTATCAATATTATTAAAATTATCAAGTCCGCCTTCTGCTCGATTAATGCAGCCGTTGCTCAGGTATTCTAATTTTTTGCTAGATAAATCAAGCCTGACTTCAAAAAGATCGTATCCGCCTTTGTTTGGACCCTTTAAACCGTTAACGTCTACAAGCCATAATGAACGCCAGTCATTATTATATGGTATTAAAATTTCACCGTCTGCGATAATATATACAGTTGCATTATTATAAATGGAATCTGTGCTAAATGCAGGACAGCCGCTTGCAGTGTGTAAATCTTTATATTTTGGCAGACAGTTTTGCTCTAATGCATTTCCTTCACATTTTTTTATAACTTTAAGATTTGCAATTACATTATTGTTAAACTCTTCCCAGCCAAAACCAAGTACCAAATTATCTCCAAGTTCAAATAAAACTTTTTGCTGTATTTGCGCGAGTAAAGAATAATTTTTTTTAATTTGATTTTTCAAAACAAATTTTTGAATTTTAGCGCTTACAGTTGTTAACGTTAATGCTGCTACAACCCCTATAACACCAAGTGTAATTAAAACTTCTGCTAATGTAAAACCGCTGATACACTTTATTTTAGTATGCTTTTCGGGGGGGGGGCGATGCTGAATGCTTTTAATTTCATTGTTTTGTCCTCCTTTATATCCATTATATTTGTATTATATCTGATTAGGTAATGATTTGCAATATGTATAAAGAAGAAGCTTGACAAATTAGTTAGCTTTAGCTAACATTTAATGTATGAAAATTACTCCTGTTTTATCCGGTCTTGACAATTATAAAAATGGTATTAATAATAGTGTAAAATTACCTGTCTTTAGTTCTAAATTGCCCGTACTTTCATCTAAACAGTGCAGTGAACTTAAAGTTTTTTCGCATCATATTTATGAGTATAAAAAAGGTTTGAGAAATCTTATATTAACTACAGAAAAAATTGAGAATAAGGATTATATAGTAAAGCGTCTTGAAAGAGAAAAAATTCCATATTTAATACAACCGGCCGGTGAAAAAACAATTAATGTATTTTTCGGTAATGAAGCGTGTATAAAAGTTGTTTCTACTTTTAATAAACATCTGAACAAGCTTTCTCATGAACAGGATTTCATGTTAGGAATAATGCTCGGTTATGATAAAATTTTACAGTGTAAAAGATATTTAAAAAGACTGGGCAAAAATACTAATCCTGTCAAGGGTTGATTTTCTTTTTTCGTAGTGCTATATTTTTTTGTAATATGATAGAAAAACCTGAAACAGCTAAAGATAGAATTATTTTAGCACTTGATGTTGATAACCTGAAAGAGGCAGAGGATCTTGTAAGAGAGTTAAAGGATTATGTCGGTTATTTTAAAATCGGTCTGCCGTTGATTGTTAATTATGGATTTGAAGCATTCAGACTTTTAGAGGAGCATGGTGCCAGATGCTATTATGATTGCAAATTTCATGATATTCCACATACTGTGCAAAAGGCTTGTATAAGTCTTGTAAAAAATAATATAAACTTTTTTAATGTGCATATCCAGGGCGGTTCAAAAATGACCTCTGCAGTTGTAAAAGCGTCAAGGGCTGCTGCAAAGTCTATGGAAAAAGAACCTCCTACAATTCTCGGGGTTACTCTTCTTTCAAGCTTTGGACAAAAAACTTTAACAACTGAGCTATGTGTTGAAAAGAATATAGAAGATTATGTTTTGCAGCTTGCAAAAGTTGCAAAGGACTCAGGACTTGACGGTGTTGTGGCAAGTGCCGAAGAGGCAAGAAGAATTAGAAAAGAAATAGGTGATGATTTTATAATTTTATGTCCTGCAACCCGTCCAACCTGGGCTTCAGTTAATGATCAGGTAAGGGTTGATACTCCGAGAGATGTTATACTTTCCGGTGTTGATTATATGGTTGTAGGGCGTCCTATTACATCCGCTGATGATAGAATTGGCGCAGCTACTTTAATTATTGATGAAATTGAGACGGCTCTGTCTGATAAAATTTCTTGTGTTTAATCTTCCGCTTTTAATTCCTTTGACTTTTCATATTTTTTCTTGTCTTTATTAAAAGTATAGATTTTGTAATTTTCTCCGTCCGATGAAATTTTTATTGAATTATGACGGTCCGTTCTGTATATATCAGTTTTGCGTAAAATATCAAGGGTCCCTTTATTAGGATGGCTGAAAGAGTTTGGTCCTGTAGAAATTATTGAAATTTTTGTACTTAAATGATTAAGCATTTCCTGATTTACAACATGCGGCCCGCCATGATGTCCGACTTTCAGAATTTCAATGTTATGCGGTATATATGATTTTAAGATGTTAAAAGCTCCGATGCCGGCGTCACCGGTGAAAAGCATGTCAAAATTTTTGTAGCTTAAAAGCGTTATTATTGATTTTTCATTATCTTCTCCTGATTTTGCAACAAAGGTTTGCATATTAAGGTCATTTTCAGCATAAATTGATTTGTTATTATCAGGAATACGGGCAGGAACCTTAAGTTCTTTTATTGTTTTGTAAATGTTAATTGAAGTCATTGATTTATCATTAAAAGAATTTAGATATACCTGTTTTACATTAAGGCTTTTTATAATATCAACGGCTCCGCCTGAGTGGTCATTGTCAAAGTGGGTTATTATAAGTCCTTCTATATTTTTGATTCCTCTGTCTTTCAGATATTTTAAAATAATAGAATTTGCCTGTGCTTTGCTTCCCTTATAACCGGCTCTTCCTGTGTCAATGATAAAGTATTTATTCTCTGGTGTTTTTATAAGAAAACAGTCTGCATTTTGGACATCAAACGTTATTATTTCCAAATTGTTTGATGGAATGTTTATCAAAGAAATTATAAGGATTATGGCAAGTACCGTGCAGGTGTATATAAGTTTTTTACTTAGGCCTGTTCTAATTGATAGCGTAATAAAGAGAACTATTCCATAGTAAATAAATATTTGTAAAATATTAGGATGAGTTGTAACAAGAAGTGAGTTTGGTAAATTTCCAAAGAAATTAGAGATAAATACAAGTATATGCAGCACGTAATTCAGGCAAACATCCAATACCATACATATTTTATCCGTAAATGGAGTGAACATTGCAATAATAGAACTTATAAAACCTCCAAAACTTATTATACTTAAAAACGGCATACTTAAGACATTTGCAAGTACAGAATATGTACTGAATGTGTTAAAATAAAACATTTGTATAGGAGCTACCCAAATTTGAGCAATTACAGGTATTAATATTGCACCTGTAAGCCATTGTGGAACTTTTGATTCTTTGTATTTTTCAAATACTGTATTTGCAGTTGTTAAAAGTCCGAAAGTTACTATAAACGAAAGCTGAAAACTAACATTATTTATAAAAGCCGGATTATATATTAGCATTAACATTGCAACAAAGGCAAGAAGTGATACACTATGTGCATCTCTGTCAATTAATTTTCCTGCCAGAATAAATAGAAGCATTAGTGCCGCTCTGATAACTGATGCTCCTAGACCTGTCATAAATGTATAAATTATTACTACACCCATTCCTGTAATAACTGTAAATTTAAACGGTGCCCGTATTCTTCGCATAAAAAATACCCAGAATGCATATATAAAAGCAACGTTCATTCCTGAGGCTGCAAGAATATGAAGTAATCCCGAATTTACGAATGAAGTTTTTATGTAATCCGGCGGAGCAACTGCATCATCCCCGAATACAATTCCGCCCAGTATTTCAAGATTTGGAGATTTTAAATATTGAGCGTGTACTTCTATGATTTTTTCTCTTAATTTGTTTAAGTTTTGCAGAAATTTCCATTTGGGAGGTAAATTACTGTTTATCAGTGTTGAGTTGTCAGTGTAAAATACTGTGAATGTATCAAAGTTTCTGAGATATTTCCCATAATCAAACTGCGACGGATTGCTTGCTTTGAAAGGTGTTCTCAATTTCCCGGAGAACTCATACCTGTTGCCTATTTGAAGATTTGAAAAATCAGTTCCCGTAAATGTTACAAGAGTTTTGCCGGAAACATTATTTCCATTAATCTTGTTTACTTTTAGAAAAAATTTTGTTTTTTCTTTCGTGTTACTGTTCGGAATTGAAACTATCTGGCCCTGAATTACTGTATCCTGCCATGCGTATGGTACAAGGCCGTCTGTTGTATGTATTCTGAGATAGGCATTAAAGAAGCCGAAATAGAATATAAATATCCAGAAAAATATATATTTTAAAGGTAAATAATTTTTTATTATTACAATAATCGCAATAAGTGTTAAAATACCGGCACATAGAACAGAACTCCCGTTAAAATAGGACAAAATACCGACCATAAAAATTATTGCAGTAATAAACATTACAGTATTTTTGTTTTGTAATGTAATATGTAAAACTTCCTTAACCATTGTTATAATTATACAATAAAGTGAATTAATTTAGTTTGTAGATATTATTTATAATAATGAAAACTTAAATTATTACCGTAATTAATCATCCTTTTTGAAAATCCACCAGCCTTTACGCTCTTGCTTTTGAAGCTGCGGCTGAGGCTGACCTATTCTAAAGTTATTTTTGAACGGTGATTGTGAAGCAAATACACTTCTTGATAATGTATTAATGTTTTTATTATTTAAATGGGCATAATCAAACAGAATAACCCCTTTTGCATTAACTTTACGTGCTTCATGTATTAATCTTATTAGATCCTCATCTGTTCCGCCCATAAATGTTACAAAAAGTCCAGCATAAAAATCTGTGTTGCCCGATGATGCATTTATAACATCTGACATCATCTTATTTGCAGTTTTAGCATCACATGTTAGGAAAAGCGGAGTGAATGCATTCAGATATCCTCTGGTAGACCATGTTTTCCAATCCTGCTGTTTGTGCTCTAGGGCAGCTTTTCTGTCCGGAAAAATGACAGCGCTTATATAAATATTTTTACGTCTGCCCATTTCTCCTATTTTTTTCACCATATTAGTTATTTGTTCACGCCTGTAGTTATTCCATTCAAGCCAGAGCGGATCTGATTTCAGAATGTTCACTGGGTCAACTCCGTAAATCATTTTAAAATCATTTCTTGCATAATCTGTATATCCCCAGTTTGAATCTTCGCTTAAAGATACGCAATTAGGGTATCTTATGTAGTCAAGATTTATACCGTCCGGTTTATAACTTGTCATAATTTCGTCTGCAAGTTTTATTATAAAGTCCTGCACATAAGGGTTTGCCGGATCAAGAAAATAACCGTTATGTTCTGATGTGGATTTTGAAGGGTCTACAGAGTCAGCATCTTTTTTTATTTTATTCCCCCAGGACGGATTCATTGCCAGTATACTTTTGGCATTGTCTTTGGGATTTTGTGCTCCGACGTAGAATGTTTCAAACCACACATGGACTTTTATGTTCCTTTTATGCGCTTCTTTAATCCATATTGCAAGCGGATCTATACCTTGAAATTTTTCATACTGAGGTGTAAAGCCGTAAGCTTCCATTGTTTTACTCGGGAATATTGTTTTACCGTGAAAGTATGTTTCAAGGAATATATTATCAATGCCAGCTTGTTTAAGTCTGTTAAGTGTTGCTTCTATTTGTTCTTCTGTTGTTTCTGTAGGTCTTAGCCATATTCCTTTCAATTCTCCGTTTTTGTATGGAACAACACTTTTCAGGGCATCATTTGCAGCTTCTATTGCGAGTTGAGAATATTTTTGAACTTCTTCCGGATTCTTTCTTGCTTTTTTCAAGTAACTTTTTGCATCATCAATATAGCTGTTAGGAAATTTCCAGTTATAGTCTGGGCTTATACTTCTGTAATATTGAAGCATTTGTTCTGCTTCATGAATTTTCTTTTCAGATTCAAATATGTAGCTTTCGGAGGTAGTGTATGTGTAAACAAGATTTGAGGCTCTGTCTATATAAATTTTAGTGCCTATTTTTATACTTGAATTAATCCAGTTTTTGGCTTTTCCATGTCCGCTTATAACAATTCCGTTCGGCGGGATAAGTGAATCAGCTCCTGATAATTCTGTTACGGTATTGCCTTCAACAATTGCTTCTGCACCAAATTCATTTGTATTAGTTCTGGGACCGTAATTTGGCGTGTATATCACAAGCTGGTTAATACCTCTTGCTCCGGGCAAATAGCTCCCTTTTCTGTTAGTGTAAGCCGTGGGGTCAATTGAGTTTATTAAATTTTTTGTATAGCTGAATACAACTTCATTTTTACCGGGCTGGTATGGTTTAAAAACGGGAGATTCTTCCTCCGAAGTTAGCATCATATCAGAATTATCAAGATTAATTGCCTGTGAGGAAGATGATATATTCGCATTTTGTGTTTCAATCATCAGAGGTTTTTGTCTTGCTGTTAACACTGGTGTTATATCTTCTGCTAATGCGGATATAGCAGTAAATGCAAATATTGTCAGCATTATTAATATTTTTTTTATTTTCATCATCCTCTTGTTACTCCCTGATAATATGATAATATTCTGATTTGTCATAATTTAGTTCATTTAATAGCTGTATTTTTTTCTGAATTTCAGCATCCGGTTTCATAGAATATAATACCTCATAAAACTTTTTTGCGTTAATTAAATCTGCAAATTTTTCATAAATTGTTGCAAGTCTTAAGTTGAGTTCGTATCTTGTATTATATCCGTTATTATAGGCTATATTGTAATGCTTGAGCGCGCGTTTGTAATCCTGTTTATTAAAGTAAAATTCTCCAAAATAAAAATTTGCAAACGGGTCATAGGCATTTATATTTGTTGCTTTAAAAAAATATTCCTTTGCGAGGCGTGGCCTGTTTTTGATACCGTATATTCTTCCCAATTGAGCGTAAGCTTCAATATTTGACGGTTCTGCTTTAGTAATAATATAGTATTTATTTTGTGCGGCATTTAAGTATAAGTTTTTTTCTTTTTTGCTCTTGGTTTTATTAAACATATCAAAATATAAATCGGCATCTTTTTTTAATTCAGAAACATTTAATTTCGAATAATCAAAAAGTGCCGAATTATATTCTATATGCCCTGATTGCTGTGCAAAAGATCTATCTGCACAGATAGTTATAATTAATAAAGCTGTAAACAGAAGTGTAAATGCTTTATTATTCTTATTATAAATCTTCATAGTTAGGAGAAGTATGTATATCATGATCATTGACAAATGAGTGATCATCATATGCAGGATCTATATACATAAAAAATCTTCTTACACCTTTTATAAATGGTTGGTTGTAATATTCTTTTTCAACAGGTTCTGTTAAAGCTTCTCCATTAGCCTGTGCTTCTGATTTTTTAACAGTATTTATTAATGCTGTAGAGTATCCGCGATTTTTTAAATAATCACGGCTAATAGCATCTTCTACAGTTAATTCTGCATAAGCTGGAAGTACAACTAACGCCATTAAACCTAAAATTAAAAATCTTTTTTTCATTTCCACCTCTGTCATATTATATGATTATAATATTTTTTTCAGTTGTTACAAAAATATTATAATTTCTTTACATGAATTTATCCATATATTATTTGGATGATTTTATTATAATTTCTTCGAGCTTTTCAAGAAGCTGGTTTTCCGGGACCTTTGCAATAATTTCTCCCCTTTTGAAAATAATACCTTCATTTACTCCGCCGGCAATTCCAAAATCTGCATGTTTTGCTTCTCCCGGACCGTTTACGGCACATCCCATTGTGGCTATTGTAATAGGTTCATCCAGATTTTTAAATTTTTCTTCAACTTTTTTGGCAAGACTTATCAAATCTATTTGAGTTCTACCGCAGGTTGGGCATGATATAAAATTAACTCCCTTTCGGCGTAATCCAAGACCTTTTAATATGTCAAATCCGGCACTTACTTCTTCTACCGGATTTTCTGTAAGTGATACCCTTATCGTATCGCCTATGCCTTCAGCAAGTAACGTTCCAAGACCTATAGAAGATTTTATCAATCCTTGACGTAATGTCCCTGCTTCTGTAACTCCAAGATGAAGAGGGTAAGGAATTTTTTCTGCTATTGAACGGTAAGCCTCTATTGTTGTGAGAACATCTGACGATTTCAAAGATACTTTTATCAGGTCAAAATCCATATCTTCCAGAATTTTTATATGAGAAAGGGCGCTTAGAACCATTTTTTCTGATAATGTTATATCAAGATTGGATAAATCTTTTTCAAGTGAGCCGGCATTAACTCCAATTCTTATTGGAATTTTTTGTTGTTTTGCAAGCCGGACGACTTTTTCAACATTTTCTCTTTTCCCTATATTTCCGGGGTTAAGTCTTAAGGCATGGATACCGTTATTTATACATTGAATGGCCAGTTTATAATCGAAATGAATATCAGCAATAAGAGGTACCGGTGATTTTTTTACTAATTCTTTTATTGCAGAGGCAGCATCATCGTTTAATACTGCAAGTCTTATCAGTTCGCATCCCTTATCTGACATTTCATGAATTTGGCTGAGAGTTGCATTTATATCTCTTGTATCGGTATTGCACATTGACTGTACACTTATTGGTGCATCTCCGCCTATTTTTATATTTCCGATTGTTAATTGTTTTGATTTTCTTCTTTTTATCATATTATTATAATAGCATAAAAAATATATAGGAGAAAAAAATGAAAGTAGCTGTTTTATCTGATATTCACGGAAATTTTCAGGCTCTGGAAAGAGTTATGCAGGATGTGAAAGAACATAACTGTGAAAAAGTTTTTTGTCTTGGAGATCTGGCTATGGCCGGACCTCAGCCGCGAATGGTTATTGACTTTGTGAGACGTCAGAATAATTGGATTGTAATTCAAGGTAATACTGATAAAATGATTGCAGATTTTTCTCCGGAAATTTTACGTGGTACCATGAAGGTGTTTCCCGTTATGGCAAATGCTCTTGCTGATGATGTTCTTTTTATTGAAGAAGATAAAAAGGAATATTTACGAAAGCTTCCCGCTCAAAAAGAGTTGACTGTTGAAGGAGTAAAAATTCTGCTTGTTCATGGTTCTCCAAGGCGTAATAATGAAGATATCCTGCCTGACATGCCGTTAAAAGATATTGAGGCAATGCTTGAGGGCACTGATGCCGATTTGATCTTATGCGGGCATACGCATATTCCGGCAGGTTATCAGACTAATAAAAAGCAGACAGTTGTGAATGCCGGTAGTGTTGGCCGCCCTATGACTGATGAACCTAAGGCATGCTATGTAATTGCTGAATTTGAAAACGGAGGGTTTTCTATTGAGCATAGATTTATTGATTACGACAGGCATACGGCTGCTGAAATTATGAGAGCAAGAAATTTTGACGGAGCAGAGAAAATTGCTGAAATGATTTTAAAACCCGAATCAAGACATATTTAATTCTTTACTTTTAATTCTTTTGATGCATGATTTATTAATTCAGGAATAATCTTTTCGTAAATATTTATTTCATCTTGCCTTTTAACAGGTAAACCGCCTTCAAATATTTCTCCGGCATCATTTATTGCACACATAACGTGTTTTGTCATATTATCTTTTGAATAACCTGAATACTGGAGTAAAAGGGTTCTTGCTTCCGGATTTTTGGGAGAAGCTATTGATGTCATTTGAAATTTTTCAATTTCCGGATTACCAAATTTATATACTTTATTTAATTGCAATTTTTTTGCAAAATTTTGTACAAGGTTCACACTTTCTTCCGATAGTTTGTTATATTTTCCGGTAAATTTTACACTGTCTGCCTGTGTTGTACAGGTATTATGGCATTGTTTACCGGATGTCTGATTAATGTTTGTTCTGTTAAAAAAATTAATGCTTCTTATTGAGGTAATCATATGTATTGTTCTTAGCCTTTCGTCATATATTTTTAAATCCAGAAAAAATTTTTTTTGCTATTATATTTAAAAAAAATTTACATAGCAACGTTCTGCCTGAATTTTGCTAAAATTTTTGTTTATGCTACTATTCTTTTATTAGAGGATATTTTATGAATATTGATAAAGAAAAGCTTGCTTTATATATTAAAAAGCTTAATGAACCTAAAGTCCTGGTTATAGGTGATTTGGCTCTGGATGAAATGGTTTACGGGGATGCAGAGAGAATTTCAAGAGAAGCTCCTGTTTTGATTTTACTTCATTCTGAAACTAAATTAATTCTTGGTGCTGCTTCAAATGCCGCTCATAACGTTTCATCTTTAAACGGAGGAAAAGTTAGTGTTATAGGTGTTTGCGGAGATGATTTTCAGGCAGGCCAGCTCAGAGAAACTTTTGAAAAAGCAAATGTAAATTGTGGGCTTCTTGTTGTAGATCCTTCCAGAAAAACTACAACGAAAACCAGAATTTCAGGATCTATTACTACATCAATTACACAGCAGATTGTGCGAATTGACAGACAGACAAATGCTTTTTTAAATTCTGAAATTGAAGAAGAAGTTTTAAAACAAATAGAAAGAGCAATTCCTGAATTTGATGCTGTAATTTTGTCTAATTATCACATCGGAACTTTAACCCCTAAAATTATTCAAGAAACAATCAGGCTTGCAAATTATCATAATAAAATTGTAGTCGTTGATGCTCAAAAAGAGTTGAGTATTTATAAAAATATAACTTCAATGACCCCAAATCTTCCTGATACACAAAAATCAGTGGGCTTTTCAATTGAAAGTGAAGAAGATTTAAAACAAGCATGTGACAAGCTGTTGAATGAAACAAATGCAAAATCAGTATTAATTACATGCGGGGCTGATGGAATGTTTGTAGCAAAAGGTCCCGGAAATTATACAAAAATTCCGGTATTTAATAAATCGGAAGTATTTGATGTTACAGGTGCAGGTGATACTGTTACTGCTGTATATACTCTTGCACTTGCTGCAGGTGCTGATCCTGTATATGCCGCTATCATTGGTAATATTGCGGCAAGTCTGGTTGTCAAACAGTTCGGATGTGCAACAACCACTATTGATGAAATCTTGAATGCCGCACAAGATCTCTAGGTATTCGGATTTACAAAATTATGGAGAGAAGTTTTATGGAAAAATTATCAGATAGTTTAAAAAAATTTAAACCGGTAGATTTGATTATAATAGCCGGTGTAATTATTGCGCTTGCTGTCGGATTTTTTACGTATAAAAATTTCAGACAGACCGCATCAAAACAGATTGAAGCAACCTCGAAAATTTCATTTCAGGTATATATCAGAGGGGTAACTTTAACCGGCGGCGGTATTCCTTTGCGGGCCAATGAAACGACTTTTATCAGTATAAGAAATGTTCCATATACTGATTTGAATATTCTTGATGTTAAAGCTGACAGAAAAAAAATAGTTTTACCTATTTTAAACAGTAAAAAGGTTATGGTTGTTGAAGATCCTTCTCAGGCAAATGTATACGATCTTGTAGTAACGCTTTCTGATACTGCAAAAATTACAAAAGATGGCGCTGTTGTCGGCGGAAATAAAATAAAAATGGGACTGCCTATTACTCTTGAAGGTAAAGATTATAAATTTAACGGCACTGTGTCTGATTTAAAAATTTTGCCGGTAACTGATGATGACAAATTTCACGGTTCTTTAGAAACAAATGACAATGTTTAGTAATTTAATACAATTTACTCAGGAAAAAACTAAATACTTATATGAAAACAGCTTATTTTTGCAAAAAATAGACAAACTTATTTTTGCATCAATTATTGCTGTTTTTCTTACTTCTACGATAATGTCTTCTGATGTTATAGGTTTTATTGCTCTGGTAACTGTATTTTTAACCGGCGTTAAAATTTTGACTAAGCCTGGAGAAAAACTTGATTGCAAAAGTTTTGAATTGTGGCTTTTAGCTTATTTTATGATTGTCATAATAAGCCTTGCGGGTTCAACTCTTTTTCATTTAAGTTTAAAAGGTTTTTTTAAAACTTTTACTTATCTGGCTTTTTATCTCTCTGTTGTCCAGTATTTGAAAAATAATAAAGCGAAAATTCCGCTGATACTCGGAACAATGGGGCTTTGTGTCAGTTTTGAAGCTGTAGTCGGATTTTTGCAGAATTTCGCACATGTGGATGAAATTTCTACATGGCAGGATGTTTCAAAGCTAAATCCGGAAGAGATTATGACAAGAGTTTACGGAACTTTGAAACCATATAACCCGAATTTGCTCGGAGGTTATTTTGTTGCAGGGATTCCTTCCTTATACGGGTTATCTGCTTACTTTTTTGTTGATAAAAGGTATAAATTTTCTGTTATTGCCTTTATTCTGGCTCTGCTTTCGACAGTTACCTTGTTTTTAACCGGATGTCGCGGCTCATATATAGGGATGATGGTAATTCTTGCGGGAATATTCGCTATTTCCGCCAAATATCTCTGGCAAAACTATAAACAGATATATTTATCTGTTGCCGGAGCCGTTATTGCGGCCGGGACCGCTGCTATTTTGTTATTTTCTTCTTTAAGGGCTAGAGTTCTTTCAATATTTGCTATGCGTCAGGATTCATCAAATTCTTTCAGATTTAATGTCTATCATTCTTCTGTTGAAATGTTTAAAGACAACTGGCTTTTAGGGATTGGTGTAGGTAACCAGAATTTCCGCGAAATTTATGGACTTTATATGAAAACAGGATTTGATGCATTGAGCGCTTATAACATATTTTTAGAAATTGCGGTTGAAAGCGGAATTTTTGCCCTTATTGCATTTGTAGGATTTCTTATTACTTTGATCAAAAACGGTACCAATTTTATATTAAAATCTACTGATACAAAATCTGTTATTATTGTGTCAGCTTGTGTAATTTCTATTTGTGCAGTTTGTGTACATGGACTTGTTGATACGGTATTTTTCAGACCGCAGATACAGTTTGTTTTCTGGACTATGGTTGCTGTGTTGAGAGCTAATTTATAAATAAATTTATAAGCAGACAAGTTAAGCTATATTGGTAAGCGAAGTATTTATCAAATGGTTAAGTTACCAGGGATAGTCATTTTTAATTTCCCAGCCGTCTACCATTATGAGTGCTGAACACCATATACCCAGTTTTTCTGAATTGCAGGCGTAACTTGAAGTCCCCTTCAATTCCTTTCTGTCAAGAGTTTCATATGTTTGCGATGGTATACCGCCTTCTTTATAGCCGTAAGGAACAAGTCCATCCGGTGAAATAATTGAAAAAACAAAAAAATCTTTCCCTATTTGATTAGGCTTTTTTAAGCCGTTAATATCAATTGTAATAGACTTATATTTAGATTGCCCATTTGACATAATCCCCATAATTGATCCGTCGCTAAGATAAACATAGAAACTATCATCTTGCGTACACCACACTTCTGATGTACATTCTGTTCCATTTAAGTTTTTTACAATATACAGATTTTTGAATTCACTGTTTGGAATTTCTTTGTTCTTAATAAAATAATTTTGTAAATATTTGTAATAAAAATCAGTTCCGTCTAATGAAAAATCCCAGTTCGATGTGTCTCCGTTTTCAATTTCAGAACGTTTGATAGATTGTGAAATTTCACTGTATGCCTTTTTTAATTGTGTTACTGTAACTCTTTTTTGGTGATTTGAAATCAAAGCTGGCATAGTCATGGCTGCAACTATACCAATAATTCCTAGTGTAATTAAAACTTCTGCAAGAGTGAAAGCCCTGTTATAATCTATATCTTGCGGGGGGGGGGCAGTCTCAAAGCATCTCTATTAAGCATTCTTCATCCTCCTGACTTTTTTCTTTATTATTTACCATTTTTGTTATTTTGTCAATATAAAGTAATTTATTAAGCTTATATAAAGGCATGGAAAACCTGTGCTAAACTATAATTATAAACGTGATGGGTAGCTTTAAAAAGGAGAGAAATATATGATACCTATTTTAGATTCAAAACGCCAATATGCAGCAATTGGCTCGGAAGTTGAAAAAGCTGTTTGTGAAGTTCTGCGCTCAGGTTCTTATATTCTGGGAGCTAATTGTAAAGCTTTTGAACAGGAAATGGCAGATTTTATCGGCTGTAAATATACTGTAGGCTTAAATTCCGGTACAGATGCGTTACATCTAGCATTACGCGCACTTGATATTGGTGCTGGAGATGAAGTAATCACAGTTGCATTTACTTTTGTTGCAACAACTGAAGCAATAGGTATTGTAGGTGCAAAACCTGTTTTTGTTGATATCGACAAAGATACATTTAATTTAGACGCTTCAAAACTTGAAGCTGCGATTACCCCGAGAACCAAAGCGATTATTCCGGTTCACCTTTACGGTCAGCCATGTGATATGGACACTATTATGGCTGTTGCTAAAAAACATAATATTCATGTTATTGAAGATTGCTGTCAGGCGATAGGTGCTTTGTATAAAGGCAAAATGGTCGGTACATTTGGCGATTTTGGATGCTTAAGCTTCTATCCTACCAAAAACTTAGGCGGTATGGGCGACGGCGGTCTTATTATGACTAGTGATGAAAAATTACGCGATAGAGTGATTGCTTTAAGAAACCATGGTGGAGCTGTACGTTATCACCACGATGAAATTGGTGTAAACAGCCGTCTTGATGAAATTCAAGCTGCTATTCTTCGTGTAAAATTACCGCATGTTAAAGATTGGAACGAAGCTAGACGTAAACACGCTTATTACTATAATGAATTGTTTAAAGATTGCGCAGATGTTCAAACACCTGTTGAATTGGATGATACTTACTGCGTATATCACCAGTATACAGTTAAAATTCCTAATCGTGATGAAGTTCATAAAATGCTTCAAGAACGCGGTATTGGTGCAATGCTTTATTATCCTATTCCTTTGCACCTGCAAAAGGTTCATGAATACTTAGGCGTTGGCAAAGGGTCTCTTCCTGTATCAGAAAAGAATACAGAAATGGTAATTTCGCTTCCGATGTTCCCTGAGTTGACAGAAGAAGAACAAAGAACTGTTGCATCAACTTTAATTGACTGTATTGAAAAATCAAAATCAAAAACTGCAGTTTAATAAAAAAATAGTTAAATAAAAAAGACGATACCTTAAAAAAAACAGGTGTCGTCTTTTTTATGCTGTAAATATTTTTGTGGCTGTTTCAGGCGGTCTGAAGAATGGATTTAATCCTACATTGTTTCCGCCGTCGTTAAATGCCATATCAAGATATTTTGAATCGATTTTTACCGTAGTATGCTGTGCTGTCAGTCCAAGAAATCCTACATTATTATTAACATTATTTGGGCGGAAGCTATTATAATCTGTATTCGGCATTGTAATAGGGCTGCTTCCTATGCCGGCTCCCTCCATTCCCATGCCGTATGAGTCAGTGTTTACTGCTATTTTTCCTATTTTTAATTCGTCTCCCGGCGGCATATTTACCTCTTATTATGCAAATAAATTTAGTGTTCTTGTAACTTCTGTAATCATCCCTGATGCATCTTTGGTATATTCAGTCGGTGGTGCTCCGTTTACCTGCCCGACATAATCCGCTGTTGGGTATTGCCAGAGCCCCATACTTCTTGTATTGGCAAACGGATTTTCTCCTCCTACGGAGTTAACCGAATGTCTGCCTATATTGCCGTATAGCGTTACCGCCTCAACGGGTAATGTCTTTTCTCGGTATACTGCATCTATTTTACCTATTGCTGTCATGATATACTTTTCCTATTAAATACGTTATATATATAAAGTATATAATTCTTTAAAAATTGCTTTATTTTAAATTTATCCCTTAATATAAATTAACATATTCAATTGCATTATCTTATACCCATAAAAAATAAAAAAATAACACAATGTTAAGTTTTGTAAAGTGTAAATTCTACACTATATGGGCATTTTCGGAATTGCACTAAAAAATGTTAATCCATTCTATTGACATTTAAAATCTTATATGTAATAATAAAAACATAAGATTTAAGTGTAGTCGAAACACTAAATATAAATAGATTCATTAACCCCAAAAACATATAAACTCCTAAATAATAAACACTAAAAGAGACCATTAGGATGCAGAAAACGACCCACTCAGTAATGAG
>CALUYO010000017.1 GCA_944325005.1 Candidatus Gastranaerophilales bacterium | reverse complement strand
TGCGCTTGGCGCGATTCGAACGCGCGACCTATCCCTTAAAAGGGGAGTGCTCTACCTGCTGAGCTACAAGCGCATATCAACTTAACGCTATTCAATTTCGTCAGTGAAATTATCATAGCAAGAACAAATTCTAATGTCAACATGTTTATAAAAAAAAATTACGATCTTTTAGCTCGTAATTTTTCTCTCCCATTATTTTAAATGTATATATTTCTTAGCACAGTCAAACATTGAGTTTACAAGTGCTGCATTGGAATAAATATTCATTCCGTTTGCTTCCAACACCTGTTTCATCCGCTTTTCCCACATAGAGTATATATCATCTTTACTCAAATCCAGAACCTGAGCTATCATAGTAAGCTCTTTAAAATCTATAGGGATAGGAAGTGTACCTCGAAGCATATCAACTATGTCAAGCCGCTTTTTCCTCGGAAAAGCCTTTAAAAAATTAATAGTTGTCATGCCTTTTTCCTTCATGACATCTTTAAAAAACTCAACAGAATCATCAATCAAAATCGGCTCCTGGGGAATTTTATATTCTTCAAATTCTTCAGGTTCTATTTCCATAACAGTTGCGATACGCTCAAGAGTTGTCCCGCGGGTAGAAAAAGGAATAGAATTATCTATCAGATTGTAGACGTATGAAAGCGTTACACCAATCATTTCAGCAAAATCCTTTTTGTGCAGTGAATTTTTTTCTAAAAACTTTGCAACTTTTTCTGAACTTTTTTCTTGAATTATAGGTTTATTTTTCATAATCACATCCTCATCTTTAAGCATTCTCAAAATAAGAGTTTTTTATCTTTTTGTTAAGCGTAAATATGGTAAACATGTGTGGTAATATTTATTTACGTTAAAATAAGAAATATAAAGGGAAGTATGGGGACAAGCGTTTAAAATTTTTAGCAGCTGACAAAAACTTTTTAAATATCACAAAAATCGGGAAAAAGGATAAAAAAATGAAATTAATTGCAGGACTTGGAAACATCGGAGAGAAATACTGTTTTACCAGGCATAATGCCGGATTTATGGTTCTTGACAAATGGGCGGTAAATAACAATATATCTTTTAAAGAAGATAAAAAATTAAAATGTTTTATTGCAAAAATGGGAGAAAATATACTCATTAAACCTACAACATTTATGAATTTATCCGGTGAAGCAGTTCGGGCAGTCATGGATTATTATAAAATTGATGTTAAAGATATTTTGATTGTATACGATGATATTGCACTTGATCTCGGACGTATAAGATTTCGAGCCAACGGTTCTGACGGAGGGCACAACGGAATTAAATCAATTATTAAACATACGGGGACAAAAGAGTTTGACAGGTTAAAAATAGGTATAGGCCCACAGCCTAATATTCCCTCAGAAAACTATGTTTTACAGAATTTTCCCAAAGAACAGCTTGAAGAATTAAAAAACATATTAAAAAAAGCGGATGAAGCTATTGAATTTTATCTGGATAATGGAATTCAGAAAGCACAAAATCAATATAACTAGCCTGACAGGTTAGTAATTTCCCTGTTTTTCATATATAATTAAAATAAAAAATTATAAAAAGGAGCCTTTAATGAGTTTACAGACAGCAGAACAATTTGAAGAAAATGAACAGTATACACAAGCTTTTGAAGAATATAAAAAACTTTATGAAAGAAATCCGAAAGATTTAAGCCTTTTAGAAAGATTAGGCCATCTGTCAATGCTGCTTGACAACAAAGAAGAAGCCGCAGAATATTATTCAAAAATTCTTGAAGCTGATGCTACAAATGTTCTTGCATATGAACAATTAATGGATATTTACGTCACAACGGACAAATACAAATATTATATCTACAGGGGTAACATGCATACTGTTGAACACAAGTTTGAACACGCAATAAATGATTATAAAAAAGCTGTTAACTGTGCTCAGGAAGATAAAGATATGCTGTCTGCAAGATTTGTTCTCGGCACTCTTTATGAGCAGGAGGGAAATAATTTAAAAGCTATTGATGAATACCTGAAAGTTATTGAACATGATGATACTCATGAAGATGTTTATTTAAGACTTGCTAAACTTTATGTAAAAGAGGATGCCACCGCCAGCGCAGTAGATGTTCTTGAAAGAGCGAGAAAAGCAGGCTTCGATACCGTAAATATCAAAGAACAGCTTGCTGATTTGTATTTAAAAAACGGGCATCCAGAAAGAGCCATTGAAGTAACTTCAGATGAATTAACTAAAGTAAAATGCCTTCTTGATATGGATGAAAAGTCAGAAGCTTTTGAAAAGCTCACAAAAATGGAAGGACAGTACAATCACATATCACAATTTTATTCACTAAAAGCCCAGTATTATTATATGAATAAAGAGTTTAACAAAGCCCTTGAATGTGTCGACGAATTTGACAATTTAGAAAAAAATTCTCCTCTTACATACCAGATGAGAGCACTTATATATGAAGAAACAAAAAATGATTACAATGCTCATCTTAACTGGGGTAAATATAACATTGTACGTGGAAATAAAGACATAGCTATTAATGAATTTCTAAATGCATACCAGCTTAAAGGTGATGATATAGATCTTTTAAATACACTGGCAGTTCTCCTTGAAGAAGCGGGGGACAAAAACCATGCTATGGAATTTTATGAAAAAATTTCAAAGCTTGACGAGAATGATAAAAAAGCACTGCAAAAATTGGCAGACTTTAGAGAAAGTATAGGAGACTACAAAATGCAGGCGGAATATCTTCTAAAGCTTTATCATATTGATAAAAGAAATGCTGCAACAGTAAGAAAACTCGGAGAAACTTACGAAAAACTCCGTAACAAACCGGCAGCTGTTGAATGCTATGAAAAATTTCTTGAAATAGGGAAAGGGAGTCCTGATTACGCAAAAATTCAGCATAAACTCGAAAAATTAGCCAATATAGAGATGCAGGAAGAAGAAGGCTTCATTGACAAAATAATGAAGTGGTTTAATAAGAATTAGAGTAAAGATCCAAGCATACCAACATACAGCTGATAAAAAGCAATCGCAACAAACAGTACAACACCGCCCAAAAGAATTATTATTGCAGGTTCAAAAAGTCTTGTCAATGCATCAAGTGTCATATCGACTTTTTTATCTATAACTTCTGCAGCATCATGAAACATTTTCCCCAGAGAACCAGACTTTTCTCCGGTTGCAATCATTGTCATTAAAGCCCCAGGGATAGCTCCGGTTCTCTGGAAAGCCTCTGTTAAACTTTTTCCGCTTCTCACAATATTTACAGCATTATAAATCTGTTTTTTTATTGTATAATTTCCGACAGTCTTGTTAGAAAGCTCTAATCCCGACATTATCGGAAGCCCGGCATCATAAGAAATATGCAATACAGTCATAAAGTTAGAAAGATTAATATATCTGATAAAATCAGACAGAACAGGAACATTTAAAATAAAATCATCCCACATACTTTTAAACTTAGGATTTTTAAATAAAGAAGTCAAAGCCCCGCAAAGCGCACCTATTCCCAGTAAAATAAACCACCAGAAGTGTTCAACAAAACTGCATATTCCGACCAGAATAGAGGCCATAAACGGCAAATCTGCCCCATTAAATGTCATTATACCAATAAAGGCAGGAAAAACTACTTTAGAAAACAGTATTAACACACCAAACATAATCAAAATCAAAATAGCGGGGTATATTGATGCACTTATAATTTTCCCTTTTATTCTATCCTGTTTACGTAAAAGGACTAGTATTCTTTGAAGTGTCGCATCAAGTTCTCCTGCATCTTCACCGGTTTTAACAAGACCAATATAAACAGGGCCAAAAACTTTTTCGTATAAAGACGTAAGTGCCTGCGCAAAAGTCATCCCGTGCAAAATACTATTTCTTAAAGTTCTGCACACTTCTTTTAACTTCCATTTAGGGGAATTCAGTTCTATTGTCTGCAAAGCTTCTATTATAGGAATACCGGAAGACAAAAGCACTTCAAGTTCAGATGTAAACATAATCTTTTCCTGCAGACTCAAACGACTGATTTTTCGTGAAGAACTTACTGAAGTAACTCCGTATAATTTCTCATTATCTGTACTTACTTGCTCAATAACAGCAGCTTCTGTATAAACTTTAGTCGGAACAAAACCTAATTTGCGAATTTTCTCACGTGCTTCACGAGGATTTGCAGCCTCAATTTCACCTGTTATAATTTGATTATTATTCTTTAAAGCGCTATATTGATATTTTGCCATAACCAACTTCCAATATATAATTTAAACTATTTCTATTAAAATAGCAAGCACTAAAAATCCCGCTTTTAAAAAGCGGGATTTTTAGTTATTGCGCAACTTCAGAAGTTTCATTCGCATCTTTTTTGCTCCGCTTGCTTTTTTTATCAAAAGCAATTTTGTCATCAACGAGTTTAATAACAATAGTATCTCCCGGAGCATATTTACCTGAAAGAATTTCTTCTGCAAGCATATCCTCAATTTTTCTTTGAATTAATCTTCTTAAAGGTCTTGCACCGTATGCTTCCGAGTATCCGTTTTTAGCGAGATGATCTTTAACTTCATCAGTAACCTCAACAGATAGTTCTCTTTCTGCAAGGCGTTTGAATAAATCCTTAAGCATTAAGTCAACAATCTGTCTAATTTCTTCCTGGGACAAATGAGCAAATACAATTGTTTCATCAATACGGTTAAGAAATTCAGGTCTGAATGCTTTCTTCATCTCTTCAGTAACTGTATCTTTAAGTTTTTCGTATTTGTCTTTAGACTCATCATCGCTTGTAGAGAAGCCTAATCTTGATGTTGTTGTAATCATGCTTGCTCCAACGTTTGAAGTCATGATAATAATTGTATTTTTGAAGTTAACATGACGGCCTTTAGCATCTGTTAAACGCCCGTCATCCAGAATTTGAAGCATTATATTAAATACATCCGGATGAGCTTTTTCTATTTCATCAAACAGAATTACGCTGTAAGGCTTTTTACGTACAAGCTCTGTCAAATGCCCGCCGTCATCATAACCGACATACCCCGGAGGTGAACCGATAAGTTTTGCAGTTGAATGTTTTTCCATAAACTCGGACATATCAACTCTTATCATGTTATCTTCCGAGCCGAACACTGCCTCTGCAAGAGCTTTTGCAAGTTCAGTTTTACCAACACCGGTAGGACCGCAGAAGATAAAGCTTCCGATTGGTCTGTTAGGACTTTTTAAACCTACACGAGCGCGTCTTATAGCTTTTGAAATAGCGACAACCGCATCATGCTGGCCGATAACTCTTTCATGAAGGGTATCCTCAAGTTTAAGAAGTCTTTCGCTTTCCCCCTCTGTCAGCTTCGTGACAGGAACACCTGTCATAGTTGCGATTACTTCTGCAACATTTTCAGCAGTAACAGTCGGTTTATTCGCTTCATGCTCTTCTTTGTATTTTTGAGCCATTTCGCGAATTTTGTCTTTCAATTCAGCCTCATCATCTCTCAATTGTGATGCTTTTTCGAATTCTTGATTTCTGATAGCATCTTCTTTTTCCTTTATTAAAGCTCTGAGTTCTTTTTCAAGTTCCTTTCCTTCCGGAGAAAGATTAGAAACTTTCAAGCGTACTTTTGAAGATGCTTCATCTATAACGTCAATTGCTTTATCCGGTAAAAATCTGTCAGTAATATATTTATTAGAAAGTTTTACCGCAGCAACAATAGCTTCATCAGAAATTATTAATTTATGGTGTTCTTCATACTTAGGTTTTAAGCCTTTAATAATTTCTATAGATTCTTCTTCTGTCGGCTCGTCTATAATTACTGATTGGAAACGGCGTTCCAGAGCAGAATCCTTTTCAACATATTTTCGGTATTCATCAAGAGTTGTTGCACCAATAACCTGGATTTCACCTCTTGATAACGCAGGTTTTAAGATATTTGCAGCATCTATAGCACCTTCTGCCGCCCCTGCTCCAATGAGAGTATGCATTTCGTCAATAACAAGAATAATATTTCCAGCCTGACGAATTTCATCCATAATTTTTTTCAAACGTTCTTCAAACTCTCCGCGATACTTAGTACCGGCAACAAGCAGTCCCATATCAAGCTGAATAACTTTTTTACCGTCAAGAATATCCGGAACTTCCGCATTTACAATTCTGGTTGCAAGACCTTCTGCAACAGCAGTTTTACCAACGCCCGGCTCACCGATAAGAACAGGGTTATTTTTTGTACGTCTTGCAAGAATTTGAATAACACGTTCAATTTCTTTTTCTCTTCCGACAACAGGATCAAGCCTTAATTCTTGCGCAGCAAGAGTTAAATCCCTGCCGAATTCATCAAGGCTAGGAGTTTTAGTTTTTCCGCCGGAAGAAGATGATGAACCGGAAGAACCGGATGAAACCGTCTGCGGCTTTGATTCTCCGAGCATTTTAACTACATTACTTCTGATTTTATTCAAATCAACACCAAGATTTTCCAGAACTCTTGCTGCAACCCCCTCACCTTCTCTAATAAGGCCCAAAAGAAGATGTTCCGTTCCGATATAATTATGCCCGAGCTGCCTTGCTTCATCCCAGGATAATTCAAGAACCCGTTTAGCTCTCGGAGTAAAAGGGATTTCAACAGCGACAAATCCTGAACCTCTGCCGATAATCTTTTCAACCTCTGCTCTGGCATCTTTCAAAGTAACCCCCATAGACTTTAAAGTCTTAGCGGCAACCCCCGTACCTTCACCGATTAGACCGAGAAGAACCTGCTCTGTTCCGACAAAATTATGTCCTAACCTGCGCGCTTCTTCCTGAGCTAACATAATAACTTTTATAGCTTTCTCCGTAAAACGTTCGAACATTTATTACTCCTATCTCTCTCAAATTATATATATATTTTACATAAAACACAAAAAACTTTCAAGGGGCAAGCAGACTTGAAAATTTGATTAAAATCGGATATAATAAAATTAATAAAAAACGGAGGTAAAAAATGAGATTACAAGAAGCTTTGAGAGTGCCCCCCCCCCGCAAGAGCGCCTTTTAACAAGATATATAAGGATTTTTAAACTTTTTTATTATTATACGTTTGGTTTTACTCTTGCTGAAGTTTTAATTACCTTTGGAATCATTGGAGTTGTCGCATCGTTGACAATGCCGTCATTAATATCCAATCATAGAAAAGAAGTTCTTAAAACAGAATTAAAAAAGACTTACAGTGAATTACAGCATGTAAATTTAAGTTTTATCAATGACGAAGAAATGAACATGTGTGAATATGACTGGATGCTTGTAGATTCGGGGTTGGAAGTAATGGCTGCATCAAAAGAATTATCCAGAAAGTTTATTACTTACTACCAGGGCAACGGAGAATATATTAGTAACCTTGGGATTGACAATGTAAAAACGATCTCTGGCGGGAATGCCCATACTTCGTATTTTGATGACGGCTCTGTTGCAGACTTGCGGAAACGAACATTTTACTTTGAATACGGAGAGCCAAGCAGAAAAAAATGCCCTATAATAACAGTTGACGTAAACGGATATCATAAGCGTCCAAACCAATTAGGTGTGGACATGTTTGCTTTCAGACCAACTCAAAATGGAAAAGTTATACCGTTAGGGGCCCCTTCAACCGGCAATGATGCTGCTAACGGAAGCTCACCTTTCACTGAATGTTCAAAAACTGGCACTAGCAATTCCAATGGTATGGGTTGTGCATATTGGGCAAACATAGATGTAAATCCAGATGACAATACAAAAACATATTGGAAAGATTTTATAAAATATTAAACAAAGTAGTTGACATTTAATTTTGCTTCATGTAAAATTGAAATTGTCGAAAGAAATAAGCCCCCATCGTCTAGAGGCCTAGGACAACACCCTTTCACGGTGTAGACAGCGATTCGAATTCGCTTGGGGGTACCATTTAATAGAAAGACGCCAATAAGGCGTCTTTTTAAATAGAGCCACTTAATCATATTCTTTATTTTCTGATGAATCATAAATTGAATGTGGTAAAACAAATATACTAATCGGGATGCACAAATTCTTCAAAAACTATTCATATGAGCATAATAGTTAATTTTGAACAAAGTTAACAAACACTTTACAAATATTTTTTAGCGATGTATAATATCATTATGAATTATCAATTACGACGAATTGTAAGACTTATGAAAGGCTTGTTATAAAAATAAGACGTTTACTATTTGTCGATAAAAAATTTTTTTATTACTTGACCTTTCCCCCCGAAAGGTCTTTTTTTGTTAATAATCGTTAAAATTATGCCAATATAAGGCAAGAAAAAATATTCAGTGTATTTATCAAAAAAGTGAAAGGTTAAATTATGAAAAATAATATCCGACGAAACTCAACAATCAAGGCGAATGCCCCGATCGTCAAATTAATGAACTTAATTTGGGGTTTGTAGTTTTTAGATTTTGAGTGACACCAAAGAGTGTCAGGAAAGGAAAAAATGATACCCGCAATTAGCGCTAGCAGTATATATTCAATATTGGGAAATAATAATTCGCTTGTACCCATGGCAATTAAAGATGTTGCAAACAGTGCAGGCTTAACAGCAGGTTCATATATTACAGGGGATAAATTAGAGGGGAAAGACAGATTTTTAGATGAGTTTGGAACCCAAGCCATCTGGCTTTTCGGGATTCCCGTTTATAAAAAGCTTATGGATTACACAATGTACAAAGCTTTAAAAATTGACCCGAAATTCGATGTCAGAAACCTTTCAAATAAGAGAGGCAAAATCTTAGAAAAAACTATTGAATATGCCGATGCATCAATTAAAGAGAGCATAAAAAACGCCAGCAAAAATCCTAAATATACAAAACATCTTGCCATGACAAAATTTGTTGTTTCTACAGCTCTTACAATTGCGTCTTATGCAGGGTTGACAAAATACAGACACTACAAGACAAGAAAGGATGCTGAAAAAGAAATTCTAGCAGAAATGGCAAAAGAAAATCAAAAGAAAGACACATTTGCTTATACCTCTCCGACATCCTCTGCATTTAATAATTTTAAATTACAGAAAAAACAAACGACATTTACCGGAAGCATACAGGATTTTATGTATAATCCGGTCAAAAACCTTATGATACTTGACGGAGCTATTACCGCTGAAAGACTTGCAGAATCAAGAAACAAACAGGAATTACTTGGATATACCATTAAAGAAGGTTCTGTATGGCTATTTATGTATTTTGCGAGCAAACCTATCCAGAAATTCCTTGAAAACGCAGCTGAAAAGAACAAAAAGAAACCTGCATCAATTGATTTGGATGCAAGAGTTATAGAAAGTGAAGAACTTAAAGAAGCTTTCAAAAACGGTAAACTTAAAGAAAGTACCGGAAAAGTTCTAGCACTCAAGTCTCATGAAGAATTACTTGATTTCATTCACAACAACCCGGATGATTTTGTCGTAAAAATGGCTAAAAAATCAGATGTACTACCGGTACTAAAAGAAGCAACACAGGCTGATGACGTCGATTACAGAAGTTTTATTGATTTTGATGATTTTAAAGGCGTTGCAGAAAAACTGGATAAGCTCAAAAATAAATTTGAAGAATTTCAAAAAGCAGATGTAAAAGAAAAGTCTCTTGACGCGTTCTTAGATAATGTCAAGAAGCTGAAAAGAAAATCAATCCTGAAAAACATGGGTGCATGTATTGGTGCTCTGGGTATACTTGCACCTGCAATTATGATTGCATTCAGAAAACTTGATAAAGACAACAACGCTTTTCAGGTTAAAGAAGATTTAAAAAAAGAATTAGCCGCCAAGGGTAAGATTTAAACCCTGAGCCGCAACAAAACCTGTTGACCAGCAATTTTGCAGGTTAAATCCTCCGCAAAAACCGTCAATATTCATAACTTCACCGCAAAAATATATATTCGGGACAAGTTTTGATTCCATAGTTTTAGGATTAATCTCGTTTAAATCAACTCCGCCAGCAGTAACAACTTCTCCGTCAGGAACTGTGCCGGTAACAGTAACTTCAAATTTTTGAAGTTTATATAGAATTCTGTCACGAGTTTTGCCATCAATTAAATGACATTGTTGATCCGGATTAATATTCAGACACTTTAGGCTAAATTCGGCTAATGATTTCGGCACATGGTTTCCAAGAAGATTACGGATACTTTTATGAGGATTGGCATTCAATTCCGTCTGCAAATCAATATCACCTGTAAAATCAAAAGTTAATTTATAAGGGAATTTATCTCTTGCCCTCAAGGATGATATTCTGTAAATTTCAGGGCCGGAAACACCTTTATGCGTGAATAAAACACCCCCAACCGAAACTCCGCTTAATAAAGAAAAGTCCTCAAGCGTCTTTAAACCGGTAAGTGCAGGTCTAGGCTCAATAATATTATGTCCAAGCCTTTTTATAAAATCATAAGAAGAATGACCGCCGGTTGATATTACAATATAATCTGCTTTATATTCGCCACTATTAGTTACAATATCAAAACATTCATTGATACGTAAAACTTTTTCTCTAATAAATTTAACATTATTCAACGCATTAAGAAATTTATCTCTCACCTCAGCAGAACTGTTCGAGACAGGAAAAACCCGCATATCATCCTGAACATAGGTTTTTATACCTATACTCTCAAAAAATTCAAGAGTTTCAGCAGTTCCGAATTTTGAAAATACAGAATATAGAAATTTTTCGCCACGCGGATAATTTGAAGCAAGTTCTCTGAAATCAAATTCTGCATGGCAAAGATTACATCTACCCCCGCCGGTTGGCAATAAAGTCATTAAAGGAGCATTTTTATCAAAAACGGTTACTTCAAAATTATTCTGCAAAAAATATGCACAAATACACCCTGCGGGGCCTCCGCCTATAACAGCAATTTTAGATTTCAACTCTTGTACCATACAAAAATACCATTTCCGGATTTTCCAAATCACTGTGCAATTCTGAGATTGTTTTGTGTAAAACAGGATGCTCAAAATTCGGGATTAACTCCAGAAGCGGAACAAGGGTAAACGCTCTCAAATGTACAAATTTATGCGGAATTACAAGATTTTCATCATTAATAATATCTTTGTTATAAAACAGAATATCAATATCAATTGTTCTGTCTGAGTAGGCCGTTTCATTAGTTCTCTTGCGCCCGAGCTGATTTTCTATTCTCTGACATTCTTCTAACAGTTTTTGAGGAGACAGACCGGTTTTAATTTCAACTACAGCATTTACAAACCAATTTTCAGAATCCATCCCCCACGGTTCTGTTTCATAAAAAGCAGATGTCCTGATCAGGTTAATATTTTCTGAGGCACTAAGTAAACTTGTAGCCTGCTGAACATACCCTATACGATCACCGAAATTTGAGCCTAAACTTAAATATACTATTGCCATATACAGCATTTTAAAATTTTTGCCATGCATTGTCAATATAAAAGTTTAATTTGTATAGCTTATTTTTTTATTATATAATCAAACTAAATTATGTTTATTTATCGAATATTATCAACAATTCTATTTTTCTTAATATTACCAGTATACGCCATTGTAAGGGCATGTCGCGGCAAATTTCTGCCGGGATGGAAGGAAAAACTCGGAAGATTTACCGCTCCGCAGCTTGGAGATAAAGTAATAATGTATCATGGAGTTTCTGTTGGAGAAGTTATTGCTCTTGAAAATCTTATAAAAAAGACAAAAGAAATTTTTCCTGATTATAAAATAGTTGTGACCACCGGCACCAAGACAGGGCAGGAAATAGCACATAAAAAATATGATAATATTGCAGATTTTATTACATATTTCCCGTTTGACGCAACTTTGTGCGTAACGCTTTTTTTGAAAAAAATAAGACCGTCTGTTGTGTTAATTGCCGAAACGGAATTATGGCCCACTTTTTCTGCTTATTGTAAAAAAAGAAACATACCGCTATTTGTTATTAATGGTAGAATATCAGATTCTACTTTTAAAAGCTACCGTATGCTGAAGGGATTCTTTAAAGAACTTTTCAAAAATTATACGGAAGTTTTGACTCAAAGCGAAGAAGATAAAGAAAAATTCATAAAAATAGGCTCTCCGGCAGAAAAAACGCATGTTATGAAAAATCTTAAATTTGATGTAAAAAGAATTGATGCGGATATTGAAATCGGAAAGGGTACGAGCAGAATAATAATTGCCGGAAGCACGCATAAAGGTGAAGATGAAATAATATTATCAGCTTTCAAAAAATTAAAGCAAGAATTTGCTGATATCAAATTACTTCTGGCGCCGCGCCACCTTACAAGAGTAAATAACATTAAAGAATTAGCTGAAAAAACAGCTCTTCCATATGGTTTAAGGTCCCAGAATAATACTTTTGCGGACAATGAAATAGTTATACTTGATACTCTTGGAGAACTGAGCAAAATGTATCAAATATGCGACTTTGCATTTATCGGAGGAAGCTTCAATAAAACCGGCGGTCATAACCCTCTTGAAGCTGTTGTTTATAATAAGCCAGTCATTTCAGGGCCTTCAATTCATAATTTCAGGGATATTTACTGGATTTTATCGCGTACTAAAGCCGGGAAAGTAGTAAAAACACCGCAGGAATTAACGGATTATATGCACAAACTCCTATCTGATAAAGAGTTTTACATCCAGAGTTGCAATGACTGTAAAACAGTTTTTGCTTCACAGCAGGGTGCAATGGAATACGTAATAGAAAAATTAAAAAAGCTTCTAAAGTAGGTAAAATTAATGATTTTTCCATTCATTAGTAGTACATTTGAATGATTTTTATTAAGAATTGTTAAGTTTTTTGTTATAATAATTAAAGATTTCTTTTTGTTATGCCGTATACAAAATCACAAGGAAACAAAGCGAAAGGGAAAACGTCATGGGTATGGCAGCATCTCAGGCAAGATTTTTAGGTCTTACCGCCAGAAAATCAAATACTGAATATGAAGGGCAACAGATTAACCAACAAAGAACTACTCTGGGAAATCAATCAGCCAACTACTATAATCAGCTGCTTGGTATGACAGTTCCGGTGCCACCGTCAGTTGCAGATTACACAAAAACTACTTATACATTTACTGACGGCTCATTAAGCAATTCTATCAGCTCTCTTATAGCACAACCGGATGGTACTTATTTAATAAGTTACACAACAAGCTGGACAAATGATTTTGCAGTAGTTTCAGCTGCACCTTCTATCTATACAAGAGTTAATACAGGTACAGAAGATACTCCGAACTATACATACTATGTAGGCGGACAAGAACTACGCGGCTTAGGGGATACAATTCCGGTTGACGCTGAAGGAAAATATACAGGTACAGACCCCTATCTGAAAACATTATCTGCTGAACAAATTAAAAACCTTGAAGCAGAAGAAGACCAATACATTGAACAATTAAACAGCAAATATGGCGATGCAGAATGGATGGTAAGATATGTTCAAAATACATCTACAGGAACATGGTCTCCGTATTTCGTAAAAAAAGATGTTCTTGATAATGCAATTTATAATGAAAACGGCGCTTCACAGAGCAATATTCCTACATATACTGTGGGCTCTGCCAAAGAAACTGAAGAAATTAAAGGAGTTACAGCACGTTTAGAACAAGATTCAACAGGTCGTATCATCAATATCACACTTAATCCGGGTGAAGACTCAGAAGTTACTTATGCAGTAACAACAAATACCGTAACGGATCAGGCTGCTTACGATGATGCAATGAACCAGTACGAATATGATAAATATGAATATGATCAATCAATTCAGAATATTAATGCAAAAATTGAAATAGTTCAGGCTGAAGATAAAAATCTTGAATTACGCTTGAAACAGTTAGATACTGAACAGGATGCAATTCAAACAGAAATGGATGCAGTTCAAAAAGTTATTGAAAAGAACACTGAATCTACATTCAAAACATTCGGCTAATAAATGCAAAGATGTCAAGAAGCATGGTAATAAAATAATTTATATATCTTTGCAGCACACATTATACTATGCATACGAGTTTTTAAAATCTTATCTCTATGCATTTAAAATAAAATTTTGTTTCCTTGATCTTACGACTTTTTACCCGAAAGTCGTTTTTTATTATTCTGATTGAATTGTCAAATTCATAAACTCAATGTCGTCATAATCAATATAAGCAGTTTGTTTTAAATTTCGTCCCGTTTTAATAGTAACTTCATTCAGTTGTCCGGGGCGCAATAAATGATTAGGGATTTTTATTCTTTGCCCGTCTCCATTCAATTGTATTTCTGCAATCTTTGAACCGTTAAAATAAACCTCAGGCGGGCTTGAAAAAGAGTTAACAATAGAATTTTGCCTCATTTTTTTTGCCATAAGCGTATCAATACCAATTATCGAACCAATTACCAGATAATTTTTTTTTGATAAAGCATTACCAGCAATTTTAAATGACTTTGAGAAAAAAGGGCCTATTGACTTTCCTTTAAATTCACCGGAATTTGCAGAAGAAGCAGAAAAATTATCATCCCCCAAATGAAACATCTCAGAAGAAATAATTACATCTTGAATATCACTTTTTTCAATTCCGACAACAATAGGCTTTGAAGCCATTTTTTCATTAATAGTAAGTGAAAAAGGCCTGTAGCCGTCTTTTTCAACTGACATAATAGTAGGATCCTTAATTTCTGTATTGAGATTAAAACCGCCCTGAGCATCAGAATATGTTGTATAATTATTTTTAGGCAAGCTTACCTTTGCACCCGCAACGGGCATATTAGTAGCATTATCAACTATTCTGCTTGAATTGCCGACACCTGTCTTTGAAACACCGCCTTCCATAACAGCAGAATTCACTGGGACACAGAAAATATGCAATAAAAACAAACAAATAAGAAATTGTTTCATAAATCCTCTTTTCTCTATTTATATATGTATTTTAAATATTAAACAATTTTATTTAATTAATCCGCCTAAAAAAAACAGGATTATTAGAAAAATTTTAAAAATTTTATTTGAAATTTGAAATTTTTCTGATATCATAAATATATGACAATTTAATTTATGCCGAAGTGATGAAATTGGTAGACGTGCTAGACTCAAAATCTTGTGTGGGCAACCACGTGCCGGTTCGAGTCCGGCCTTCGGCAAATAAAAGGACATCTCATCAGGTGTCTTTTTATTTTTTCTTATGTAGCAAAAAAACTTACTTTTAAGTTTTCTGTATTTATATGAAAATAAATACAATTACACATATACAGCCACAGATAGCCAAAATTTCATTCGGGACAACAGGAAGGTACTATAAATCTGAAAATGGTGAAGAATTTGGTACAAACAGCTGGCTTTTTCGGGATGATGTTGATTGGGAAAGGCTTGCGAAATATGAAAAACAGCACTTCTGCAATAAAGAGAGAGTTAATATTATACAGTTTGCATCGTCAGACGGTTCAGAAGCTTATACAAAGATTATCTCATTATTAGAAAATTACCCTGAAAAAAACGCAGAGAAATTCTTCCCGATAAAAGCTTATGACATTGATGAAGAAATTGTAAACGCTGCAAGAAGCGGATATATAAACACATGTCTTACTGACAGAATGAATCTCCAAATAAATTCTGACGATTATACAAAATATTTTACAGATACTACCCAAAAACTAAATATTAAAGACGATATAAAATTACAAAATCAAAAGACTCTAAAGGCTTCAAATATACTGCGCAACAGAGTTCAATTTGAAAGAGCCGATATGTTTAATATACTGGCAAATCTAAATGACAACTCAGACACAATATTGATGTGCAGGAATGTTTTAGGCTACTTTGAAAACGACGCAGTCGAAAGATTTGTTAAAATAACTGCTAATAAACTGAAAAAAGGAAGCTTGTTTATAATTGGCGAACATGATACTAAAAACACTTTTATAGACAGGTTTCTAAAAGAAAATCATTTTATGCGGATTATTAAACACGTTTATCAAAAATTATAAATTTAACATTTATACACAATTTGCTCTTTTTTTGTTTATTTTTGATAACATATAAAAAACAGCCAGCAAAAAAAATTTTGTTTGAGTGTTAATTGCATAAGATAAGGATTTATACATTGCAAAATACTATAACTAAAAATTACACAGAAATTAAAAATAGCCAAAGTTTTCTTCATTCTGACTGTATAAATAATCGTTTTCTATATATTGAAAAAAGATTAAACCAGATTTTCTTTAACGAAATGAACTCTGATAATTCAATATTTCGTAAAGTTAAAAATTCCGCCATTCATAAAATGGCATTATTTTTATCTAACGGCATTACAAGATCCTGCTCTGTAGGAATTGCAGGAGAAACAGCCAGCGGAAAGTCTACTATTGCACTTGATATTATAAATACAATTCAGGATTTTGCAGAAAAATACTGTATAAAAAATGCAATTACAAGAATTAACACGGATGACTATTATTATGACCGCTCGGATATGGTAAAACAAGCCGGAAGTTTTGCAGAATTTGCCAAACACTACGACCTCGATGTTCCGGAAGCACTTGAATTAGAATTAATGAAAAAACATATTAAAGCACTGTTATTCGGAAACACCGTACTTTTACCCGAATATGATATGTCAGGGACAGCAATAAGACATGATAATGTTAAGCCTGCTTATCCATCAAAAATTATTATTTCGGAAGGGCTTTTCACTCTAACAGACAAAATTGCGGATGCATTCGATTTCAAAATTTACGTAGATGTTTCTCACGGCATACAAAAAGAAAGATTTTACAGAAGAGCAGAAGAACGAGGTCTTGGAGATTCTGCCGATGAAGTTTATGAAAACGCATCTAATAAAGCAAAAACACATATTCATCCGACAGCATCAAAAGCAGATATTATTCTTTCCGGCGAAGCTGACAGAGCAGCATACAGACAATTTATAAACCGGATTCTTATGCTTGTGAAAGAGATTTATTTTTAGTTTGCTCTTTTATTTTTTCTTCTCTGTTATATCTGAATTTCGTAAATAAATTTGATGAACCTGCGACAAAAAAGCCCATAACACCTATTCCAAATAATAAAGGCAGACCGGCAATCAAAACTTTTTGTTTTAAAAGTTTTTTATACATTGTATCAGCTTTATCGCCATAAGTTTCTGCAATCTTTCTTAAATCTTTTAACTGCGGGACTTCCAGCTTTTCATTAATAAGTTCTTTGCATTTTCTGTTTTTATAAAGGAGTTTTCTAAACCCTTTTTCTAGAAGCTCATTTCCACAGATAATGTAAAAACCTACAAGCGGATATCTGAATAATGTTTCCAGAAAATTTTGTTTTCCTCTATCTTTAGATGCCCCGAAATATCCCGCACCGCCAACAAGAACGCATGAGGTAAGCTGACCTCTGCTCAAAGCCAGTTTTCCGTTATTATCTGCAAAATCAATACTAAAATATTTATTCAAAAAGTCTGCTTTCTTTTTATTATTTTTGAACAATTTAGTTCCCGGAGCAAGAATTATCTCAGATAAGTTTTGCAGGAATTTAGAATTTTTGCCGCGTCTCAAAAGCAGAGCACTCAAGGCCAGACAACCGGCATAAATTCCTCCTGCAAGCTTAATATGTTTTTTAGCACTCTTTTCAACTTTTTCAGCATGCTCTTTATTTTCTGATTTATTTTTATTTAAATTTGCAATATTTTCGAAATCAGCCTGCTTAAATACTTTTAAAGTCATTAAATTTTTAAAGTAGTTAAGAGTGTATTCTACAAGCGGAATTGCAAAGGCACTTAAAGCAAGAGCAGCTTTTACAGGCATAAGTTTTTTGCTTGCTGGATTACCAGATTTCAGCAAACAGGAAGCAGGAGTAGAAATTTGTTTTTTCAATTCAGCAGGAAGTTTTTGCGAATAAAGTTTTTTAAAAATTCCCTCCCCTAAAAGTGCCGGAAAATAATAAACAAGTATAGATTCTGAGAGTTCAAGAAAAGTATTTTCCCCAAGATCTGCCTTACTTCTTGCAAATACAGCCTTTGGAACAAGCCCGGTTGCACTGTCCTGAATAAATCTTATATTAGAAAGCCCCGCACCGCCTTCCTGTACACTTATAATTTTACTTGCCGCTTTTAATCCTATTCCGATATTTCCTGAGTTGGTAAATGATATATTATTAATGTTATTGGTTTTCATAAGTAATTTCCTTTATATAATCTGATAACAAAAAAGACCCGTCTTAAAAGACAGGTCATTTTAATCCTAAAATTATCAGCTTATTGCCAGCTTAAAAGACCTGTCTTATCAAACAGGTGCCACCAAGATTGAGTGTTTAAATTTAAGTTTGGCATAAAATTACTTTTCCTTTGTTTAATTATACTAACATAGTAATAATAAAAATGTCAATAAGCAGTTTAGAGATGAATTTTCACAACAACTTTTTTAACCTTCTGCGGAGAATTCCCGAAAGTAATCTGTGGTTTATGAGCTTCATGAGGATAAATTATGGCAAATTTATTATTCCCTAAAATTACAGTATCTGCAGGTTCAGCTGAACTTTCAAAAAACATGATATCTCTTTTTTCATCGTAGTCTTGAGAAACTTTTAAATTTTCAACAGGCATATAGTCAAGTTCTTCAACCCCCGAAAGAAGCATTTGAATATCAATATATTTTTTATGAGCTTCAAATTTGCAATTATCAGGCTGCTTTGTTTCATAAACATCAATATTTGCATATGAAGTTTCATCTATTTCATATCTGCCCGTTTCAATTTCAGGAGTTAAAGACATCAAAAAATCAATAACCTTTTTTGAAACAGCATCATAATTTGAGATATTTTCAAGTTTATCGATAATCATAACTACTCCAATTCAGCCATAGCATGTGCAAATTCTTCTTTATTCGGAGCCTTGCCATGCCATCCTGCATTATTTTCCATGAAACTGACACCTTTGCCTTTAACGGTATCAGCTATAATTGCAACCGGCTTTTCTGCTTTTTCGGCCTTTTCAATTGCTTCATAAACAGCCTTAATATCGTGTCCGTTAATTTTAATAACATCCCAATTAAATGCTTTTAACTTTTCATCAAGTTTATCAAGAGATTTTACAACTTCCGTACAACCATCAATTTGGAGTCTGTTTCTGTCAATAATTGCAATAATATTATTAAGCTTTTCATGAGCACAATGCATAAATGCTTCCCAAACGCTTCCTTCCTGTAATTCACCGTCTCCCATAAGACAAAATACATGTGCCGGATTTTTATCAAGCCTTAACCCCATGGCAATACCACAGGCAATAGATAATCCCTGTCCAAGAGAGCCAGTCGCTACTTCAATTCCCGGGCAGTCAGGCATTGGATGTCCCTGCAGCCTTGAACCAAATATTCTAAAGGTCATTAGTTCATCTTCAGGGAAATAACCAAGTTGCGATAAAACGGAATATAAAACAGATGATGCATGCCCCTTTGACAAGACAAATCTGTCTCTGTTATTAAAATTCGGATCATCTGTCCATTTCGGACATACATTCATACACTTATGATAAAGAACAGTTAATAACTCTACTGCAGACATTGCTCCGCCAATATGCCCAGATTGAGCATTATAGACCATTTTTAAAATATTTTTTCTGTTTTCTTTACACAAGTTTTCTAAATTTCTAACATCATTATCACTTAACATCAATCTAGACTCCCTTTGGTATAAATTTCTCTCTAAGAACTTTTAAGACAAATAATGGCAAGACAGGAAAAATCCTTTTAAAGCGCTTAGGCTCTTTTACAGTTCTGTATAGCCATTCAAGTCCTAATTTTTGATAAATTAGCGGTGCACGTTTAACAACCCCGGACCATACGTCAAAGCTGCCGCCAACTCCGATAAAAAGAGTTTCGGGAAGCAGTTGTTTGACTTTAAAAATAAATTCTTCCTGTTTTGGAGATCCCAACGCGCATAAGACCAAGCGTGGCTGTCTTATTTTAATCTCATTAATGATTTGTTCATCATCTTTAAAATATCCGTCATGGACATAAGTAATATATAGAGCAGGAAATTCTCTCAGAAGATTTTCTTTAGTTTTTTCAACTATTTCAGGTTTTGCCCCTATTAATGCAACTGACTGATTTGTCTTTGCACATTGTTCGATCATTTTATGAGCGAATTCAATACCTGCAATTCTTCTTACTTTATGTCCCATGATTTTCAGACCTATTTCAACTCCAATACCATCGGGAATAACAAGTTCAGATGTATTTATAAGTTTTGCAAAATCCGGATTTTTTGAAGCAAAAGAAAGCATTTCCGGATTAATCGTCACAACCTGTCCGGAAGTTAAAGAAGCATATTCAAGAGCTTCAGAAAATGAAAAAGTATCGATTTCTACACCCAGAAGTTTTACAGTATGTCTTTCCATAAACTAATTATAAACTAATAATTTTATTTGGTAAAGAAAAAATTTAGCGGCCCCTTGAAAGCTTCTCGGGGCCGCCTTATAAAAATTGACAATTAAAAGAAAAATTTAACCGGTTGAATTTTTTTCAAAGTACAGGGGGATGTTACTACATCACTGCATTCTGGAGCCAGCGAATATACATCTCCTGATTTACAATATTGTGTTGCAGAACCAACGTAACCGGCAAGACAAGCACCTTCTTTAAAGCTTACGCTTTTTGTGACCCAATCAATGCGTCGTTTTCCGCTATCATATGTTTCACGTTCAACACTTACCTGCAAATGTTTAACACTGTCGCCACCGCTTTGTTGTAAATTGGAAGTATCATATGCTGGAATTACTTTCCCAGAAAGAGTTATGTAGAATGGATAAACATCAGACCATAATAGCGAATCCCCTTTTTCTCCATCGATATCAACGTAAACAGTATATCCCCAAACATTAGTATTATCAACCCCATCATAGCTGCCACCCTGAGTATTTCCTATAAGATCTTCTATCTGGGTTGCATTAACATGCATGTTATATAAACGCAGCCCGTTACGTAAAACAAGATCTGGGGTTTTATCGCTGAAGTCTGTGGTACTCGAAGTTATAGCACTTCCTGAACAAAAATCATCGAGAACACCGGACATAGTATTAGCTTTGCCTTCAAATAACTTACAGAAATTTTCACCTTTACGAGGCAGAGTTTTTGGAGTAGGTACACATTTACAATCAGTTTCATCATTATTCCATACGTAACCTTCCTGACATGTTGGAGGCCAACTTGCAGGTTTTTCTATATAATCACAGATGTCCGGAGAAGTATTAAAGTTAGAATATCCATGTGCACAATATTGCCGCTTCTGTTCCAATTCACTAGGCGGAGTACAGGTATCAGCACAAGTTTCACCCTGTTTAATTTTAGACCCGTCCGGACATGTCGTATATTGCTGACAACTATAAGTATACCATCCATTATTTTGCTCTATATAATATGGATAAGTATCAGTGGGACATTCATATTCATGAACACAATAACTACCTTGCAAACTATACCCACTATCCTGACAACTTGGTACATTTGCTATAGAACTGGAACCACAAGTATAAACACCGGTTTGAACGACTTTACAAGTTGCAGTACCACCTATCCCAAGTGGCTGAGTACAATCACAGGTACAATTACCATAGGTTGTATAACCATCAGCACGTTTACTGGTACATATATTCATATTATAATCATTTTTTAAATAATCAATAACATCGTTATAACTACATTGTAAACCTGATGTATCAGGTTTACCCTCCACAATACCATTATTGCCCGTCATTACCGCAAAATTTTCGCCTGGAGAATAATAAGCCCCACTTGATGCCTGATAATCCGGACATTTATATAACCTTGCAGTTTCAGCACTTACAGAATTTGAAATCAGGTAAGTGATTATGTTCAAATTTTCAAAAAACTTTAACCCGTGAAAATTCAATGCCGTATCAGTGTAGTCCGTTGACTTAGAATCAAATTCTGCTAATATCTCAGACGTTATCGACCTTAGAGAAGAATAAGCCGAATAATACGTATAAGATACTATATTATCTAACTTGGCTTTATTTATACCAATAGAAACAGCAACTACTACTGCTATAATTAGCATTACAATTACAATTTCTGCTAAAGTATAAGAAGGCAGTAAATTATAATAAGAAGTTATAATTTTACGCTTAAAAGCAGACAAATCAATCTTTCTCATAAATATCCTCATATTGCTCACAGTATCACAATATTATTATAACATATATTGAACTGTTTGTATAGACGGAAGCAATTTAATAAATTTTTGCGAGTTTAAAAAGATAATCTTCTTTAGCACCACACTGTAATCCTTTAGGGATAAAGTTTTCTTTAAATTTTTCAACTGCATATCTATCTGTCATTCCGGAAATATAATCTGTCACAATTCTTTCAATTTTACCCTCTTCACAAACAGGTTTAAGCATATCGCAATACAGAAAAAACAATTCTCTTATAACATTTCTTGCCTTTTTTTCTTCAAGTTTTGCTGGAGAAGAGTCTTCATAAACATTTTCAAACATCCACTGACGTAACTTTGTTGTATAATGCCAACCTTCTTCGCTCATTGCAACATCAGGTTTCCCCAATGAATTTGAGACAATCTCATTAATCATTTTATTCAAACGCTTGCTCTGTATTGATGAAAAATAATTAATACAATCTTTAGGTAAATCGCTTTCTGCAATAATTCCCGCACGAATAGAATCTTCAATATCATGATTTATATATGCAATCTTATCGGCAAGCTGAACAATCTGTGCTTCAGGAGTTTTGGGAGTATATCCCCAAGTGTGAGTTAATATTCCGTCAATTGTTTCCTGACATAAATTGAGATGCTCTAAAACTTCAACAACTCTTACACTTTGAATATTGTGATGAAATCCGCCTTTAACAAGTTCATTCAATACACCTTCTCCGCAATGACCAAAAGGGGTATGCCCAAGATCATGCCCCAGAGCTATCGCTTCCACAAGATCTTCGTTAAAATTAAGAGCTCTGGCAATTGTACGCCCTATCTGTGAAACTTCAAGAGTATGGGTTAAACGGG
Organism: Candidatus Gastranaerophilales bacterium; assembly: GCA_944325005.1. Lineage (GTDB taxonomy): Bacteria > Cyanobacteriota > Vampirovibrionia > Gastranaerophilales > Gastranaerophilaceae > Stercorousia. The sequence goes on along the minus strand of CALUYO010000017.1, from coordinate 11,157 downwards.
TTCTGAAATGATCATCAAACGGAGACAAAAATACCTGCGTTTTATGTTTTAGACGTCTGAATGCTTTTGAGTGAAGAATTCTATCCCTGTCACGCTGAAAATCAGTCCTCAGGGAACAAGGTTCTTCCGGCTGCTTGCGACCTTTTGAAAAACGACTTTTTGTTGCAAATTCGCTTAAGGTATCTATTTCTCTCTGTTCAAGTCTGTATCTTATAGAATCATCAGTTTTTACCATAATTATAAATCCTTTTTCTTTGATTTTAACAGAAAAGGAAATAAATGTTATACTTTATCCGGTTGAGGTTTAAGAAGCTCTCTGTTGTGAAAAGATACATCAAGTGTGTATTTTTTACGTGCATCATCTACAATAACTCCGGCTTTATTCATTAGCCAGCCGGACAGCAGACCAAAAAGTAATGCTTTTCCGCCAGCGACAAGTCTTGCAGTACAGTATAACGAGGTTGCAATTGCTCCGATTGCAGGAATTCCATATTTTAATGAGACAGAGTATTTATCATCTCTTGTTTCCGCTTTATTTAAATAATAACCAACTGCGCCAACAGCACCGATAATTGACAAAACATCAGTCGGAGCAGAACCAAGTTTTAAATCTCTTGCTTTATCAAAATATTGAACTGTTTCAATATCAATTGATTTGTCTAATGACTTTATGGCAGACTGAACTTTAGATTTAAGTTTCAGATATTCAGATCTTGGTAAAATATTCTTATACAGAGTTAATATTTCCTGTAGTTCTCCTTTCGAACTCTTTGAGATTATCTCTTCTACCTCTGCAATATAAGCAGATATAGCTTTTCCGGCATCCGGACTGTAATTAAATTTAGAAGCCTCTCCGTTGAAATTATCTCCGAGTTTTTTAAGATTTTGAATAATTTCTTTATTCAAAGTCTCTCTTTCAATTACTTCTTTATTACCAGAAAGTTTTTTATATTTATTCAAATTATTTCTTAAAGTATTTAAGATTTCATTTGTTGACATATCAGAAGGGTTCACAAATTTTTGAATATTATCAAGAGCTTTAATTGTTGCCTTATAATTATCATTGATATCATGAGTAATAGCCTGTCTCAGACGGCCGGCTTTATTTCCAAGACGCAGTTTAGCCGGAATAAGATAATCTTCCGCAATAAATGATTGCCACATATTTTTTGACTTAAAGTTTCTAATGTCATGCAAGCTTGCATCCCAGAAAAACTCAAATAAGCCGTCTGAAGCCGTTTTAATTTCCTGTAAGCGCTCGTTACGGGCATTAACACCAAAACCTTTATCAAGATTAAAGTTAACTGCTGAAATTCTGTCGTTTATGGAATTTATAACTCTTACAAACTTAGGGTCATTTTTATGCTGTCTTAATACTCTGTCATTAACTGATGCAAAATATTCCGTCAACTCGGAAAATTTGCCATAAGTTCTTGCATAAGAAGAGTTAACTGTTTTTCTGCTTATTTTATCAAAAAAACCGGTCACAGATTCATGAAGCTTTCGTGTAAAAGTCCTGCTTCCGTCTTTACCCCACATTAAACGCTGAAAGGCAACATCTTTTAATGTTGTAAAATTATTGACACTTTCACACTTTGCAATAAATGAATCTATCTTTCCTGCTGTAAACCTGTAAAAATTCTTGAACCTGCTATTCTTTGCCATTCTTTGCTCTAAATTAAGCTTCCATTTATTTAAAAGCTTTGCTGTTCCCTTGTTCAAGCCGCCACTCAATACAGCAAGCGTACCAAAACCAACTACAAGAGCAGATATTGCAATAGCTTTGCCAAGTCTGTGATTTTCTTTTTTCTTTTCTTCCTCGTAAAAAGACGTGTTTATAAAGTAGCCGTTTTTAGGCTGGGTAAAATTACTGAACGCTCTTGATTGAACTGTATTTGGAGACAACACTTGATTAATCATACGCTACCTATCTATATTTATTAACGCATAAAGCCTGCAAATATTGCCTTTTTCTTAAAGAATTGTTAACTATTAAATAGCTTCTGCAATTACTTTTGCAACCTCCTGAGAAGATATCTTATCAGATAATAAAGCCTTCACATCGCCGAGTTCTTGTATGTTCTTTGCTCTATAGTCCTTGTTAAATAATAATTTCTCAATTTCATAGGCGATTTTATTAACATTTACGTCACCCTGCAAAATCTCAGGAACAATATATTTGTCTGCAATTATATTTGGAAGAGATACACGCTTAATACATCTTACAAGAAGATATATAAAATAAAAGAGCCATGGACCTCTGTAAGCTATAATCATAGGGGTTTGATATAAACATGCCTCTAGTGCAACGGTTCCGGATGCAAGGATTAAGGCATCAGAGACACTTAATAAAGCCTGATTTTCTCCCTTTATAACTTTAAACGGGCAATTTTTCAAATATTTATTATAAACATTATCGGCTAAATTAGGCGCATGAGAAACACAAAACTGCAAATCCGGATGTTTTTTCTGCAGATTTTCTGCTGTTTTTATAAAAACATTCATTAAATATTTTAATTCAAATACTCTTGAACCCGGAAAAATAGAAACAAGCTTCTTATTCTTATCTAACCCATGCTTTTCAAAAAATTCATCTCTTGACGCTTTTTGTGAAAGTTGAGAGACAAGAGGATGCCCGCAATAATGCGTTTTAATTCCGTAACTTTCATACAGTTCCTTTTCAAAAGGAAAAATACAAAGTACTTCGTCAATATTTTTCTTTATTGTGTTTATACGCCATTTACGACTGGCCCAGACCTGAGGTGGAATATAATAAAAAACTTTTATTCCCGCACGCTTCAAAAACTTTGAAATATTAAGGTTAAAAACACCATAATCAATTAAAAGCACCAGATCCGGTTTATATTCTTTTGTCAGATAATCAACAACACGTTTTCCCAGAGTAAAATGGTCAAATATTATTTTAGGGCTCAGACCAACAGCACCCATTTTCTTTTGATCAGAAAACAACTTTACTCCGGCATGTCTTAAATTTTCCCCGCCTATTCCTTCAATTTCGATATCAGGATTAATGGAACGCAAAGCTTCTACAACATGTGAAGCGTGTATATCCCCTGAATATTCACCTGTAACAATAAAAAGTTTTTTCATATTAAACAGCCATAATTACAATATTATTGTCATCCGCAAATTTGATAACTTTTTCCTGATCTACGATAATAGTCTCATTAGCTTCTACAGCTATTAAATTTGCTTTGTATTTTTTCATCGTTTTCAGAGTGCGCAACCCGATAGCCGGAATATCAAATCTTTTATCCTGAAATGGTTTTGAAACCTTAACGACAACGGCACCTTTTTTCGCAAATTTAGAACCTCGTTTAATACACATATCAGTGCCCTCAATAGCTTCAACGGCCATAATCATTTTATCCTTAATGACAACTGACTGCCCGACATCAACTTTACCCATTTCTTTTGCGAGCCAGAAACCGTAGTTTACATCTTCCATCTGTGCTTCAGTTGGTTTTAATTTACCAAGAACTCCAGAAGGAATCATTAAATTTTTAATAAAAATAGTCTGATCCAAAACAGTAATATTATGTTTTTCAAATTCTTTAACAATAAGAAGCATAACTTCGTCATCATTAAGTCTTTGAACAGACTTTAATATTTCTATAGCACGTTTATCAAATTTGTGTAACTGTAGAAGTACACGTTTATGGACTTTACCTAAAAATGTTACCTGCTTAATTTCTTCATCACAAAATATTTTTTCAATTTTTGTCATTTCTCCCGGATGGCAGGAATAGACCTTTGAACAATATTTTTTTAATTCTTTCAGATTATCATTTGCTAAAGAAATACAAACGATTTCAAAGCCATTTTCTTTAGCATGACGCGCCATCTCAACAGGCAGTATACCGTCTCCTGCTATTAATCCCTGTTTATTTTCCAACATTATTGACACTTTTATAAATCCTCTTTTACTACAAACTATTATATCACAACTATTTTTTTAGAGAGTTAATCTCTTCAACCTGACGGTCGTTAAACAAAACTGCACCGCCCAACATTTTTGTATTAAATACGACCTGCGCATAAGATTCTGCAAGTTCCAATTTCAAAAATGCATCTTTAATAGTTTTATCACCGACAATAAAACCATGATTAGCCATTAATACAGCATCATAATCTTTAAAATACTTTGCTGTTTTTTCAACAAGTTCCGTGGAAGAAGGCAATCCGTACTCTGCAAGCGGAATTTGTCCGAAATAAAATACATTCTCAGCCATTATAGGCTCATCAAGCGGAATATGACAGCAGGCAAAAGAGCTCAGATAGGGTGAATGCACATGAATTATATAATTTACATCAGAACGCTGTTTATAAAATTCAACATGGAGCATTTTTTCGGAAGATGGTTTTTTACTATCTTCAACAAGATTTCCATCAAAATCTATTAATACCAGTTCATCTTCCGAAAGATAGCCGTTTGCAGAACCTGTAGAAGTGATAAGGATTTTATCACCATACCTTGCTGAAAAATTTCCGGAATATCCGGGGGTAAAATTTTTTAACCCAGCAAGCCTGCCGTATTCAATTATTTCTTCTTTCAGCTTCTTTAGTTTTTTCATCTAAATTTGTTCCTTATCAGGATCTTCAATATCTATGACTTCAGCATACATCATTTTTTTCTGTGATTGCTTACTATTGACTGAAGAATTTTCAATATCATAAACCTTTAATTCAGGTTCTTCCTGATTACTTTTTGCAAGTCTGTCAGGGTGTTTAATTTCCATACGGTCAAATTCGACCGAGGAACCCTTCGTATCCATAGCAACAACAAAGGCAAAATAAGTCTGGCGTCTTACCCAGTCATAACCGATATTTATTTTAAAATCATCAGGTCCCAGCGCAACTATAAAAGAATTCTCCTGAAACATTTCGCCATTTGGAGAATCTCCGGTCATCGTAAGTGAGCCTGACCAGGCAACCGTAAGATATTTATTAAGTCGTAAAGCTTCTCTGATATAAACATTAGCATGACCATAACGATACATGTCATACATTTGCATAGGTGTTCCATCCTGATATGCTGATGCAAAGAAACCTATATCCTGCATCCAGTATTTATACTGAGTATGAACTCTTGGGCCTATTCTTCCGACAAATTGAGTGTCTCCGGTTCCATATAAAGCAGCACTACCCTGCATTACAAGAGCAAGATTTAATGCTGTAAGCTTTTCTTTATCAACATAATTAAATAAAGTCTGAGATGCTTCGGCCATATATCTGGTTCTTATAGTACCGACATCCGCGGCCGGAATATTTTCACCATGCCTGTTAACATCATTATTCTGCATATAACCAAACCCAAAACGATGTCTAAAATTTAAGTTTAGCCCCTTGCCTATTGTAGAAGGGATTACTCCCCTGTCATGATAAATTAATTCAGCAGTATACTTAGGCATTCGCGGACCGAAGAACCATTCATCCATATATGAATTCGCACCGTACTGCATATATAATTTATCATCAAAGTATTGTTTACCTTTCAAGATAAAAACATCTGCAGCAGACCCATAAGCGAAATCAGTATAGTTAGTAGCACTACGATATTTCAACATCCCACCAAAACCAAGTCCGCTTTTATTATTTAAAATCGGCATTACTTTTAAAGTAGAACCGCCCTGAAGCGGGGTGTCAAATACAAAACCCGGTCCTAAAAACATTCCTAATCGTCCGCGAGAACCAAATTCCGGATAATTGGCGTCGAAGAATTCCCGTTTTTTATTTGTATGCGCAGTTATTGAAGGAATAGTAAACAAAGTTGTATCCCCATAACTTATTTGAGCTTTTTTCAACGTTATTACGTCATGATCCCTTTTTGCATTAAGAATAATATCTTTAGCTTTAATATTAATAGCTGTATCACCCAGTTCATCAGTTATTGAAGATCTTTCTTCATCGTCAATAATCATTCTATTAAAATTATTCCCGCCGATCATTTTGGTATGAAAATCCAAAATGTAGGATTCTTCAGAGGATAACTTACCGTCATACATTATGATTTTATCATCTTTCATTTCGGACTTTCTCGCTTTTACGGTAAGCATAGAAGCCTTTGTATTCATATTATCCATGAATGCATTTTCTTCATTCATGTTAATCTGCATATAGTCGCCAAAAATACTTTTACCATCTCTGATAACTTCAACTTTACCATACGCCTTCAAAATATTTGATGCATTATTATATACCATCTTGTCAGCTTTAATAGTTACATTCTGCGGGGGAAATATTAAAACTGGAGATCCTGTAGCAATTATATCAAGTGTCTTATCGTCATAATCAATATTATCGGCATCAAGAACAACATCATTAGATGTAACATGCTGTTTTACGCCGCCTTCAAGTTCAAGCGTTTTTTCCTGCCGTTCAACATTATTAACTTCATTTGAATTTTCTTTTTCTACATTTTGGGGTTCTTCATCAGTCTTTTTAAAGTTAATGTTAAGTTCTTTATTTAACTCATCCTGCTCTAATTTTTCCTGCTTTTCACGTTCCTGCTCTTCTTTTTCAAGAAGCTCCAAAGTCTTTTTATATTCTTTTTCACGTAGATGATTAGTTATTTTAATACGAACTTTTTTAAATACCGGCATACCTCTTACCGGCTTGGTAACGCTGCCCTCAGTAACCTCAACTTTAGGCATAGGAGCGGAAAGAGGGGATTCATAAAAACTGTCGGTAAAAATGTCTTCCAAATCCTCAGGAGATTTGATAAGCTCTGCAGACAATACTGCCTGAGATGAAACTGCCAATATTAATGCTGTAATCAATAAATTTTTCTTCAAATTCCCTGCCTTTTAGGTTAAATATAATTCAACGGATTATTTGGTTTACCGTTAATACGAACTTCGAAATGGACATGGGGGCCGGTGCTATAGCCCGTAGTTCCTTCATATCCTACAACATCTCCCTTATTAACAAACTGCCCCTGACCTACCCTGATTGATGACATATGAGCATATAGCGTAGTTGTTGGCTTTCCGTTAACAACCCCATGATCAAGAATAACAACTTTACCATATCCTCCATACCATCCGGAATAAATTACCTTTCCTGAATTAGAAGCTTTTATACTGCCTCTGTTAGGACCTGCAATATCAACTCCGGAATGGAAAGTTCTGCTATTAAAAATAGGGTGTGTCCTCCAGCCGAAAGGTGACGTAATTCTTCCGCCAATAGGTTTAATAAAACCTGATGATGTAATTTTAACTGTTGAACCGCCACGATTGCGTGCTATCATACTTTGAATATTTGCAGACTGACGTGCAAGCTCTCTTTCAGCCTTTTCGTAAGTTCTACGGTCAGTTTTATATTTATTAATCATACTCTGGTTTTGAGCAATAGCATACTTAATGTCTTTCTTCTGCGAATTGATCTCTTGAATAGACTGTGCAAGAGCAATTTTCTTAGCTTCAATACCTTTTTTCATCATTGCAATTTTTTGAGATTTTGCTCTTACTGATACAATTTTGGCATAATCTTTCTTTAGAACAATTTTTTCAAAATATAGGACATCCAGTAGGGAATTCAAATCTTTAGCAGTCAGAATTAATTCAAACATTCCTGTTCTCTGATTTTTATAAACCTGTCTGATACGTTTTCGCATATCAACATTGGCTTTATTATACTCGGCAACGGAAGCCGCAAGCTCTTTTTCCATCCGGATCAACTGAGCTTCCAGAGTATAATATTCATTTCTTGACTGCTGTAAAGTATTTGATGCCTGTTCAAGTTTCTGCTGGTTTTTATAAAGCTTATTTTTTTCAAGGTGCTCAAGAACTTTAAGCCGTTTAATTTTTTCATGGGTAACTTTTTGTTTCTGCTTAATTGTTTTAAGCTGATCAGCGTTTGCAAACAGGCTTATATTTCCTATAAGCAGAGCAATAAATACTATAAATATATTTTTTATAAATTTCCTAATACCCATATCTATTTAACCATAAGAGGCAGTAGCATTAATCCGACAGTCCAAGCAATAAAAGTTACTGCAATTACTGCAACTATTGCCTTCTGGTGTTTTCTGAAAAATTCCATCCGTTTCCCCTTGGTTTACTACTGTAATAAGATTGTACTATAAAAATATTTGATTTGCAAAATTTTAAAAAATCTATTAATATAGCTTTATGGAATTTATAGCAGAAGCTGCCGACAAAAAAACGATATTAAAGCAAGATATTGGAATTAATCCGTTTCTTATTGAAAATAATATTAATCAGATTGAAAAAATTATAAATTTTTTTGATTCTGATAAGAAGTTATTCCTGTTAAACGGGTTTATGGGAACAGGAAAAATTTATGTTGTAAATCAGGCTCTATCTTTTTTAAAAGATAACGTTATTACATTAAGATACAATTGTTTTGAGACAACTATTCTTGATGACATTCTGCTGGAATTCTTTGAAACGTTTAAAAGACTTACCGCTCAGAATGTAATACAGATGCCAAAGGCAAGAACAGAAAATTTTACACAGAAAATTAATGCTTATTTCGAGTCTATCAGCAAGCCAATAGTAATCATAATCAATTCTTTTGAACAAATACTAAAAGATAATAAGCAGGAAATTTTAAATTTCTTTTCACATATTGTAAAAACAGGAAAGATTAAAATAATTCTTATTTCCAGAAAATTTGACTACGCAGACTTTGAGATTGATTACGAAAAAACAGCTGTAACAGCTCTTGACAAAGGAATTTTTGAAAAATATCTCAAATCGGAAGATATTAAACAGATAGGACCGTTGTCAGATGAATTATATAAATACTCAAGAGGATACTTTTTCTATACAACACTTTCAATAAAAATAATGCAAATCAGAAGGTTAAGCCTTACAGAATTTCTATCGGGGTTTACAAAAAGCTTTCTTTCATTTAATGACTTTATTTTACGAGAAGCTTTGTCGCTTGTTGATCCTGTAAGCGGGCACCTTATAAGATTCCTGACAATTATGCGGCACCCCGTAAGCGTAAAGCTTTTAAAGACGTTGAACCTTTATGACGCGGATAAAATCGCATATTTTACGGATAATTTAGTTCTTACAAGAGAAGGTTCTATGATTTATCTTCAGGACTATTATAAAGTGATAGCAGAAAACTCTATTGCCGAAAATATTGCAGTAAAAATTCATAAGAATTGTGTAGAACTTTACAATACCCAGCTGCCATTAAAACCGCTTGAAAGAGATTTACTTATTTCACGGCAAACAATGCGTAAAGAGATTGAATACCACGGGCTTTTCATCCCCAGAAAACCTGTATTACTGCAAAAAGCAATCCCGGAAGCACAAGTTATTGAACAAAAAATTCCCGAACAAATCCCGAAAACAATAAAGGAAAAAGATGAAAAAATAAAAAAAATATCATTTGTATTCGATTCTGAAGAAGATGAAATAGAAATAATGAATAAAATTGCAAATTCTATAAATAAATTTGTAGATATATCCGATCAGAAAAATAAAACGCTTGAAGAAATAAAAAATTTATCTCTTGTTAATTTAATTAATCTCGCCAAGCAGGAAGAACAAAAATTTAACTACAAAAAAGTAATTATGATTTACCAAAAAGCCTTAACCATGAATACTGATGACGATTACTATACATTTTTACCCGTTCTTTACACTAAACTTGCCATAAATTTCAACAGGTTGTCAGACTGGTTTAATGCATTGAAATATTATGAACTTGCCGTTGAATTTTACGTATCAACGGGGGATACCGAAAAAATTAACGAATGCAAATATGAAATTGCAAATATTTACTACATTACTTTTAAACGTGATTGTGCAGAAAAAATTCTTAAGGAAATACTCGAAGAAAATATTTCAATAAATTTAACTATAAAATCAAAACTTCTCCTTGCAAGTATAACCGGTGCAAGTGTTAAGGACGTACTTCCGGCATCTGTTGCAGGAATTGAAAAAAGCGTTCTATGCGAACTGTATTTTAAATATGCATTAAACTGTGACGAAGAAGGCGATATTGAAAACGCCGTAAAATACTATAAAAAATGTGTAGAAACCTCTCAAGAGCCAAAAATTAATGCCTATTTATCCTCATCACTTACAAATCTTGCATCAATTTATGATGAAAACGATAAATCGGATTTAGCCGTTAAATACCTCCAGGAAAGCCTGAGACTTGATGAATTATCAACTAATTACAACGGCATATATGTATCATCAATGAAACTTGCGGAAATCATTTCATTTAAGTCACCGGAAAAAAGCCTTGAATATCTAAAAAAAGCAAAAGCATGTGCAGTTGAATTAAATGAAACATTCTATATTGCATCATCAGATATTGCGCTCGGGGATTATTATTATAATAAAAAAGATTACAGGACTGCTCTGTCACATTATCAAAGTGCCAGAAAACTTGCAGTAAATAATTTTACACCTGATAATATACTTAAAATTGACAGACGTATTAATGACATACAGAAACTAGGAATATAATGAAGAACAGAGAATTTTTTAATAATTATATAAAAGTATTCTTAAATCAAAACGCAAAACTTAACTTGATATCTAAAAATGATGAAAAATTTTTGTGGGAAAAACATATTTTTGACAGCCTTTCTATTGAAAAATTCTTTGAAAAATATTCCTCAAAATATAAAACTCTCCTCGATATCGGAACCGGCGGGGGTTTTCCGGCATTACCCGTTGCAATAGCATATCCGGATATTAATGTGTATGCTCTGGACAGCATCAGAAAAAAAATTAATGCAATAGAAAATATAAAATCTGAACTTAACATAAAAAATCTTTATCCTATTTGTGAAAGGGCAGAAAATATAAAAGAAAAATTTGATATTATAACTTCACGCGCAGTTGCACCACTAAAAGTTATTACAGAATACGCTATGCCTCTTTTGAATAAAGATGGATATTTTATTGCTTATAAATCTTTGCGTACAGAAGATGAAATTAAAGAAGCTCAAAAAATACTAAAAAAATATAATGCAAAAGTAGTTGATATAATCAAATATGATCTGCCTATGGAAGAAAACCATACAAGGAATTTGGTTGTTATAAAACCTGTAGTATAACTATAAAAAAAACCACTCATTACTGAGTGGGTCGTTTTCTGCATCCTAATGGTCTCTTTTAGTGTTTATTATTTAGGAGT
>CALUYO010000016.1 GCA_944325005.1 Candidatus Gastranaerophilales bacterium | reverse complement strand
CGGCAATCAGGCTTGCAAAACAAGTATTGATTAAAAAAGGATATGATGAAGATGCTCTGCCGAGTAATATAACTTTCAAACGCTTTGCGGAACATTTTAGAAGAAACCATTATGCAGAGTGGGTGTTAAGACGTGAGGGTATGAAAGCCTACCACGATAATGTTGAACCGTATATTGAAAGAGATATAAGTAAAATAAAAGTTGGAGATGTCTTGATAGCAGACGGACATGTTCTCAGTTTTCTATACCAGATTTATGACTTTTAGTCAATGACTTATAGTCATATTTTAGGTTTTGTGATATTATGTTCTTGCAAATAGAATATAAAGGAGGTCAATATGAAATACAGAAAACTCGGAAATGACAAAGTTTCTCCGCTCGGTTTAGGGTGCATGGGATTCAGCCACGCATACGGAGAAGCAACAGAAAAATCGGAAGCCATAAAAACCATAAAATCTGCTTTTGATATGGGATACAATTTCTTTGATACGGCAGAATGTTATGCAGGGCTAAATACAGACGGCACAGTTTCGTATAATGAAGAACTTGTCGGCGAAGCTCTAAAATCTGTCAGAGATAAAGTTATAATTGCAACGAAATTCGGTGTCAGCCACAATCCTGATAAGTCGCTAAGTGTGGACAGCTCACCTGCAAGAATTAAAAAATCTGTAGAGGGCAGTCTGAAGCGTCTTGGAGTTGATTATATTGATTTATATTATCAGCATAGAATCGACCCGAAAGTTGACCCCGAAATTGTCGCACAGACAATGAAAGAACTTATTCAGGAAGGTAAAATCAGGTACTGGGGAATTTCGGAAGTTGACGAAACTTATTTAAGAAAAGCCCATGCAGTTTGTCCTGTGACAGCAATCCAGAACAGATATTCAATGATGGCACGCTGGCACGAAACGTTATTCCCTGTCTTGGAAGAATTAGGAATAGCATTTGTGGCATTTTCACCTATTGCAAACGGTCTGCTTTCAGGAAAGTATAATTCTGAAACAAAATTCACATCAAAAGCTGATTACAGAAGCAGTATGCCCCAATTTACAAAAGAAGGTTTTGAAAAAGCAGACGAATTGCTGGAGATTTTAAACAATCTTGTAAAAGAAAAGAATGCAACTCCTGCACAAATTTCTCTTGCGTGGATGCTGTGTAAAAAGCCTTATATTATTCCGATTCCCGGAAGCAGAAAGGTTGAAAGATTAGAGGAAAACTTAAATTCCGCAAACATAATTTTGACGGAAGATGAAATTAAAAACATTGATGACAGACTGGATAAAATGGACTTGTTGGTCTTTGGCGGACACAGCGGAAAATAAATCAAAAGCCGGATTTAAAAATCCGGCTTTTAAACTTTAGGAACTTGAATTAAATCATGATATTAAATTACAATAACGGGCTTTATCACTGATTTATCCCTGTTTCTGCCCTGACACCAGACATCAAGCTGAAGGGTAACATTTTCATCATCAAAAAATATTGAAACACAGGCAACAGTGCCTCCAAATTTCACTGATTTCATCGCAGTTGTATAAATTTCATCTGGATTTCCGCCGCTTGCAATCAATACACTATCAACAGGCTTGTTATTTGTAAGCTCCATAACCTGAGTTAAGATATCACCTTTTTTGTAATCCACAATATCAGTTGCACCGTATTGTTTTGCAAGTTCGATTGTGTTTGGGCGGGAGCCAACCGCAATAATCCTTGCTGCTCCTCTTAATGAAGCCGCCGCAACTCCCATAAGCCCTACTGGGCCTATACCTAAAATCAACACAGTATCGCCGAATTGAACATTCATTCGCTCAATTCCGGTAAATCCTGTTGCAACCATATCAGGAACCATTATCGCCTGAATATCCGTTACATTATCAGGAATATGAGCCAATCTCATATCCGCATCAATCGCTCTTACGTATTCTGAGAAATTTCCCTGCACCATCGGGTCATCTGAAAAATACGGATTGTTATGCTGATAATATTTTGCTTCTCCCCTTTGTGCCATAGGAGTATGCCAATCAGTTCCGGCACTCGGAATTACAACTCTGTCACCGGGTTTAAAGTCTTTAACCTCTGAACCGACCTTTTCTACAACCCCGACAGATTCATGTCCGATAACTTTACCTATTGCATTTTCCCAGGCCGCAGTTTTTATAAGATGAATATCTGTTGTGCAGGTTGCAACGGCAGTTGTTCTGACCAATGCATCATAAGTTTTTTTTCAGGAAGCGGGATGTCTTTAAATCCCGCTTTGCCTTTTTCTTCTAAAATATATGCTTTCATAATTTATTTCCCCAAACTTGCCAAAAATTCCACAGTTTCAGGATCGTAGTGAGAAAAAAACAGACTCTTTCCTGTATCTAAAGCTCTAATTTTATCCAAGTCTTCAGAAGAAAGTTCAAAATCAAAGATGTTGATATTTTCTTCCATTCTGTTTCTGTGGGTTGATTTTGGAATAACTATCACACCTTCCTGGGTCAAAAATCTCAAAGCAACCTGAGCAACGGATTTTCCGTATTTTGCACCGATTTCTTTTAGGATTTCATTTTGGAAGTAATTGTTTCTTCCTTCTGCAAAAGGTCCCCAGGACATAATCTGCGTATTATATTTTTTCATAATCTCTCTTGCGAGTTTTTGCTGTTGGAATACGTGAGTTTCAACCTGATTGATTGCAGGCTGGATTTCTACAAAATTAGAAAGGTCAACAAATCTGTCCGGATAAAAATTACTTATACCGATTGCACGGGTTTTGCCTTCTTTGTAAGCCTTTCCCATTGCTCTGTATGTTCCGTAATAATCTCCGATAGGCTGATGGATTAAAAGCAAATCAACATAATCTGTCTGCAATTTTCTTAAAGATTCATCAATTGATTTATACGCTTTTTCTTCACCTGCATTTGAAATCCAGATTTTTGTCACAAGAAAAATATCTTTTCTGTCAAAACCGCTCTTTTTAATGGCGGAGCCTACGGCTTCTTCATTGTTATAAGCCTGTGCAGTATCTATTAATCTGTAACCTACGTCCAATGCTTCTGACACAACTCTTTCGCATTCGTTGTGGTCAGGCACCTGATATACACCAAAACCTAAAATCGGCATTTCAATGCCGTTGTTTAATTTTACTGTCTGCATAATTTATCTCCTTATATATTGCTTAAAAATTGCATCAATCTGCATATTACAAAATCTGTCAGTCCAATCAAGCGGTTCAAACTTTCCGTCTGACATACACCAGCAGGTCATCATTCCGTAAAGTTCAGAGATTATAATATGTGTCAGAAGTTCAACAGGAGTATCTTTTTTTAATTCACCTTTAGAAACAGCATCTTCTAAGATACCTTTGAGCATTTCAAAATCGTATTTCCATTTCTGCCCATCTTTGGTATTAGGAGCATTATTAGGATCTAATACATCTCTTGTCCATTGGCGGCAAACATTTATTCCGCAGGATTCAACACATTCCATAAAACGGTGAAAATAATGCGGCAACTTTTCAGTTATTGTCAAGCCCTCCATTTTTTGCAGTTCTTCTGCAATTTCACCAAACGGAACTCTGCTTATATCAAGAACAATATCTTCTTTTCGTTTAAAATAAATATAAAAAGTTCCTTTAGCGACTCCTGCTTTTTTTGTAATATCTTCAACATTAATTGCATCAAATCCTTTTTCTTTAAGAAGTTCCAAGCCTGCCGTTACAAGTTTACGTCTTGTTTCCTGAGCGGATGTCTGTCTTTTGTTCATATCTTACTCCTGTTTGTGTATAAAATAATATTAACATAATTATGACTAAAAGTCAATGACTTATAGTCATAAATTAATTTTTGTGGTATGATTTTTTACAAAGGAGAATTCCATGTTTGTTAAAAGATTTAAGTACATACTTTTATTGCTACTGTTAATATCAATGCCGGCATTTGCAAATACCCAAATTCGTTATAACGAAAGTTTGCTGCCATACAAAGGCGGTATTTTAATTTCAAATTTCGGTTCGGACTCACTACACCCTAAAGAGGGAGAGCTTAAAGGATATATTTTATATTATAAAAATGGAAAGTTAAGCGAATTTATACCTGCAAAAGGTAATTTAAAAGCCCCGACTGCAATGACTGTTTATCACAAAAAATTATTTGTTTGCGACAGAGATAAATTATGGGTTTATAATTTAAAAAATTTAAACGAAACTCCTCAAAAAATCTTGTTTGCCGCTGATGACAAAATTTTAAATGACATTGTATTATCCAAAGATGAACTCTATGTTACGGCAACTGATACAAACAGAATATACAGGATAAATTATAATCTGAAAAACCAAAAAGAAGAAGTTATTAAGTGAGGATAAAAAAATGGAAGAAGTTAGAATTGACGTAAGAAATCAGAAACCTGAAATGATTGCGGAAGCAAAACGAAGTTCCGAATTATGTTTTAAAATTAATCACACAATGCCGACAAGTCCCGAGTGCAAAAGGCTTATAGATGAACTTTTTAATAATACGCTTGGAGAAGGAACGGTAATTCATCCGCCGGTATTTACACTTCTGGCAGACAAGGTGAAAATCGGGAAAAATGTAGTCATTATGAACGGTTTTCAGTGCATGTCATCAGGCGGTTTAACGATTGAAGATGACACTATGATTTCATTAAACTGTACTATTGCGACAAACAACCATGATTTTTACGAAAGAAATATCATAACCTGCAAACCTGTTCATATAAAAAGAAATGTATGGATAGGAGTAAACGTAACGATTCTCCCTGGAGTGACTATAGGCGAAAATGCCATTGTCGGTGCCGGTGCTGTTGTTACAAAGGATGTTCCGGATAATGCCATAGTTGCCGGCTGTCCTGCAAGAGTTGTTAAATATCTTGATCCGGATAAATTCCCGCAAGTTGCGGAGTAAATAAGAAAAATGCGACGGACTTACCTGCTTGGAAATTTTAAAAGGAGAAAAGCCCGTTCCCTGGCGTTGTCAAGATAAGGTTAACTATGCTGTAGAAGCAGCTGAAAATGCCCTTAATAAATTAAATATTTTGAAAGGATAATTTATGAAAGAGATAGAAAAGCTGGAAGCCGGATTAGAATATTGTTTTTTTGATGAAGAAATAGCAAAGAGAAAAGAGAGAGCACTTTTGAAGTGCAGAAATTTCAATGCTATAGCCCCATCTGATTTTGAAGCACAGGAAAAAGCTATAAAAGATTTATTTGGTTCAACAAAAAAGCACGTCTATATACAACCGAATTTTAATTGCGACTGCGGTAAGAATATCCATGTAGGAGAGGACTTTTTAACAAATTACAATGTTACGTTACGATACTTGATATTGCACCTGTTTATATCGGAGATTATTGTATGATAGGCCCAAACACCATGATTAGTACGGTAAATCATCCCTTATCTTTTTTCCATGCCTCTGAAAGCATGATAAATACCAAAAATACTCCACTCCATTTTGTGAAATGTTCGCTATAAAAGCTGTTGAACTTGCTGCAAAATATTTGCCTATAGCGGTCAAAGGCGGTTCAAACAAAGATGCTCGTTACTATATGGCACTAGCCAACACACTCGCCGGATTTTATATGCTTTGCACTTCAAAACATACAATGGAACATGCATTAAACGGGTATTATCAAGATTTGCCGCATGGTGCCGGATTAATTATGCTTTCAATACCTTATTATAAGCATTTTGCTGATAAAAAAGCTTGTGAAGAACAAATGATTAAAATGGCAAAAGCAAAATTTTACAAAAAGCAATTTTTTTTGTGAAAATTCAGGACAAGATTAGTCTTGGAATCGTGTTTTAGCTTTTTTGTTATGTTCGTTTTTCTTTCCGATAGCCCATCTAAATCCGGCACTTAAAGCAATCCCATTACGTCCGCCATTCCTGATCATTGCCTGTAAAAATCCTGTGAAATTTTCACCGCATCTTTTTTGTAGCCCAACTCCATATTGTACATAAGGTTTTACAGATAATTGTGGAAGAGCTGCTCCATTTGAATTAAAATGAGTGTTGTCCATTGCATTCCATACCATATTTACGGAAGCATAAGGCTGCCAGCCATTTTTCAGGTTACATATAAATGTTACACCGGGCATTATTTGTAATGCATGCAACGGATCTGAATCTATTCGAACACCGGCAGAATTAGTATAATCAAATGTATTTACGAATACATAACCTAAATACAAAGATGGCTGAATGATAAATTTACCTTGAGCAAGCTCCCAGTTATAACCCGTTTTGGACGCAATACCTGCAGTCAGCATAGTAAAATTATCCGTACCATACATGGTATCGGCACTACCTGTACTTGCTCCTGTTGATGCAGTTATACCGGTAAAGAAATTATTTTTATATAAAGTTCCTGTAACACCGAGAGTGCCGCCATTCTGATAAATACTATTTCCGTTATATGATTGATGAGACCCGTTGTAGCCTATAAATGTTGAAATAACGCCCCTGTAACCATGTCCTAAATCATATAAATCAGTATCCCCACCGACTAAAGTTCCATACGTTACATTTGAAACACCGATTCCGCCTTTGAGATTAACAGTTTCAAAGGATGTATATGGGTTTACCCATATACCTTTATCCGTTTCAGGTAAAGAGTTGTGTCCATAAGAAACCGCTCCATTTTTTAATGCGTAAAGGTTATATTTTTCAGCCGCAAGTCATTGGTTGTGTGAGTATTTGGTAAATCTGTCCATGTGGTAGAAACCTTGTTGAAGTGTTTCGGCTTGTGTTAAATAACCGCCAACCTGTGTGGCCACCGGAGCCGCTAAAACTGATGGGTTAAATGAATCCACACCACCGGAAGCTACTCGATTAAAATTGAAAAATCCGCCATTATCTTTCGCATTGTAAGTTACATTATATTTATAAATAGGTGAATATGCGATTTGTTGTTCTCCGTTATAATTTACAGAATCTGCAAGTTCTTTGTCGACAAACAAAATATCTGTTGAATTTTTATCTGTTGAAGATATCAGGTTAAGTTTGTTAACATTTATGGTGCCCAGAATATTCTCATAAGATTCAGCTGTTATTCTGCCCATTGTTTCATTTGCAAGATCAACATCAACACTGTTTATGTTAATATTCCCGCCCGCAAATGACAGAGTGTCAAAATTCAGGTAAGACATACCTAAATTAGCAACGTTAAAATTACCCGAATTCATATAAAGCGAATTATTTGTAAATGAATTAGCATATACAAGATTAATATCAGAGTTGTTTACGGTAAATTTTTGTTTTGATACAGCGTTGTTTAAATTGACTGTACTATCTGATACGGTAATGTTGCCATCGCCGGTTATTTTATTATCAAAAGTAATTTCTCCGTCAGATATATTAACATTTGAGTTGTTTATCAAATCTCCTGAAAGTTTGCTTTCACCTGAAATATTAAATATATTATTATTTTCAATATTAGCATCTTTGACATTTACAGAGCCAATAGAAAGAGTGCCGTTATTTACAATATCATTTGAGTTTTTGATTGTTACATCGGATATTGAAACATTTTGATTATCTGAAATTAAGTCAAGGAAAGTTTTATTGTTAACATTAATAGTATTACCGGCTCCGGTAATAGTTATATTATTACCTTTTAAAGCGGTTACATCTCTGGAAAGAGTATAATCCGAATTGTTAACATAGGTGAAAAATTTATCTTCTGTTGTATCAGTTCAGCCCATTCTGCAAGTGAATCCTGTAGCCCTCTTATTATCAAAGAATCATTAGTTGTATCCGTTGTATAAAGTCCAAAGTCTTTAGCAAGAATCATATCGCTGGTCATAACAGCTTCTGCCCATTGAAGAACTTTTGAATTATCATAGTCTAATTGTACAGAATCATCCTCTGCTTTAATGATTTGAAGAATATATTTTTCATTGTCGCCGGAGGTGTTTTCAACATTAAAAGAAGAAAGATAGATAGTTCCGGATGAGCCTGCACCGACAGTAAACGTGTCTGCCTTTTGTTCTTCCGGTGACAGACTCAAGTCAATACTGTATCTTACATCATCAGAAGAAGTCAGTTTTTCTATATTATAATTTGTATAACTGCCATCTGCAGTGGTTATATTGCCAGAGTTTGCAGTCAGTGTGGAATTTGCAAAAACGTTGGAAGTATTAGATGTAGTGTCGGTTACACCTATGTTAAGAGTAGTTGTATCAAGTGACACGTCGGCATTTTGAACGAGATTATTAAATGTTATCTTGCCGCTGTCATCTCCGGTCAATTCTAGAGAATATCCATCAATACCGTTTATCGTATCGTCAAAAACTATTTCACCGTTATTTATCGCATTTAAGGAAAGAGTAGAAGAACTCCCTGCAACATAAATGGCGTTTTGTTCTATTGTTCCCGCGCTATTGGTGTAATTACCGCTGAATATGGATTGTCCGTTATCTGCCGTAATCGTTTGATCTCGCAGTGTATATATTGCTCCGCCAAGAGCTTCTCCGGATGCAGTTTCCACATAATTATTCTTAAATGATGAATTAATAATTTCATTTATATCTCCTGTGTTATAGATTGCACCACCGTATGAATAACCGGAATTAGTTTTTGTATAGTTATTATTGAATGTGAAATCTTTAATTTCATTTATTACGGTATTAACATTAGCAATTGCACCACCATAAACATTAGAACCTCCAGAATCAGCATGATTAGCTGTAAAAATTCTGGAAATCGTACCTATTGTAGTTTCACCTATATTATAACCTGCAAAATTATCATTTGATATAGCTCCGCCATTTGCAACTCCGGTGATTGAGGATGCATAATTCCCTGAAAAATCACCGGTGATGTTACCTAATTTTGAAATACTATCAGCATTAAACGCAACATTAACTATAGCTCCGCCATTTGCAGTTCCATAAGTTGCCTGTACATAATTATTTATAAAATTACTTTGGATATCAGTTATTTCTACGGTATTTAAAGTGGAAGAATTGGATATAGCTCCTCCTCGTGCAACAATAGAATTATTTGCAATTGCATGATTGCCTATAAAATCGCCTGTTATTTTTTCTATAATTACATTGTCTGCATATCTGCTGCTGTTTCCTATTGCCCCACCTCGAGAGGTTTCATAACCGTTTTCTTCTACCAAAACATAATTTACCTATGAAATTACCGTTAATAGTTCCAATGACAGACTCATGATTAAACAGCGCGCCGGCATCATATTGTTCTTCAGAGTGCAAATTAATAAAATTACCTTCTATAAGTTCTACTGGGTTAAGGTTCTGATAGTTTCTGAAATGTGGATTTGATATATCATCATAATTATATGTAATAGTATAAGCTCCTATGGATGGAGATGAGACTTCTACCATTACAATGTTATTATTTGCATCATATTGAAATTCAAAATATTTTTGCGCTGCGCCCTCACCATAGGAAGTGTTATCTTTTAAGACATCCTGCATTTCAGGACTAAAATCACTAAGTGAAAGTGAGTCTGCATGTACCGGTAAGTTTGTTGCAATAAGAATTGATGCAGATAATAGTATTCTCTTTAGCCACTCTGAATTCTTATACATAAAACTTTTATTTCCTTCAATTATTGTCACATTTTAAATAAAATGTTATGGTTATTTATAATTTTAATTATAAAATGAAATTTGTATAACTCTCATCAATTTGCTCCTGTTCAATGCCAATGTATCTTAGAGTTATAGTAGAGCTACAATGGTTGAATATTTTTTGAAGCATTGCAATATATTTATATTTTTTATAATGATGATATCCAAAAGTTTTTCTCATAGTGTGGGTGCCTACTTTCTCAGTAAGTCCTGCTAATCTACAGGCAGTCTTTATAATACGGTATGCCGTAAATCTATCCATTCTGTTATGAAACCTTGTTTTAAATAAGGCTTCTCCAGAGTGTTTGCCTTTTGTAAATTCATCAAACATTGGTTTAAGTTTTGCATTAATCGGAAATTTTTTGTATTTACCTGTTTTTTTCTCAATAATTTGGATATGAGTTTTATTTTGAACATCTCCAACATTTAATGCAACAATATCTGAAATTCTTAGTCCGCAGTTTATTCCTATTGTGAGCAGCAGTAAATCTCTGGGATTCTTTTGTTCAAGATAGTGTTCTAATTTTTTTACATTTTCAATACTTCTAATCGGCTCAACAGTTGTCATAGATTTTCTCAATTTTCCTTTCTTTTTTCATGTGGAAAAAATAAAGTAGCTTTTTAGCAAATTTATTTTCCAAATACCCCATTATATTGTGAGTAAACCAAAAAGAATTAAATAGGAACAGATATTAAACTTTAATAATTTGTAAATTGAGATGAGAATTTATCTCATAAACCAATCAAGACAAAGTGTAGAAAAATGCCATCATAATAAAATGTCAGTTCGGTATACCTGCACAACAAAACTTTTTATAAAACCATATTTTATATAATTTTTACAAAGAAGAAAAATAGCTGAAAAATGTGGTGCTGTTATAACAGGTGAGTTTGTCAAGAATGTATCCGGAAAAGATATGAAACATTTGATTTATACACTTAATAATGATAATATTTCAATATTATGAAAAATAAAATTGATAATTACCTGAAAACAAGAGGATTGTTCCTTTTTATAATTTTTATATTCATTAATATTGCGGGGCTATTACCCTTTGAAAATATTTATATAGACATATTTTCTCATTTTAAATTTCAATTTGTTTTACTTGGAGGCTGTTTTTTTATTTTATTTTTGTATTTGGGTAGCCTGAGTAAAAAATTTTTAATATGGTCTATTATAGCTTTGATGTTTGCAGTCATTAATCTTGTTTGTATGAGAGATTATTTCGGGAATACACAAATCTCAAAAGCAGAAAATACATTAAAAATAGCATTATTTAACGTTTTGACAAAAAATAAAAAATATAGTGAATTAAAACAGCAGGTCAATGAGCAAAAACCTGATATTATTATTTTGCAGGAAGTTGATGACATTTGGCTGGAAAATATTCAAGAATTAAAAAACGATTATCCATATTTTTTAGAACACTCGAGGTTAGATAATTTCGGTATTGCATTGTATTCTAAGATACCTCTTATAGAGCCTAAAATTGAAGATTGGACGGATAATGAAGTCCCTGTTATTACTGCTGAAATAAAGCTATATGGCAAAGTGTTAAAGATATATGGTGTGCATACCTTACCTCCTACGGGTAGTGAATATTTCAAGGTTAGAAATGAAATGCTGGCAAAGATTATTGAACTGTCTAATGATAGCAATGTACATAAGTTTATTTTTGCCGGAGACCTAAATACTACAGTGTATTCTGTTTCTTATAAAAAATATATAACATCTTCTAATCTAAAAGATGCGCAAATTCTTGCAAAAACTATGAAAGGCACCTGGAATGCAAAACATTTCCCGTTTTTGAGAATTCCTCTTGAACATGTTTTAATTTCGCCGGGGTTAAAAGTTCAGGCTTTTGAAGTAGGCAAAAATTTTGGAAGTGACCATTTGCCGGTTTTTGTTGATTTGTCCTTCTGACACTATTAATTTTATTTTTCTATTACAACGTATTTGTACATCTTATTATTTGGGGCATTGTTACCGAGTTTAATAATTTGTTCAAGACCAAACTTTAAAAGGCTGCCTTTTTTATTGGATTCATAGGTTGTAGTTTTTGCCATTATATAATCATCCTGATTTTTCGCAACTAATACATTTTTCTTAGGTATAAATTTTGAAAAACTAATAAATTTTTTCCCTTCTTCGTTTTCATATATATCTGCCCTTAAGCGAGTAGTGAGATAAGATCTTTCAATATTTTTTCTGGCAGTATTTAATTTCTCAAATTTATTATGTTCCACAGCATAGTCAGCAATCTGCTTTAATGAATCGCTGTATAAAAATTTAGCCTGAAACGTTTGTTGCGATGGTGTATTTTGAATTTTCATAGTTATTATAAGTCTAAACAAAAAATTTTTTGCTACTATATGCTAAATCCGTTCGGATGATTTTTATGCCATTTCCAGGCGGATGAAATTATTTCTGCTAATGAAGCATGATCTGGTTTCCAGCCCAGAATTTGTTTTGCTTTGCTGCTTGAGGCAATAAGTTTAGCAGGATCGCCGGCTCGTTTGGGCGCAATTTGAGCAGGAATAGGATGCCCTGTAACTTTTCTTGCAGTTTCTATTACTTCTTTTACCGTAAAACCGACTCCGTTGCCGAGGTTAAATATATCACTTTGTCCGCCGTTTTGAAGATATTTAACGGCAAGAATATGTGCTTGTGTCAGATCTGTTACATGTATGTAATCTCTTATGCACGTTCCGTCTTTTGTGTTGTAATCATCTCCGAATATTGATATAAATTCCCTTTTACCGTTCGGCACCTGTAAAATCAGCGGGATTAAATGAGTTTCAGGATTGTGATCTTCTCCGATTTGTCCTGAAATATGTGCTCCGCAGGCGTTGAAATACCTCAATGAAACATAGCGGAGATTATGAGCTTTGCTGACCCATTTAAACATTTTTTCCATGGAAAGTTTTGTTTCTCCGTATGTATTTGTGGGTTCTGTTCTGTCATCTTCAAGTATGGGCACTCTTTCAGGTTCTCCGTATGTCGCAGCTGTTGATGAGAAAACAATTTTATCAATTCCGTTTGCTACCATTGAATCCAACAGGATTTTTGTTCCGCAAAGGTTGTTATCATAATATTTTAAAGGGTTTTGCATACTCTCGCCAACAAGTGAACTGGCGGCAAAATGAATTACTGCATCAATTTTTTCGTTTTTGAAAACTTCATCAATAAATTTTCTGTCTCTTATATCGCCTTTATAAAATCTGGCTTTAGGATGTATAGCTTCTTCATGACCTGTAAGAAGATTATCAATAATAGCAACGTCTTTACCGTTGTCAATTAATTCATACACTGTATGGGAGCCGATGTAACCTGCTCCGCCTAAAACCAGAATAGTCATTTATATTTCTCCTTTTGTTTTATTATATATCAAAATATTTATGTTATTATTTTCGTATGGATAAAGTTTTTTCAAACGAAATGAATGTATTAAAGGCTCTTGCAATTTTGCTTGTGGTTTCAGGCCATCTGGAATTTTCTCTTTTAGGAATTTTCCCGCCTTACTCTTTTCAGCTTGCTTTGTTTTTCTTCATATCAGGCTGTTTGTTTAAGGATAAGTATTTAACTGACGTTGCAACATTTGTTGAGAGAAGAATAAAAAGTTTATTGGTGCCGTATTTCTGGTACAACTTATTTTATATGCTGGTTACGATTTTAATTGCCAAGCTTACCGGAAAATTCTGGGGAATGCCTTTGAGTTTCAAGAACTTTTTTATCACCCCGTTTTTAAACGGGCATCAGTTTGACCTATCTTGCCCGCTGTGGTTTGTAACCCAGTTGTTTATGACAATGATAACATTTTTGTTTTTATTCAGGGCAGTAAGTGCTGTTACTAAAAATAAATTTATTCATCTTGGATTATTTGGACTGCTTGGTGTTCTGGCAATTCCTTTTTCAAAATGGTTTGCGGTTACTCCTTTAATGCTTATTGTTATAAGAACAATGTTTTCTCTGTTTTTTGTTTACTTAGGTTATTTTTATACCCATTATATAAAAGACAATTACAATATTTTCACCCCGAAATGGTTCGGAGCTGTGTTTGTTTTGCAGTCTATATTGTGGCTGTTTAACAGGGATTATGATCCTGAGCACGGGATTGGTTTAAGCTATGTTCTTGTTTGGGCAAGATTTGACGAGCAGTTAATAGTTCCGATAATTACTGCACTAACAGGTATATGGGCGTCATTGTTTACCGTAAAAATTCTTTATCCGTATTTAAAAGATATAAAATTTATTCAGGATATGGGAAACGTTACATACCATATTATGGCAAATCATTTGTTGGTTATGTATATTATGACGGCAATATTTTTGCGGCTGAACGGCATTCCGATAGAGGAGCGCGCAAATCATGATATTTACTGGATTTATAACCCTGTTCAGACGACATATTTATATTTTGTTGTAACTATGGTTGTTACAACTTATGTTGGCGTCTGGCAGAAAAAAGTTTACAATAAAGCTCTTGAAATTCTGAAAAAATAAGATATTATGATTGTTTCTCTACATAATCTTCAATCATTTTCGCAGCTAAATTACTTGCCGAGCGTTTTTCTTTTTCTGCCAATTTTTTAAACTTTTCGAATATCTCTTTTTGGATAATAACAACAAATCTATGATTTTCTTTTTTTATTACCATTTGTCTACCTTTATAATAAGTTTGTAAATCTATGTAAAATTTTATATGATTACTCTGGAAATATCAATTGTAAACTTGATTCCGTCAAGTTTAATCAATGTGAATGTTATGAAAGATATCAGTATGTGTGTTAGAGTTAAGCTTTTTACATCTTTAACCAGAGTGCATCGTATGCGTTCAGTCTTACGGTGAGTTCTTTGTTTTCAACACGTGCACGCACCATTTTATCTGTTAAAAGGTTTTTCAAATAAATGTCTTTACCTTTTTTCCCGAAGTTATCGTCCGTAAACATAATTGTTGCTTTGATTTTATTGTCAGACAGGTTATTTATTACAACAACTCTGTCAGTATCTGTTGCTCTGACATAGGCAAAAACTTCCGGTGATTTTGTTTTAAGTTCGACAAAAGTGCCTCTTGTCATTACCGGATATTGTTTCCTGACTTTTATAAGCTGTTTTACACGTTCATAAACCTTGTTATTATATGTACCTTTATGGTTAACCGCGTCTTCAAAAGTTTTTTGCGTAATAGGGCCTCTGTTTATGTCGCGGCTGTCAAAGTAGCTTAGCATTTTAACTTTATTTTTAACATCTTTAGCTTTTTTCTGTTTTGCTTCTCGCAGTTTTGCACTTTTATTTGCATTTGCAAAGTTATTTTGAATCCCTATTTCATCTCCGTAATAAATTATCGGGATTCCAGGGAGCGACATCAATATTGAAAAAGCCATACCTATTCTATCTGGGTTATTGTCTAAAAAGTTTGCCATTCTTCCGGAAACCCCGAAGCCCTTTCTAAATGATGCGCCTTTTGGAGCCAAGTCTTCAAATAGAATTTCTCTAGTTTTTTCATTTACCATTTCAAGTGTAAGCTCATCATGAACTCTTAAAAATATTGCCCATGAAGCGCTGTCAGGAATTTGCGGGGTTTGTTTGTATGCTTTCCAGAAGTAGCTGTTATCAGCTGTCACTAGAGATGCCCAAATTGCCGGCATGTACGGAAAATGGTAGGCAATTTGAACTTCATCTGTTCTGGTTAATTCTTTTTCTTCTCCTTTTATAGTTTCTTTAATTTTTCTTTCAGCTCCAAAATATGGAAGAATTTTATTCGGCATCTGGCAAGCTTCTGCCTGAATTACAGAACGCGGAGCTATAGCTTGAATAAATGCGCTTAGAATTTTAATAATCCTGTGGGTTTCTTCAAGGTTTTCTGCGTTTGTCCCATCTTCTTTTATAAGGTACGGAATTGCATCCATTCTAAAAATGTCTACCCCCTGATTTGCCCAGAAAGCAATTGTTTCAAGGTTATAGTACAAAACCTTCGGGTTTTTCCAGTTTATATCAAGCTGAAATGGGTAAAAAGTGTGATAGAAGTAATAATCTTTTTTGTTTATAGTTACTTTTCTGTAGTTATTTTCTGTTATTTCAGGGAAAATAATTCTTCTTTTTGAAATTTTCCCGTTAGGTTCTTTATATTCTGCTACCCATCCAAGTTTTGGGTCTTTGTAACGGGTATATTCCGGCATTTGTTCTCTTACTACAAAGTAATCAATTTTTGAAGTATCTCCTTTCAGGGCTGATTGAAACCATTCATGTTGATCTGAAAGGTGATTTAAAACTAAATCAGCCTTAATTTTAAGACCTTTTTCTCTTGCTGCAGAGATAAATTTTTGAAATTCAAACATTCCGCCAAGATCCTGTCTTATACCTCTGGGGTTTCGTATATCAAATCCGGCATCTTCCATCGGTGAATCTACAAATGGCAGAATATAAATTGTAGTTACTCCGAGACCTTTAAGATAATCGAGCATTTCTATATCATCTTTAAAAGTATTTGTCTTATCCGGATTTTTTACACCGAAGTGGTTGGCATAAAACATGTATATAACTTCATCTTTATACCAGTCGGAAGGTCTTGTCAAATCTTCTTCAATCAGGGCAGATGATCTTTCTTCTTTTGCTTTTTTTGCAATGGCAAGAATATTTGAATATATTACTTCAACATTTTCTGTTCCGTATACTTTTGCAAGGGAGGTTTTAATTTCTTTTTCAAGCTTAAGCGGAATTATTGCATTTTCTTCTGCCTGAATTAGCTGTTTTGAAGCTACATTTTCAATAACAGCATACGAAGCCAATGACGTACAGTTAAATATAATAAGTGACGCCAGTAATCCTGCAATTAGCTTTTTCATAAAAATGTCTCCCGTTTTTTATTTTTTTATTGTAGCATCAGAGTAATTTTACGCAATTATCAAATCAGCTAATGTAACAAAATAATTATATTATAAAAGTTATATACAGTAAGCTAATTCTATTATGTTTGTAGTTTTGTTACAAAAAGACTATGACATACTTGATTTTGAATTTATGTAATTACTTATTATCTCTGCTGCTTCCTTTACCAGCCGTTCACATGGACGGTCTTTGTAGTATTCTGAGGTTCTTTTTGAAGGTATAGGAGAATCATGTTTTATGTCAAGTCCCAGAAGTTCTCTGCAGATTATAGTATTATTTTTCTTTGTAAATTCATTTGCGAGGTATTGTATTCTTTGGTAGTGCTCTGCTTTAATTTTGTCATTAGCCGGTGTAGTATAACCATATTTAAGTCCTGCTATCATAAACATTGAACTTACAGCCCCGCATACTTCCCTTAAACGCCCCATTCCGCCTCCAAACGAGGATGAAAGCTTAAGTGCCGTTTCAAAATCAATTTCCAGATCATCTGCAAAAGCACAAAATACTGATTGAGCACAGTTATACCCTTTTCTAAAAAGTTCTCCGGCTCTTTTAGAATATTTATTTTCTGTCATAAAGATATTGTACTATAAAATTAATCTGTTCGGGAATGTGTTTTTATTTTACATAAAATAGAATTTCCAATATGAACAATATTTATAAATCACTAACGGTTATAGCAATACTTTTGATTATAGGTGCTGCATATTACAATTACAGAACAAATACCTATGTTACGGCAGAATTTAAAAATCTGCGTCCTTTTCATGACAGAGCGCCGGTTTATTATAACGGTTTTAAAATAGGAAGTGTAGTTAAGGTTCGCCCGAATAAAACTTATACATCAACAATTGTAACTATGAAACTTCATCCGCATGATTTGCATTTGCCTATAAATGTTTCGGCTAATCTAAAAAAAGAACGAAACAAATGGAATAAAAAATTTGATTATATAGATCTTATATCGCCTGATGTACCATCTTCATTTTTTCTGAAAGACGGGGATAGAATATCCGGTAAAACTTCTGTAGAACTTGAATCTTATCTCGCAAATCAGGATCCGGAATCATTAGAAGCTATGAAGGCTGATGCAGCAGAAACCATAAAAAATCTTAATATCACAATTCAAACACTCGGCGATTTATTTGCTACTATAAATTCTATGGCGTCGGATGTTAAACCTAATATTGTAAAGGCTTCATCTGATTTAAGCGAAAGTACGGCTAATTTTGTTAAAATCTCGTCAAATGCCGGTGTAACTACGAGTAATCTAAATGAAGCATTTAATGAAAACAGGCTTGATACAACCGCTAAAAATTTTCAAATTGTCAGCAGAAATGTAAAACTCATGACAAATGAACTGAATAGTACAATCCCGCAGCTGGGATGTACTATTAACAAGGTTAACAGGGTATTGTGCAATATTGACGAAATGACTGCGGGATTAAACTGTACTATGAAGAAGCCGTTTGGAGGTTTAAGGCTTATATTCGGCAGTCCGGTCAGCAAAAAGAAATGCCATTGTGAATAAAAAATATATTACCCGTTTGTCTAACTATTGCTCATGTGGGTAATGTATTTTCAGGTATCTTAATTTAGTATGTACATGTAATTAGAAATAGAGGAAAGTATGTTCAGAACGGCAGTACTTAAAAATTTCTTTTATAGCATGTTACTTACGACAGTCATCTGTATGATTTTTTATGCTATGGCTGGTTTCAGGTATTCGCCATTATTAATCGGTTTATTTCTATTTTCTAATTCTGTTAATATATTTCTGGTCGTTTGTGTGTTCAGAAATCAGTTTTTGGAAGAAAATGAAGAAAGAGAAAACCGATTAAAACATCAGGTAGAACGCAGTTCTGCTCATCTTATTTCTATTATAAATAATTTACCCCTTATTGCGGTTATACTTGATAAAGATTACAAGTTTGTAACAGGTAATGTTGAAGCTTTAAAATTTTTTGAAATTACTAACGAGAAGCAGTTCGGGAAGTTGTCTTTAGATGTATTTGAAAGGGAAACCATGGAATTAATCAGAGAAGAAAACGACCTTATTATTCAAAACAAAAAAATTTTTGTGTCAGACAAACAGGTAAAGCTTAAAAACGGAAAAAATCAGTGGTTCAGAATTAGAAAAGTTCCGATTATTGACAAGCAACAGGACGTAAAAGGTTTTATTGTTTTCGGAAGAAATATTGATGCTGAAAAAGCGGCACAAAAACAAAGAGAAACTTATATTTCTACTTTAAGCCATGATTTGAAAATTCCTACACTTGCTCAAATAAGAGCCCTGGAATTAATTGTTAATGAAAAAATGGGAAAGATTAATGAAGGCCAGCGTGAAATTCTTAATTTAACTCTTGATTCGTGTTATTGTATGTATGATATGCTGTCTACTCTTTTGACTACATATAAATATGAGAATAATGACGTCACCTTAAATTATGAGAAAATACAAATGCTTAAACTTCTTGATGATTGTTTTGCAAAAATGTATAAAACCATGCACCATAAAAATATACATATAAAGGTTAATGCTAAAGATAAGTTTGTATCTTTTTATGCTGATAAAAATCAGATGAAAAAGGCATTTGAAAACTTAATTAACTATTGTGTTTCAAGTGCTTATGAAAATACTGAAATTATTTGTGAAATCGGAAAACAGAGCGGACAGAATAATATATTTGTTTCACTCGGGTTTGAAAGTCCTTATGTATCCTCAGAAACAATCCGGAATATGTTTAGAATGTATACCACATCTTCGGAAAAAATGGATAAAGTCGGAAGCAGTCTTGGTTTATATCTTGCAAAGCAGATTATAAATGCGCATAATGGGAAGATTAATGTGGAGAGCAAGATGTCAAATTATAATAATTATAATATTGAACTCCCATGTATTAATGAATG
Source organism: Candidatus Gastranaerophilales bacterium (assembly GCA_944325005.1). Taxonomy (GTDB): domain Bacteria; phylum Cyanobacteriota; class Vampirovibrionia; order Gastranaerophilales; family Gastranaerophilaceae; genus Stercorousia. The sequence goes on along the minus strand of CALUYO010000016.1, from coordinate 19,930 downwards.
TAAACTTTCTGCCATAGCTTGTTGAATCTGCTATAATAACTTTATGAAAAAAGTAGTTTTATTAGTAACAATATTAATGTTGTGTGTTAATTGTGCTTTAGCTGCAAATAATACTGATGTGAACAAAAATGCATTCAGGAATATGGCAAGAAGTCATCAGATGTTGCATGATACATGTATTAATATCTCAAGGAACTTTCGTTCGGATAACAGGTTTTCGAATTATTTCAGAAACAGATGTCTGCTTTTTGAATCTGATAGACAAAGACTGCTTGATAGTCTGTTCCCAATAACTAATAATGGAGAGGACTGGTATAAAGAGCAGTATCCTGCGCTAAAAGCTAATTATGCAATTACAATGGATAAAAGAGAACTTGAGAATTACAGGCTGATTGTAAATGAATACTGTAAATATAATATGTATAAATTTACAAAAAAAGATCCTCAAATTTGTTCAAAAGAAAGGCTTGACAGCTTATTTCATACAATTCCCTGAGCTTCCATTGCTTTTGCTAGTTTCGTAAATGATGCTATATTTGCTCCTGCTATATAATTGTTCCCCAGATTGTATTCATCTGCGGCAGTTTTGCAGGAGTTAAATATATTAACCATTATGTTATTGAGCATATTATCAACTTCCTCAAAATTCATATAATATCTCATACTGTTCTGGCTCATTTCAATGGCAGAAGTTGCTACGCCGCCGGCATTGGCAGCTTTTGCCGGAGCAAGGAGTATGTTATTCGAGAGAAAATATTCTGTTGCTTCTTTTGTGCAGGGCATGTTTGCTCCTTCTCCAACCGCTATTAAGCCGTTTTCTACAAGTTTTTTTGCAGAATTAAGTGTTAATTCATTTTGAGTTGCACAGGGAAGAGCTATGTCTGTTTTAATTTCCCATATAGGAGAATCTTCATTTATGCTTTCAATATATTCTGCCTTATGGTGCATTTCAAGATATTCGTAAATTCTTCCTCTTTTTTGTTCTTTAATTTGTTTTATAAGGGCTAAATCAATTCCTTCAGGATCATAAACACAACCGTTAGAATCACTCATAGCAACAACGTTTGCACCATATTCCTTCGCTTTCTGACAGGCATATATTGCAACATTTCCCGCTCCGGATATAGTAACAGTTTTGCCCTTTAAAGATTGATTTCCATTGTATTTCAGCATTTCTCGCATAAAATAGATTAGCCCGAAACCGGTAGCTTCTTTTCTGACAAGCGATCCGCCGTAGGAAAGCCCTTTGCCTGTGATTACTCCGCCCTCATATACATCTTTTATTCTTTTATACTGCCCGAAAAGATAACCTATTTCTCGTTCCCCGACACCTATATCACCCGCAGGAACATCAATATCTTTGCCTATATGTCTTTGGAGTTCAGTCATAAAACTCTGGCAAAATCTCATAATTTCTCCCTCAGATTTGTCTTTCGGGTCAAAATCACTTCCCCCCTTGCCGCCGCCTATTGGCAATCCTGTCAATGCATTTTTAAATATTTGTTCAAAACCGAGAAATTTCATAATACTCTGGTTTACACTCGGATGAAATCTCAGACCTCCTTTATAGGGTCCGATAAGACTGCTGAACTGTACCCTGTAACCACGATGTACAATAGCCTTTCCGTTATCGTTAATGTATGGGACTCTGAAGGTTATAATTCTTTCTGGTTCAATCATTCTTTCCAGAAGCGCAATTTTCTCATATTCAGGATGCTTTTTAACAACAGGTTCTATTGTAAGTAAAACTTCTTCGACTGCTTGAAGGTACTCATTTTCTCCATAGTTATTTGTCTTAACATCATTTAATACTTTTTCAATATATTTGTTCATAAGAACCCCGCTTTTATATTATATTTTGTAACTTATTTTAACATATTATTTAATCTTACGCAATTGATTTTTATAAAATATAGGTTATAATATGATATATAGTTTTAGTAAAAGGAGTGTGTATATGTTTGAAAGATTTGAAAAACTTCAATTAGTATGGTTAGCCGTAATACTTGCATTAGGCCTGATTGTTGCTGTTAATGCAGGAACTGGCGCAATGTCAAAAGATAAAATCACCGTTACAGGTTCTGCTTATCAGATTGTTAAATCTGATTCGGCAAGGCTTGAATTTCAGATTTCAACAAGAAAGCATGATAAACTTGTTGCATATAATACTCTTAAGTCTCAGCTGCCTGTTGTGATGGATTATTTAAAAGCTAAAGGGATTACTGATATTGATGTGAAGGCTTCAAATGTGTGGAATTCATATAAGTATAATCCTAACGGCAGTATGACAAATGAAATTGCTTATTATAATTTGTCGCAGCAGATTGTTATTAAGTCAAATGATGTCCAAAAAATAAAAGATATTTCAACTGATATCCAAAATCTGCTCGATAAAGGTATAGATATAAATGTAGTAAGTACGCAGTACTTTTATTCAGGTCTTTCTGATTTGAAAATTAAGCTTCTTCAGGAAGCTTCGGCAGATGCAAAAGATAGGGCTGCCGCAATGTTAAAAGCAACTCATAATAGACCGGGAAAAATTCAATCTGTCAATATGGGAGTTTTTCAGATTACTCCTGTAGATTCTACAAATGTATCTGATATGGGAATAAACGATACATCAACTGTGGAAAAGAAGGTAACTGCAGTTGCTAATGTTGTTTTTCGCATAAAATAATCGGGAGAATTTGATATGAAAAAAATTATTTCTGCTGTACTTTTATCATTTTTAATGTTACCGGCATACTCTGTTCTGCCGCCTGATGCTGCAATTATTCAGGTGCATGATATGCAGATGATTAATCAGCAAAGGTTCCGGATGGAAGAGCTAAACGATTATAATGATGTTGAAACAGAAAAAGCACGTTTTGAAAAGAAAAATTCTCCCAGAGAACCGCTGATTAACAAACTTTTCCATAAAAAAAAGTTTGTTGAGCAGGACGGACAAATTAAGATAGAAAATGATAACAGTGATATTTCAAATTAATTGCTTATGCCTGCCCTATAGCCGCACCAGCTGTAAATGGCGGGCAAAGTTTTATCAACATGCAATTTTTCCGCTATCGGAACTTTTGCGAGTATTAAAACTCCAAGGGCATCATCAATATTAGCAATAGAGTCTTTGAAAGTTAATTTTCTGTCCGGAACTTTATCGTGCGGGTCATTTATTTTGTTAGAAAGTTTTGCTGCAAGCTGCATTCCTCCAAAAAGTCCAATAATAGTACTTGCGATACGATATTTAATATTCCTGCTGAATGAATAGAGTATACCCGTAATTAGCGGTGGTACAGATGCATTCATAAATTGAAAAACGCTTTCATTAACTTTTTGTTTTTTATTTTCTTTTTTATCGGCAATAAGACCGGCTGCAAGACCTCCTGCAATACTTCCGGCGCTTACCAGAATCATTTCTTTTACACCGTATTTTATGTTATAAATTCTACTTTTTTGTTTATTTGCGAGTAATACCATAGGCAACACTGTTCCGGCAACAGAACCTGCGGCAACTTTTACTTTAGTTGCAGTATCCGGTTCTTCGACTACGTGTCTACGATAGCTTTTATATGGTCTTATATCATATTCTACTTTTGTGCCTGTAACAGGTGCAAGCATTTCTCGTCCTTTCAAAATAATTCTAACATGTTAATGTCCAAAAATTAAAATTGTTGCTGAACCTATAAGAATTATTAAGCAGCCGAAAAGTTTTTTTATGAGTTTCTTTTCGTTAAATAGTTTATATCCGAGAATTACATTAATAATAATTGAAAGTTGAAACAATGACAGAGCGTATCCCACATTCATATATCTGAAAACGTAAGCAGTTGTTAATGTCATCAGACCGAAACATGCTGCTGTTAAGACGTAAAAAATGGTATGTCTTTTAGTAGGAATAGGAATTCCCAATTTTTCAGTTTTTGAAAAAATATTCATAATTATGTAAGAGAAAAATGCTCCGAAAAAACTTGACATTATAAAAGAAGTTGTTATTGATGAAAGCATAATTACTTTTTTTATAAATACAGCTTCTATGGCAGAGAAAATCAGTGCATAAACTCTATATTGTATATCTTTCCTCATAAAGGCTTTCGGACTTTCAAGAATAAAATATGAACCGGCTATAATAAGTATGATACCGGCCAAACCGTATAAATTAGGCATTTCATGAAGTACTATTATTCCAAAAATCAGACCTATGACTGCTTTATATGAATTTATCGGTCCTAAAACAGATAATTCTCCTTTTTCAAGAGCCAGAACCATAAAACAATTGCAAACAGCTCCTGTAATACCGCCTGCCAGAGCATAAAACCAAAATTTGTAATTAATTACAGAATAATCTGCAAAAAATAGGAGCGGAATTGATAATAAGCTTAATATAAGATAATTTATAAAATTTATATTGACAGGATTTTCGCCTTCAAAAGCAAGTTTTTTTTGAAAAACATTGCTTAATGAGTTAGTTATTATTCTGATAAATATTGCTATAAAATTATAAAAAATCTGCATAAAAATAAATAATGATATAAAAGCTACTATACTCTTTGAGAATTTTATCAGATAAAGTGTTTAATATCAATTATTTTTTATAATGCATGTACTGTTTTCTGAATTCCAGATCTTTTTATACTTTTTACAGTTTTCTTCATTAATTTCTATTAGTACTCCGTCGATTTTGGTTTTTATTCCTTCATTACAAATCCCTGTGTCAATGCACATATTAAGATTAACAAAAGCATCATAGGCCTGTTTAAATTCTTCTGAAAAAAAAGTAAAAACTATTAAAAAAATTATTGATACATATATGTATTTCATACATACATTATAAATTTATTTCGCTTTTATATATTAAAAATATATCCTGTTTTTATTTCTGCTTTCTGTGTGCAGGGCGTAAATCCCACATAAGTACTGCACAATCGCAATCAGGATAATTTCTTCCTCTTGTTCTACCTTCTCTGTTCGCTTTCTGGTCGCGGGCAGAATCGGCTAAAGCTTCTTCTTTGCTGACTTTGTGAGTGTGAATATAAGTATATGAATCATATAATTCTTTTAAATCACTAAGGCCTTTTGCGACTGCACTTCCGAGTATTCCATTCTGCGCAGCTTCGCAATTTGCTTTTGAGTGATAAAATTTGTCCATTGAACCGTCTCTTTCAGAAAGTAGATCTATATAATTATTCACAAAGCTGTTAATGCTGCCTAAGATTGATTGTAAAGGGGTTATTAAACCTGATATATCGTTTATTAATATTTTCAGTTCGAATTTTTGAGCATACATTTGTTCAAAATCGTTGTCGATATTATATTCACATTCCGGCAAATGCATCCCGTATTCTGATATAAGCCCGTTTAGGTTTTCATCTAATTCCGATATAGTATCACCGGTATGAGACACAATATTTTCTATAGAGGAAACTTCATCTTCCACAACACTCCATAGAATGTTTAAATCAAGTATTATTTCCTCTAATTGTTCGTAGAGTTCATAACAATCACAAATGTCATCATCTGTTTTTTCTTACAGATAACATTTGCAGTTGGGATGAGGTCTGTCAGGAATATCTTCAATAGTATAAAATTTCAGACCGTTTAAAGCCTGACATTTTTCACAGGCATTATCCGACGTGTGCCATATATAAATTGTATTGCTTATGCCGCCTTTTAATACTTTATCACTCACTAATATCCCCCTGAAAATTTAAGTCGTTATTTATATTTTCAATACGTTTTTCTGTATTTATACGTCTATCATTTTTTGTATCAAACACTGCATTTGTTATTGCTGCCTTTTTTATATTCCTGAATATAATTTCAGGTTTGGCATATTTACATAAATTCAGTAAACAACTGTATGTTTTAACTCCGAAATCTCCATCTTCCGGAATTTGTTTAAATTTTTCATCTGAAAAAATTTTTCGTTTCCGGTTCATAATATTTAGTCCGTATTGTAAATCTTTAATTGCCTGTTTATAGCCAACCCTGTTAATGTGTTTGTTTAAAAATTGCATAATTAATTTTATTTTAAAATCGTTTTCCATATTATTTTAACTTCCTTAGCAGTGCTAAACATTAATATTATTTCGAATTTAACTTTATTGCACAAGTCAGTGATTTCATACCGATGTTATTGTTAAAATAAATTCCCGTATTATGTTTGCATAATACGGGAATTGTTTGATGATTATAATAATTGGCTATTTATTGTCATTTTTTAAGTATGTTGTAAAGAATTTTTCAATTTTATCAAAAGGAATTTTTTCAAGATTGTCGTATAAATCTACATGGTTTGCGTTTTCAATAATTATCAATTCTTTGTTATCTCCTTTTAGTTTTTTGAAAGCATCTTCTGAAAAATATCTGCTGTGAGCTTTTTCTCCATGAATCATTAATACGGCGCTTTGAATTTCGTTGCTGTATGCCAAAATAGGCATATTAATCAATGCTAGAGAAGCTGTTGTATTCCAGTTTCCATTGGAGTTAATTGAACGTTTGTGAAAACCCCGCGGAGTTTTATAATATCCGAAATAATCCTTAACAAACTGAGGTTCTTCTCCTGTAAGTTTTTCCGGCAGCCCGGGGGCTTTAGCGTATGTTCCGTTTCTAAAATCTTCTGTTCTTTGTTTATTAAGAGATTTTTTCAACTCATATCTTGCTTTTTCATCCATTGAGTCAAAATATCCGTTAGCAGTAACACGTGTCATATCGTACATAGTTACGGTAACTGTTGCTTTAATCCTTGTATCAATAGCAGCAGCATTCAAACCAAAACCGCCAAATCCGCATATCCCGATAATACCTATCTCATCGGGGTTAACATCGGGCCGGTTACTTAAGAAATCTACAGCGGCACTGAAATCTTCGGTATTAATCTCCGGAGAAGATACATTCCTTGGTTCCCCGCTGCTTTCACCCGTATATGAAGGGTCAAAAGCCAGAGTTATAAAACCTCTTTCTGCCATTGTTTGTGCATATAAGCCGGATGCCTGCTCCTTAACTGCACCGAAAGGACCGGCTACTGCAATGGCAGCCATTTTTTCAGAAGTTTTTTCCTTCGGTGTATATAAATCTCCTGCAAGGGTAATGCCATAACGATTTTTGAAAGTTACTTTTTTTATGTCAACTTTATCACTTTTTGTAAAAGTTTTGTCCCAATCACTGTTTTTTGCCATACTCATTGTCGATCCTCCTATAATTAGTAAAAGTGTCACTGCAAAAACTATAATTCTTTTTAGCATTTTTACGCTCCTTCTTATTTGGTAGGAATTGTATTATTATTATTTACTATATTTTTAAAAATAACAAATACTTATATTGTATTATTAATAATGCTTTTAAAGTATAATATAAAAATTTAAACTACTTGACTGATAGCTGCTATCAGGTTGTAATATTTTAATAACAGGAGGTTTTTTATGAATAAAGCTTTAATTGGAATAATTATATTTGTTATCGCTTGTTTACTTCTTATTGCATTGTTTACGCTATTTTCAAATAAGGAGGTTGATATGAAAGATAAAAAAGTTTTAATAGCATATTATTCTTACTCCGGTAATACTAGAGCAGCCGCGGAAAAAATTCAGTCGGTAACCGGCGGAGATCTGTTTGAAATTATACCTGTAAAAGAATATTCAAAGGATTATAATGCTGTTGTACAGCTGGCTCAGATTGAAAAACAAAAAGATATAAGACCTGAACTTAAAGATAACGGTAATATAGAAAATTATGATATAATATTTATAGGAACTCCTGTCTGGTGGTATACAATGGCTTCTCCGGTCAAAACATTCCTGACAAAAAATAATTTTGCCGGTAAGGTGATAGTTCCATTTTGTACCCATGGCGGAGGAGGAGAATCTTCAACTTATGTTGATATGCAGAAACTGGCACCAAACGCTAAAGTTATGGATGGATATACAACTTACGAAAACTCGGCGAATATTAATGATATAAAAAAATGGATTAATAGTTTGAATTTATAAGAGAGGTAAATAAATGAAACGAAGAGAATTTATAATTAGTTCTGCACTTGCACTCGGCGGAACTGCACTTTTATCGGGATGCGGTAAAAAAGAAGTTAAGAAATCAGAAAATCAGGTTGTCAGACGAAAGTTTGGAAATGACGAAATGCCTTTGATTGCGCTTGGCTGTATGAGGTTGCCTATGCGTGACGGTAAAATAGATATGGCAGAACTTGATAAGATGGTTGATTATGCAATGGCACACGGGGCTAACTATTTTGATACGGCATATATGTATGTTGAAGGCAAGAGTGAAAATGCAATAGGTGAAATTTTAAAGAAATATCCAAGGGATAGTTTCTTTCTTGCGGATAAATGTCCGGCCTATCTGGTAAATTCTCCTTCTGATGTGAGAAAACTTTGTGAAGAACAGTTGAAAAAATGTCAGGTTGAATATTTTGACAATTATATGGTTCATAACATAAATAAAAATACTCTAAGTAACTATCGTGACAATAATATGTACGATGAACTTGCAAAATTAAAGCAAGAAGGTCTGATTAAAAATATGGGATTTTCTTTCCATGGCGATCCTCAAATGCTCAGAGAAGTTATTAAGGAACACAAATGGGATTTCTGCCAGCTCCAGCTTAATTACCTTGACTGGGAAGTCGTAAATGCTGATGAGCTTTACCAGATTGCAGATGAAGCCGGCGTTCCTGTTATTGTAATGGAACCTTTACGCGGCGGGGCTTTGTGTAATTTACCCGAAAAGGCTGCAAAAAAATTAAAAGAGGAATGTCCTGATGATACCCAGGCATCTTTCGGGCTAAGATGGGTTGCCGCAAAACCTAGAGTATTTACAATTTTGAGTGGCATGAGTAATTTTCAGCAGCTGCGAGAAAATGTTGATACATTTGTAAATTACCGTGAATTTACTGAAAATGAAGTAAAAATTGCGCATGAAATAGCTCAGGTTATCCAATCACAAGGAGCAATCAGCTGTACGGCATGTAAATATTGTATGGAGGTCTGTCCACGTGGAATAAATATCCCTGCGATTTTTGGATTATATAATATATTCAAGGGTAGCACTGCCCCCAATAAATATTTTATGTTTACAGCTAATTATGCGGCATTAAAAGAGGATGAACGTGCGGACAAGTGTATAAAATGCGGTCTTTGCAGTAAAAATTGCCCGCAAAATCTTGATATTCCAAAATTGTTAGGAGATGTTCAAAAAGCTTACGAAGATGCAGAGAAGGCGATGAAATAATGAAATATGCATATAAAATAAGATTGGCTGTTTCTTTTTTGATTTTTGTGCTAGCCATATTAGGACTTTGCGGTATCTTTTATTCCGTAAAGGTCCTTGATATCCAATTTGCACCGTTGTTGCAAAGGGTTTTTATTGATTTTTCAATAATTGCAGTTGTACTTTTGAGCAGTATAGTTCTTTTTACATTACTGTTTGGAAGGTTTTACTGCTCTTTAATTTGTCCGTTTGGTTTTTTACAGGAACTGGCGGCACTTATATTCAGGAAGAAAAATAAATATACTCCTAATTATCCGGTAAAGTACTTTGTTGCCGCTATTGTGTTCGGTGTTCTTACCGGAGGTAGTGCTATACTGTTGCACTATATCGAACCTTATACACTGTTTGGCTCTGCTGTGACTTTTTCAATTCCGGGAATAATAGCTGTTGTCGGATTACTTGTAATTGTATTTTTCAAAAACAGATTTTTCTGTACTAATATATGTCCGGTAGGTGTATTACTGGGACTCGTGTCTAAAATTTCTCTGAATAAAATTTATATTAAAACAGATGATTGCGTTTCATGCGGAATGTGTGAAAAAAATTGCCCGTCAGGATGCATACATTCAAAAGAAAAAAAAGTGGATAATGAGACATGTGTGAGATGTTTGAAATGTATAGAGGTTTGTCCGAAAGGCGGAATTAAGTTTGGACTGAAACCATCCTCAGATGTGAAATTTAGTTTGAAAAGGCGCAAGGTAATTATAGGCGCTGCGGCATTGGCGTTGTTTGGCGGAATGGTTAAGGCGGGTCTTGTCTTAAAAGATAAGATTGCTGAGAAAATTAGAAATAAAATACTGCCTCCGGGCGCAATTTCAGAAGAAAGATTTACTAATAAATGTTTTAATTGTAATTTATGTGTGGAAAACTGTCCGAATAAAATTATTGTAAAAGCTGATGAAAATTTCCCTGCAGTTCATCTTGATTACTCAAAAGGTTTTTGTAAGTATGATTGTGCAAGATGCGGAGAGGTTTGTCCTACAGGAGCAATTAAACGTCTGAAATTAGAAGAAAAACAAAAGACAAGAATCGCAATGGCTATGATAATGGAAGATAAATGCAGCCAGTGCGGTCTGTGTGTGCAAGCGTGTCCTGCACATGCTATAATTAAAGAAAACGGAAAACAGCCTGTCTTGAATGCCTTAAAATGTATAGGATGCGGTGCCTGTAAAAATGCCTGCCATTTTGGCGCAATAGAAGTTTTTTCTATAAAAGAACAAAAGGAAATATAAGGAGAAAATAAATGTCACTTGGTATAACTGAAATATTGCTGATATTAGTTGTAATACTGTTGTTATTCGGAGGAAAAAGAATTCCTGAAATCGCAAGAGCCTTAGGACGTGCCTCTTATGAATATAAAAAGGCCAAAAATATACTAAAGGAAGAAGCAAACGGTTTAAAAGAAGCTATTGAAAATGAAGCGGAGAAGCCGGAAGAATATCAGCCTAAAGACGTTTAATTATGGAAAATACAGATAAAGACGAGAACATAATTTCGCATATTGAGGCGTTCAGACAAATGCTTTTGAAATGTATAAAAGCCGTTGGAATTGTATTAATTCCAATGCTTTTTGTTGCGCCAAAAGCTTTAGATTTATTTGTAGAACTTATTCTCAGGGGGCATAATGTTTCATTAAATTATTTTTCTCCTGCTGAGGTTTTTCTTATCCAGATTAAAACAGCTTTTGTATTAGATATAATAATATGTTTTCCTTATATCGCGAAGCAGATTTGGAATTTTTGTGTCCCTGCTTTATATGAACATGAAAAAAAGTTTATTAAATCAATAGTATTTACATCAAGCGGATTATTTATTCTTGGAGCTTTGTTTTGTCTGTTTGTTATTCTTCCGCTTATTATAAATTTCGGTATGAGTTTTGTTACCTCAAAAATTCAGGCAGTGCTTGGAATTTCAAATGTGGTAAGTCTTTCTTTATGGCTTATTCTGGCTTTTGGCTTGATGTTTCAGATGCCGCTTATTACATATTCTGTTATTAAGTCAGGAATAGTGTCTTATGAAACTGTTAAAAACTGCAGACCTTATATAATTGTTCTGCTTTTAATACTTGCAGGAATTTTAACTCCTCCTGATATTGTAAGCCAGATAATGCTCTTTACTCCAACTTATCTTTTGTTTGAATCGGGTTTATTGTTTGCACGAAAATATAAAGGAAAAGATAATGAAAGTCGCAAATAATGTATGTAGTAGACCTGTTTTTACATCTACTATGACGCATGTATATGATGCTTCAGGTAATATTATAAATTGTCATTATACTAAGATTAATAGAAGAGACATTAACTGGGGTAAATTCCCTGTGCTTTTAAGTAACAGATATTGCAAACAGGAAAGGGTGCCGGTTAATCTGTTTGGATCATCGGATGGTTCAGATGTTTACACTCTTATAATAAATTTAATGAAAACACTTGGCAATAAAGCAAAAAAGTTTTTTCCTATTCTCGCCTCTGATATCTCCCCTGAAACAGTAAAAGCCGCAAACGAAAGCAGAATACTTCTTACCGCTCAGGATTTAGATTATATACAAAAGATGGATGCAGACAGATTTTTTGAAAGAGATTATAACGAAAAAGTTCAAGTAATGCGTGAAGTTAAATTTTTTCCATTTAAAGTAAAAAATGAATTGAGAGATAAAGTAGATTTTTCAGTGCAGGATGTGAGAAAAGCCGTAAAAGAAAATAATTTTTCTGATTCTGTATTTATGTTTAGAAACGGCTGGGGCTTTAATACTCTCGAAGAACAGAATGAAATAGCAAAATCTTTATATGAAAACAGTAACTGCAAAACCCTTGTCGGTATTGGACAGTCTAATTTATATAAAAGCGGAGCCTCTGATGCGCTTCAGCGTAATAATTTTAAAGGTATTGAAACAGATGTGTTTACATTTTTTGAGACAGATTATCCTGCACAATATGTTGGCACACCAAAGACGAAACCTGTATTTAAAGAGTTTGGATTTTTTGAGAAAAAATAAAAAATGTGTAGTTTATCAGTTACAACAAATGTTTTAAAAAGTTTAGAAACAAGTTCATCTGTCGGAATGTTTGCTCGTGATACAGGCGGGTGTCTTATATCACGTCTCGGACTTTCCAGAAGTAAAGATGAATCTAAGGAAATTAGTTTTGTGGAATTATCAGAATCTGCCTTATTTTATTTTTCTGCTCCGGCACTTGCCAGAATGAGCGCCGGATATTTTGCAAAACAAAAAGGTATTTCTAAAGAACAACTTACAACCCCCTTCAAAGATTTAGCAAGAGTAACATGTAATGAAACAAGAAAAAATATAAAACTTGCTAAATTTGCACAAATAGCTTCAACTTTTAGTATAATATTACCTCTTGTATTCGGGATTGCACCTTTAAGAAATTTGATGACACTTTCAAGCAGCGGGAAAAAAGAATTTACATCTGTTGTTGGACTTAAAATCAATGCAGAACAAAAACAGATACAGGATGCCAAAAATAAGGCCGGAAAACTTTTTAAAACTCTCGGTTTAACTGTACTTGCCGGGCTTGGTGCTTCATTTGGTATTCTTGCTCTTGCAAAAAATAAAAATGTTTATAAGAAATTTGAACCATTTTTGGATAAAACTCTAAAACATCTTGATTTTACTAAAAACTGTGATCTGGAACTTGCGCATTATGGTATGTTAATTTATCCGGTTAGTATAGCAAGTTATTTTTATGCAAGCAGAGATAAATATGAAAAACTTGAAAACGCACGCAGATTTTCAATAACTGTTCCGTTAATGTTCTGGGGCGAAAAACTTATACAAAATCCTATTTATAAAAAAGCTGATAAAATATTTAAAACTAATGTTTTTAACGATGGTAATATAAAGAATTATAAAGAAATTTTGAATCTTCCGCCCGAGCAGAAGAAACAGATGCTGAAATCTAAAAATTTGGCTTACGGACTTACGTTTACCATAAATACTATGGCTATAGCAGCGGCGGTTGCTATTTTAAACAGAATTGCAACAAAGAATAAATTTGAACGTGATAACCGGAAATCTATAGGAGAAGTTAATGGATAAATATATAGAATTAGGGTTTGCAAAATTGGATGTGGAACGTACAAAACGCAGAGGTTGTTCTGAAGCTGTTTTTTGTGAATGTAAAACAGAAGCCCAACTTGTAAAAATTTTTACGGAATTTAAAAATGCAGGTCAAAATGTTCTCGGTACCCGTGTTTCCCAAAAACAGGCAAAAGCTTTGCAAAATGTTTTACCCGAAGTTAAATACAATAAATCAGCGCGTGTTGTAACTTTAGTACAAAATGAGATTAAAACTGTGGGAGAAATTGCTGTCTGCACGGGCGGAACCGGAGATATTCCGGTAGCTGAAGAAGCTTCTGAAACAGCACAATTCTACGGAAGCTCTGTCAAAAAGTATTATGATATTGGTATCGCAGGTATTCACAGGCTTTTTGATAAAGTAGAGGATATTAAGAAAGCAAATGTAATTATTGCTGTTGCCGGAATGGAAGGTGCTCTTGGCGGTGTACTTGCAGGCATGGTTGATGTTCCCGTTATTGCGGTTCCGACCTCTGTCGGATATGGAGCCTCATTTAACGGAATTTCAGCACTTTTGACAATGCTAAATTCTTGTGCTGAAGGTATGACAGTTGTGAATATTGATAACGGTTTCGGCGCGGGTTACAGTGCTAATCAGATTAATAAACTTATAGAAAGGAAAAGATAAATGGACTTATATTTTGAATGTAAATCGGGAATATCAGGTGATATGTCTGTTGCTGCACTGCTGGATCTTGGTGCGGGCAGAGAAAAACTTGAAACGGCGCTTGCTTCATTGAAATTGGATAACGAATTTTCTTATACAATTTCAAAAAAATCAATTAATGCTATTATGGCAACTGATTTTGATGTAATACTACCTGAACACTATCATAATCAAGGACATTCACATCAGGATTCAAATCCTGGACATCACCATTTACATAGGAATCTTGATGATATAAATGCAATAATTGATAAAGCTGAGATTTCCGAAAATGCAAGAAATTTGGCTAAAAAGATTTTTAAAATTGTTGCTGAAGCAGAAAGCAAGGTACATGGTAAAGATATTAAAGATGTGCATTTCCATGAAGTAGGCGCAATAGATTCTATTGTTGATATAGTAAGTTTTGCAGTGCTTTTAGATGATTTAAAACCTGAAAAAGTTTATTTTTCGGCACTTACTGACGGACAGGGTTTTGTTACCTGTCAGCATGGTAAAATGCCTGTGCCTGTTCCTGCAGTCTGTGAAATAGCATCTGCGTATAAACTTCCTTTAAAAATCAGTGATAATAACGGTGAAATGGTTACGCCCACCGGCGCAGCTATTGTTGCAGCTCTCTATACAGGTGATAAATTACCTCAGGAGTTTATTTTGCAAAAAACAGGTTACGGTGCCGGCAAAAGACCTTATGAAAATCCTGTTTTAAGAGTTTTGAGTATCTCTGACAACTAATATACTTGCTGCAAGCATTATTAAAAGCGAGATATAAAATCTCATATCTGGTCTTTCGCCAAGAAATATCATTGAAATTAACACCCCAAAAAACGGTGCAACTGAGTAGAATGCACCTGTTTTGGCTGCACCGAGAAATCTTTGAGCATAAATATAAAGACTCACACTTATTCCGTATGATACAAAGCCGAGTATCAATGTTAAAATAAGCCACTTAATTTGCGGAAGGCTTTCTCCAAGTAAAAATGCAATAATAAGTCCGCCGGCACCGGAAAAACAACCTTTTATAATTGTAATTTGTCTTGTGTCTTTTGAACTCATCATTCTTGTACAATTATTTTCAATTCCCCAGCATACACAGGATAGAAGAACAAGTATTGAGCCGGCATTGAAGATAAAACTTCCGGCTCCTTCAAAACTTAGTACTATGCTCGCAAGTGTTATCAAAATAATTGCGCAAAACAGTCTTATAGAAACAAATTCTTTGAAAAATGCAAATGCCGCAACAGATGTCGCTACAAGTTCAAAATTTCCGAGCAGTGCGACATTTGCCCCACTTGTTCTTGAAACCCCGAGCATTAAAAGAATTATCGCGGTTATATCCAGTAAAACCATAGCAACAGCATATGGAGCTTCTGTTTTTGTAAGAGATAAATTGGATTTACTTTTCTTGAACAATGCAGTTAACAAAAGCCCTGAACCTGCTCCTAAATATAGAAGTCCGCCCATAATTGCGGATTCGACATGTTTCCCTAATATTTTGGCACAGGGTACACACAGTGCATAAAGTATTGCGGAAAACAATGCGCTTAATATGGCGATTTTTGTTTTATTGAAGCTTAAGTGGTTCATTCATACTTCCTGTTCTATATCCGGTTAAATCCATTGTGATGTAATTAAAACCATAAGTTTTAAATTCGGAAATTATTTTTTCCCGAATTTGCAGTAATTTCTCAAATTCTTCAGGCATAACTTCAATTCGTGCAAGATTATTATGAATACGTACCCTAACCTGTTTGAAACCGGCATTCCGCAGAAATTCTTCAGCATTCTCAACCATTTTCAATTTTTCTTCCGAGATTTCTTCTCCATAAACAAATCTTGAGGCCAGACAAGCAAAAGATGGTTTTTCCCAGGTTGAAAGTCCCAGCTGTTTTGATAAAATTCTTATTTCTGCTTTTGTCAACCCTGCTTCAAGCAGAGGACTTTTTATTCCTAACTCTTTTACAGCCCGCATGCCGGGACGGTAATCTTGTATATCATCAGCATTTGAACCTTCTACAACGTATTTAATATTATTTTCTTCGGCTATTGTTAAAAATTTTTTAAATAATTCTTTTTTACACAGATAGCACCTGTTTGGCGGGTTTTGGCGAAAACATTCAGTGTTTAGTTCATTTGCTTCTATTATTATATGTTTTATTCCTTCTTTTTTACAGAAGTTTATTGCTTCATTAAATTCTCTTTCAGGAAACAGAGAAGATTTGGCTGTAACGGCTATTATTTTATCACCTGCTTGTTCATGAGCTATTTTTAGCAGAAAAGTTGAGTCAACGCCGGATGAGAATGCTACTGCAAATGAATCTAAAGCTTTTATGTATTGTTTTAATTTTGTTACTTTATTCTCCAAATACATCTTTTGCTTCTCTCATATTCTTTCTTATTTCGACCTTAAACGGACAGCGTTTTTCACAAGCTCCGCACGCAATACATTCTACTGCTTTATGGGGCAGGACTTTGTAATGTTCACGAACTGTTTCCGGGATTTCCCCCTGAGCCTTTACCAGATTTAAAAATTTTGTAACTGATGCAACATCAATCCCTTTTGGACATGGTGCACAGTGACCGCAATACATGCAATGTCCTTCCCAGCTTATTTTTGGAAAAGACGCAAGAGTTGAAGCGTAATCTTTTTCTTCATTGTTTGCATTCTCGTAGTAAATACTTTCTTTTAACTCTTCAATACTTCTGGCTCCGCACATAATTGAAGCTACGGCAGGGCGGGTTAATGCATAATGAATACATTGAATAGGCGTTAGAGAAACTTTAGCCGGTGAGTACTTTGAATTTAATAAGTCCCCTCCACCGAAAGCTTTCATTACAGTAATTCCTACCTCGAGTTTTTCACAGGTTTCATACAGGTTCTGCCTGTCTTTATCCATATTCAATAGCTGTTTGTTATACTTCTCAGGATTCCATAACTGTTCTACATCTTCATCTGCCGGTTGTAAATCATAGCATGGATTTACACTAAACATAAGTACTTTTATGATACCTGTCTCAACGGCTTTTTGAGCTACAACCGGATTATGACTGCTCATACCGATACATTTAATTTTCCCCTGTTCTTTTAGTTCTTTTGTATACTCAATAATCGGTCCATTTAAAATTGTATCCAGATCAGATATTGAATCAACATAGTGAATCATCCCAATATCTATATAATCAGTATCAAGTTCCTTAAGCATTGTTTCAAAACCGGACTTGACTTTTGCTATATTTCTGGTTCTTAAATATTGTCCATTTTCCCATATACTGCATAAATGTGACTGTAGTATAAATTTTTCTCTACGGTGTTTAATAGCTTTAGCTAGCCCTTTTCTGACCTGCGGGTTTGGTGTATAGAGATCAATACAATTAACCCCTTCAAGTTCCATTAAATTAATAAATTCCAAAATTTCTTCATCGGTCTTTCCTGCAAATCCTTCACAGCCGATTCCTATTTCGCTGACTGAAATGCCAGTACTCCCCAGATTTCTGTATTTCATTATATTCGGTTCCCTTCTAAATTTAATATAGCATGTAATTTAACTTTTTACAGATAAATGCATAAATATGTTAATTTTTCTCCCATACTGTAACAATTGAATCGTATTGGTTTGTAAAGGCCGGAATAAAATTGCGTTTTGTCAGTTCCTTATAAAGTATATCTTTTACTGGACTGGTGTGATCGCTCTGATGTTGTCCAATTACAAAGAGTCCGTTTTTATTTAAGGAGTTATCTACCTGTTCAACAACTTTTTTTACAACCATGTTAACATATTCCTGTGGAAGAGAAATTTTAAAGCCAGACCCCCCTTCTTTTGTTGTTAAATGATATAAAGCATTTCGAAATAAAAGTACATCTGCATTATGTGGAGGAACTATTTCATCTAATTTTAAAATATCACCCTGTACAAAGCGGCATTTATCCGTGACTGCGGGTTTGGGACGAAAACATTTTGTCTCAAATTGCGGTATCAATCCTTTAAATATTATACTTTTTATACATTCGCTCAATGAGTGTTTTTCTTTATCATTAGGGATTTCCTCAAAAAAATCATTAAACATTGTCTGATATTCTGCTTCTTTCCCTTGTAATGTTTCTTTAGGTGCGAATGCCAGATAGTCATCATTAAAAGCGGCATATCCCATTTTGTAATATTCATCGCGTTCACTATTTATAATTAATTTTTTTATTACAAATTTTCTGTTATTTGCTTCTTTGATGGCTTCTTCCCCGAGATCAAATCCTGTTATATTAATTTTCTGGCTGGCTTTGTCAAGCATCATTGCAAGTGTATAGGTTTCATATCCTTTAGAGCAGGCCCCATCTATAATATTTATTTCTGGTTTATGTTTTAGCGTTGTTGCTATATAGCCTTTTACAAATTCAAGGACTTCCGGTTCTCTAAAGAAGGCTGTTTCCTGTATTAAAAAGTTTCTTGTCCCTACGTAAATATCTTTTCCAAGTTTCTCAATACCTGCCTGTCCGCAAAAGTTTACATTAGATTTTGAAACGTGCGTATTATGATAAATTTTATTTTGATAAGATAGATTTGCAATATCCATATTGTTATTAATACAAAACAAAATTTTATTTTACTTAATTTAAAATTTTTTTACATAACTTTAAAATTAAGTAATTTGTTGACTATAGATTGTTATTTCCCCCTTTTTCTGTTTCTGGCAAGTTCATAACTCTCATCAATTTTAGTTTTGATAGTCTCAAGAGGAACAGAGCCGTCAAGAATTATTGTTATCCAGTGCTTTTTATTCATATGATAACCCGGAAAAATCTGTTTATTATCAATAATTTTATCAACATTCTCAGCTCTTAAGTCAATAATTTCTGCTAAAGTTTTATCTTCAAAACCGAGTTTTTCCTTTGACACTGTTAAAAATGCAGCATACCATTTTAAATTATCTTTTCTCCTGACAATTGCATTGTTTGCAAACTTTTCCCATAGAAATTCTAACTCATTAGAATATCTTTCTTTAATATATTCAATCAATTTCTGTGCTTGCTTAGTTTTAAAAACATCCGGCTCAAAACATTCTTTGTATAATCTTTCCAGAATATCATTATATTCTTTTTTTACTTTGCCTACAAAATCTCCGCAGGCATCTTCTACCAGATGTAAAATGTATAACTCGTTTGTTGCAGTTTCAACTAATTTGGTATGAACGTTACCCTGTGTATCAACTAAAATTGTTAGATTAAATTGTTCATCTAATATTGGTTGATTGTATATAAATGTATCATTTTTTTTCTTAAAACCGAAATTCAATAGTTTTGTCTTGTTGATTTTTTTATTCTTGTAGTACTCAGTCATAATACATCTTAAAATATCGCTATTAAATCATTCTTGCTATTGTTAGTAAAAAATCATTTCATCTGCCATAGCTACTCCTTATTAAATAATTTTACCATGAACATAATTATGCTATAATAAACGCATGGCAAAGCGAACAGAGGCATTGGAAGTATATTTTTACAAGACAAGTTCAGGTAATGAACCAGTGAGAGAATGGCTTAAAGACTTGCCCAAAGAAGATAAGCGTACAATCGGTTTTGACGTCAAAACTGTTCAATATGGCTATCCGATAGGTATGCCTTTGACAAGAGTTTTGCATGGCACAAACGGCTTAGAAGAAGTTCGCAGTAATGTATCAAATGGGATTGCAAGAGTTATCTTTTATGTCGAAGATAACACAATGGTGCTTTTACACGCATTTATCAAGAAAAGTCAAAAGACACCGCAAAAAGATTTAGATATTGCAATCAAACGGTATAAAGATTTAAGCGAAAGATAAAATAATTCTTTTCCCTAAGTATTTAGCAACTTTTTCTATTGTATTCAAGGTGATTGAAGTATTTTCAGGGTCTAAAATACGACAAATAGCTG
>CALUYO010000015.1 GCA_944325005.1 Candidatus Gastranaerophilales bacterium | reverse complement strand
CTTCCCAAATAGATACTTTCAGAGGAATCAGTTGCATCAGCAGATCCACCAGCCGGACCGGAATAATTCCCGATACAGACCTTGTTCATGCCGGTTACATGCCGACACGCATAAGTTCCTATTGCTATAATGCCTGCTCCTGGAGCTTCACTATTACTGCTGCCGGCAGACTCACCTATTGATATTGACTGACTACCTAAGGCATTTGCATTATTGCCAATGGCGATTGAAGTAGTACCATGTGCCCGTGAATCGCCGATGGATATTGAAGAGTTACCTAATGCCTCCGATGAATTACCTAGAGCTATAGAATTAGCGAAGGAGGAATAAGGAGTATCTGAAGTTGCATTAGCATCGTGACCGATTGCAATAGAAGCTCCTTTTGAAGCACTAGCCCCATTACCGATTGCAATAGAACTTTCGGCTGATGCACTGGAACTATCACCGATGGCAATTGCTGAATTTGCAGTTGCATAAGCGTTTATCGCAACAGAAGATAAACCGGTTGCTTGAGAGCCTGTACCTATACTGGTAGAACCACCCTTTACCTGGACATTACCGCCAATTGCTATAGAACCTGTATCGTCGGCTGTTGTTCGAGGCTGAGGGGAGGATAAAGCTCCGGGACTAATGGCGATTGATGCCTGACCATTCGCAATGGAATGACCTATAGCCAGAGAGCCCTCACCGGTTGCATCTGTATCATAACCGATAGATATTGTATTTTTTAAACCTTCCATATCAACATTATTTGCATTGGCTCCAATGGCAATATTACCGTCACCGCCACCCTGCTGTAATGCAAGGGCGCCGATAGCTACATTATTGTTCCCGCTCTTACGAGAAAATGAACCATAACCAACGGCAGTATTACTGCCACCGCTTGTATTACCTGATATACTGTCCTGACCGATGCCTACATTATAATTCGCCGTTGTATTATTGCGTAAGGCGGAACTGCCGATGGCGATATTACCTTCCCCGCTTGTATTGGAAAATAAACTCGCTTCGCCAACACCGGTATTATAACTACCGCTGGTGACTGATTTTAAACTCTCTGCGCCAATAGCTGTATTAGCACTGCCGCTAGTTACTCCATCCATTGAATTTATTCCAAAGGAACTGTTCTTTGTCCCAGTTGCACTGGCTAAATCGGCACTGCCCAATACAAGGTTAGCATCGCCGGTCAACTGTAAACGACCAACTTTGGTATTATTACGTTTAAAGGATAAATGGATTGGAGTGGAATCGGAATCCGCATTAATGATTAAACGCGCAGGATCATCACTGTTATCCTCTGCTAAATCGCGCTGGCCGATCATGGCGATCTGACTCTTTGCTATACCAAAATAGGCATTGGAACCGTCATCCGTATAACGCCACGGAGATAAACTCTCTGATTTATTACGAGTGGTCATTACAGGCGCCATGGCTGCCAATATGATACTCATGATGAGCATTACAACCATCATTTCTGCTAATGTAAAGGCAGAAAATTTTTGCAAACCATAATTTAATACAGACTTTTCTCTAAATGTACGTCCGAATAACGACACATTTGTGCCGTAGTTCCATACTGAATTCTTCATACTTTCATTCCTCTTGTGTGTGTTTTTTTTTACATTATAAACTATTTTTTTTAATAATTCAACATATCAATTTACAGCTTAATATTAATTCTTATTAAATTGTAATATATTATCTTTCAAGTCTATCGTTACGTTGTCACCTTTAATTACCTCTCCTTCAAGTATTTTCATAGACATAGGAATTTCAATCATTTGTCTTATAACACGTCTCAGAGGCCGTGCACCATAAAGCGGTTCATATCCTTCATTTGCAAGGTAATCTTTTGCACTATCGGTAAGTTCAAGTCTTATATCCTGATCAAGCAGGCGCTTTTTAAGCGATTCCGTTTGAATATCAACAATATGCTTTAATTCATCAAGAGTTAAAGCTTTAAACATAATTATTTCATCAATACGGTTTAAGAATTCAGGTTTAAATTTTTCTTTTAAAGCTTTATTAAGTTCATCTTTCTTTTGACTGTCAGACAGATTTTCGTTAAGAATAACATCGCTTCCGAGGTTACTTGTCATAATTATAACGGTATTTTTAAAATCAATAAGCCTGCCTTGTCCATCAGTCAAACGCCCGTCATCAAACATTTGAAGCATTATATTAAAAACATCCGGATGGGCTTTTTCCACTTCATCAAAGAGTACAACGGAATAAGGTTTACGTCTGACAGCTTCTGTGAGCTGACCGCCTTCTTCGTAACCGACATAGCCAGCTGTAGCTCCGACTAATCTTGAAATAGCGGCTTTTTCCATAAATTCGGACATATCAATACGTACAAGAGCATCTTCATTATTGAATAAAATATAAGCCAGAGTTTTACCTAGCTCTGTTTTCCCGACCCCTGTAGGGCCGAGGAAAAGGAAAGTACCGATAGGCCGCTTCGGATCACGCAAACCTGAACGCGAGAGACGAATGGCATTTGCAATTTTTGTAACTGCTTCATCCTGGCCGACAACACGTTCATGCATAACCTGCTCCATACCGATTAATTTTTTAGATTCGTCTTCCATAAGACGGTTAACTGGAATTCCTGTCCATTTTGCAACAATAGATGCTATATCATCTTCATCGACTTCTTCTTTTAAAAGACGACTTTTACTTGACTGTGCCTGAATTTCTTTAAGTTTCTTTTCCATATCAAGCATCTGACTGTATTTTGCCTCAAGAGAGGCTGACATAGTAGGATTTTTCTTATTTAATTCTATCTGGGCTTTTAGTTTTTCAATATTACGTTTTACGGCCGCAGAAGAATCAATGACTTTTTTTTCTTTAAGCCATTGCTCTTTTAACCTATCTATTTTGGCCTCTAAGTCGGTAATTTTTTTAGTAATTTTTTCAAGTTTTTTAGAAGCTTCTGCAGTATTATCTTTTTCAAGCGCTTTTTTATTCATTTCAAGTTGAATTTTTTCACGAATAAAAGTATCTATTTCTTCCGGCATTGTATCAATTTCAATTCTGAGAGCAGATGCAGCTTCATCAAGAAGATCTATTGCTTTATCAGGAAGCTGTCTGTCGGAAATATATCTTTTCGAAAGCTTCACAGCTGCAATAATTGCACTATCCATAATTTTTATACCATGATAACCTTCATATTTATCCTTAAGCCCTCTTAAGATGCTTATTGTTGTTTCTACAGAAGGTTCATCTGCAATAACAGGCTGAAAACGACGTTCCATAGCTTTATCTTTTTCAATATACTGACGGTATTCATCGGTAGTGGTTGCACCTATAACCCTTATTCCGCCTCTTGCAAGCATTGGTTTTAGCAGATTTCCGGCATCGGCGGAGCCCTCTGATGAGCCTGCACCCATAATTGTATGAATTTCGTCTATAAAAAGCATTAAATCATCGGATTTTTCCTCTATAGCTTTAAGAACTGATTTCAGACGTTCCTCAAATTCACCCCGATATGATGCACCTGCAAGCAAAGCTCCGAGATCAAGGGCAAGAATTTTATCGTTTCTAAGACTTTCAGGGACATCGCCGGAAACAATCCTCTGGGCAAGACCCTCTATAATTGCAGTCTTACCAACACCCGGCTCGCCTATAATCACAGGATTATTTTTAGAACGCCTGTTTAAAATTTGGATTGTACGGCGGATTTCATCATCACGACCTATAACAGGATCAAGTTTATTGTTTTTTGCCAGTTCTGTTAAATCTGTTGTATATTTACTAAGAGCTTCATTTTTCTTTTCATTCTTTTTATCGTCTTTCTTTTCATCGGGAGAAGCCGATTGTATAGATTTTGCATCAACAGTTTCTTCAACATTAACAATATTATTAACTTCTTCCGTCATTTTTTCATAAAGTTCAAGTCTGTTAATACCTGACTGTTCCCATAGATGGTTTAAAGTTCTGTTATCCTGTCTGAAAAGGGCCAGAAATAAATGTTCTATACTTACCTGTTCATCATTATGCTTTTCGGCTTCTTCTTGAGCAACTTTCATCAGCTGAATAGTTTCAACGGAAAATCTTACATCCGAAAATTTCCCTCTTGCAAAATATGCACGCTTCGACACGTAATTATTGAGCCTGTCAACAATTTCAGGATTACCCGCCCCAACGCGCTCCAAAAGTATTTTGGGCAAATCATTTTGATCCAGCATTAACGCAAGCATCAAATGCTCCGGCGCAAGCTCCGGATAATTACGTGCAACAACTATAGATTTGGCCGATTTTATAATCGCCTGAACATGATCTGTTAAAAGCATCCTAAATTCCTCTTTTTAGAAGAAATTATAAATGCTTAGATTAAACACCGCATCATACAATTGCTTGACTTACCTGTGACGGATGAATATTTTTTAAACCGCCTATTAATGCTTCATAGCTGTAACCCCACGGATGATAATTATATAAACCCAGAAAGTATTTTTTTATAAGTTCAAGATACCCGCTGTTATCTATCTCCAAATACTTTAAAAGTACTTCTACAGGGAGATTGCCACCACCTCTGCCCATACCGAATACAGAGGCATCAACACTATATGCACCGAGTTCAACAGCCTTAATTGTATTTGTAAAAGCAAGCTGTAAATTATTATGCGCATGAAAGCTTATATTTTCAAAACCGCAGTCATGAAGTTTATTATAAATTCTTTCAACATCACGAGGCATAAATGAACCGAAACTATCCGCAAAATATATTGAAGTTAAAATATTTTTATTACTCCAGTTTTTTAAAAGCCCATAATCTTCAAATTTATCAGCAGTCATCAAATGTAAAAAGACTTCAAATCCCTGATCTTTAAAATCTTCAACTGCATTTATCGCAGTCCGAATTTGATGCGGATAACATGTCAACCTGACACAATCCGCAATTCTGCTTACAGGGCGAATATTTTTGGCATCTACCATAATGACAAGTTTTATACTCGAAGAAGTTATACATTCAGGCATCTCATATCCTGCCTCAAAATAATCAATACCGGTATTTTCAGCCGTATGCAATGATGCAAGTATGCATTCATCCGTAAAATCCCAATTATTAACATATCCTCCGTCGCGCAGAGTACAATCCAAAATCTTTGTCATACAAAAATTTTAGCACGAAAATTTATATGCAATACCCGCATAAAAACTAATAAACCATGTTTCTATATATTATTTCCGAAGCTTTTACGATAAATTCTTTTCCGAGCGGAGAATTATGCGGACGGTGTGCAAAAATTACGACAATATATTTTTTACCGTTTGGAGCATATACAATTCCGGCATCCCCGAGCATCTTTCCGATATCGCCTGTTTTATGCAAAAATGTTGCACCTGCAGGCAAACCGGCAGCAATAAGACGGTTGTTATGAACATGTCCCATGTAATCAAATATTTTTTCACGCGAGCTTGTACTTAAAAACTCGGGGTTATCAATATTATAAAGTATCTCAGCCATGTCGCGGGCGGTAGAGTGATTTGTACCACTTAAATCAGGCAGCCATGTTTGAACATAAGTATGTTTAAGTCCCCATTCCCTTATCGCAGAATTAATATCTGTCATAGAACCCAGGCGGGCCATAAGCATATTTGTTGCAGAATTATCAGATTCAGTTATCATCATTCTGGCAAGGGTATCAATAGAATACTTTGAATTAGCAGCTTTAAATTGCAAGCTTCCTGAACCTTCTGTTCTGTAATATTCAGTCAAAGGCATTTCATCATATATAGTAAGCTGATTTTTTTCTATTGAACGGAAAAGTTCTACCAGAACCGGAAGTTTTATAATACTTGCGGTCGGAAAAATTTCATCAGCATTAATATCAGCATAATTACCCGTTTCATAATCCCAAACATATATTGAAGGATGTATAGACGGATACATGGAAGCCAGATTATTAAGTTGATTTTCAAGCCCAGTAAGCTCAGTTTTCTCAACAATCGGTGTCATCTCAGTTTTTTTAACTTCTGCACTTTCCAGCGAACGCTGTCCCAAAAACCAGTGATTTGAAAGATAATCGGATGTGGGGAATAAAAGTTTATGATAATCAGCCTTAACCTCTTTATACGGTGTCGGATTAAACATCATTCCGGTAACTTTATTAAACCCGTACGGCAGAATAGTCAATCCCAGCACAGATACGGCGGCAACAGAGACAACTCTGTGAATTAGATAATTTCTGCGAACCTTTTTTGTATCAATCCTGCGTCTTATATGTACAGGTTCACGAACAATATTTACGGTACCTGTATTCACAGTACCTGTATCATAATGATTAATCCTGTACTTCTGCCTGTCATACTGTCGTCTTGCTAATTCCGGCATAAATATTAAATTCCTCCCAAAGGGTTTTGAATAATTCTATTTTACTTTACATAAATTTAAATGGCAAGTCAGTTTACATTTTTTTAAGATATAATGATATAAAAAAATAAGGAGATAAACAATGGGTAATGATTGTATATTTTGTAAAATAATTAACGGGGATTTTAACACTGAATTCGTGTACGAAAATGATTATGTAGCTGTATTTAAAGATATTAATCCTAAAGCTCCCGTACATCTTCTTTTAGTTCCGAAAGTTCATATTGCATCCTTAAATGAACTTGATGACAAAAATCTTATGGGTGAGTTACTTATGGCCGTTAAAAAAACAACTAAAAAAATCGGTTTAAAATCATATAAAGCACTTATCAATACAGGTAAAGAAGCAGGACAGGAAGTTTTTCACCTTCATCTGCACATTATGGGAGAATAGTTTCCGTCAGTTTTTCGCGCATATAATCACAAAACACTGTATATTTATTATTAAAATCTTTATACCGGTTAATAATATACTCGATTGCCCTGCTATCATCAATTTGTATATCATAAGGAATCTGGATAACATTAGGAATGTCAATCCGTTTTTTCGTCAAAATTATAAGTTCAAAAGGTTTTGTTCCGCGTTTTAATTTTAGAACATTATACAATCTTGATATTTCATCTATTTCAGGAACTTTGTTATAATTTGAATAAACATAATAAACAGTCTTATCTGAATTTTGGATTCTCAAAAAATTCTGAATTCTTCTGCGGTAACATTTTTTAAATTGTCTTAAAGATAATTTATCATCATGCGGAAATGCATCAAGGTTTATATTTTGAAAAAAATCCGAAAAATCGTTTTCTATCAGATGAATGGTTCTTTTTAAATCAGTAGAAAAATACAAATCAAAAGGGCAGGATTTTTCGCCGTAAAACCGTCTGGGTTTCAGACCCGCTGCGACAAGTAATGCACGTGGTAAGCAATTATTTCCTAAAGAAACAAAATGGTAGTTTAAATTTTTAAAGTGCCTGTAATCATCAAACGAGAACCAGAATAAAAACTCTCTTGCAAGTTTTCTTGTCTTACCAGAAACTATCCAACAAGTTGAGAGTTTACAGATTAACATTTTTAACTTAAGCAGATTAAACATAAGCATCCTCATCATATCCCGTTTTTGGGATATAGCAAAATAATTATAACATTATAATCCCAAATATTGAACAAAAATATTGAAGCTTGGATATCAATCTTTACAATGAAAAACAGAGAAAAAGAATACTGCATAAAAGTAGGCTCAATTATTAGAGGACTAAGAAAAAAACTAACCGGAAAAAGTTTGTGTATTTTTGCATACGAAAATGACATACCACGTTCAACTCTTTCCAGATTAGAACGAGGAGAAGGTGAGTGGGGATTGGTTACATTAACAAAAGTTGCAATAGGTTTTGGGTGTAAATTACCCGAGTTGTTTAAAATGATAGACGATGAACTCGGTGAAAATTTTACGTTAGTAGATATTTAACCTGCTTACAATTTGCTGAAGTATTCGGCAGCTTCATTTGCTTTTACAAAATTTACATCCGGAAATCTTCTTTGCAGGTCAGATAAAATATTGTAATATGCATCGTTTACAATAACATGTTTTATCCCGTCATCTACAAGCTTTTTCCCTTTATCGCCTACCAGAATAAAAGACCCGTCGCGATATGCACTTCCTGATGTTCCGAGTCCTGAACCTACCCCTTTTGTTGCAACAAGAGGGGCTGTGCAAAATGTTCTTGTTTTATCAATTCCGTTTGCTAATAAATTATTTAACTGTTTTAACTGGTCAGTAACACTCATTTTGGCAAGACCGTGTGCATCAAACTTTGAACCTATGCTTTCGGGCAGCGAACCTAAATATACCATAGCATCGCAATTTACATCAGTCGGGACTTTTATATTCGAAAAAGCTTTTTTGTACAAAGCCTGCAGTTCTCCACTGTCAAATCCTTTCCTTATCTGTCCGTTATCAAGTGCTTCACAGACAGTTTTTAAATCTTTACCGTCAAATTTTACAAATTCATCAATTTTTTGTTCGGGCAGTGCTTCCAGTATATACGGATTTTTTAGGTCGAATTTTGTGCCTTTTGGCATTTTTGAAACGCCGTCAGCGCTTACTGCATAACTTTTTTTTACTGCATTAAAAATTATTTTTCCCAAATTTCCCATTTATTTTCCCCTTATAGAATATAAAAATTTTTACAAAACAAAATTGCTATTTATGTTATAATTTCATAAAAAATAATTAATAAATAAAGGAGAGAAAATGAAAAACGGAATAGAAAACGGATATTATCATGAGATTACACCATCAGGCTTCGGGATTGCTATAAAAGCCGGAAAAGTTTTATTTTCAAAACAGTCAGACTTCCAGAAAGTCGAAGTTTTTGAAACAGAAAGTGCTCTCGGGCGTGTTTTAACACTTGATGATTTGATGATGACAACAGAAGGCGACGAATATCATTATCACGAAATGATTGCGCATATTCCTATGATGCATCACAAAAATCCTGAAAGCGTTCTTGTAATCGGCGGCGGCGACGGCGGTACGGTTAGAGAAGTTTTGAAACACAAAACCGTTAAAAAAGTTGTTCTCTGTGAAATCGACGGAATGGTAATTGATGCCTGCAAAGAATTTTTACCGACAATTTCCTGCGCTTTGACAGATCCGCGTGTTGAGATAAAAGTCGAAGACGCAATAGAATTTATCAAAGATAAAAAGAACGAATACGATATAATTTTAATTGATTCTACTGATCCAATAGGTCCCGGGGAAGGTTTGTTTACAGAAGAATTTTACACTAATATAAAAAATTCTCTGAAAAAGGGCGGGATTATGGTTGCTCAATCAGAATCACCTTTTGCACAGAAAGACGCGGTTAAAAAGATGTATAACCTGCTGAAAAAAGTATTCCCGATTTGCTCAACTTATACATCAAATATTCCTACATACCCTGGCGGTTACTGGGCGTGGGCATTTTGTTCAGAAGATGTTAAACCTTTATCATACTTTGCTGATGACAGATATGAGGATATTGTAAAAACCTGCAAAATATATAATAAAGATTACCACAATGCACGTTTTGCACTTCCGAATTATTTGAAAGAATTGTTATAATGAAAAAGATATTAAAGTTTGTCTTAATATTACTTGTCATTGCAAGTTTAGGATTTTGTTATGCCAAATATTTTGAACCTGACAGGCTTGTAATAAAAAAACAAACTTTATTTCTTCCAAATTGGAGCCAAACTCTCAATGGCTTTAAAATTGCAGTAATTTCAGATATTCACATAGGCACTGGAAATATAAATATTAAAAAACTTGAACAAATTGTTAATAAAACAAATAGCCAAAACCCTGATTTAATAGTGCTTTTAGGTGATTTTGACGCAAAATATATTCAAATATCAGGCATACCTGTAAATCAAATCAGTGAAACATTAAAACACTTTAAAGCAAAATACGGGGTTATTTCAATACTAGGCAATCACGATTACCGACCGCCTGATATTGTAAAAAATATTCTTAAAAATGCACGAATTCCAGTGCTCGAAGATGAAAGTATATTTATACAACCTGAAAAACAAAAAGTGAGAATAGTCGGATTTAAAGATTTATGGCATTACAAATTAAATGTCACAAAAGTTATCGGCTCTATTAATACTCCTGTAATTGTTCTGGTGCACAATCCCGACATATTTCCGCAAATACCTGATAATGTCTGTTTGACATTGAGCGGTCATACACATGGAGGAGAAATATATCTGCCGTTTCTCGGCGCTCCTTTTATTCCTTCAAAATTTAATGCAAAATACAGAAAGGGCTATATTGTTGAAAATAATAAACATCTTTATGTAACCGGAGGGATTGGGACTTTAAGCGGATACAGGACTTTTAATCCACCTGAGGTTGTAATTTTGACGATTAATAAACAGACCGAAAAAAACAAGATTGTTAACACACCTTTAAGAAAAAATTATCTGAAAAATCATTTTGTGCCTCCGGAAAGTTTAAGATAATAATTTCAAAAAATTTCATGGTAAAATATTTATGCTGTTTTATAAATAAATTTGGAGAGGGATAATTTAATGTCAATCATAATAATGATTTTACTTATAGGACTTTTAATTCTTGTACATGAATTAGGGCATCTCGGTGCTGCTTTACTTTTTAAGGTTAAAGTCGACAAATTCGGTATAGGTTTGCCGATTGGACCGACGCTGTGGGAAAAGAAAGTCGGCGGAATTACGCTTGTTGTTCATGCTTTTCTTTTTGGCGGTTACGTGTCTTTCCCTGATGATGACAAGGATTCAGAACTGCCTCAAAATTCTCCTGACAGATTAATGAATAAACCTGTATGGCAGAGAGCAATTATTTTCTCGGCAGGTGTTATTGCAAACGTAATCTGTGCTTATGTTCTTGTTCTTTTAACAGCAGCTTTGTGGCATAATATGCCGTCAGGAAAATTCGATATCTATGTTAACGATATTGTAGCTCCGAAAGAAGCAAGCGTATGGCAGTCAGGAATGCAAAAAGGCGATAAAATTTTACAAATTAACAATACAAACGTTGATACTAAATACGGTGTTAATTTATATGCAATGTACAGCGCTTCGTATGACGGAAAAACAAATGAAGAAGTTGTTCAACAAAATTACGAAAATTTGAAAAAAATTAATCCGGCATTCGAAGAAAATGAAATTATTCAGAAGAATTTAGCAGTGAAAATTCCTCAGAATCTTCAAAAAGAAGGTAAAATAATTCTCAGTAAAAATGTTCTTAATGCCGTTGAACTATATAAACCCGATGAAGTAAAACTTTCAGATGCACAGATAAAATTACGTGATGAAGTAAAAGGCAAAAAATTTATTGAAACAGACGGCACATACTCTCTGAAAGATCTGGCATACGCACTTTCCGATACCGAAAAGCCTCTTTACATAAAAGTTTTGAGAAACGGAGAAGAAATTTTGTTAAAACCTCTTTACTCTGATAAGGATGGACTGATCGGGATCACACTTAACAGAAAAGAAATTCTTATTCCTGTTACAGGTGTTAAATCAGCATTAACAACCAGTTACAACTATCTTTATAACGAAACAAAGTCAATGCTGATTGTTTTAAAACAATTATTTACAGGAAAAATCCCGCTTAAAAATATGCACGGTGTTGTTTTGATTACTAAAGTTGGCGGCGATATTATAAGTAATGAAGGTATTTTCTACGGAATACTTTTAACTGCAGTAATATCAATGAATTTGGCAATATTGAATATACTTCCGATACCGGCGCTTGACGGCGGGCATCTGTTATTCCTTCTGATTGAAAAAATTCAGGGTAAACCTGTAAGCGAAGAATTATCAAATAAAATAATGACGGTATTTTTCTCGCTGTTAATACTTCTTTTGATATTTGTATTATTTAACGATATATATGTGCTTGTTCAGCCTTTGTTCGTTAAGTAACATAATAAAATAATATTAATAAAAAGCTGTTGATAAATTTCAACAGCTTTTTTATTTTTCTTCAGTTTTTCTAACCTTTTGTACAATTTTTTCTATAACAGAAAGATTTGCAAAATCATCCCTTATTTCCTGCGCTTTGCGCTCAAGCTGGTTATATACCTGAGAATTTATTTCAGCTCCGATAAGAATTAAAACGGATGTATAATAGAGCCATACCATCAAAACTGCAAACGCTCCGATTGTTCCGTAAACCATGTTATAAGTTTTCAGATTGTTTACGTAAATTGAAAACCCCCATGAGCCGATTAACCAGAAAGTAACGAAAAACCAGGTTCCGGGGATTGCACTTTTTCTTTTGAATCTTTCATTCCCCCGTAAATCAGGCAAAATATAATAGCTTAAAAATGCCATTAAATACAAAGCTGCAAATGCAACAGGCCAGCGTAAAGTCAAAAGCGTAATTGCAACTCCGTTTGACATATGAAAATGACTTACCATTAGATTAATAATAGCTTTCCCGAATACAATAAGGTTTATACTCAAAAACATTACCATAGTATCAACAAACACCATTATTAAAGACAGAGCGCGTGTATATATGAAGTTCCTCGTTTCAGTAACTTTGTAAGCTCTGTTCATACCTTTAAGCACAACTGCTACAGCATTTGTCGACAATATTACTGTTACACAGAAACCTATTATAGCAATTAAACGGCCGTGAGAAAAAATCATGGCTTCCGACAGCACAGTCATAATCAAATCCATTGCCTGCTGGGGCATAAATGTTGCAAGAAATCTTAAAATCGGCCCCATCATAGCTTTGTTTCCCATCCAGCCGAAAACTGCTGTTAGAAAAAGCATAAAAGGAAAAATTCCTATAACCATCATAAAGCCCATTTCTGCAGCCATGCCGTAGAAATCGTTTTTTATGACAGATATAACTAATCTTTTTATACCTCTTACAAAAGTTTTAAAGTTCATATTTTTTAATTTCTTCCAGTATTTTTTTTGCTGCATCTTCAACAGGAGCTTTTATGGTACATCCTGCAGCAAATTTGTGACCGCCGCCGCCGAAAACTCCGCAAATTTCCGCAACATCAGCAAATTTACTGCGCATAGAAATTTTTGTTCCGCCCGATTTCATCTCTTTTGCAACGAAAGCTATTCTTGTTGTAACAATTGCTCTTAGTTTTTCTGTCAGCCCTTCCATGCAGTCGTCGCCTGCTGAAAATTTTTCCATATCTTTTTTGTAAACAAGCGTGTAAGCAATTTTATTATCGTCAAGAAATTTAGCTTTGCTTATACAGTGAGCTTGAAACAATACAAGCGTTTTCGAATCCGATTCATAAACTTGTTTATAAATTACTGATGGCTGAACACCTATTTCTACGAGTTTTGAGGCTGTTTCAAAAGTAGATGGTTTTGTGTTATCAAATCTGAATGAGCCTGTGTCTGTCAAAATTGCTGTATAAAGACAAATTGCAGTATCAAGATTTATTTTCCACTCCATTTTATTGAAACATTCAAACAGAACTTCTCCGGTTGAGCTTGCATCAGGATTTATAAAATTCAATTCTCCATATGCGTTGTTTGTTTTGTGATGGTCAATATTTACTGTGCATTTTGCTTTTGCAAAAAGAATTTGAGCATCACAAATTCTCTCTATTGATGCGACATCGACATTTATAACAAGGTCATATTCACGTGATTTATCAACATCATCTATGTGCATAACATCATTAATATGCGGAATATAAGAATAGACATCCGGAATTTTAGAAATTGCAAGCATATCGCATTTCTTCTTATAATTTTCAAGGATTGCAGAATACAATCCGCACATTGAGCCTAATGTGTCTCCGTCAGGGTTAACGTGTGAAATTATCAATATATTTTTAGACGATTTTATGATATCATTTAATTTAGGATAATCCATTTCTTAATGTTAGCACAAAAAAGTTTGGTTTCAAAATGAAAAAGGTTCTCTATACAGATTTTGTAACAACAGAGTCGCTTGTTGAAGAATTGCTCGGGCAGAAAGAGATAAAAAAAGCTATAACCCGTAATAACCTGTATAAATTTTGGGATAAAGTAGCCGGGGAAAAGTTTGCACAGAAATCAAAACCTTACTCAATGCTTGGCGGCGGGGTTATGGTAATTGCCTGTGAAAATGCAATTGTGGCGCAGGAGCTGACTTTGAGAAAAACTCAGCTGCTGGTAAAATTTGAGCCGTATTTGAAATCGCTGAAACTGAATGTTAAAGATTTACGTTTTGATCCGAAAAAATGGGAAAGTTAAATTTTGGTTTGACAATTGACGCTCAAATTTATATAATAATTTTATGACTAAAATGATTAAAGTGCTTAAAGGAACAAAAGACATTTTACCTCAGGAAATTGAACAGTGGCACAAACTTGAGGCAAATGCGCTTGATATATTTACCCGTTACGGTTACAAAGAAATCAGAACTCCGATTATGGAAGTAACAGAATTGTTTGCGCGCGGTGTCGGAGATACAACTGATATTGTTAATAAAGAAATGTACACTTTTGAAAAAAGCGATCGTTCAATAACATTACGCCCTGAAAACACGGCAGGTGTAGTTCGCTCATTTATTGAAAACGGAATGGCCAGATTGTCTGCGCCGGTAAAACTCTGGTACAAAGGCCCGATGTTCAGATATGAACGTCCGCAAGCAGGCAGACAAAGACAATTCCATCAGGTCGGTGTTGAAATGTTCGGGATTAAAGAACCGGCTGCAGATGCAGAAGTTATTCTTTTAGCGGTAGATTATTTGAAATCTCTCGGTTTAAACGATTTGGAAGTAGAGATAAATTCGCTCGGATGCCCGAAATGCCGTGAAGAATATAAAAAAAGAATTAAAGAAGTTTTGAAACCCGAGTTTGAAAATCTTTGCGAAGACTGTCAGAACAGATATGAAAAAAATCCTTTAAGACTTCTGGACTGCAAAGTTGACTCTTGCAAAGAAATTTTTGCAAAACCGGAAATTCAAAAAGTTATTCAATCCGATTTTATCTGTGAAGAATGCGCACAGCACTACAGAGAATTAAAATCTTATTTAGACAGGCTGAAAATAAAATATGTTGAAAATAAACTTTTAGTCAGAGGTTTAGACTATTATAACAGAACGGTTTTTGAAATTAAGTCAAACAATTTGGGCTCGCAAAATGCAGTCTGCGGAGGCGGACGTTATGACAGTCTTGTCAAAAATCTCGGCGGAGAAGATACGCCGGCTGTTGGCTGGGCAATGGGTATGGAAAGATTAAATTCTCTGCTGCCGCAAGTTGAGTCAAAAAAACTTGACGGGTATATTGTTTCAAATTCGACGGCTGATGCATTGGAACTCGCTGAACAGCTCAGGGCAGAAGGACTTAATATTGAATTTGATCTTGCTAATAAAAAATTTACAAAACAGCTTGAAAAAGCTTCAAAAGTTGCAAACTTCGCTCTAATTTTAGGCGAGGATGAAATTAAAGCTGATAAAGTTTCAATCAAAAATCTGTCAACCTCGGAACAGATTGCTGTTGATAGAAAAGATGTTACCGCTAAATTAAAAGGATAAACTATGGCTAATTCTGTTGATGAAGTAATCGCAAAAATTACATTTGCTTTTAATCGTGTTTTCAGCGATTTTAAAGGTTTATATTTATTTGGCATTCATACAGACGGCAAGCTTCATCCGGATGAAGATATAGAGATTGCCGCAATTTTTGATATTGAAGATAAGTCAAAAAGGGAGCAAATCTGGCCGATTATCGGAAAAATTGAAACAGAAATGGATGTTTGCATAGACCTTTATCCTTATACGCCTGAAAGCTTCAAGCAGGATGAAGAAATTTATGATGAAGTTATGGCAGAAGGCATTTTTTATAATAATAAAGGGCAGCGTGATGCCGCACCTGCGATATAGATTTTGTATTTTGTATTAAAAAAGAGGTAAAAAATATGTCTCAAATTACTATACGTTCAGACAGAAAAGACGATTACAAATTCTTCTATAAAGGAGATGAGGTTGTACTCGGGGCAGGAAAAATAATAAGCATCGCAACAGGGCTTGATGATGTAGTGCTTCCTACCTGTGCTATGAAAATAATCAACAACCTTATTGTAATCAAAGAAGACGTTAAGCACAAAAAAGACGACGAAAAAATTTCATAATTTAAATACGACTGTAAGTATGTATGGATAAGTTTGCAAGATATTGATTATCCGGCGATATTTTTTCTTGTGGCCTTTTATAAGACAATCTGAGTTCCTAGGATTATTCTATGACTGTCCTCTGTATCTTCATTGTCACAGAATACGTAATTCAATATTAGACGCAGAGCCTGACCTTTTATAAAGTAGTTAAGCCCTACCGAGTATTCTCGCCGGTTATTATCTGCAATGTCGCGGTTCGGGTCAAACTGATCATAACGCGCCAGAATATGAAGTTTTTGCGTAATTCTGTATGCAAGAGTTGTATAAAAACCTTCGGCTTTATCTGTACTTCTGTAGGTTCCGTTATAGCCGTCAGCTATTGCATATTCAAAATTTGCCATAAATTTTTTATATCTGTAGCTTGCGTATGCGCCTCCTACTGTATAGCTTGTATCGTTATGCCCGGCATTAAGCCCCCCTCCGATAACAAGTGTTCCATATTTGCCGTCTGTTTTTCCAAGAGGTTTAAAGTTTACCCAGCCCGTAAATTCTGCCCCGGGAAAAAATTCTTTAAAAAATCTGTCCGAACTGTTTAATGCCAAACTATAGTCAATTAAATCATAGTCACCTACAACCCTTACCCCGAGGGCTCTTGTGTTACCGAAAGTTCTGGAAATCTGTGAACGGGTTGCAAAAGGCAGGACATATGACCCCATACCGCCTTCAAAGCCGACTTGATTTCGCGAATTCCCGATGATAACTTTATGATGCGGGATATGAGTGCTCATTATGTAGGCGTCAGTAACCAGACCTTGAAGATATGTTCGATTTTCGCCCGGTTTAAAATTTAATTGCAGTTTAAAATCGGTATTTCTATCTTTAAAATCCCCGACAACACCGGCCTCCATAAACCCGAAACCATAGTCCGTATCATAATCCGCGCCTTCAAAACCAAAACCCAGATTACCCTGATAAGCGCCATAAAACTGAACTTTATCAATAGGACCCTTTTTATATTTAAAAGTCAATTCATCTTTAAGCAGAAAGGACGGTATAGATGTTCTTTCAAGTTTTTTCTTATAAATTCTGCCGAAAAGTGATTCTTCCTCAATCTTAAAAGGATGCTCAGAGTCTTTGTCCGTATCCAAAAGGTTATCAAATATCGAGAACTCCGTATCAACGTTATCCCTGATAATATCTTTCTGCACCCAGTCGTTATTCTTCTTTTGAACTTCTCCTGATGCGGATTGTTCATTTTCGTTTTTTGTAATATCAAGATGAATAACTTCCTGCTGTTCGACAGGATTTACCACCTGTTGTTTATGTTTTCCAAAAGCGAAAACAGGCGGGGCAAGCATCATTAAAACAAATATTACAGCTATTCTTTTACAAAAATAGTTCACAAATATTAATGTAACACAAAATATATGCAAAAAAAATTTTTTTTAGTGTATATTAATAATTATGACGAATGTAACAAAAAAAGCCATGAATAAAACAGCTGAAAATAAATATACTAAAATTAAAGTTAAAGCCCCTATTGTAGAAGCCCTGAAAAAAGCTTATGAAAACCCATCTTACCAGTTTCATATCCCGGGGCATACAAAAGGGAACGGCTCTTTACCAGAGTTTAAAAAACTTATAGGCAAAAAAGCTTTATGTATTGATACAACAGATGAGTTTGACGGGCTCGGGACTCTTCATCCTGCAACAGGTCCGATAAAAGAGGCTCAGGAACTTGCGGCAAAAGCATTCGGTGCTGAAAAAACTTTCTTTTTAATCAATGGGTCTACAGCTGGGAACCTTGCTCTTGCAATGGGTTTGACAAAGCGCGGGCAAAAAATTATTACAAACAGAAACTGCCACCGTTCAATTTTAACAGGTATGATAATTTCAGGTGCAGAACCTTTGTGGCTTATACCTAAAAAGTTTGATGAATGGGGTATCTGGGGTAATGTTACACCGGAAAGCGTTGAAGAAATGCTCACTAAAAATCCTGATGCCGGTATGGTTTGGATTACAAACCCGACATATGAGGGAGTTGTTTCTGATATTAAATCAATCTCGGAAATTTGTAAAAAACACAATGTTCCTCTGATTGTTGATGAAGCTCATGCATGTTTGTGGAATTTCAACAATCATCTACCAACAACTGCCTTGAAACTGGGCGCTGATGCTGTCGTTCATTCACTGCATAAAACAGGCGGAAGTATGAGCCAGAGCTCAATGCTTCATATTGCTCAAAATTCTCTGATTGACGCTGATGCAGTTGAAAAAGCTTTGAAGCTTCTGCATACAACAAGCCCATCATTGATGCTTCTTGCAAGTCTTGATGCTGCACGGGCAAATCTTGACAGCCCGAGAGGAAGAAAACAGCTTGAACGTGCAGTTCAAAATGCAAAATATTTAAGACGCGAAATTGATAAGCTTGAACATATCCATCATCTTCAGCCTGATTTCGGCTATAAAACAGATATTACAAAAGTGTTTATCAGAGATGACAGATTGTCAGGCAAACGACTTGAATCAATATTAGAAATTGATTTTAATATAGAAGTTGAAAGCGCATCTGATGCAGGGCTTTTAATTCTTTCAAATATTGGCAATACAAGAGCTGATATGCATTACCTTGTAAAATGTTTACAACAGATTGATAAAACAAATTACACAGATATCTGCTACCTTGAAAAGAAAAAGCATATGCCTATGCTTACACCGATTATTAAAATGACACTAAGGGAGGCTTTCTACTCTCATAAAGAAGTTATTTCAAAAGAACATGCAATCGGTAGGATTGCTGCAGAAGTAATTGCAGAATGCCCTCCGGGGATTGCAGTTTTGCTTCCCGGCGAATTGATAACAGAAGAGCATCTTCCCTATCTTGTAGATTATGATACGATTGAAGTGATTAAATAATTTATCATATAGTTATATGATTACAATGTCTTTGGAATACTTTATAATTTTTTGCGGAGGTTATGATAAATGATTTTAACAAACATTGAAAGTGTTCCCGGTATGACGATTGTCGCTCAATATGGTCTTGTTACCGGAAGTACGGTAAGAGCCAAAAATGCTATTAAAGATTTCGGTGCAGGTTTAAAAAACATGGTCGGTGGTGAATTAAAAAGCTACACTGAATTGTTAACGGAAGCCAGAAAAGAAGCGGTTTCCAGAATGGAACAGCAAGCTATGAAAATGGGCGCAAATGCAGTAATTAATGTGAGATTTGCCACATCATCAGTTACCGTTGGTGCTGCAGAAGTTTATGCATACGGAACAGCAGTAAAAGTTCAACCGAAAGGATAAATTAATGGGCGATATAATATTTCTACTTATTCTGCTCGGAATAACTTTTTTGACGGGAACATTTATTGAAAAACGCCATTTTGATAATATAAAAAAACGTGAAATTGCACTTATTAGAAAACCAATTATAAATTTTGGTGCAAAAACATGGGATACAAAAAGAAAAATAAAAAAAATTGAGCTTGTAACAGGTGAATGTGTTATAAGCGGTGATTATTTCAAAAATTTTGTTGCATCATTAAAAAATATATTCGGCGGCAGACTCACGACATTTGAATCAATTCTTGACAGAGGCAGACGTGAAGCAATACTTAGGATGCGTGAAAAAGCTCGTGGAGCAAATTTTATTATAAACGCACGTATAGAATCAGTAATGCTTAACGAGACATATAACGCACAAGAAAGTGTTCCTCAATGCGCAATAATTGCCTATGGTACGGCTATAACTTATGAATAAAAGTTTAGAAGAAAAATATTTAAGTGTAATAAATAATAACGTTAATGTCGGCAAGTCCAATGTCGGAATTGAATTTATAATTCTGATTGCCGGTATAGCTGCAATTTTATTCTTATTGTATATTTTTGCAGATGCCATCGGTTGTTTTTTTATAGACAGAATGTCAAACGAAACCCAAATGAAAATAGAAAATGCATTTTCATTCGGAACAAAACCAAATGTGGATGAGAAAAATAACGATATTATAAAACTTGAAAACATAAGAAATAAAATTATTCCGCTAGATAAAAATTTGCAGGGTAAATCTAAATTCCACATTTATGAAGTTAATAAAAACGAAATTAATGCATTTATTACACCGAATGGTACAATATTTTTTACAAAAGGTTTGTTAAATCAGGTAAAGAATGAAGAGATGCTTACCTTTGTTCTTGCGCATGAACTTGGTCATTATGCACACAGAGACCATTTAAAAAGCATGAGCAGACAAATTATAGTTGCGTTAGTCAGTTCAATTTTTTCAACAGGGAA
The DNA here is from genome assembly GCA_944325005.1 of Candidatus Gastranaerophilales bacterium. Taxonomy (GTDB): domain Bacteria; phylum Cyanobacteriota; class Vampirovibrionia; order Gastranaerophilales; family Gastranaerophilaceae; genus Stercorousia. Next base: position 19,789 of record CALUYO010000015.1, on the reverse strand, counting down.
CAATGATATAGATATGACTATCGGCAGTATATCTGATTTAAACGGGCTTACATACTCAAGAAAACAGGAGCGTGAAGCAGACAAATTCGCAAATGAAATTGTATACAGATTATATGGGCGGAATACAGGGGCGGTAGACTTTTTCAAAATGCTTGAGAAAAAAGAAAAACATCCGGAATTTTTACACTATTTTTCAACTCACCCTTCGACAAAAGAAAGACTTAAATTAATTCAAAAATACCATTAACAGAAATAAACATTTACAAATAATGGTAAATCTGATAACATATAAACAAAAAGGTTGGTAAAGTATGCATATAAACAACGTTTCTTCAAAAACTTCAAAGAAATTAGTAATAACATTGACTATATTGTCAATTATATATACTGCAGCGCTTATCTTAGCTTATACGCACTTTTCAATTGATGCGGAAAAATCTGTGCAGGGCTTTTTCTCATGGGCATCAGTAACCTTTGACACTTTTTTGAAAAATAACCCGGAAGATCCCTGGATAGCATGGGGAGTTTTTGTAATTCTTCCTGCCGCATTATATCTGGGGGTTATATGTACGGCAGTAGAAAGGTATTTTGCACTGTCCGCGCTTGCTTCAACTTTAAATCTCAAATCAGTAGATTTCCTCTCTGACAGGGTTAAATTTAACTTTAACCGTCCACAGTACGACTTTGCCTGCGGGTATGGAGAAATAAATAATTTAGAAATTAGTCTGGTAACTACACTTGCCCGCAATAAATACGGGACTTATATTGTATTAAATGAGGTTAAACTTAATTTTACGGTTTTAAATAATAAACAATTTTCTTTAACTAATACTCCTCTTGCCCCCCTGAGGTTAATTTATAATATAGTTGACTGCGGCAGGAAAGTGAATAAGTTTTCATACAAATTTGAAGGTGCAGGGGTACAGGAAGATATAAAAGAAAAAATTGAAGATTATCTTCATAAAGGTGTAAAACCTGTTTTGACAAGCGTAGGTGAAACAAAATTTAAATGGATGTCTGTCGTATTTTTTAGTATAGGTGCGATATTTATGGGAATGTGTAAAGATATGTTGAATGATTGTATAAAAGACAATATCTGGTTTATGTTCCTACCGATAGGAATATTTATCGGAGTTTCATTTTTATTCGATATAATTTTGATAGTTGACAAAATTAAAGAAAGAAATTACAGAGGTTACAATGGATAATAAAGAATTAGAAAAACTGATAGAAAATCTTGACAACATTGTACCGACTATTACGACAAATTCAAGTGATGAGGAAAAACAAAAAGTTTTAGAACACATAAATTATGTTCTCGGGCTTGCGCCTCAGAATGAAACAGTGTTGTCATGGAAAGCAATATATTACATGGCAATTGGGGATTATGATAATGCAATATCGGTTTGTAATGAAATTTTACAAATTAATCCGGATGACCAGATGGCAAAAAGTACTATAAAAGACTGTGAAGAATTAAAAAAATTACAAACAGAAGGTTATTTGGACTCCAGGTATGATTATAACAACCATAGCGGACCGGATTTACTCGAAAAAGTTCCGGTAAGCTTGCTTGTAACTGCTAAAATAATTATTCTTGCCGCTTTAATATGGTTTTGCTGTCCGGCATTAATCCTTTCTTTTAACGATAACAAAATTTTGAACATAAAAGATACGTCCGCTTTTGAAACGATAAAGGTTAACCCGCTAAGTGAATATGATTATTTAACAAAAAAACAAATATTTGATATAAGAAAAGAACACGTAAAAAATTCTCTTTTTGCAAAAACAAATTATGAACCCGATAAAAATGTTTTCGGGCAGATTCAGGACAATAAACCGTGGTGGGGAGCAATTACCTGTAATCAATTAGATTATAAAGGAGATTACCATGAAAGAATTGAAGGTCCGTCAAAAGTCAGCGCACAAATGAATAATCCAAATGCTCTTGTAGGTTTGAGCTTACCTTTCATTCCATGGGATCAGGAGTATAATAAAGAATTTTGTACATCTGAGTACGGCAGATTTTTGCCCGTATCAATTCAATATGACAAAAAAGATAATCTGATAGTCGCGAAATATAAACTTACCCGAAATTTTTTAAAATTTCGGGCAAAAGTAAACGGCAAGATGACACGATATCCCATACAGTTATCCGGTTTGAACGCCAGAGACTTCGGCTATGATTATGTTTATGCGTATAATACAAACAATATCAGCATGTTTTCTGACAGTAACAACGTAACCGATGATGTAAAAAATTTCACTGATTTCATACATCTTGGCGGAAGCTGTAAATACAAAGATGGATGTAATAATATTTCTCCGTTGCAATATGACAAAATTATTACAGTCTATAGACTGCCGGCAGAGATTAACCTGAAACTATGGAAAAAACAGCCGTTAAATCCATATATAAAGGCTGATATGTATTACAGAATTATCTTTGATGAAAAATAATAGCAGAAATATAGTTTTATTTACATTTTGTTTTTCCGTTTATTGATAAATCATTACAATGCAAATAATCCATATTCCCATTCATTATCACCCAGCCGGTGCATCTCGAGTAATTTCGTCCGTTTAAACAATAATTCTTAAAATTTGTATCATCTATTCCTAAAGGTTCTATTTTATTAGGCATTAAATAAAATGCAAATAAATTCGGACGTATATTTCCATCATCATCGTAATATGGTTTATTATCAGTCTTTATATAAAAATCACCACATTTTGATGTCGGATCAGCTTCTGAACAATTAGAAGGCGAAAGCCACATAGCAACTATTTGTGTTCCGTCAGAAAGAATATAACCGGAATTTAGAGAACCTCCTTCGCCTTTGGTATTATGTATCTTTTCATAACCGGCTTTTGTCAAATATTTTGAAATAATAGTAAAAAATTTATCATATTGCTCTAATGAGGCATCTGTATGCAGAAAATTACCATCGTCATCCTCATACATTGCACTATTCTCTAATGCCCAGGTATCAATAGTACCATTTTCCATAACAGCCATTGTATAAGCCTGAGAAAATACACTATAAAACTTTTTTACTCTCGCAACTGTTGCTTGTTCTCTGTATTTTTGAACAAGGGATGGCAGTGTAAGTGCAGCTACAACACCCAGTATTCCCAAAGTAATTAAAACTTCAGCAAGAGTAAAAGCCCCGAAAGAAGCGCTTAAATTGCCCCCCCCCCGACATTTTTAAACTTAAAACTTCTCATAACTTACTCCTTTCAATTGTATATCTATTTTATATTATACAATATTCGGAATAATTTTCAAGATAGTATTCATTATATAAACAAAATAATAACCCGCCGGCATGCAGGTTATTATTTTACAATTTATTACTTTTTGTGATTAGTCAAAAACGTAATCAATAATAGCAGCTTCTCTTGCACGTTTAATTGCTGTTGCAATCATTCTCTGGTGCTTAGCACAGTTGCCTGTAATTCTGCGCGGAATAATTTTTCCGGCTTCAGTCAGGTATCTTTTCAACTTTGCAGCATCTTTGTAGTCAATTGCTTCAACTTTGTCAGCGCATAAACTGCAATTTTTACGTTTTTTCTTTTCGTCGTTGTTTTGTCTTGCCATTTTGTTATTTAGCCTTTCTAGCCATTTTTATTTCATACTACATTAAATTATTTAACACCTAAGTGTTTAGTGGAGCGGTTACGCTCCTTCTTTAGTTTAGATTGTACAAGTTTTATGCAACACCTGAGTGGCGGGTGGAGCGGCTACGCTCCCTAAAATGGAATTTCGTCTTCGTTAATCAGCTCGTTTGACAGGTCATCCGATTCAAACTTAACGATTTCTTCCGTTCCGAATTTTTGATTTGCAGGTGCTGAACCCTCACCTAATCTTTCGATTGTATTTGCATCAATCTCATAGATTCTTCTTTCTGTACCGTCATCAGATTTAACGGTAGCTGTTTGAAGTCTGCCTTCAACAAGAACTCTTTCGCCTTTTGTCAAAGATGAAACGACTTCATCAAGGGCATTTCTTTTTGAAAGCACTCTTATAAGGGTTTCTTCTCTTTCACCAATATTGAGAACAAAAGCGGACACTGCAACGTTATTTTGTGTAAAACGTTTTTCCGGTGCTCTGTATAATGTTCCTGTAACAACAGCTTTTGCTATGCTCATTTTTCCTTCTTTCCTTTAATTTTATACAGCTGCAGTTTTTGCTGCTTCAAGAAACATTGTTCTCAAAATGTTGTCGCTCAATCTTAACTGACGTCTAAATTCAGCAACTTTTTCTTCCGGCAGGCTTAAAACTGAAGTTACGAAAAATCCGTCTCTGAAGTTTTGGATATCGTAAGCTAATTTTTTTCTGCCTGTTTTGTCAGTAGAAACAACTTTTCCGCCCAAATCAGAAACAGTTTTTCCGAGAGCTTCAATAGCTTTATCTACTTCTTCTGCATCTAAACTCGGTTTAAATACAGTTAGTAACTCATAATTTTTCATATTTTTAATTTCTCCTATTCTAGTGTATGGAATAATAATATCATGGAAAAAGCTTAATTTACAATACATACTCTGCAAAAAAACTGTAATTTGCAGAACCTATAAGGAAAATATCCTGCTGAGTATCATCCTTAGAGCCTTGCCATTCAACGAATACAGGGCCACCGAGAAGATTTACTTTAACCTTTTGTTCTGTTAAGTTATTTAAAACACATGCCACAACGCTTGCACATGCACCTGTTCCACAAGCCAGAGTAATTCCGCATCCGCGTTCATAAACGCGCATATCTATTTCCATACGTGATTTAACTTTTACAAATTCAGTGTTTGTCTTTTCAGGAAAGTATTCATGTTTTTCAATTATCGGGCCGTATGTTTTCGCCAATTCCATCGGGTCTTCATCTGTAATAATAACGCAGTGAGGATTTCCCATAGAAACAGGTGTAATATCAAATTCTCTATTTAGAGCAGTTATTCTTCTTTCACCCCAGAAAGGAATTTTTTTATCTTCCAAAATAGGTTTGCCCATATTAACTTTTATCAATCCGTTTTCTAAAAGTTCCGGCTTTATTATTCCCGCAAGTGTTTGGACGCTGAAAGCTTTTTTATTAACAAGTTTGTTATCATAGGCATATTTGGCAAAGCATCTCATGCCATTTCCGCACATTTGAGCTGTTGAACCATCCGAATTGTAAAAATCCCAGCCTAAATCAGTGTCTTTTGTATCAGTTTTAGGAATAATTATTCCATCTGCTCCGACACCAAAATGCCTGTCGCATAATTTTACGGCCAATTCATCCGCTTTTATGCCTGTCTTTTCAAATTCAGGGTAATCAACAATTATAAAATCATTTCCACACCCCTGCATTTTAGTTATTTTAATTGTTTTCATTATAATTTATCCTTTCAGTTATGTATTATTATAACATAACAAGATTTAGTTTTGAAACGGCTTTATTCAAAAAGCCTTCAGCAAGCCCGCCTTTGTAAACAACATATTTAGCAGTATTAATATCAAACCATTCGGCTTCGTCAACTTCCTGAGATAAAGAAAAATCTTCATTTTCTGCCTGTACAATAAAATTACAGATAAGAGTGTTTGATCCTTCATAATATGCTGACTCATTAAATCTATAATCCCTGACACTAAGATTAACTTCCTCTTTTATTTCCCGAATAAGTGCTGATGAAAGATTTTCTCCTTTATTTACATATCCGGCAACAAGAATATTCCTCGGTCTGCCGTATTGTTGAATTAAAAGAATTTTAGAATAATCAGGGTTAAAAATAACTGCACTCACAGCAACGTTGTACATAGGAAACCGAAATTCATTACAATGAGGGCAGTAAGGAACAAGCCCCTCACTTATACCAAAATTTACACATTCTTTTTCAATTAATTTCGTCCCGCATTCTATACAATATTTCATACTTCTATTATACACAAGAAACAAAACTTAAAAAACATCTTGACTGTTAATGTTTTCGATTTAATATGTAAATGTCTGACATAATTTAGCATCTTATAAAGGATATGTAAAACAAAAATTATGCTTGCTCCTATAAACAATTACCCCGAAAAAACATTTTCGACTTTTGGTTTCAAACATAGTGCAAATAACAATTTTTTTGCAATCCCGAAACGTAAACCTCTTACTGTAAAGGAACATATCGGTATTACTGCCGGTACTCTGCTCGGGACGGCATTGCCTCTTTTACTGTTTTCAAAAATGCAGAAAAAATCTCTGCTGAACCTTAAATATTCGGAAAAAGAGATGATAATGCTCAGTACCGGCTCAATTACAGGCGGAATACTGGGTGGAATTTTATCAGACAAGGATACAAACCCCAAATATAAAATACGTGAAGGAGTATTTCAATTCTTTAACGCTGTAGTTCCGACATTACTTATAAAGCCTGTATTAAAGTTATGCGAAAATGTTAAACCTTTGAATAATAACAAAGTTAAAGCAGGAATGCTTATCGGCGGAATTTTTGGAGGGATGTATGCAGGCGCCGGAATCTCTAATAGAATTAACGGAACTAATAACACAAAAGAAAAAAGAAAAGTTAAATTTGTTGATACTATTGCCAATATAGATGTAATTTCAGGTGCGCTTGTTATGGCAAAATTCCCTATGATTGAAAAACTTGGAATTGCAAAACTGCTTCCTTTGTTTTACATGTGGACAGGTTATGAAGCGGGAAGATCACGAGAATGACACAAAAACAGGAAACATATACATTATAAATAAAATATGATAAACATAAAAAAAAATCTTTATATGACGGAAAATTCTGTAAACGGATTTCGACAGATTATTTATGAAAAACCGGTTACTTTAAAACGCGTATTATATGATATCTGTGAGGATGAAGACATTTCTGATATAATCCCGCAAAAAAAAAGCATACTGCTCCAATTTCTTGAAGACTTAAAAGATACAAAAATCGCACAAAGAAAAATAAAAAAAATAATAGGTTCAGGTGCCTCTTCGATAGCATTTGAAACACCTATGGGTGATGTATTAAAAATTTCACATAAGAACCCGTTTGTAAAAAATAGACCGGTACAGGATTTTGATGCTCAAATATATAAAAAGGGCAAACATAAAAAAAGTTATTACCTGTTAGAAGAAAAACTTGATACTATTAATCGTTTTGAGGATGGCAACCCCGTTTTAGATGTTATAAACAAAATAAAAAATAAAGGATTTGCTATCTGTGATTTATCTGAGTTTCAGGTATGGCAAATTGGCAGAGCAAAAAACGGTCAGTTTAAACTGTTAGACCATGAATGCGCAATATTCAAATCAAGCTTCCACAGGATTAAAACTGTTATACAACGGTTCTTACAAGTTGATTAATTGGCTTTGAAAAAACATTACGCAAATCTTGTGCCCACACGAATTATAATATATCAATTGTATATTTAATTCTTTTCATCACAAGGATTAGGCAGCCCTAAAATTTATACTTGCCGCCTATTATGCTCATTTCAAGTTCCATAGGACATTGGAATGAGCATAATAATACAAAATAACAAGAAAGGAGACTATTATGACAAAATCTTTAAGACAAGAATATGAAAATGTTTTACAAGTTATGGACAAATACTATGAAGCACAGGTTCAAGGTAAATCTGAAATATTAAGACCGGTGTGTCATAAAAATGCTATTATACATGGGATTTCCGGTGAAGCATTAATGGAGGGCTATATTGAAAATCTTTTTAACTTTATTGACAAAGTCGGAGCACAGCCTGAATTAAAAATAAGAACGGATGTCATTGCCCTGGAAGAAACTGTTGCGTGTGTTCATTGTTGTTTAGAGGGGAAAACAAATACTTATTCTGATTTATTTCAGCTTTTAAAAATCAACGGAGAATGGAAAATTATTTCGAAGATATTCATCAGTACAAATAAAATTACTATCATATAGCAACATGAAAAGAAGTCTGATACGAATTTGGACTTCTTTTATTTATATTCAATTTTTTTTAAAAAATTTACAAAATAATAGCTAAATGACTTTTTGTCATTAACTTATGGTCATAATTATATTATTATAATTGTATACATAAACAGGAGGTAAATATGAATTATAGAAAATTAAGAGATATTGAAGTTTCGGCAGTCGGTATGGGTTGTATGGGATTTAGCCACGGTTATGGTGCAATACCTGCGGAAGAAGAATCAATAAGGCTTATACACAAGGCTTATGATTTAGGCTGCACATTGTTTGATACAGCAGAGGCTTATGGCCCCTATGTAAATGAAGAACTTGTCGGAAAAGCTGTAAAACCTTTTAGGGACAAAATTATTTTGACAACAAAATTTGTTCCGGTGTTCCAGCCGGGGCAAGAAATTCCGGAAGGCAAATTGAGCAAACAAGGCGTGACAAATGCACTGAATGCTTCTTTAAAACGGCTTCAAACAGATTATATAGATATTTATTATGAACACAGAGTGCCATTAGACAGTAATGTAGAAGAAGTTGCAGGTTGGATGGGTGAATTCATAAAAGAAGGTAAAATTCGTGCCTGGGGTCAATCACAGTCAACAGAAGAACAGATAAGAAAAGCTCATGCAGTAACTCCCTTAGCAGCAATTCAAAGCGAATATTCTATGATGGAAAGAATGTTTGAAAAAGATGTTATTCCTGCCTGTCAGGAATTGAATATTGGTTTTGTAGCTTTTTCACCTATGGCAAGCGGCTTCTTGTCAGGTAAATATAATAAGGATAACGTGTATAAAGGCGATGACGTAAGACGTGTTATTACAAGATTTAATCCTGAAAATGTTGTTAAAAACCAGCCGCTTTTAGATTTATTATACTCTGTTGCTGACAAAAAAGGCGTAACACCGGCTCAATTATCTCTTGCATGGATGCTGCATAAGTATCCCCATGTGGTACCAATTCCGGGAATGAGAAAAGATGAGAGGGTAATTGAAAACCTCAGTGCGGCAGATATTGTTTTGACTAATGAAGAATTTAATAAAATAGAAACTGAATTAAATAAAATAACTATTTACGGCAACAGAACAGATAGAGATATAGCAAAACTGGGCTCTGTTAAATCTCAGGAATTTAAAGATTAATCTAAAAAGGAATAATTTATGTATATAAAGGGAAATTGTAAAATTTAAAGTAGATACGCCCTTATGTTTACCGGTTATTTTACCCTGACAACACGAAATCCGACATTATCATAGCCGTTGCTGAGGGTTCGGCTTTCTGTACGTTCTTCGGTTCTGCAATCGGTTCTCGCTGAATCCCATGAGCCTCCTTTAACAGCTTTTGTATTTTGGGTTCTGGATGTCGAAGTCCATTCCCAAACATTACCCCACATATCAATAGCGCCAGAGGCGGAAAGAGTTCCCGAGAATGCATTTACAGGTGTAATTCCCTTGTTTTCACCGGCATTAAAATCCGCATCTTTAGGCATGTGTCCTGCCGCCTGTTCCCATTCCTTTTCTGTCGGAAGTCTGTAAACTGCACTTCTGTCTTTTTTAGTAAGCCAATTGCAATATGCAACCGCATTGTTATATGAAACGTTTACTACAGGATAATTTGCTTTACTCTGCAGAGCAGAGGCGGCTGCATTTTTGCCGGTTGCTTTCAAAAATTCTGCATATTCCGCATTTGTTACAGGAGTATAAGCTATTGAAACATTCTGAGCCGCACCGAGAACCGGCAGATATCCGTCTTTTGTTTCACGAACACCGGGTTTAAGGCGGGAATCCGTAAAGCGGTTCAAAGTCTGATCTATTCTACTTTCCCTGTCTCTGAGCATTTCATCAACAATTACCTGCATTTCATCAATCTTTGATTGGTCTTTGGCAGTTTTCCTCAACTCTTCAAGTTTTGCTTTTTTCTTTGCAACAACTTTATCGTAATTTACGGCTATTTGATTTCTCAAAGCCTGTTTGTTTGCTTCCGTAGGATTTCTTTGATATGCGGCAATAAGACTTCTGGTTATTTCATCAAGCTGCGGGCGTTCTTTTTCAACAGTTGTACTGTATCTGAAAGATTTTGCTTCAGGATTAACCCTCATATTTGCGGCCTGCGCAAAATTTACGGTACAAAATGTTATCAGACTTATAATAAATATTCTTTTTAACATATAAACATCCTTTCCTGTAATACTATAATTTTATGCTTGCAAGCTTTATTTTTTCTCGCCGTTTTTAAGGCCTTCTTTTGTACCATTAACCGCACCGTTTTTTAAACCATCTTTCAGTCCGTCTTTTAATCCGTATTTTAAACCCTCTTTGGCTCCATCTTTTGCACCATATTTCATTCCGTGTTTAGCACCGCCTTTAAGACCGTCTTTTAAACCCTGTTTTTGAACTTGTACAGTTGACGTACCTGTTGCTTCAGCGGCATAAACTGTTACTGTTGAAGTTCCCGTCACAAACATTGCTAAAACTAAAAGTGTTAAAAATTTTTTCATTGTACAATTCCTTTCTTTTAATTGCGTGTTTTATCGGATTAACAAAATTTATATTTGTATTTACTTTAACGATTTATAAATATAGATTGTTCATTTATTAAATTATGTATTTATTTTTTGACAGCCACAACCCTGAACCCGACTGTATTGTAACCGGTATTAGGCTTTCTTCCCTCACCTGACATTGTTATTTTACAGGAAGATGGATTTGCATACCATGAACCACCTTTTATTGCATAGACTGACTGTCCTTTTTCAGCGCCGTTAGCCGCTATAATTTTTGTACTTGTCCATTCCCAGACATTCCCTGACATATCATAAACCCCGAAAGGGCTTTTGCCGCCAAGGTATTGGTTTACAGGGGTTGTATAACCGCCGTTACTCATAATTTTTTTAAACAAATCCGTATAAACAAAACCCGTATAGTTTTTGTGATTAATCCAACCGGATACATTTCCGTTTGAATTTATTGATATAACCCGATTTAGCGGTAGACTTTTCCCGTAACTTGAAGATTTTGGATTGTTATATGTTACTGTCGGATTTTGTTTTAAATAGACAGAGGCAACAAGCTTATTATAATTAAAATTGCTGTCATTTATCCGATTTCCCCAGGGGTAAATATAATTTTTACCGCCCGAGGCCGCATATTCCCATTCCCGAACTGTCGGAAGCCTGAATGTATAACCGGGATATTTTTTCTCCAGCCATTTGCAATAAGCAATTGCATCATTATACGAAATGAATACAACAGGATGATTTGCTTTGCCGTTTGGATAAATTCCGTTTTTCCAGTACTTTGGCCTTTTAACATTTTCACTATCAACAAAAGTTTTGTACTGTAAATTTGTAACAGGGAATTGCCCTATATAAAATTCTTTGATATTCCCGTTTGCAGGTATAAGGATAAAACCTGTTAAATCATCTGCCAAAACATTGACTTTAGTAACTAAAATGCTTAGAAGAACAAATGCCAATAATAAAAATATTTTTTTCATAATATTTACTCCCGCTAACTTTATACTATCATGGATAAATAAGCAGAAAAAATAAGCTGAAAGATGGAAATTAGAAAAGTTATTTCAAATAAAACCGATTTTATGGACATATTGCTAGTCGGGGATGAAGATGAAGCAATGATTAACAAATATCTGGGATCGTCAAAACTTTTTGCTTTGTACGATAATAATATATTGACATCAATCTGTGCGGTTATGGAGATTGATGCGGAAACCGTTGAAATAAAAAATCTTGCAACTTACCCCGAATATCAAAATAAAGGATACGCCTCTAAATTACTTGATTATGTATGTAACAGATATAAAGAAAAATTTAGAACAGTAATCCTCGGAACAGGCGAAAATGATACAACGCTTAATTTCTATAAAAAACGCGGGTTTGTTCAAACCCGCAGAATAAAAAATTTTTTTACCGATAATTATTCTCATCCTATCGTTGAGAACGGAAAACAATTAGTTGATATGATTTATTTGATAAAATCTCTAACCTAAAAAGGATAAAAATTATTTATCAATCTGGCTTTCTGTGAAGGGATCTGCTCTGTGTCCGACAAGATGAATTTTAGAATAATCTTTTTCAAACTCTTTTAATTCATCCGTTGACATTCTGACATCCGCTGCACCTAAGAAGTCATCAAGGTGTTCAGGATTTGTTGTCCCGGGGATAGGGGCTATCCAGGGTTTTTCAGACAACATCCACACAAGTGCAAACTGTGCAGGTGTTACATTTTTACGTCTTGCCCATTTTTTAACGGGTTTAACTATTTCCATATTGTGTTCAAGCGCTTCAGGCGTAAAGTACAGTTTAATATTATGACAAAATTGTTATATTTCAAAACTTAAAAAATTTATTACATTTATTATTAATATATGCTAAATATTATCAAGCTTTTGGGTCGGTATGTAAACCTTTAAATGCTTTATTTATGCTGTAGAAGTTTGTATTTATTATATTTTTATAATAATATTAACTTTTAAGGAGTTAATCATGTCAGAATTAAAAACATTAAAGAGTTTATTTGGAGAACGCACATATACAATTCCGGATTATCAACGTGGATATATTTGGGATACGCAACAGTTGGCAGATTTTTGGGAAGATTTGCTAAATGTTAAGGATACTCCTCATTATATGGGAGTTTTATCAATAAAAGAAAATGAAAATAATACTTATGAAGTTATTGATGGCCAGCAAAGGCTAACCACATGCATTATACTAATACAATCAATTATAGAGTTTGCCGAAGATAATAATTTTACTAAAAGTAACAATAAAATAGTTTTTTCTGAATATGAAAGTGATTCTGTTGAAAATATAAGGAGCAAATATTTATATGAAAATAATATTGCAACAAATAAACGAAAATATAAATTTCAATATATTTGCGATAAAGAAAGTTCTCTCTATTTTAACCATGTAATACTAAAAGAACCAAATACTCCGGAACTTCAAAGAACTTTGTACACAAATAAATTAGAAAATGCGCAGTTATTTTTTAGAGACAAATTGAATGAATTATATAAAAATAATAATGAAATCGGTATTAAAAATGTCTATGATAAATTAGTAAATAAGTTGAAATTTAATGAGTTTATTATTGAAAAAGATTTTGATATAAATGTTGCTTTTGAATCTATGAATAATAGAGGGAAAAAACTTTCAATCTTAGAATTATTAAAAAATAGGCTATTATTTTTAACAACAATAATATCTGATAATAAAAAAGATATTATTGATACTAAATCAGCTATAGTCGAAGCATGGGCAGAAATATATAAACAATTAGGCAAAAATAAAGATAACAATGAAGAGTTATTGGATGATGATTTTCTGAAAACTCACTGGATATTTTATTGGGGATATTCTAGGCAAAAGGGGAATGATTTTGAAGAATTTTTATTAAAAAAACAATTTGTAAGAAAGAAAGTTTATGAAAGTTTAAAATTATCGAACTTAATTACAAAATCAGATTATAATGACCCTGATGATGAAGATATCAGTTATACCGGAACAACAAATCCCGATAATCTAACTCTAGCCGTAATAAACAATTATGTTAGCAGCCTTGCAGGAAGTGCCTGCTTTTGGGTTGATTCATTTTATCCTAAAACAGCTTCAAGATATATAAACAAGCAAGATATAGTTGAATTACTGGATAAATTTAATAGAGTTAATGCAGGGGCTCATTTTCGACCTCTTATAACTGTTGCATTACAGAAATATGAAGAAAATTGCTTAACAAAAGAGCTTTTAATTAAACTACTTCAAACTATTGAAAGATTTGTCTTTATTGTTTTTGCATTAAATCATTTTAGAAGAAACAGTTATGATGCAAAATTTTATAATTATTCAAAAGATTTATATCATGGTTATAACAACGTAACAGTAGAAAAAATAATTGATGATATGAACACCATTCTTAAAAATGATTGTTTTTCAACGGATGGAAATATAAAAACATTTTTCAACGAATATATTCAAGACAAATTTAAAACCAGTGATGGATACTACGCTTGGGATAAAATAAGATACTTTTTATATGAATATGAAATGTCATTAACTAAAAATAAAATAAGAAATCCCAGAGTTAAACCGGAAATATTACTAAAAGATAAAGATAAAACAATTGAACATATATATCCTCAAAATGACACTAATACATATTGGACTTCCAGATTTGGAGATTTAAATGAAGAACAAAAAGCATATTACAAAAATGCTATAGGAAATCTTTTATTGTTATCGCAACCAATAAACTCTATTTTACAAAATGATTCTTTTGATGAAAAGAAAAAGGCAAAGATATCCGAAGATGGTAAAACAACATTAAGAACAGGTTATATGGAAGGCTCTTACAGTGAACAAGAAGTTGCACAAGAGCCAGAGTGGACCTCAAAGGAAATTATCAAACGAAGTACAAAATTAATTGATTTTATGGAAGAACATTGGAACATTAGCTTTAGCAAATCCTGTAAAGATATACTGACTAATCCAATATCGTCATTACAGTCAATAGAAAATTAATCATATCCTGTAAACCCTTATATGGGTTAATATTATTTAATCCACAAACAGGAGTTATAACTTATATTGTTTTGCTTTTTCAGAGTAAATATTTTGCAAAATTTTTATAAAATCTTTTACACATTCTCTTTTGTCATTTACATGAATACACAATTTGCAGTCAAAATGTTCATCTGTTTCTATTGGTGTCCAGGCAAATTCTTCGCTGAAATCGTTGAAAAATCCGGGGGTTAAACAAATACCCTTATCTGATGCAATATTTGTCAAGGTTGTTTCATGGTTCAAACTGTTAAAATATTCGACATTAACCGTATTAATAACTTTTTGCTGTAATCTTTTTAATTCCGGCGGAGAACCTCCTCCTACCATTAAAGTCCTGCTTTTCAAATCCTCAACTTTTACGATATCTTTTTGTGCCAGTTCATCATCTTTTTTGGTTATCAGATAAATATGGCTTTCATACAGATGAAAGCATTTTGTATCAGGAACATGTTTCATTTCGTTCCCAAATGTAAAAAATATGTCCTGATTTCCTTTTAAAAATTCCTCCGGTCTGTAAAATCCGTTAAATATCGGGGTAATTGAAATTTCAGGATAAATTTTTGAAAATTCTTTAATTGCCTGCGGTAAAAAATATATGCAGGAACGGGTAGGAATACCTATTGTAATATCATCAGAATATTTTCTGCTAAAATTTTGCCCCAGTTCTATGGCATTTTTCAATTCATCCTTAATACTGCGTAACGCAGAACAGAATTGTCCGCCGGCAGGGGTTAATGAAACGCTTTTGCCGGTCCTTTCAAATATTTTAAAATTTAATTCTTTCTCAACTTCCTTTATCTGGTAAGTCAATGTCGGCTGTGATATAAAAAGATTTTCTGCAGCCCTGTTAAAATTCAATGTTTGAGCAAGTTCTAAGATATAATCAATTTGTTTTGTATTCATATTACGATTATATATTAATAGAATAATTAAATCAATAATAGCATATTTCAATTGGTTTTTTAATAAAAGATAGTTTAAAATAATAATACAAATCAAGAAATATAAAAGGAGGTTTTTACTATGCAATATGTAAAATTAGGAAATACCGGAGTCGATGTATCAAGAATTTGCTTAGGTTGTATGAGCTTTGGCAAACCCGGTGAAGAAAACGGCGTTTTTCCTTGGGCAAAGGATTTCGATGATGCAAAACCTATTTTTAAAAAGGCAATAGATTTGGGCATCAATTATTTTGATACGGCAAATGTTTACCAGCTTGGAACAAGTGAGGAAATTACAGGGAAACTGATTAAAGAATTCGGATTGAATAGAGATGAAATTGTTGTTGCGACAAAAGTTCATTTTGCTATGAGAGAAGGCAGACCAAACGGAGCGGGGTCTTCAAGAAAAAATATTATGGCTGAAATAGACCATTCGTTAAAAAGATTAGGTTTGGACTATGTTGACCTATATCAAATTCACAGACTTGATCACGAAACTCCGATGGAAGAAATTATGGAAGCTCTTCATGATGTTGTAAAAAGCGGAAAAGCAAGATATATAGGTGCTTCTACAATGTTTGCCTGGGAATTTGAAAGATTGAACAATATTGCAGAAAAGCATAACTGGACAAAATTTGTATCTATGCAAAACCAGTACAACCTGATTTACAGAGAAGAAGAACGTGAAATGATGCCGTTATGTCAAGATAGAAAAATCGCAGTTGTACCTTGGAGTCCGCTGGCAGGCGGAAGATGTGCTCATCCTTGGGGAACAAAAACCGACCGTAACAAAGTCGATAAGGTTTCACCTGCGGTATGGGGTGCAACGGATGCTCAAGACAAGGTTGTTGTAGATAACCTTGAAAAAATCTCAAAAGAATTAGGTTATTCAATGGCACAAACTTCTCTTGCATGGATGTTATCAAAGCCTTATGTAACAGCTCCTATTGTTGGCTGTACAGCACCTGAACACGTTGAAGAAGCAGTATCAGCTCTTGATATTAAATTATCCAATGATGTTATAAAAGCTCTTGAAGCACCGTATGTTCCTCATATTAAAACAGGGTTGTACTAAAGATAAAAAGAAGGGTATAAGAATGATAAAAATTTTTAAAATCTTTGTTATTTCATTATTTTTTGTATTTTGTACAAATTCAAATGTCTTGGCAAATACCAAAGATTTGCCGGGAGTTCCTTTGACCGAGCCTGCAACTGTTACTCCGGTTGATTTAAACGGCGGTGTAACGATAAGAAAAGTTTCTTTTTTAAGAAGCAACAATATACTTCTTGTCGGAAACCTGTTCTTCCCGAAAGATTTCAATATAAATAAAAAATATCCAGCAATAATTGCCGTTCATCCGGCAGGAAGTGTAAAAGAACAATCATCAGGCCTGTATGCGTATAAACTTGCCGAAAAAGGATTTGTAACGCTTGCATTTGATTCAACTTATGCGGGAGAAAGCGGCGGCGTTCCGTATGCGTCCGAGATGCCTTATGAGAGAGTTGAAGATATAAGATATGCAGTAGATTATCTTGTAACACTTCCGTTTGTTGATGAAAACAAAATCGGTGCCTTAGGTTTATGTGCAGGCGGAGGATATGTAATTGCAGCAGCTCCGACAGAACGCAGGATTAAAGCAGTTGCAGGAGTAAGTGCCGCTGATATCGGTGCCGCTAATCGTGAAGGCTGGCTGAGAAACAGAACCGTTGACGAGCAGATAAAAATTCTTGAAGATGTCGCAAAACAACGTACAAAAGAAGCAAGAGGGGCAGACCTGAAAAAGGTTTATATGTGTCCAGAACCTGATGAAAATACTGCACCGTCATTCAGAGAAGGTTATGAATACTATAGAACCTCCCGTGCAATGCACCCGAGAGCAAACAACCTTTATCTTTACAGAAGTTTTGCAACAAAAATGGCATTTTCTGCTATAGAAAATATAAATCTTTTGACTCAGCCTACACTTTTGATAGCCGGTGAAAATGCCGATTCAAAATGGCAGACAGAAAGATTTTACAATGCTCTACCTGACGGTAATAAAGAAGTTTTCACAATCAAAAAAGCCAGCCATATAGATTTATACGACAAAGCCGAATATGTAAATCAGTCAGTCGATAAACTGGCAGAATTTTTTAATAAATCATTAAATAAATAACAGGAGGATTCAATGACAAAAGATGTTTTACTTGTAACAGGCGCCGGTCAAATAAGTATGGCAATAGCAAGACGTATCGGCAATGACAAAAAGATTATTCTAGGCGATTGGAATATTGATAACGCAAATAATATCTCTAATATTTTAAATAATGCAGGCTTTGACGCTGTTCCTTTCAAAATGGATTTGTCCTCACGTGACTCAATTCTTGATATGATAAAAGAGGGACAGAAATACGGCGAGATTTCAATGCTTGTAAACGGTGCCGGAGTTTCGCCTTCTCAAGCCTCAATTGAGCAGATTTTAAAAGTTGATTTATACGGAACAGCTGTACTGCTTGAAGAGGTCGGAAAAGTTATAAAAAGAGGCGGAACAGGAGTTACAATCTCCTCTCAATCAGGTCATAGAATGCCTGCTTTGACGCCTGATGAAGATGAACAGTTAGCCTTCACGCCAACTGAAGAATTGTTAAACCTTGAAATCTTAAAGCCTGAAAATATAAAAGATACACTTCACGCATACCAGATGGCAAAACGCTGTAATGTAAAAAGAGTTATGGCGCAAGCCGTAAAATGGGGTGAAAGAGGAGCAAGGATTAATTCAATTTCTCCGGGGATTATTGTAACTCCGCTTGCAATAGATGAATTTAACGGTCCGAGAGGAGATTTTTATAAAAATATGTTTGCCAAATGCCCTGCGGGGCGTCCGGGAACTGCGGATGAGGTAGCAAATATCGCCGAACTTTTGATGAGTGAAAAGGGTGCATTTATTTCCGGCTCCGACTTTTTAATCGATGGCGGGGCAACGGCATCATTTTTCTATGGACCGCTTAAACCCTAAATTGTAAAATCAGTATGGAATAACTTTTCTAATACTCAATTGAATAATAAAATGGTTCTGCAGGAAGTCTATCCGACAGATAACAGTATTTTTCATTTCCGTTTAGTTCAGACATATTTATTGCCATCGGAAGTTTATGTATTAATACTCTGGTTGTTTCATTATCTTCAAGAATTACATCAAAAACTGATTGCCGATTTGAATATTCATATTCTGGACTCATTCATTTTGAACAGCATATGCAGCTTCCGGCACCCGCACAAATCCCCATTGTTCCGATTTTTACTGAGTCAACATAATCCAGTGATACAAGGAAATCTTCTGCAGAACGTATATCTTCAACACGAGATGTAGGGGCTTCCAAATATCGGGGCATTCCCTCGCTTTCACCCTGATGACTTGCATCAAAGGCCAAAACTATATATCCGTTTCTTGCCAAATTCCAGGCATAAAGAGAGAAACATTGCTCTTTTACACAGTCCCCGGGATGGGAAACAACTATTGCAGGATATTTTTGATGCTCGTCGAAATTTTAGGTATAAAGTTTAAATAAACTTGTATATAAATCACGCAATTAAATGATTGATATTATATTTAAATTTATGTAAGTTAAAATCAATAGAAATTAGGAGAAACAAATGAATTTATATTATCAAGATGTTGTTAAAAACTTTGATTCAGAAATTGAACATATAACTTTTACAAACCAGAATATAAATATTGCAGGAAATATTTATAAATGGCCGATCTTGGTGATATGTTCAGAAACGGACTTGGAAGAACTACGGATTGCCGCCCAATGTTGGAACAAATTGCAAATCAAAGAACAAAAGAGGCCAATGACGGTGAAATTTTCTATATAGGCTACGTTCCAAATACTGAAGAAGAAACTAAAGGACTACCATCTGATTATTACGAAGGATATGAATATTACAGGATATCACCTGCTAAACTATTGTTCAGATTTACCAATCCAACTCAATGATTAAGTCTGGATAGAATATCACAACTTGTAAATTGATTCCAGCAAAGTATAAAATTGTTTATTATGTGAAAGATACAGACAATGACACAATTCGTGATAAATAACATAATCAATACAGTCTTTGTTTGCTTTTATAGCTTCAATATTCATTGTTATAGTATTACTATTTTTGTTATAACTACCCCATCTTTTTGTTAATTTACGGATTTTCAGAGAGGGTTTAACTATGTTATAGACAATAAATTGCTGAAAACATTTATCTAACTCTTTTTTATATTTAAAAATCGCTGTCAAAACTTAAGGCGTGATGATGAAATAGCACAACAAAAGGGTGATAAAATTTCATACAAAA
>CALUYO010000014.1 GCA_944325005.1 Candidatus Gastranaerophilales bacterium | reverse complement strand
ATTGTCAAACTGTGGACTATCGTAACTTTGCTGATTGCAGGAATAATTATTATTCCAATCGTCATTGTCATTGTAATCATCTTCCTCATAGTAATCATCGCTGTAACTGCTTAACCGTTTTTTGGCTTCTTCAATAAAGCCGTTAATGAAAATGTAGATTACTAAAGCTATTCCCAACCATTTCATAAGTTTGTTTCCTTTCTTTTTTAATTACACAAGCTCATTATAAATTGTCTTATAAAAATATGCTCCCAAATTCATCGTTTCGATTGCTATGAGAGCGTTTCAGGACTAAAATTTAGAATATCTTGCAAGAAATTATTTTACTAATTTAACATTTTGGATAATTATTGGAGTAGTTTCTGGATAATCTTCATTATCTAAGAACTTTTCTCCTGTAATAATAACTTGATTATTAACCTGTAATAATTTATCAAACTTTTTTCTCTGTTTATCAAAATAAAAAGCATCTATAGTACCTGTTTCATCTTCAAGCGTTATAAAGTATGTGACTTTATTGGGATTAGATTTTATTGGTATTTGAAGTGTTGCAGTAATTGTTCCGCAGATTGAAATTTCAGTAATACACTTACCTTTTAGCAACTCATTGTTTGAAAATTCTTTAATTTGATTACATTTTATTAATTGCATAAGTTTGTTTCCTTTCTGTTTTTAATTACACAAACTCATTATAAATTGCTTCGCAAAAACACGCTCCCAAATTCATCATTTCGCCATCTATCAGGGAGTTTCAGCAGGGTAATTTTTTTAAAATCAATAAATTTGCAAAACAAAATAAACCTTTAAAAGGTCAAAACAATTATAAATACTGACATTTACCAGATTTACCACACAGAGAAATCTTAGAAGCTATGTAGTACTTGGCATTGACTGCATTTGCCGCAAAAACTATAAGAAATAATTTACTGATGTCTATATGTTTTGCGTATAACATCAATCATTGTTTAAGCTTCTAAATCCTTTTATTACATCAAGTCTATCATATTATTAATTCTAATCAATTTATCTAAGTCGCAATTATGTAGCTTAGTATTAATTAGCTCTAGTACCTTGTCTAGATTTGCCTGCGGTTCAGGTAAAAGTAATTTAACAGGTTGAATATGGAATACTTCACAGATTTTATCTATCGTTTCAGCAGTTGGCAAGTATCTATTATGTTCAATATTTCTGTAACCTTGCACACTCATGCTAATCTTTTCCGCGAACTGTTCTTGCGTAAGTTTATTTGCAGTTCGTAAACGCTTAATACCATTAGTTATTAATTCTTGGTAACTCATAGGTACAATTCTATACAACTACTTTAAAGCTAATATTGATTTGATTATAGTAGAAATACAACGGAGTTCTCTTTGATTCATAGAATTAAGCAAATCCATAATTTCGGTGCTATCACCGCCTAAAATTTCACCGAAAACAAACAGCTTGTATACAGGAATGCCAAGAGCCTTAGCGATAACCGGAAGTTTATTAAATGTAACCGAGTTATGTCCATTCTCCCAGTAACTTACAGTCTTTGTTTCTACACCCACCGCACTGGCTAACTCCTCTTGTGTTAACCCCACAGATGTTCTCAATTCTTTTAACCGTTTAGCAAATTTCTTTCTAAAATCTGTCATAAATTGATTATGGAATTATTGAAGTAAAATTGTAATCCAATATTGAACTATTTATATGCTTCAAAATAGTACTTTTGGATAATACACAATAAAGCTAACCCCACATATAATAGTCCAATGAAGCTTAGAGAATTGAAAAATTTTATCTTAATAAGGATAGCTTAATAATGAACAGCAAAACTTGTTTTTTTATCGGAAGCAGACATGCAACAAACCGTATCCAATCACAACTTGCGGAAGCTGTTGACAAACATATTATAGAATATGGTGTTACGACTTTTACAGTCGGTCACTATGGCTCATTTGATTCTTTAGTTATAGGTGTTTTAAATGAAGCAAAGAAACAATATTCACACATTAAATTATATCTGCTTGCACCTTACGCACTCAATCAGAATAGAGAAGCTCCTGAAGGATTTGACGGAACTTTTTATCCGGAGGGGCTGGAAAAAGTACCAATGCGGTATGCGATAGTACAGGCAAACAGATACATGGTACAGAATAGCGACTATTTAATATCCTATCCTGGTGTCGGTAACTCTAGAAAGATTGTAGAGTACGCTCAAGGTCGAGAAAAAAAAGGGTTAATTAAAGTTACTCTATTGTAACAGGCATTTACTGCAAAATCGTTATGTAATATTAAAAGTTAAAGATTGATTGGATTAACTTTTTTGTGTATTGTTATAATGTTATCTGCAAGTTCTATAATCGGTCTAAGATGTGAAGTTGTTAATATTTGAATGTTTTGAGATTTTTCTTTTATAATTTTGACATGTTCAGGTATATTCTCAAATATTTCAAGGCACTTCTCATTATCTATAATTTCAATATTTAAGTTCCTCAAAAATTCGTTAGCTTTTTCTTTTGTTGAAAGTTCTCCATTTATATAATAAGTACTCTTTGTAACTCCCGATGAATACCACTTTAAGATTCTCTCAATTGTATCATTAGCATCTGTTATTAATTTAACTTTTACTGCCTTGGAAAAATCATAATTATGGAAGAATTGTTCGTTATTGGATACTCGTTTATCTTTTTTCCCTTGAAGAAAATTTATGCTATCTAATATATTAGACTTTCCAACTCCATTTTTACCTTGTAAAACATTTATACCATTATGAAAATTAAAGATTTCTTTTTTTGAGATTGTTTTAAAATTTTCTATTTCTAATTGTTTTATAAACATATTTTTCCCTTTCTTATTCTTTATAAATATATTATAACAAACCTTCCCAAAATACGCTCCCAAATTCATCATTTCGCTATTTATCAGGGAGTTTTAGCAGGGTTGATTTTCCAAAATTAACGAAATCTTGCATTATTGTCTCCAGTCTGATATACTTTAAATGTGCTAGTTGGATAGCCTGTTCGTTAGTACAAAGATTTTATCATCCAACATTATTGATAGTACAACTTTTTACTGAGTTTATTATCTATGAAAGATTACTAACGCAAATACTATATAGATAATAACTTGGGCAGTAGAAAGGATGTATTTATGAATTACATTGAATTTTTTAAACTTCAAGCTAAAAATTTGTTAAGAGACTACAAAACTCAAGAAATCTATCAAGATGGAGAGTTTGAAATGTTTAGGTACAAACCTAAGTATTTTGATGTCGAAGCAATTTTTGGAGATTTTGGTAATCTTAGAAGTATTTTTGCCGATTACTATTGTGATGAAGCTGATTTTAAGTTAGGAAATGCTCAACATATTATTGCTTTAATAGTAGGATTTAATAAATGGTCAGATTTAATTAATGCTAAAGAGCAAGAGTTGGAACTTGCGAAATTTTTATTTGATAATCAGGATAAAATCTCTGTTGTAGAACTTAATGAAGCTATGCAAGATTATGAAATTAATTATGGTTTTGATTGTAACACAGGTTTTAAACTAGAATGGCTAAGCACTTTAGATAAATACTCGTTTTCGTGGTTTCCAGTTTATTCAATTCCACATTTAAAAAAACATGGTTGGGAATCGACATTCCAAAGAAATGCAGACTTGCCTAATTTAATTAAAAAACAAGGACAAAGAGAGCGTAGGGAATATAAAAAACTGTTGAAACAACAGCGAGAATATATTTTATCGAAAGGAGATAAAGGCAATAATATTGTATGTTTGCATTGTGGGAATATTTGTCCTACAGATGAAGATTTTATACATAAAATGGACTGTGATGGCGAAGATTGGGATTTAATTCCTACGAAAGAACCTATTAAGATTGAAATTTAAAGAATAAATTTAAGAGTGAATTACATACATAATTCACTCTTTTTATTTACAATTAAGGCATTTACTAGATTAACCGTAGTCGGAAACTCTAAAAGCCATATTGCACATAGGATTGACCACATTTACCGCAAAAACCATTGTGTAATATTAAATTTCGCTTGATTGCAGAAAACCTCTAAAATCAACAAAATTTTTCAGCAGTCCCTTTTTGGTCCCTTTTTTGCAAAATTTGTTCATTTTTTGAATTTAAGTACATGCCAGAGACGCACTAAAAAAGAGCCCTTTGAGGCTCTTTTAAAATGGAGGAGGAGGTGGGATTCGAACCCACGGTACGCGTGAACGTACGACAGTTTTCAAGACTGCTCCAATCAACCGCTCTGGCACTCCTCCATACAGTTGTCTGGACGTAGTTTTATTGTATTAAATAAATTTTTATTGTCAAGTAGATATGGAATAATGATGTGACTAGGTGAGCGCACAAAAAAAAGCTATGTACTTAGAAGTGCATAGCTGTTGATTAGGGATATGTGTATCTTAGTTCTCTAAGGAGTATGGTTATATATTAGCAAACCAAATCTTAAATGAAATCATAAAAATGTATGATGTTTTTTAAAGAAAAATTTTTTGTAAAATAATGTAAAAATTTTACTATCGAAGTAGCATAAACTAATATTTTTCGACTTATAATGCATGCAAATAGAAATTCAAAAAGGAGCAATAATGCGTGTATTATCTGTAACTTCTTCAAATATCAGGAAACAAATAACAAATAATACAAAAGCCTTTCTACAAAATAATGCAGATAATATTTCCGAACCTTTAGCTGATAAAATTAATTTTGGGGTCGGAGAAGATTATGGAATTGACCTGAATGCTCCGGAAAATCCTAACCAAGATAAACCGGGGTTTAAAAAAGGACTTATAGGTATTGCCACAATGCTTACGTTTCCTATTTCTGTACCTGCTATGGTTCTTTATGAAAAGTATAAAGATAAGCATAAAGACGATGTAAAAACTAATATGAATTATGATAATATTGAAGATTAGTTTGTGATATAATTCAATTATGTTTGACAGTTTAAGTGAAAAATTACGGGAAATAATCAGTAAAACAAGGGGTAAAGAGCTTACTCAGGATAATATGCAGGAGGCATTGCGCGAAATTAGACGGGCACTTCTTGATGCTGATGTTAATTTACGCGTTGTAAAGGCTTTTATTGCTTCAATAAAAGATAAGGCCGAAGGTGAAAAAGTTCTTGAGGGCGTTGATCCGTCACAACAATTAATTAAGATTGTTCATGACGAACTTGTAAACCTTTTAGGTACGGAACAAAAACCGCTTGATTTTTCCGGCAGTCCGAATTTAATTATGATGCTCGGGCTTCAGGGTTCCGGAAAAACCACTTCTTCTGCAAAACTTGCTGTTAAATTGAAGAAAGAGGGGAAAAAACCTCTCCTTGTTGCTTGTGATGTTTACAGACCTGCTGCGATTACACAATTGCAGACTCTGGGTAAAGAAATAGAAAATGAAGTTTTTACAATTCCGGACTGCAAAGATATACAACAAATCGTACGCGGGGCAATTGATTATGCAAATCAAAACGGATTTAATACATTAATTCTTGATACTGCAGGCCGTTTACAGATTGATACAGATATGATGGCAGAGCTTCTTTTGATTGACAGAATTTTCCACCCTGCAGAAAAACTTCTTGTAATTGATGCAATGACGGGTCAGGAAGCGGTTAATGTCGCTGAAAACTTTGATGCGCAACTTGGACTGACAGGACTTGTTCTGACAAAACTTGACGGTGACAGCCGCGGAGGAGCTGCTTTAAGTATAGTATACTGTACCGGAAAACCCATTAAATTAACTGGAACAGGTGAAAAACTCAACGCTCTTGAGGATTTTTATCCTGAAAGAATGGCAACGAGAATTCTCGGAATGGGTGACATAGTTTCCCTTGTCGAACGTGCTCAAGAAGTTTTTGACGAAAAGCAGGCACGTGAACTTGAAGAAAAAATGAGTAAGAATAATTTTTCTTACAACGACTTTTTAAAAATGCAAAAACAAATGCAGGCATTCGGTTCAATGGGTAATATGCTCGGTATGCTTGGCTTGAATATCGGGAAAGATGACAGAGATAAAATTTCACATGAAGGTGAAAAACAATTAAAAAAAATGGAAGTTTTCATATCAAGCATGACACCTGAGGAACGCGCAAATCCCGATTTAATAAATACAAGCCGAAAAAAACGTATTGCAAAAGGCTGCGGTATGGATTTGGCTGAGATTAATACATATATAAAACAGTTTGATGCAATGCGTGCAATGATGAAAGGTATGACCGATATGAAAAGCATGTTCGGAAAAATGGGCGCTATGCCGAACATGAACGCACTCGGCGGAAAAATGGGAAAACATGCAATTAACAAAGCCATGAAGATGATGAGAAGATTTAAGTAAAGAATATTTTTTCTTTTGGTCAAAATTTACTTTAATATAAAAAAGAGGGTTGATGTATGAAAAAATGGTTTATTATTTTAGGAATAATGTTGTTGTTTTCTTCCGGGGCTTATAGTGCGGAATTATCCGGCGGAGAAAAGACTATTTTGTCAAATTATATCCAAAGCATAAATAAATCTTTGAAGGATACTGCTGAGCTTTCCGGAACAGTTCAGGTTTATTTTGATGTAAAGGCCAATCATAGCTTAAATTCATATAAAATAATAAGTTATGATAATGAAGAACTTGCAGAAGTGATTGACAGTACATTAAAATCACTTGCAAAATACCCGGAAAATTTTACAAAACCGAAATTCAGATTTATTGCAAATCTTACAGCCGAAAATGGCAGGATTAAAACAGAAATTATAAGCAGGAATTATGCGATACCTAAGAGCAGCAAACAGGATGATAAAATTTTCCAATATTACAGTAAGCTTATGAAACAACTGAATGAACAGATGAATTTATCTCCTGATGTAGATTACATGGGACTTGATGATGTTATTATTGAACTGAATATTTCAAGTATCGGAAAAATTAAGAAAATAAGACTTCTTCAATCATCTGGAGATAAAAATTATGATGACAAAATATGTAATTATTTTCTTGAAAAAACAGTAGAGATGCCTCCTGCAGATGCATTGAAAAACGGTTACTATTCTCTAATTATAAGTATAGAGCCTGAATCCGAGGAAACGCGGAAAGAATATAAAAATTATGTGAATCAAGTATCTGAAGAAATTGAGAAACAAATAGGTTATTTTACGGATAAACCTGTTTATTTTAAATTTGACAGAACAGGTGCGGTAAAAGATGTAAAAATATATAATGACTATGACTTAATTAATACTCCCATACTTGCATCGGAACTGAAAAAAATCAGAGTAGCTCCTTATTCAGGCAATTTAAAAAACGATACAATAAATGTATTATATATAAACAATAATTCTGTAAGGAATATCATTAATTATTACAACAAAAAAATGGCTCCGGTATTAAAAGATGCATTTCCCGAAATTAATACATTATCGTTAAAACCGCTCAGATGTCTCATTCTTATGAACAAAAACGGACACGTTGAAGAAGTTACGCTGATTAAATCATCAGGTTCGCAGCAGATTGATAAAGATACAATTAATGCAATAAAATATAATTCGTATGATTCTAATATAAAGAGTCCCACTGAAAAATTTGTATTTGAAATAGAAATATATAATTTGAATAAATATTTACGGCAGTATTATGCAAAATATGCTAAAACGGTTGCATCATATACACTTGGAAATGTCCCAAATATTGGCTTACATTATATGCAAACGGCAAAGATTTTTTTTACAATTAAAAAAGACGGAAAAATAAAAGATTACATACTTTTTAATTCAAGCGGCAGGGTAATAAGAGAAAAAACAGTTGAGGATAATTTAAAACGATTAACTTTTCCGGAATTCCCGCCAAATATAGACGCTGATGAACTTGATATATTAGTCGATTTGTACGATCCGGGCAATAATGCCATGACAAATATTATATTAAATTCAACATCAATTGTATCAGAAATTCTTTATATGATAATAAGGGGGACATTATATTGATTAAAAAATTATCACTTTATATAGCAGTTTTTATATTAATCCTTACAAATATTGCTTTTGCGGCAGAAATTGATGTAAATACGTTTGTAAACACTTACGGACAGGAAGTCCAAAATATTATAAAAAGCAATCTGCATTACACTGGAACAGAAAACGCAACTTCTGCTGTTACATATAAAATCCATCCTGACGGAAGCGTTACTGATATAAAGCTTGAACAGGAGAGCGGAACGGATTTTGACAAAGCCGTAATAGAAGCTGTACAAAAATCAGCACCTTTTAAACCGTTTCCTAAAGAAATAAATCTTACAGATATCACGATGACAAGCGGATTTCAGCATAAAGTGCAGAAGTACAGGTCAGCAAGAATGTCCATAATGCCTGTTGAACCTTCCGCACAAACTCAAGAAGCATACAAACAATATATGTCAGAAGTAAGTAAATATATATTTGACCGGATTCCGACAGTATACAGTTATATTCCTCAGGAGCCCGTTATTAAATGCACAATTCTTAAAGATGGCACAATAAAAAATGTTGAAGTTACAAAATCATCAGGGATTGAAGAATATGACAAAAAAATCGTAGAAACATACACAGGAATGAAAGTATCACCATTTCCTGATGACTTAAAAATGTACGACGAATTACCTTATTCAGCAACAGTATTAAGACAATTTAGAAAAAGCCCGACATTAGGAGCTCCGGGCGGATACATGTTCAGGTAAAAATAAAGCTTGTATTTCAAAGCTATACATAAAGTTTAATTTACTTTTTTTTCACAACAACGTTATAGCCCAAAATATCAAAGACCTCCAGAAGTTCAGTTACTTTTATCGTGCCGTTTCGGAGTTTATTCGTCAAATTTTCAAGGGAATCTGTTTTGTTGTATTTATGGTTAATATCAACTTTTAACCTTGTCAATGTTTTACCCTCAAAAGCTGTCAAAAGTTTGATTACATTTCTTACATTATCTTTTGATAAAATATATTCATTTTTCATTCCATTACTATATATTGACAAAAACTTGACAATCTAACTATATACTTATATTATCTAAGTATATAATTAGATATCATTATTACAGGATTTGTATTTATGGGTAAAAAAATTGGCTTTACTATGGCTGAAATTTTAATTACACTGGGAATAATAGGTGTGGTCGCTGCGTTAACTATGCCTGCACTTATAGCAAATCACAGAAAAGTTGTTATAGCTACACAGTTGAAAAAGGCATATACAACGCTGGCTCAGGCTTTTACCATGGCCCAAAAAGATTATGGTGACATTGCGGAGTGGAATTTTAAACCCCAAAATCCACAGAACAGTGATTCAACATCAATTAGAGATGCTTTATATGCATTTGCACACACATATCTGATACCATATTTAAGTGTAATAACAGATTGCGGGACAGGTTCCGGTGCTACAGCAGAATGTACATATACATGGTATGCAACAGATGGAACCGCACTTAATTGGAGTCCGGCAAGCAATAATAACTATAGATTTATTTTAAACAATTCAATTTTAATAACGTTGCTCTATGATAATTATCAGGGAGATTATTCAGGCGGTAGTATTTTAATTTATGTAGATATAAACGGAAAACAAAAACCGAATACATTAAGTAAAGATATATTTGTAATGAATATAAAAAGCAGTACGGCTAAATTTGAAATGTATGGGGCAGGTAATTCCCGAGATAGATTAATGGACGGAGCCATCTCCTGGGGCTGTGCATATAAGGGCCCTAACTCAAATTCCTCTATATATTGCGGGGCATTAATACAGCAGGACGGCTGGCAGATTTTAGATGATTACCCATGGTTATAAATACTAAAATTTTTTCAGTTTAGCGTATGCCGCATCCATAGCTTTAACGCCCTGGCGGCCAAAATCAATCGTGTACATCATGCTGTCGCCGATTTGGGTAACTTCTTTTATATGCCCGATACCAAGTTTGTCATGAAATACTCTTTCCCCTTCATTAAAAACGTATTCAATCGGGGTTGTTGTTTCCATTTTTTTCTGTCGTTCGGCTTCAGCCTCCTGCTGCATACGCTCTTTTTGCTTCTTTTCTTCAAGCATTCTTTTTATTGCATTATCTTTAAAGAACTCTTTTACTTTCTCTTCATCGCGCTGCTTGTTTTCTTTTGATTTAACAAGTATTGTTCGCGATGGAGTTCTTTGCGGACGCTGCTCGTAAGCAGAATTTTGTCTTTGCCTGTCGGATTGGGAATTTCCAGTTGCAAGCCCGCGAGTCGGCGCTACAAAACCTTTACCGAAACCTGTTGAGGGCTTAATATATCCGTAACTGTCAGCCTGTGCAGCAGAATAAGAGTAATCAGATTTACCTGTACGAGCTTTTGATACTGCATTTTGGAAGGTTGATGTTCCGCTTGTGGAGCCTTCAAATCCAATAGAATTCAACAACTGGCGGGGAATTTCTTCAATAAATCTTGAAGGGTTGTAATATTTGTATTCACCCCACATCTGGCGCCGTTTTGCAGATGTCAGATATAATTTTTCTTCTGCACGTGTAACACCTACATACATCAAGCGGCGTTCTTCTTCCATTTCTGATGGAATATTAAACGTTCTCTGATGAGGAAATACACCTTCATCACAGCCGGCAAGAAATACTACAGGAAATTCAAGCCCTTTTGCAGAGTGTAATGTCATTAAGGTAACATTGTTTGCAATATCGTCCATCCCGTCAAGGTCTGAAACAAGTGCAACCTGCTGTAAAAATTCTCCGAGTGCGTTTTCAGGTTCTTCAGGAACAAATTCGCCCGCAACATTGACAAGCTCCTGCAGGTTTTCAATATCTGCTTCGCTTTCAGGGGTATTTTGTGACTGCAATTCTGCTAAGTATCCTGTTTTCTCAATAACAAGAGTTACAAATTCCTGCAAAGTGTAAGATGTTACGGCATCTTTAAATTTCAAAATAAGCTGTGAAAAATCGCGAAGTTTCGCTCTTGTTCTCGGCGGAATTTCAATAGCTTCTTCAATTCTCTGGCAGGCCTGGAAAAGGCTTATATCTTCTTTATCAGCAAAATCTGAAAGATTTTTAATTGTAGTATCGCCGATTGAACGTTTGGGGACATTTATAATTCTTCTGAAACTCTGTGAATCATCAGGGTTATAGATTAATTTCAGATAAGCGATAATATCTTTAATTTCTTTACGATCGTAGAATTTCAGACCGCCGTAAATTCTATATGGAATTCCTGCTGCCATGCAGGCTTCTTCAAGGGCACGCGACTGTGAATTTGTACGATAAAGGATTGCATAGCGGTTGTAATCCCCGCCTGAATCCTGTTTTATACGGCTTGCGATAAAGTTTGCCTCGTCAGCTTCGTCCTGTGCTTCAAAATAATCAATAAGCTCGCCTTCGCCTTTGTTTGAATAAAGAACTTTATCCACACGCTCCGTATTATTTTCAATAATTGCGTTTGCGACATTCAATATATTCGCTGTCGAACGGTAATTCTGTTCCAGCTTGATTAATTTTGTTTTCTTAAAATCTTTCTGGAAATTCAGAATGATTGTATAATCAGCACCGCGCCAGCTGTAAATGGATTGGTCAACATCTCCCACAACGCAAAGAGAACGTTCATCAGGAATTTCTGCTTCGTTATTTGTGTATAACATATTAATAAGCTTGTACTGAGCCATGTTGGTATCTTGAAACTCGTCAACAAGAATATGCTGAAATCTGTCATAATACAATTGGCGAACTTCCTTGCACTGCTCAAGAAGTTTAACAGTCAAAAGAAGCATATCATCAAAATCTATTGCGTTATTGTTATTTAAAGAATTTTCGTATTCTTCATAAATTGATGCAATCTTCTGGGATTTGAAATCCCTTGCAAAGGTTGCAAAAGTATAAGCGTCCTGCATCTTGTTTTTTGCATTGGAAATTACTGCCTTAACAAGCTTTGGCTGATAAACTTTATCATCCAGATTTAATTTTTTAATAGCCTGTTTAATAACGGCATTACTGTCATTTTCGTCATAGATAGAAAAATTCTTATCAAGTCTTTTGCCTGACTGGAAGCTGTAATTTTCAATATTTTCTCTCAAAATTCTTCCGCAAATACCATGGAAAGTTCCGACCCACATATATTTAACGACATTTTCGCCCAAGATATTTCCAAGTCGTTCCTTCATCTCTTTTGCAGCCTTGTTGGTAAATGTTACAGCTAAAATATTACGAGGTCTGACACCATTTTGTATAAGATAAGCTATTCTTGAGGTAAGTAATTTTGTTTTTCCGCTCCCTGCACCCGCTAATACAAGCAAAGGTCCTTGAACGGTCTGAACTGCTTCTCTCTGCTCTTTGTTAAGATTCTCCAGTATATTTTCCATATCCCTATTCCCAAAATCAAATTTTTGTGATATAATCAGCATAAACTAAAAACGTAAAGATTGCAATCAGAAAGTAGGAAAAATGGTGAAATTTGACAATATGAATATATTTATGGGTTCAGAAGATGAAAACAAAGAAAAACAAAGTTCTATCGTAGTGCCAATTGATGATATGGACACAGTGGCGTCAGATTCACCGGACACAGTTGATGAATTAGCAATGGAATTAGCTACTATTCAGCAATCTGCAAAAAGAATTGCAATTATCGGCAGCCGTAACCTTCCTATTACTCACCAGCAGATGATTGAAACACTTGCAACAGCCCTTGTAACTCAAGGAAATACAATTATTACATCCGGAGGTTCTTCAGGGACAAACGCTGCTGCTATCCGCGGTGCTATGAAGGCTAATCCCGATAAACTAAAGGTTATTTTACCGCAGACAATAGGCCAGCAGCCTTCTGACGTTCAAAATCAGCTCATAGGTGTTCCGAATATCGTTGAACACCCTGACCGCGCAATGATGACACTTGCTGATGCTTCAAGAGTTTGCAACAGAGAAATTATAGACGACTGCAACCAGCTAATCTGCTTCTTATCACATACAAGTAAAACTTTGCATAATGCCGTTCAGTACGCTGAAGAAGGACACAAAGTTATTACTGTATTCTATTTGGATTAAATTTTTAGCTGCGCTGTTTAACGCGTACTAAAAGGTTAGGACGGAAACCTATTGTTATGTCTGAAAATTTAAAAAAACTTACTGGCAAGAATAAAAATGACTATGAAGCTGTTGCAAATCACCTAGTCAATGATTGCGATACGGAACTTTTTAAAGAACTTGTTGAGAGTGACGGTTTTTTATTTGATTTTGTCAAACAAAATGTTGCAGAAAGAATTGCAAAAGAGGTTAATGAAACAAATTATAAAAATCTGGTGCAGTTTTTGAAATATTACTCACCTTACTATGAGGATGTAATTGTGGCTTCGCTCGTCAGATACGCTGATGAAGATTTAACAGATTTGATGCTTGAAAAGTTTGAAAACGGCTCAATCGAAGAAAAAATATATTCGGCGAAATATTTTGCACAAATTCAGGATCCTCTTGCTCATGAATGCTTGAAAACAAACGCTTATTCCGATAATGAGTATCTCGCACAAAATTGTGCATCAGCACTCGGACAATGGCATGATGAGGAATCTTATCATATTGCAATTACAAAACTGCATACAGGCGATGATTTTGACAAACTTGCAGCAGTAAAATTCTTAGTAGCATACGGAGAAAAATCAGTTATTCCGGTAATTTTTGACACAATGAAAAACTCTACAATGCCCGAAAATATTGCAGGAGAAATTCCTTACCTTGAAAATCTTTTTGATCTGTTAGATAAATATTATGAAAACACGCTTCTTGCAATAAATTATATAATAAACGGACTGGGCGAAATTCTTCCTCCCTCTGTTGTTTTTGACTTTGAATTTTTTGAAGTTTTTGAACGTATAATACACAACAGCGATGACAGCAAAGCCGCAATTGTAATATTAAACGCACAGGAAAAATTTGATATTCTTACAGAAAATGATGAATACTTGTTTGAAGAAAATAAAGAAACTAAAAATGAATTTCAGGATATTAAAAGGCTTTTAAAAAGCATAAATAAAAAGTCTCTGGAAAAATATATTAATGATGAATTAAAAGAGGACAGCCCGCTCGTATTTACAGCTCTTGACTTTGCAACAGATGTTGTTGCAGTCCGTGAACTTTTAAAGTCAAATAATCAAACATTGATATTAAAAACGGCAGAAATCCTAAAACATCTCGGCAGTTTTGATGAAACAGCAAAAACAGTTGCGCTGCTGAAAGTTACGGATATAAACATAAAAGCAATAATTCGTGCTTTATAAAATTTTTCATGCTAATATTTAGGTATGGAATTTACGGAAAAAACTATAAATTCAGAGCTTATTTTTAACGGAAGAGTGGTAAAGCTTTATAAAGACAGAATAGAGCTTTCTACAGGTAAAGAAACCTTCAGGGAAGTTGTTAAACATTCAGGTGGTGTTGTAATTCTAGCCTGTAAAGAAGATAAAATTTTGCTTGTAAAACAATTCAGATATCCAATGAAAGAGGTTCTCTTTGAACTTCCGGCAGGCAAACTTGAAGCCGGAGAAGATCCGTTTGAAGCTGCTAAACGCGAGCTTGAAGAAGAAACAGGATACTGTGCAGATAAATGGACTAATCTGGGTTATGTATACACATCCCCCGGATACAGCGATGAAAAACTTTATCTTTATAAGGCAGAAGATTTAAAATTCACTCATTGCCACCCCGATGAAGGCGAGATTATTCAAGCTTTTGAATACAAATATGATGATGTATTAAAAATGATTGATAACGGGCAAATTAATGACGCAAAAACACTTTGCGCACTGTTAAGAGCACAGATTAAGGGGTAAAAACATGCCTGACGGTAACAAAAAAATTAAAATGATAGCCACAGATATTGACGGAACAATTCTGAACTGGGATTTCGGAGGCTTTACTCCGGAAGTAAAAGACTGTGTAAAAAAATTATCCGCAAACGGTGTAAAAGTTGTTCTTGTAACAGGCAGAATGCATAAGGCTACCACATTTCTAGCAGATGAACTGGGACTTGATACACCAATTGTTTCTTATCAAGGCGGAATGATTAAAGATAACTGCAAAGACGGAAAAGTTCATTACAGAAAAGATTTAGCCCCCGAACATGCAAAAGAAATTATAAAATGGGCTAAAGATAATAATATCCACATAAACCTTTATATGGACGACATTTTATATGTTGAAAAGGATAACGAAACTATCAGAAAATACACCGACGCAAGATATATTGATTACACTGTATGCCCGTTTGACACTTTGGAAATTAAAAACGTAAATAAAATTCTTGCAATCAAATACGGCGATGCCGATACGGTCACAGGCTGGGTTAACTATCTTGAAAAACAATACCCCGAACTTTATATAGTTAAATCAACCCCGTATTTCTGCGAAATTTCCAACAAAGATGCGAGAAAATCCTGCGCTGTAGAATATTTGTGCAAAGAATGGGGAATTTCTAAAGATGAAGTTCTAACAATAGGCGACCAGAACAACGATATTGAACTTTTGAAATCGGGCGGAATAAAAGTTGCAATGGGAAACGGCACACCCGAGTTAAAGGAATGTGCCGATTTCATAACCGATACCGTTGAAAACAACGGATTTGTAAAAGCTGTTAATAAATTCTGTAAAATTAAATAAAATAATTAAACTTCCGGAATAGTAAATTTTGTACCGCATTTCAGGCAGTAAATCTGCGTTCCTGGCTCTGTAATATCAACATCCGGAAGCCCGGTAATATGCGGTTTACCATTTTCATCAGTATCAACTTTATATTTTGTTTTACATTTCGGACAAATAACAAATTTAAATCCGTTATTTTCAATAAATTCACCTGTAGGTGACTGAACAACAGGTTCTCTTTGAGCATCTGCAATATTCTGGGCCGAAATACCTTTACTAATCATATAAGCGTCGACATATTTAGTAACGGATCGTTATAAATAAATTTAAGAATTTTTTCAAATAACATCTAAACCACCTTGTTTCTTTAACATAATTCATAAAATCAATTCAGACATCATATAGAAACATTAAAAATTTTTTGTGCGATAATTTAAGAAAGATAAAAATAAAAGAAAGAGTTTATAAATTATGTATAGAATCGGACTGGGTTATGATATCCACAAACTTACGGAAGGAAGAGATTTAATCATCGGCGGGGTAAAAATTACACATGAAAAAGGGCTTTTAGGTCATTCAGACGCAGATGTTTTAATCCATGCGATTATTGATGCAATGCTCGGCGCCCTCGCTCTTGCAGATATCGGAACGCTTTTTCCTGATACGGATGAACTCTATAAGGATGCTGACAGTACAATTTTATTGAGAGATGTTTATCAGCTTATCAACGATAAAAAGTATGCGATAGAAAATATTGACAGCAATATTATTGCCCAGCAGCCCAAAATGATGCCTTATATTCCGAAAATGAAAGAGGTTTTATGCCAAATTCTTTCTGTAGAGCCTGAAAGAATTTCAATAAAAGCAAAAACTAATGAAAAAATGGATGCTGTGGGGCAGGAGCTTGCGATAGAAGCACACGCTGTAGTGCTTTTAAAAAAGGTATAACAGGAAAGTTTATCAATTTTATGCTAAAATCCTTACATGGATATAAAACAAAAACTTCTTAATGAAGCAGAAAAAGATTATCAGACATTTTCCGCAAAACTAATCCCGAATATTAATAATGTTTTAGGTGTAAGAATTCCAAAACTTAGAAAAATTGCAAAAGAAGTATATAAAAATGAAGATTGGGAAAAATTTATAAACCTCAATAACTTAGAATATATGGAAGAAGTAATGCTTCAGGGAATGGTAATAGGACTTATCAAAAAAAGCCCTGAAGAAATGCTTGAATTAGTAAAAAATTTTGTCCCTAAAATTGATAACTGGGCAGTATGTGATACGTTTTGCAGCAGCCTGAAATTTGTTTCCGGCAATAAAAAGCTTGTATGGGACTTTATTCAGCCATATTTCAAGTCAAAAAAAGAATATGATATACGCTTCGGGTATGTGATGCTTCTTTCATATTATATTGATACAGACTTCATAGATGGTGTATTAAAATTGATTGACGAATTTAATGATGAAAGATATTATGCAAGAATGTCTGCAGCATGGGCACTTTCAATATGTTACGCAAAATTCCCCGAAAAAACTTTTGAATACCTTCAAACCTCAAAACTTGACAATTGGACATTTAACAAAAGCATTCAAAAAATATGCGAGTCGTTAAGGGTTGATAAAAGTACAAAAAATATGCTAAAATATCTGAAAAGAAAATGAACATAGTTACGGAAAAAAAACTGGCAGCCGGACTTTCAATAACCTCCAATGCCGTAATAATACTCTTAAAACTCATAGCAGGTATAATCTCGGGTTCTATAAGTATAATTTCCGAGGCTATACACTCATTGAGCGATTTTTTGGCTTCTGTTTTAACTTTTTTTGCCGTAATGAAATCATCAGAACCCGCTGACAAAGAACACCCGTTCGGACACGGGAAATACGAAGATATGTCCGGATTTATCGAGGGTGGACTAATAATTTTCGCAGCATTTTACATCATATATGAAGCCTGTAAAAAATTATTTGTGCACCAGACTTTTGAAATTGATACAACTCTTGGTATTGCCGTAATGCTTTTTGCCGTTGTTGCAAACTTTTTCGTAAGCAGCGTTCTTTTTAAAGTTGCCAAAAAATCAAATTCTATCTCGCTTTTTGCAGACGGCGAACATTTAAGAACGGATATTTACTCATCGCTTGGCGTAATGGCAGGCTTAATCCTGATAAAATTCACAGGGATACACATTTTAGATCCTATTATTGCAATTCTTGTTGCACTTTTTATTTTGAAAGCAGGATTTTCAATTTCAAAAGAAACTCTGAATAATCTTCTTGACGGTTCGTTACCTACTGAGAATTTAAAATCAATTGAGGAAATAATTCATTCTTATAAAACAGATTGTGTGCTTAATTTTAAAAATCTCAGGGCACGCCGCTGCGGACCTTCAACTGATATAGAACTAACAATTCTTTTCCCGAAAGATATGACAATAGAAAAATGTCATAACATATGTGACGAGATAGAAAATCTTATAACACAAAAGCTCGGACACGTAACAATAATGATACATGCCGAGCCTGAATGTGAAAAATGTTTACGCTGCTGAACGAATATTACTGATTATTGAAAAGATTTCTTGAGCGAATTCCTGATTATTCGGATTTTTATCCGGATGGAATTTTAATTGCAAAGCTCTATACTGACTTTTCGGCATTTTTGCAATATTTTCAACGGGCACGCCAATTATTTCTTGAAGCTGAGATCTTTCTGCGGAGGTTAAATTCGACACCCCGCCGCGTCCGCTGAGTTTTGATGAAATATGTTTTACAGTCTCTAAACTTACATTACCGGTTGAAGAACTTGCATTAGAGGTATTACCTGTACTACGTGTACCATCTGTTTTTGGTCCTGATGATGCATCGGTATTCTTTGCAGAGCCGGTATTGCCCGTATTTTGTGTATTACCTGTACTTCCCGTACGCGTACCACCTGTTTTTGGGCCTGATGACGCACCGGTATTTGTCCCCGAACCTGTACTTGTTTTCACCGGTACAACTTCACCTGATGAAGGGGAAGAGCCTTTGGGCGGAACTTTTGCAAGTCCGGTTTCCGAGGGCGGTGTAGAACCTGAGCCTGTCGGCGCTTTTCCACCACGTACAGAACCTATACCTTTAAATACTCCTGCAGTTACCCCCGCAATAGTACCTTCAATCATAGCTTGTTCTGCTATATCGTCAAGTTTTTCTCCGGTAATATCACCCTCAACATTGTTTGTAGCAAGGTCAGTGACTTCTGCTGCAGCTCTTGCCGCCATTGTAGTACCACCGACGATAGCTGCAGTTCCTATCAAGGATGTCCCGCCTGTTGCAATAGCCGCAGCAGCAGAACCTGCTACTACTACTGTTGTTTTAACGGCAGCTGCACCTTCCTGCTGCGACTTATTATAATCCATTACACGCTTATGAATATCATTTTTTGTTCCATAGGCTTTTTTATAATTTTCTTCTGTCGGGTTAGCCTCATATTGTGCGACATTATCTGGATTGTAGTCAACTCCGAAAATTTCTTTAAATTTTGCGTTAAATTGTGTAGAACCCTGAGATTGAGCTTTTTGCAAGTCTTTTATCTGGTTTTCATAAGCCTGCAAATCCGCTTCAACTTTCACCGCTCTGTTATCTGAATTCCATAAAACACTTACGGCATCTGCAGTTTTACCTGCCCAGCCGTCAGAATCAAGCTGTTGTTGAAAAGCTGCTCTGGCATTTTTAACCGTTTCTTTTTGTGCATTAACCGCGCTGTATTCGGACTCCCGTTTATTATAGTATTCTTCTTTAATAGGTGTACCGTCCGCTGCAAAATACCATGTTTCACCATTTTCAGCGGTGTATGAATATCTGCCGGAACCGTTTTCAGACTTTTTAAATTTATCCGGCGATGCCTCTTTTGCCTCAAAATAACTTTGTTTTAACTCTGTTCCGTCTGCGGCATAATATCTGGTCTTACCGTTCTGGGTAATCGTATATCTTCCTGTTTTGCTTGTTGTTTTATAACCCCAGTGGGATTGATCAACAGCTGCATCTATATCAGTCATCTTAACTTCTGTACCGTCTTTTAAAGTAATATTATCAGGCAGAGTAATTTCTTTCGGCATATTCGTTGCTTTTGGATTTACATTGTTATGCGCTTTTAATTGGCGGACAATTTCCATTGTCTGCTTATGGTCGGTTATACCGTATTTTGCCTGAACAATTCCGTACCAGGTATCTTTATAATTTACTTTATATTGATGCGATGTATTTTGCTGGGTATTTTGAGGTTTTTCTTCCTGCTGTGGCGGAGTTTCTTCTTCAACAGGTTCTTCAATAATCTCTTCAATCACAGGTTCTTCCGGAAGTTCTTCTACAGGTTCCTGTTCAGCATGTACAGCCTGTTGTTGAGCAGCTTTTTCATTTATGGCAACCTGCTGTGAATACATATCTCTCAAACCGGCATAAAAATTTTTAACATCTTTCCTGCTTTTACCAAAAATTGACGCTGATTTAACTTCCCTTTTTGAAAGAATTCCGTTATCACCAGCATGATCCAGCAAAAATTCTTTTAAAGTATTAGCTTCTTTTTCATCTAACTTACCATCTTGATCAATGTCAAATTTTTCAAAGACAGATGTATTTTTTTCATTCTTTTCAATACCGCCTTTAAAGGCATTCAAATCTATTTGTTCACCTCTTCTGTTTCTTAATTTTAAATATGCATCACCATTACCTTCTATACCGGACATTCCGTTACTCCTTTCGAATTTAAGTTTCTGCTTTGGAATGAGTAACGGAAGCAGAAAAATAAAACTTTAGATAAAACCCCGCCCCGCATCCTATCCTATCCTATCCTATGATAGCAGTATAACTGGGTTTCAGGTAATTTAAAATTCATCTTTACATTTAGTTACATATAAACTTTTACATCACTTGTATTAAGTATTGTTACGGTATTGTTTAAAAAAAAGTGTTTTTTAAGTATGCTGGGTATGTGTGCATTTGCACATGATTAAGAAAGAAAGGGAAAGTATGCCAAAGTTTAATTTGATGTCATATATTATGCCTCCCGAAGATAAAATGTTTTTTACATATTTTCAGGACAGCGCGGAAATTTGCCAGAAAACTGCAAGACTTTATGACAAAATTATGCATGACCATTTGAATGACGAATATAAAGAAAAAGCTCTTAAATACAAGAAAAAAAGTAAATTATCATATAAAGCGGTTTTAAAACAATTAAACAAAAGTTTTATAACGCCTATTGAAAGAGAAGATATCCAGACTATTGCCGTTCAATTAAATAAAATTACGAAAAAAATCGTTAAAGCCTGTTTAAATTTGGAAGTGTACAGATTAAATAACTACACCGACGAAATGAAAGAACAGGCTTTAACTTTGGTTCAGGCAGCAGACAAACTTGCTGAAATTATAAAATTATTCAAAAAAGTATCTGATGTCGAAAAAATTACCAAACTCAATATTGAAATGAAAGAAATTGAATCACACGGAGATGAAATCCACCGTCGTGCAATGGGCAACCTGTTTTCAGGACAATATGAAGCTCTTGATGTTATCAAATTAAGAGATATGTATAAAGAGATTGAAAATGCCTTTGATGCCTGTTTTTATGTAACAGACACAATATTAAACGTAGTTTTGAAACAGTCTTAGGAATTTAAGAATATGACAATAACAATTTTACTTCTAATAGCTGTTGTGCTTGTAGCACTGGCATTTGAATTTATAAACGGATTTCATGACTGTGCAAATGCAATAGCAACTGTTGTATCAACAAAGGTTCTTTCTCCCAAACAGGCTGTTCTTTTCGGGGCAAGTTTGGAATTTGTCGGCGCTTTGACAGGAACTCACGTTGCAAAAACAATAGGTTCGGGAATCGTAAATGCCGATATGATTACTCTTACCGTAATATTTTGCGCGCTTCTTGCAGCAGTAATATGGAATTTATTCACATGGTGGCTCGGGCTTCCGTCAAGTTCTTCCCACGCATTAATCGGCGGTCTGCTGGGTGCTGCTATTGTTAAAGCCGGCTTTGATGTCGTACACTTCCACACACTCATCGACAAAGTTATAATCCCGATGTTTACATCGCCGGTTCTCGGATTTTGCGTCGGCTTCACATTGATGCTTTTGATTGCATGGGTAATTCTTATTCTGCGCGAAAGCCCTCAGACAGTTAATAAACAGTTCAGAAAACTGCAGCTTATTTCATCAGGCTTAATGGCATTGAGCCACGGCTCAAATGATGCACAGAAAACAATGGGTATAATTACTCTTGCGCTTCTTGCCGGAGGTGTACTTCATAAAAGTCCGTCAGGCGAATTTGAAATTCCTATTTACGTAATAATTATCTGTGCACTGACAATGGCTGCAGGAACAATGAACGGCGGATGGAAAATTATCAAAACTATGGGGCATAAAATTATTAAACTTAAACCAATCCACGGATTTGCCGCAGAAACATCAGCAGCAGGATTAATTTTAACCGCATCGCATTTCGGAATTCCTTTGAGCACAACACACGTAATCTCAACTGCGATTATGGGAGTCGGTTCAACATTCCACGCTCACGCCGTTAAATGGAGAATAGTAGGAAACATTGTAATTGCCTGGGTTTTAACAATACCGGCGTGTATGATTATTTCATCAATAATTTATTATTTAATTTATAAAATATTTTAATTAAAAATTTTCTCCTTTTTACTAATACAGAAAATTCATCTATTTAACTAAACTTGTAAAAAAGGAGGAAATTTTTTATGCCTGAAAATAATAATGAAGAAATTTTTGAAGCAGAAGTATGTGAAGTGTGTGAGTTTGAAAAAACTAAAAAAATTTTAATGGTTGTAACTCAGGCCGATCATTTTGATAACAAACATAAAACGGGCTTATGGTTTGAAGAATTTGCCGTACCGTATCTTGCATTCATCGAACAGGGTTATGCCGTGACAGTTGCAACACCGAACGGCGGGAAAGCACCGCTTGATCCCGCAAGCGAAAAATTACTTGAAGATATGAAATGGCATAAGGCAAAAGAAGCACTCGGAGACACAGAACAATTAAATACTGTTAATTTTACAGCTTTTAATGCTCTGGTTTTGCCGGGAGGACACGGACCTATGTTTGACTTATACAAAAATGAAACACTCGGACAAATTATAAACGATTTTGATGAAAGAAAAAAACTTATTTCTGCAATATGCCACGGTCCTGCCGGACTTCTTTCCGCTAAAAAAGACGGTATACCTTTCGTAAATGGACGAAAACTTACCTGCTTTACAAATGAAGAAGAATATTATTATAAAAAAGAAAACTTAACCCCGTTTTTTCTGGAGGATGCCCTCAAAGATGCCGGTGCGGAGTTCGTTGATGGAAAAGCGGGCGAAGTCAATATTATAGAGGACGAAAACCTTATAACAGGACAAAACTTTCAATCCAGCAAAGCATTCGCACATGCAATAATAAATTATTTAGACCGCAATTAGCGGTCTTTTTTTGACTTTATAAACAAAATCTGCTAGTATTAATTTGTTATTTAATTACCAAAAGATACTAAAGGAGATTTAATGGAATTAAAAGAACTTCCCGCCTGTCCTGTTGAAACGACATTAAAACTTATCGGGGAAAAATGGAAAGTGCTTATAATAAGGGATTTATTAAACGGAACCAAACGTTTCGGGGAATTGAAAAAATCATGCAGCGGAATATCACAAAAAGTTTTGACCTCAAACCTCCGCTCAATGGAAGAGGACGGCCTCGTTAAACGGGAAGTCTTTGCACAGGTTCCGCCGCGTGTAGAATACACCCTGACCGATGTAGGCTACAGCCTTGCCCCCGTTTTAAACTCAATGGCCAGCTGGGGAACAGATTACAAAATATTCTTGAAACTT
This sequence comes from Candidatus Gastranaerophilales bacterium, assembly GCA_944325005.1. GTDB lineage: Bacteria > Cyanobacteriota > Vampirovibrionia > Gastranaerophilales > Gastranaerophilaceae > Stercorousia. The sequence continues at coordinate 16,863 of CALUYO010000014.1, read as the reverse complement.
CTAGCAAAAAGAAGCTAATATATTATTGTACCGTATCGGGCAATATGTTACAAATTTTAATTATGTATAATACTTTACATAAAATAGTAAAAATTATTTTATCATGTATTATATATGTAGGAGAAATTTATATGAAACTATTAACTGCAATTCAAAAAGTATTTCCTGAGCACCCTAATAAATGTGACAATTCTCATTTGAAGCTATTATATTCCGATAATGCATATCCGGAAACAAAAGAAGAAGTCGTTTACCGCAAAAATGGCAAATCAGTTGATAAAATTATTGAAATTGATATCAAAACAGGCTCACGAGTTAAAACAACCCACTATGATTATTTTAACGACAAAAAAATACGTTCTATTGATGAATATGACCGTAAAACCGGTAAGAAATTACGTACAATAAATTATGTTTTATACAAATCAGTTGATGAATATGATCCGCAAACCGGCAAAAAATTACGTACAATCAACTTTAATGTAAAAGATGAAACAAAGATTTCTTCTATACAGGAGTACGATTTGGCAACAGGAAAAATAATTACAATCTCCATATACAAACGCGATGGCAAAACCGTAAGTATAATAAAGAAAATTGACCCGGTAACAGAAAAAGTTACAAGCTGGGTTAATAACAAAAATTATGAATACAAGCCTGTCTCTGCTCCGTCTAAAGTGATGACAAGAAGCTACGACAATATTAAAGTCATAGAACCGAAAGAAAAAGAGAATATTGCTCAGTTAATTGACAAATTGTATTCAAACCAGCTTAAGTTTGAAAATATTTAAAAACTTTTATACAGAAGCTTTTTCATCATCTTCTTCCATAGCTTCGTGAACAAAACGCGCAGGATTATCAATTATATATTGTAATTCTTCGGGCGTCTTAATATAGCCGTAATCATAACGCTCGGATTTATATGTAAATGCAGCCATTCCGTAATCAAGCATTCTGCCCATAGAGGTTTGTGAAACTTCAAGCATATCCAATTTTTTCAGCGGAATATCAATTTCTTCCGGATTTAAAACACCGAGCTTAATATGCGCATATCTGGTTGTAATAATAATTTTATCCGAACTATACCGCAAAACAGGATACACAATGGGAAGAAGAAGCAGTAAAACAACTACCCAGCTGAAAAAACTATGTGTATTCAAAAATATTACCCAGAAATAAACAAAAAATACAGGAGTTAAAACAATTGGCCAGAATAAAGCCATCCAGTGTTTTTTTACATCATACAATACAAGCTCCTCAGTATCATCACCGGGAAGTTTATATTCATCATTGTCCGTTTTCTGCGTATTTTCGTCATAATGCCTTACAGGTTCAGAAGAACTGATTTCATTTCTTAAATCTGTACCGCAGTATCTGCAAAAATTATCGCTATCTTTAATTTGTTTACCGCAATTCGGACAAAACATCATATACTCCTTTGTGAGCCAATTTTAACACAGGATTTGACTTTAGTCAATTGAGGTTATATTATTAACTTTAGAGGATTTGACTATGGATAAAGCCGAACTTTTACGATTATACAATACTGATCTTGAAAAACTTTTAGAGATTTCAACAAAATACATAAAAAATGATGTGGAATTTTGTTCTCTCATTAATGCCCGTAACGGAAAGTGTTCTCAAAACTGCAAATACTGTGCTCAGAGCTCTCATTACCGTACACATATTGAGTCGTATCCGCTTGTACCGCTTGATGATGTAAGAAAAGCAGCTCTTGATGCTAAATTCCATAAAGCATCACGCTTTGCCGTTGTTACATCCGGAAAAACACCTGATGAAAGCGACTTCGATAAAATTTTGAAGATGATAGAAGAAGTTAATAAAATTGAGGGAATTAAAAGCTGTGCATCAATCGGAATTTTAAATGATGAGCAGGCAAAAAAGCTTGCATCAATTGGTTTAAAAAGATTTCATCACAACATAAATACTGCAAAATCATATTATCCTGAGGTATGTACAACCCATAGCTGGGACGACAGGCTTAACACATGCAGACTTGTAAAAAAATACGGGATGGAACTTTGCTGCGGTGTAATTCTGGGAATGGGCGAAACAATAGAACAGAGAGTTGAAATGGCTCTTGAACTTTCAGAAATTCAGCCGGATTCAATACCAATAAATATCTTAATGCCAATACCTGAAACACCATTCGAAAATTATCTTGATAAAATTGATGAAGAAAATGTATTAAGAACTTTAGCTATTTTCAAAATAGCAAATCCTGATTCAATTCTACGTTTTTGCGGCGGACGTATGAGATTATCAGAAGAGAATCAGCGTAAAGCCTTAAACAGCTGTGTCGAAGGAATTATGACCGGAAATTACCTTACTACAACAGGCAAAGCTCCTGAAGAAGATATTAAAACAGTAACTGAACTTGGAAAAACAATAAAAGTGTAACAATTATTTAAAATTTCCTAAAGTTTATAAATCTTTCTGCCGTATTATACAACGTACGTGAGGTTAAGTATATGAGTAATGAAGGCAAAATAACAGGTTTAGGAAATCCAAAACCGCCGGAAGCATTCGGCATTAAATTTGAATTACCGGTCTTTCGCCCGAAAATAAATGTGTTTAAAGAGCTAAAAAAAATTGAAAAGCCGGTAGAAAAAAATATAAGTCAGGAACTCCATGACAGCTGGTCAAACGTTATTCCAAATCTTTCACAACAATTTTTTAATGAAATTACAGAGATATCCCGAAGATTAAACTGCAATCCAGAGGACTTTGCAGCCCTCATGTTTAACGAATCAAGATTCAACCCGCGGGCTGACGGAGGCAAGTACCACGGTTTAATTCAAATGGATGAAACAGCATTAAAAGCTTCAACAAAACATGCATTTGAAACCATGAAAGAAAACTGCAAGCTTGATAAAAATATAACAATGCAAAAATACATAAATCTTTCACGTGAAGAACAGCTAAAATATGCAGAAGCATATTTACAATTCAGGATTGACGAAAAACATCTAAACGGAAAGAAACTAACAGGCGGACAATTATGGACATTAATAAAGAGACCGGCTAGCATTAATAACAAAAAATTTGTTGCCAAAGTCCAGCATCAAATTGACAGCATTAAACAAATACCGCTTAAATATGAAACACCTTACAGCATTAAACACAAGGATTAACCGTTTAAATAGTTTAATACTTCACCGACATGCCCGTTAACTTTAACTTTTCGCCATTCATTAACGATTTTGCCGTTTTCATCAAGAATAAATGTTGAACGTTCAATTCCCATATATTTCTTGCCGTACATTGATTTTTCTTTCCAAACTCCGAACGCTTCTGACAAAACATGTTCGGTATCAGCTAAAAGAAGAAAATTTAAACTCTGTTTTTCCCTAAATTTTTTATGAGTTTTAATATCATTAGGGCTTACACCGATTACTGCAGCCATAGAAGTTATACGATTCATATTGTCCCTGAAATCACATGCTTCCTGTGTACATCCCGATGTATTGTCCTTAGGATAAAAGTATAAAACAACCTTTTGCCCCTTAAAATCAGCAAGAGTATATTCATTTTCACTTCCGTCTTTATCAAGACCCTGTAATTTTATTTTTAAATAATCCATTTTCAGCCTCCTTTGTTAAGTTTTTCCTGTCAAATCTGTCCGCAAGAAAGGTTGATATCAGAGGTATTGCAATATAATATATCCCGCCCAGAATTAACGCAGGTTTTACAACTTTAATACCATCTATATATTTTTCCAGCTTAGGAGAATTTTTATTTACTTCGGAAAATTTCTTTATGAATTTTTCTGTCGGTTTGTTAAGCACCCTGCTCAGCAGATAACTCCCGCCGATACAAAACCCCGTTGATAGTGCAGCATTATACATCAAAGGTTTTTTACGTTTTTCTTCGATTTTTTTATTTCTTGAAGTTTGGAATATAAATGCGCCTGTCGCAAATACGTCTGTAATTGACATCATGTGATGTTCAAAGTTTGTATTATGAAATTTCTCTGACATCTTACGAACAAATCCGGTATCAATCAATTTTCCTATACCTTTTGAGAGGCTTGAAATTCCATCATCATATCTTCCGGTAAATGATACTTGGGGTTTATTGTCTTTTTGGGGAAACACTCTTGACATTATCTCCGGAATAAGAGCACAGGTCATAAAAGATTTCGGTGCTGCCAGAGCAAAACCAAGACCAAGTTTAAAAAGTTGTGCTGCAAAAGAGTAACGTCTTGATTTTACAAGACTTTTTTCACCTGATTTCAATACATCAATCGTCTCTTTTTTCAAATATCCGTAAGGGTTTTTATCTATCTTATTTATTGCTTTAGAAAACGGCATCGACACGGCAAGCACTGTCAAATAATTTACAGCACCTGAAGCAATAGATTTTGCACAGGCATACTTTTTATTTTCCATATCAGTACGCGGGGTTAAAAGAATTATAGGCGAACGCACAAGTGTTGAAAGCGCAAACGAAGCCGTAGCTCCGAATAACAAGCTGTTATCCGCTGCAAACTCCAATCCCTTTTTTAATATTCTGCTATTGTAAATCGCCTGTACTTTCATCTCAATTCATTATACAATGCTCATAATGAAAATCACAGAATTTATAAAAAAAGAATTACAGGGCTGGAAAAGCTATGAAGTAACGGGATTAATAATTGTTTTTATAATAATTTCAGTCAATGCAATCCTTTTAAAGGATAGTCCTGCCGCCATAATTAATGCTATATGCGGAATTTTATACACAATTATTGCAGGAAAAGGAAAAATCTCATGTTATTTTTTCGGACTTTCAGGTTCCGCTTGCTATATCTGGCTCTCGTTTAGCAATGCTCTCTGGGGTAATATGCTATTATATCTCTGTTATTATATTCCAATGCAGACTATTGGAATTTTTAAATGGAAAAAACATCTAAAAAAAGACACGAAAGAAATTACAAAAATAAGATTAAACCGGAAAGAACGCCTGAAACTTATTCTAACAGGCTTTGCCGGATGTGTATTTACGATTATGGTTTTATATTACTTCAATGACAAAAGCCCCGTAATCGATGGAATTACAACATTCCTTTCAATTCTCGGCATGTATTTGACAGTGAAACGTGCAATTGAACAGTGGATTATCTGGGGAATTGTGAACGGATTGTCTCTGTTAATGTGGCTTAATCTAGTAATCAACGGCACAAAAGCATATTCCACTGTTTTAATGTGGGGAGTATATTTCATTCTCGCAATTTACTTCTACATTATATGGAAAAAGGAATTGGAGACGCAAAAATAAAAGATATTTTAAAAGTAACCCTTATACGCCGCATAAAAATACCCCCTTCAAGGTTTATAAATTAACCTTAAAAATTTTAATATTTTTTTTACTACCTATTTACAATAAATTTATTTCTATTATCATGAGAGAAAACACAAGGGGTAATTTATGTTTGAAAAAGTAAATTTAAAAGAAAAAGATTTAGCGTATATATTTAAAAACTGCTTGCTTTCACAGAATAGTTTAAGAGATTTATGTGACTTTGTATATGATGAAAGTGTTATATACAATCAATATTACCAGAGAAACTATGTATGGAATTCAGAAAAAGCAACACACTTTATAGAATCTGTATTAATAGGCACTGAAATACCGCCTATTGTAACATTTGAAATGAGAAAAATTGTCGAAATAATAGACGGCAGGCAACGTTACGAAACTTTGAAACGGTTTTTGAATAATGAATTTAAACTTCAAAAAAACGGTCTCCATTGCTTAAAACACTTAGCTAACAAATATTTTAAGGATTTAAAAGAAAAAGAACAGAACATAATCAAAAATACTTACCTCAGAATATATACTTACAGTGTTATACCAAATACAATAAACGATAATGATAAACTTGAACTTATAAAAAAAGAAATATTTAAAAGATATAATATAGGTTTAACACCGTTAAAACAGTATGAAATTGAAAAAGTAATATTTATAAGAAACAATTTAAATGAATATGTTAAGCAAAAATTATTAAAACAAGAAGATTTAAAAGAAACATTCAGTTAACTATTCTTTAAAGAAAATAAAATGAATGGAAGTACAACAAAACGTACCGAAATTATGATGAAAGAATTTCGTTTTTTACTGGCGTTAACGGAAATTCCCATAAACTACTACAGCTGGAGCTCAGGCAGAATAGACTTAATCAATTCAGTTTTCAACTACATATCTAACGACAGTAATCCTGCCGAAGTTTTTGATTATTTCAGTAAAAATATCAAATTTTTAAAAGTTTTCAAAAAGCATTTTGACAAGGCAAATTTCACTGCAAACTACCTCGTATATGAGGTACTGTTCTGGTCAATTGCTATTATTAAAAAATCGGGTCTGGATATTAATAAGTTGGAAACTAATGCCGAACAAATTGCTAACAGTATTATAAACTGTAATGAAGAAGTTTTTAGAATAGAACAAAGCCACTATTATACAAATGTTATTAAACGTTATACATTTCTGTCAGAACAATTAAACAAAATATACAATACTAATTTTGATGCATATATTACAAGCTCCGAGTATTCCAAAGCAAAAATCAAACTCGCAAGAGATGCATACAGCTTAATTAAAAGCAGTGAATACCTAAATTACATAAAAAAAGAGCCTATTAATATAACAATAAAAGCTCTGCAAACAAAAATTAAGAATAATGCAATCTGTCTCAGACCGGAATATCAAAGAGAAGAGTCAATGAATGTACAAAAAGCATCAAGCTTAATAGAAAGTATTATACTTGGCTGTAAAATTGCTCCGATTTATCTATATACAAGACTGGACGGAACAACAGAGGTTCTTGACGGCCAGCAAAGACTACTTGCTATTCTCGGATTTTTGAATATAAGTTACAAAAATGCCAGAGGTGAAGAAGAAGCCTCTAATAAGACCAATTTTAAGCTTACAGGTTTAAAATACTTAAAAGAGTTAAATAATACAAATTTTAATTCATTACCCGAAGATATCAAATACGATATTGAACATTTTTCGTTATCAATTATCGAGCTGCGGGAAGAAAATATGAAACACTTTGATCCGGTTGACTTATTTATAAGGCTAAATAACAAACCTTATCCTATTAAAGAGCATTCTTTTGAAATGTGGAATGCAATAGCACCGGTAAGCATTACACAAAAAATTAAAGAAATTGCAAGGGAAAATTCTGAATGGTTTTACTTACGAACCAACCAGAATAACAAGCGTATGCAAAATGAAGAAATGATAACAAACCTTCTCTATTTGGAAGTACTAAGACAACGCAATAAAAATGTACAGAAAGATGCCAGAGTTGATATGTTCCAAATATATGCCAAAAGTACACACTTAGCCTGTATGTTAAAAAATAAAAAATTTATAACTGATTTTCTTTTATCGGTAAATCAAACTGAATTTGACGATTACGCCAATAGTCTCAACAAATTTATAAATAAACTAAGAATAGTTTTATATTCGGAAGATCTTACTTTGAAAAAACGTCTGCAGGATTTAATATGTCCGGAAGGCGGAAAAAGAACATTACAAACTATATTTTTGCTATTTTATATATTTTCCCCTGTCAGTGATGCTACAGTAAAAGAAAAACAGGATGAAATTTATAATAATATTGCCGGAATAATATTGTATTTCAAGCAAAAATACGTAGAAGAAGACAAAGAAACTCATTTAACAGAATTTAAAGAAATGATAAACAAATTTTGGAATATGTATAGCACAGGAAAATAGAGATAAAAATGGAAACTTTATCACATATACTTAATCGTTTACTTGGCAAACAGGGATATACCTGTTATAAAAAACTAATAGACGATTACAATAATGGAGACTGGAATTTCGACATAAAATCACTGGTCTCTTATGAAACAATTAAACAAAAAACCGACTTTTTGCCAAAGGGTTACAGGTTTTTCCGTACAAGAGTTATCAAAAATCCCAAACAGTTTGAAGAAGAAATATTGAAATATTATAATTTGCATTACATCCCGATAAAAGAAATTAAAAGGAAAAAGTTAGAATACAGAAAAATTTATCTTATGAAATTTGGTTTTATAACTGAAGGAAATCAATTTTGTCAGGATGTAAATTACCAGTGCGATAAGTGTTTAAACTCAAAAGCCTGTAATATAGCAAAAAAGTATACAAATAATTCACCGGAAGTAAAAAGAAAAACCAAAATATTATCACTGCTCTATGGAAATTTAAGAGGCAGCCTTCCAAATTTACAGGTAAAGGAAGGCTTAAAATATCTATAAATCTGACATAGATAACAGGCAAAAATTTCTAAATCAGAATGTTTTAGTTACTTTTTACGGCGGCTGTTTTTACGTACGCGAAAAACAATTTTTAACATTGTTCAAGTATCTCCTTTAAATCATTTTCAGGAGTTGTGATAGGTTTTATTTTGAACTTGTCAACAAGAAAGTTTAAAACATTTGGTGATACGAATGCAGGCAAAGTAGGTCCGAGTCTTATATTTTCAATACCTAAATAAAGCAGTGTCAAAAGAATACAAACAGCCTTCTGTTCATACCACGACAGGACAAGCGATAAAGGTAAATCGTTCACGCTGCAATTAAAAGCCTTAGAAAGTTCAACCGCAACTTTTATTGCAGAATAAGCATCATTACACTGGCCCATATCTAATAATCTTGGTATCCCGTTTATATCTCCTAAATCTAAATCGTTAAAACGGTATTTACCGCAGGCAAGAGTTAAGACAAGTGTATTTTCAGGTGTTTGTTTCACAAATTCGGTATAATAATTTCTGCCCGTTTTGGCACCATCGCATCCTCCGACAAGAAAAATATGTTTCAACTTCCCTGTTTTTACGGCATCAATAACCTTATCGGCAACAGAAAGAACAGTGTTGTGCGCGAAACCGACTGTTAAAACCTCTCCCCCATTTATTCCTGTTATTTCTTTATCCTCATTGTAACCGCCAAGTTCAAGAGCTTTATTTATAACAGTGGTAAAATCTTTATCTTCACCAATATGAGTACATTCAGGATACTGAACAACAGAAGTTGTAAATACTCTGTCTTTATAGCTGTCTTTTACAGGCATTATACAATTTGTTGTAAATAAAATTGCTCCGGGGAGATTATCAAATTCTTTCTGCTGATTTTGCCATGCTGTTCCAAAATTGCCTTTCAAGTGGCTATATTTCTTTAATTCAGGATATGCATGACAGGGAAGCATTTCTCCATGTGTATATATATTAATCCCTTTATCTTTTGTCTGTTCCAGCAATAATCCCAGATCATGCAAATCATGCCCCGTAACAACAATAAATGGTCCCTTTTCAATGTTAGTTGTAACTTTTGTCGGTACAGGATTTCCGTATGTTTCTGTGTTAGCCCTGTCTAATAATTCCATACATTTAAGATTGATTTCTCCCGTTTTCAAAACAAGAGCCGTTAATTCATCCACAGACAAGTCTTTTGATATTCCCTGCAGTGCCTCATAAAAATAATTGTTTACTTCTCCATCTTTATAATTAAGATTAGCAGCATGGTGAGCATAAGCGGCTATTCCTTTCAATCCGAATAAAATAAGTGATTTTAAACTGCGGATATCTTCATTACAGTTCCAGACACTTTTTATATCAAATTCAGAATTACATGAAATTTTAGACTTTATTGTTAGAGTTAATTCTTTAACTGATTTATTATCAAAATTCACATTGGTTATTGTTGTAAAAAGACCTTCTATAATTAAATTTGTATTTTCATCATTTATTTTATTGCAATTTGCAAGCTCAATAACAGCACTTGTTAATTCATCCTGTAAATTTGCTGTATCTGCAGATTTTCCGCAAACACCTGTAGTTGTACAACCCTTACGGTGAGCCGTTTGCTCACATTGAAAACAAAACATTTCCACAATTATTACTCCTTTATAATTTGATGTTACTTATCCTGTGTTTTTGCATAAAGCCAACAAAAATGTTATTAATGAATATTAATAACATTTTCATAATATAGTAACAGCTGTTATTTTTTTAGAGAAAAACAGGCAATTTTCGGGGATAAATTTTACCTCGGAAACTAGTTCAGTGGGGCAATTTAGCGTTTTTAGGGTAAACAGATATTTTTAATAAGAGGGAAAGTTTTTCCGGGAAGAGCTATGTTGACATGCGTATTTCACTGATAATATACAAACCTCAATCTAGCCGTACAAATCAACCTGGACAAATGTAAAAGAACACATGGTTTGATTTCTTGTTACAGAAGATTTGACTATTTTGTTGAGCTAAAAGTCAACCATACTCAAATAAAAGAATAGTTTGTAAAAATAAAATTTATTGTGGCAAAACCTCTATTCAATCATGTTAAAATTGGTATATGAAAGTAAACTTAAAGACAAATTGCAGAATAACTTTCATTTGGTTACATCCAAAAGATTTAGCTTACAAAAAATTATTGCAAAAGGGCTTGCAAGACAGTTTTGGCATTTCGTGCAAACCGGAGGATTTAAATGCCGTTGCAGAGCCGTTTGAATTAAAGCAAATATTAACAAACTAAAACCGGAACACTATCAAGTAGGGGAGAAACTCAGAACTAATTTTCATCTGCATACGATCGCGTCTGATGGCAGACTAACTCCTAAAGAATTTTTAGAACAGTGCACCAGCTACGCAAACAGAGTTTTTAAGTCAGGAAAAGCAAATGACAATCTGCCTGCATTTTCTGCCGCAATTACTGATCATGACAGGGTAAAAAGCTCTCAGGAAGTAATTGCACTGATATCTCAAGAACCCTGCAAGTATAAAAATTTTAAATTCGTTGCCGGTTGTGAATTTTTGCTACATGGTTATAAAGAACCTCACCCGGCATTTGAAGCTGTTGGTTTGGGTTTTAACCATTTTGACAAAACTCTTGAGACACTGATGAAAGGTTTTGCGCCAAACAATCAGGTCTCGGATATTCACAAAATCAAAAATGCCGGCGGAATTTTATCCTGGGCTCATTCCATAGTTACCCCTGATAAAATAAATGATGATTTTTGTGAGTTTTTAAAAAAACACGGTATAGACGGAGTGGAAGGAAATTATCAATATAACAGATGGGATAAAGAATATGTCGATTCGATAAAACCAATTCTGGAAAAACTTATTAAAAAATTCAAAATGTTTGTAACTGGCGGAACGGACTGCCATACAAAATCCTTGTTCTAGAGCTTGTAGGTTGGGCTTTCTGAAGTATCCCCTAAAAACAGTAGACAATCAGTAGGACGTATTTAAATTAGCAAAAATTTTTATTTACAGGTTTTAAATTCTAAATTGAGCATTATGAATTTATAAATTGTAATACATATTTTGCACTGGTCAAAAAAAATGCTAAAATAATTCTGTTGTAGAGACTAAGGAGATGAAATGAACAGCATTGGGAAGCAGATTGGGGTATTAGTAAATTTAGAGTTTGCTAAACTCTTTGTTGGTCAGCTATTTTCACATTTGGCAGATGCAATTATACAATTTTTATTAGCCGGAATACTTTTACAAATTTCGGAAAATCCGGGGAAATCAATTGCAACAATGTTTTTTGTGTTTTTACTTCCGCAATTTTTATTAAGTTTATTTTCCGGAGCCTTGAGTGACAGGTTTTCAAGAAAAGTTCTCTTGACCGTTAGTTGTCTGTTTAGGGCTTTTATTATTGGAGTATTGATTTTATTACTCCCTCAATTATCTACAAGTTTAATTTATATTTTTGCATTTGTATTAGGAATCGGTGCTGCATTCTTTTATCCTGCAAAAATGTCTGCTGTGACCAATGTTGTCAAAAGGAATCAGTTTAAATTTGCAAATGCTCTTACTTCTCCAGTCGGTGCGGTTTCGCTCCTGTTCGGCGCCTTAGCAGCAAATCATCTTATAAATTTAAGTGTTGTAAAAGCATTATATATTGTTACAGCAATGTATTTTATCGGAGCGTTTTCAACTTCAATAATAAAGTTCTTAATCCCGCAAAACTACTTTACAGGAACACAGAAATCAAATGATATGTGCATAGCATTCGATTATTTGAAAAAACATAAAAAAGCTCTCTATCTTGTCGGGTTGTCTGTTTGTCTGCAATTTATTGTTGCTGCGTTTTCAAACGGTTTAAATGCACTAATTACGGAGCATTACGGATTGAGCTATCCAGAGTTGAACTATTTGAGAACCATTCTCGGTATCGGAATAATTGCCGGTATGGGAACCGCAATTTATTTTGCAAGAATTATTAGAATCCCGCACCTGTTCGCAAGCAGTTTTATTATTTTATGTGCAGCTTTAATTACGGCTCCTCTATGCAAAAGCGTTGACACTGCCTGGTTATGGCTTATTCCAATCGGAATGGCTGATGCTGTTGTTCTTGTAATGCTTGATACTATTTTGCAAAAGGTAACACCGGATAAAATGCGCGGAAAAATATTCGGACTTATGCTGACATTTAATACGCTGAGTTTCTTAATAGGCACAGCTATTATCGCTCATATTGCCGGTTTTATTAATCCTTTAAACATCTTTAAAGGAATAGCTGTAATATCATTCATTCTGGCGGCTCTTATCCTTATCCTTGACAAATCATTCAGATATTTTCTGCTCAAAGCTACTCTTGGACATATATTCCTGCTGTTGTTCCGCTATAAAGTCGAAGGCGCTGAAAATATTCCGCGTAAAGGCAAAGTAATCATTGCAGGAAACCATACCGGCCATCTTGATCCTTTTATCGTTCAAATGGCTACTCACAGACAACTCTGGTTTGTCACCGGACCGGCTGCATTCAAAGTTCCGATTGTCAAACATTTTCTGAAATATTTTAATGTACTGCCCCTCAAATTTGGTAAAGGTCTTGAGGCTATTGACGCGGCAAAAACAAAATTAAATGCAGGTGAAGCCGTTATAATCTTTCCGGAAGGCAAATTTACACCTGACGGAGAATTATGTAAATTCAACCGAGGTGTTGGATTAATGGCAAAAGGCACAAATACTCCGATAATACCTTTTGCTATAAAAGGCGGCTTTGAAACATGGGGACAGACACGCAAATTGCCCAAACTTTTTAATACAATCGTAATCCAGTTCGGACAACCGATTACGGACTTTGACCGTGATGAAAAAGAGATAGCTCATGAATTACAGGCATGTGTAAATTTCATGAAAAAATCTCTTGAACGCCGCGTTTTTTACAATATTAACCATAAACTCCATTCAAACTTTCTTGATTTAATGCAGGAAAAAAGTGATATTTATGGTCAGGTAAATGCTCTTTCTCTAAAAACCAAAAACGGATATGAAGAATTGAGTTATATAGAGCTGTCACGCAGAGCAAAAAAATTCGCCAATTATTTAATCGAAACAGCCGGACTCCAACGCGGCGAAAGAGTCGCTATAATTTGCGAATCCAGACCGGAATTTGCTGTAGGAATTTTTGCATCAATCCAAACAGGTGCAATAACTGTTCCGCTGGATGTCAAACTTACTGTGCCCGAGCATACGCATATTTTGAATGACTGCAATCCGCGAATTTTGCTTTGTTCAAGTCATTATTTGGAGCATGCGATTGAAGTTAAAAATAATGTTAAGTCAATCGAACAGATTTTTGTTCTGGATGATGAGGAGCGGAATCATCCGGAAATACCTTCAGTGTCAGCATTGGATGCAGATATTGAAAAAGATCTGGGCAGACCACGCTCATTGGATGAAACCGCATTAATTGTTTACACCTCGGGAACAACAGGCAATCCAAAAGGTGTAATGATTAGTTTCGGAAACATATATTCTCAATTAAGAGATTTTGAAGCAATGTTTAAGCTTACACATGAGCATACTCTTTTGTCTATCTTGCCGCTAAATCATTTGTTGGAACTTGATTGCGGATTTTTCGGCATGCTTTACATGGGCGCGAAAATTGTTTATATCAAAACCCTTAACCCGAAAGAGCTTACAACTGTTATGAAAGAAAAGGGAATTACAAATATGATTGTAGTTCCGCTTGTGGCTAAAATGCTTAAAAACAGTATTGATAAACAAATTAAAAAGCAGTCTGCAAGCACGCAAAAGATTTTCAAATGGTTATATGGAATTTCTAAATTTATGCCTCGCGGTGTTCGCAGGTTGATGTTCAAGTCAGTAATTGACGGTCTTGGCGGAAGATTGGAATGTTTCATATGCGGCGGGGCACCTTTGGAAGACAGTGTTGCCGAATTTTTTGAACGAATCGGTGTTCCTGTATTTCAAGGTTACGGCTTAACAGAGACGTCTCCTACAATTTCTACAAACAGATACGGACATTCAAAAATCGGAACGGTCGGGCAGCCGCTGCCTTCTGTACAGGTAAAAATAGCTGACAACGGTGAAATCCTTGCGACAGGACCAAATGTTATGCAGGGTTACTACAACAAACCCGAAATTACGTCCGAAGTAATCGATGAAAACGGTTGGTTTCACACAGGTGATATCGGTGAAATCGACAAAGACGGCTTTATTAAAATTACGGGCAGAATTAAAAATATGATAGTTCTTGGAGGCGGCAAAAAAATCTTTCCTGAAGAAGTTGAAGCAGTATTGGAAACTTCTGAGCTTATTAAAGAAGTATGTGTAATGTCTTTGACAATAAAATCCGGCAATAAAGCAGGGACAGAAGAAGTCGGCGCAATTATTTCACCCTGTGATGAACTATTAAGCAAAACAGATGATGAAATTCGTCAAATTTTAGAACAAGAGGTGAAAAGACTTTCAGAGGCAAATCTGGCTCCGTATAAAGCACCAACTGTTGTTGTTCTTCATCGTGACGAACTTCCGAAAACATCTACCAGAAAAGTCAAACGTAAAGAGTTAAAAGATTGGTATGAAATGCTAAAAGTTTAATCTTATAAATTTTCTTTCTTTTTATGAGTAAGATATAAATTCTCTACAATGGATTTTACTTTTGATGTAAATTCTTTTGTAGAAGTATTGTCATAATAAATGGGATCAGCAATATAAATATCTGATATAAACGGAACTAAAATCGCATCAATTTTAGGAAGAATTTTATCCGGACCGTTAATGTATAAAGGAATTACCGGAACATTAGGATTCATTTTTGCAATATGGGCAACTCCTGTTTTAAATTCTTTTATTTGATTATCTTCTCCGCGTGTGCCTTCAGGATAGATTATTATTATTTCATTATTCTTCAATGCTGTATTTATATCAGCAAAAACTTCCTCTTTTGACTGCCTGGTTATGTGCCTGCTTATAGGGATAATTCCTATAAGTGTTTTGAATATAAAAGATTTAAATTTCGTATTACAAAAATAATCTGCCGCCGCTACGGGATGAATCTTTAAAATAGTCAATATCGGAAAAAGGCTCATAATAAGAAGAGTATCTATATGGCTGTTATGATTGGCAACAATTATGGCAGCCCCCTTGTTCTGTAAAAGTTTTTCCAAATTACGTACATTTATTCCAAGAACGAAAAAAATAAAAGGTTTTACAAACAATAGAAAAAATAAAAACTTTGCTGTATTGTTTAAATATTTCTTGCCCATAAACTAATTTAAGATACCTATGTTATAGTAATATGCTACATAATGGAAAAATAATGGTACAGTAAATATCATACTGTCTAATCTATCAAGAATGCCGCCGTGTCCAGGCAGTAGCGCCCCTGTGTCTTTAACACCTATATCTCTTTTAATTGCAGACATTGTAATATCTCCGAAAAATCCTGCAATTGCAAGTATTGCACCTAAAATAAATGCCTGCCAAAAAGAAAACGGAGTTAAAAATTTAGCAAGAATACCAGCAATAACTGCTGTAGATACCACACCGCCCAAAAGCCCTTCTACAGTTTTGTTAGGACTGACTTTGGGTGTAATCTTATGTTTGCCGAGAGTTTTGCCGAATAAGTACTGCATAAAATCGTTTGAAATAGTTAATATCAATATATATAAAAGGAAGCCCAATGCTCCGCCTATTGGATTAACAGTTTCCGGAATTGAAAAATATACTGCAAAATAACCTATCGCATATACGCAGGTCATTAATGCCCAGTGTATTGTTCCGCAAGATTTTAAAAATCCATCGGTATCACCAATTAAAACCATTCTTAAAGGGATTAAAAGGAATAAATACAAAGGTATAAATAAATAAAACATTGCAATCCAGCCGGTATAAATAAAATAAAATTGGATAGGAATTGACAGATAAGCCCATAAAAGAACACGCCTGTCTGAGCGTCTTGTAGGTATCATTGAGAAAAATTCTTTTAATGCAAGATAGCTTATAAGCATTATAAATATTATTGCGGCAAGTTTATTAAACATAAACGCCGCAGTAAATAAAATGACAATTATCCAGAAGGATTTCATTCTTGTTTTGAAATTTTCAACATTCTTTTTCATAAATCCAAGAATATATGCAGCGCCCGTAATAAGAGCCAATACCAGATATAAAAGTAAAATACAAGATTTTACATTATGTGTTAAACTAATTGTATCCATTATACCTCTTTTTCATACCGCAATTTTAATAGATTAAACCTTTTTTGCCAAAATTACAGGGTAATGGCCCGCATCATCAGATCTTAAAACGATTACCGAAAAACCTGTTTCTTTTAAAATAGAATTGATTACATCCATATCCCAAGTTACCATTTTTAGCTGATGGTTGTTAAAATCTTTGAAAATTTTATTTGTTAAACTTAATGCAAAATGACCGGCTTGTACTGAAAAAACAAAATATCCGCCTTTTGCTAAAGCATTATATATCAGCTGCATAGATTTCTTAACGGTTTCTCTGTCGTCAAACCAGTCATAAAATCCTGATGCAACAAATATATCGGGCTGTTTGTCAAATTGAAAATC
>CALUYO010000013.1 GCA_944325005.1 Candidatus Gastranaerophilales bacterium | reverse complement strand
GTATACCATATAATTTTGATGAGTTAGACATATGGTGCCATTAATAATTAATGGCACCTTTCTCTTATATTATATATATTTGAAAAAATTTTTGTTCCTGATATAATCAGGGTATGAAAGATATGTTAGATAAAATTCTCCAGATAGAGAAAAAATATAATGAGTTAGGTGTTACCCTTTCAGATCCTGCAGTAATTCAGGATTACAATAAGTTTAGGGATCTTTCAAAACAAAGAAAATCTATGGAGGAAACTGTTAACTTATATTATGAATGGAAAAAGGCTGTTGACGCAATTGACGAGGCTAAAGAATTATTGAAAGCCGAACATGATGATGAGATGCGTTCATTTTTAAAAGCTGAAATAGAAACAAATGAGGCTAAACTTCCTGAATATGAAGAAAAAATGAAAGTTCTTTTATTACCCCGCGACCCTATGGATGACAAGGATATTATGCTTGAAATCAGAGGTGGTGCAGGCGGAGATGAAGCAAACATATTTGCCGGAGATCTTGCCAGAATGTACATGCGTTATGCTGATAAACAAGGTTGGCAGACACAGGTTTTGAGTAAAACTGAATGTGAAGCCGGCGGGGTTTCAGAAATTATCATCTCAATGAAAGGTGACAGTATTTATTCAAAATTAAAATACGAATCAGGTGTTCACAGGGTTCAAAGAGTTCCTGCAACGGAATCTCAGGGACGTGTTCATACATCAACCGCTACTGTTGCTGTAATGCCGGAAGTTGATGATGTCGAAGTAAATCTCAATATGAACGATGTTGAAATTACTACTGCGCGTTCCGGTGGCGCAGGCGGTCAAAATGTTAATAAAGTTGAAACGGCTGCGAGGGTTTTTCATAAACCTACAGGAATTATGATTTTCTGTACCGAAGAACGTTCACAACTGCAAAATAAGGAACGTGCACTTCAAATTCTTAAAGCAAAGCTTTATGATATGGAAGTACAAAAACAAATGAAAGAAATTACGGATTTGCGCCGTTCTCAGGTTGGAACCGGTGACCGTAGCGAACGTATCAGAACATATAATTTCCCGCAGGGACGTTTAACCGATCATCGCATAAATCATAATCTTAACGTAAATACGGTTATTGACGGCGATTTGGATGAATTAATTAACCTCTTGATAGAGCACGATCAAAAATTAAAATTGGAAAAATTGGCTGAGGTGAATTAGTGACAGAACGGAAATGTGCAGGTTGCGGTAAACTTAAAAACAGGGATAAATTGATAAAAGTTACACGCGAAAATGTGCACGGAGACGTTGTTATAAACCACAGCAATAAAATATTTGGCAGATCGGTATATCTCTGCTATAATAATTCTTGTATAGAAGCCGCTTTTAAAAAAAACAGAATTGCAAAAGCCTTGAAAGCTCCTGTACCGGAAGATTTGAAAGGAAGATTAATAAATGAGTTTTGAAACAATTAGAATAAACGAATTAGCAAAAGAACTTGGGCTTACAAGTAAAGAAGTTATAGAAAAGTTTGCCCAGCTGTCAATTACAGGCAAAACTCATTCAAGCACTGTTACGGTTGATCAGGTGAAAAGGCTGAAAGAATTTATTGCATCCGGCGGGGTCAAAGAGGCTAAAAAACCTAAAGCTTTCGTTGTCAAAAAAGCAAAGGCTGTGGAAACACCACCTGTGGAAGAACCTAAAAATGATAAAAAAACAGAAGAAAAAACTATAGTTTCTCCCAAGGTTGAAATTGTAAAACCGAAGCCGCAAAGCCGTCTTGAAATTGTAAGACGTGCGCCTCAAAAACCGGCTGTAGAAAAAACTGAAAAATCAACAGAAACAAGAAAATTCCCGCCGCGTTCGGAAAAAGCACCGCGCGGAGAAAGACCTTTCCCGCCAAAGAAAGATGGTGTGCCATCTGCTAAAAAGCCTTTTGAAAAACCATCAGGCGAAAGAAAGCCTATCCAGAGAACAATAATTTCACAAGATATTTATGAAAATAAAGGCTCCGGCAGAAGACGCGCTGACGGCAAGAAAAAAGGTAAAGATTTTAATTCAAAAAAAGAAGAGCAAGAACGAATTTCTCTTGAAAAAGCAGCAGCTCAAAAACATAAAAAACGTTCACATAAAGAGGAAGAAGCTGAAAAAGTTACACAAATCGTCGTAAACAGAGCTATGACGATAAGCGAACTTGCAGATAAAATTCAAAAAACTCCTGCTGAAATTGTTAAATTTTTAATGTTTCAGGGGATTATGGCAACTGTTAACCAGCTTATTGATGTCGATGTTATTAAAAAGGTTTGTGCTGAATATGAGCTTGAAGTTCTTGATGAAGACTTAGATGCCTATATGGAAGAAGAACTTGAAAAAGAAGAAAAAGTTAAAAAGCTGACCGAAGTTGATAAAAAGTTACTTAAAAAACGTGCGCCTGTTGTTAGTATTATGGGGCACGTAGACCATGGTAAGACAACATTACTCGACAGCATCAGAGCTTCAAAACATAAGATTGTTGCCACGGAAGTTGGCGGTATTACTCAATCAATAGGTGCATATACAGTTTATCTTGATAATAATAAAGAAAAGAAAATTGTGTTTGTTGATACCCCGGGGCACGAAGCATTTACCGAAATGAGAGCCCGCGGTGCCAAGGCTACAGATATTGCCATTCTTGTTGTTGCCGCTGATGACGGTATAATGCCTCAGACAATTGAAGCAATTAATCATGCAAAGGCTGCAGATGTTCCTATTATCGTTGCGGTAAATAAAATTGATAAACCGGATGCAAATCCTGACAGAGTTTTGCAGCAATTGACAGAACACGGGCTTGTCCCTGAAGAATGGGGCGGAGATACAATTATAGTTAAAGTTTCAGCTTTGCAGGGTACAGGTATTGATGAACTTCTTGAATATATTCTTCTTGTTGCTGATGTTCAGGATTTAAAAGCTAATCCGAAAGCTGAGGCATCAGGTGTTGTAATTGAAGCAAATCTTGATAAAGGCAAAGGTCCTGTTGCTACACTGCTTGTACAAAACGGAACATTGCGTGTTGGTAATTGTATTGTTGTTGGTACTGCTTGCGGACGTGTGAGAGCATTATTGTCTGATAGTGGTGAAAGAATTCAGAAAGCTGAACCTTCAACTCCGGTAGAAATTCTCGGTTTGACAGAAGTTCCACAGGCTGGAGATTATTTTGAAGTTGTTCAAAATGAAAAAGAAATGAAAGCAATTGTTCAGCAGAGAAAAGAAAAAGAACGTAATAAACGTCTTGATGCAATGCTTCCTGCACATGTAAGACGTGAAGCTGCTGCAGGCGAAGATGATATTCCGCAGTTGAATTTGATTATTAAAGCAAATACAAATGGTTCTGCAGAAGCTGTGTCACAGGCAATTGCCCAGCTTGAATCTAACGAAATTAAAACAAAAATTATTCATGTTGGTGTAGGAGATATCTCCGAGGCTGATGTTATGCTTGCTTCCGCATCAAATGCTTTAATTTTAGGCTTTACGGTTAAAGAAGATGCAAATGCTCTGGCGGCTGCTGAAAAAGAAGGCGTAACAATTAAAAAATATGATATTATTTATCAGATTTTGGAAGATATTGAAAAGACTATGCTGTCACTTCTTCAGCCTGAAATCAAACAGGTTGAACTCGGAAAAGCTGAGGTTCGTCAGGTATTTACAATCGGTAAGACGACGAGAATTGCTGGCTGTTATGTAACTGAAGGCAAGATAGTCAGAAGTAAAGATGCTGTTCTTATCCGTGACGGAAAAGAAATATTCCGCGGAGCAATTGATCAGCTTAAACGTTTCAAAGATGATGTTAAAGAAGTTGCACAAGG
The DNA here is from genome assembly GCA_944325005.1 of Candidatus Gastranaerophilales bacterium. Taxonomy (GTDB): domain Bacteria; phylum Cyanobacteriota; class Vampirovibrionia; order Gastranaerophilales; family Gastranaerophilaceae; genus Stercorousia. The sequence goes on along the minus strand of CALUYO010000013.1, from coordinate 41,731 downwards.
CTTTGAATGTGGTATTTCATTCAGCAGATGGAATGATATTGAAGTCGGTGATATTATAGAAGTATCTACAAAAGAAGAAATTGAACGTTCAAGCTTATAATCTGTGCGGATAATCAGATTTGTACTCCCAACCATCTATTTGTAATAGCTGTGAGCAGAATGTCTGGTCTCTTTTACACAGCCTTAGAACATTATTACGATCAGCCATATCTTTTGTGTAGTTATCTTCGCCTTCCGGTGGTTTTACAACAATACCAATATCAGATGTCCAGTTGTAAGGACTAAAATTCCCCTTACGAAGTAAAAATATGTACTGGTCTCGTCCTTTTTTATTTGGAAATTTTTTACCGTTTACATCGTAACTTATATCAAGTGCTCCGCTTCTTGTCATTTCAAGCTGTGAACCATCACTGAAATATACATCAATTCCGTTACGTGAGCCTGTAACAGTTTCCAGTTTAATAACATTTTGGAAATACGGTGCAAAATGTTCTTGCCAGAATTCTTGCATCGCTTCTGTACTATTAGCAGGTTCCGGCCACTGTCCGGAAATTTCTCCATTGTCATTATTGTACATTAGAATTGCCTGTTGCATAGTACTATTGAATTTTTTTAATCTTGTTGAGTATTCAGTTTTTTTATAATTTGCTATTAAAGCTGGCATTGTTAGTGTTGCAACAACTCCTATTATCCCTAATGTTATAAGAACTTCAGCCAGTGTAAATCCAATTTTCATAAACTCTCCTTTCTTAATATAATATGAATATAATATATAGTAATGAAATATATTCATGATTATATATATATTTTCATAATCTGTCAATGAAAATGTATAATGTTTTTATGAATGTACGTGAAGAAGTAAAAATAATGTTAGGTTCAAAATGTATGACCATAACAGAACTTGCAAAGAAAATGACAGAGTTAAGCGGGAAGAATTACTCACAGAGCTTAATATCTCATAAACTTGCAAGTGAATCTCTCAGGTATACCGAAATGAAAATGATTTGCAAAATTTTGGGGTACAGAATTTATATAGACTTTGATGAAATCCGATTGGGGCGGTAATTTTTATTATTTCATGTTATAATTATCATACCAAGGAGATAATTATGACTTTAAGAAATGAACGTGTAAGAAAAGAATTAATGAGAGATATTTCTGATATTCTAAGAAAAGAAATCAGAGGGCTTGCAGGTGTTGTGTCTGTTTTAGATGTAGAAGTTTCTCATGATAATTCTTTTGCGAAAGTTATATACAGCGTGTTAGGTTCAGATGAACAGATTGAAAAAACAAAAGATGTAATAGATAAAAGCACCCCTAAAATTCGTTATGAAGTTGGGAAACGGATTCGTTTACGTCTTACTCCGGAATTGAAATTTGTTTACACAGATTCTCTGGAAAAAGGTTCTAAAGTCAGTGAAATTATTGATAAAATTTCAAGGGGAGAGCTGTAGTAATCAATGTTTGGATTTCTGAATGTTTATAAGCCAGTCGGGATGACTTCTCATGATGTGGTTGCGAAACTCAGAAAACTTACCGGTATTAAACAAGTCGGTCATACAGGGACACTAGATCCTTTTGCAGAGGGCGTTCTGCCTGTTTGTATCGGTAAAGCTACGCGTCTTATTGAATTCTTAAATGATGATAAAGAATATCTTGCAACTGTCCAATTCGGAACTTCTACAACCACTTATGACAGAGAAGGTGAAATAACATTCAGCTCTGATAAAAAAGTTAATGCTGAGGATATAAGAAAAGCTCTTAAAAATTTTCAAGGTGAGATTTCTCAATATCCTCCTATTTATTCTGCTATAAAAGTTAAAGGCAAAAAACTTTATGAGTATGCTCGTAAGGGACAAGAGGTTAATGTCAGCCCACGTAAGGTTGTAATATATGGTATTGAGCTGAAATCCTTTGATGAAACTTTACAGCAGGCGGAAATATTAATAAAATGCTCTAAAGGAACTTATATTCGTTCCATAGCCAATGATTTAGGCAAGTTACTTAATTGCGGTGCGCATTTAATAAAGCTTATAAGAACAAGGGCTGGAGAGTTCAGGGTTGAAAATAGTATTGAGCCGGACAATATTGATGTCGCAAAATATTTAATTAACCCTGTCGAAATACTTAATTACCGGAAGATTAATGTAAACAGTAACGATATTGAGTATATTCGTAACGGCCGTGCATTGAAAAATAAAAATATAGAGCATGGTACAACTTTGCTTTTGATTTATAATGATAATGAAATCTGTGCTGTCGGAGTTGCAGATAGTGATAGAATAAAATTAAAGAAAGTGTTTTTATAATGAAAAAGATTATTTTAACAATTGGTTTACTTATTGCAGGGCAAATCTGTTTTGCAGGAAATTGTGAAACAGCATGCTGCCGTGAACCTTATGATTTGACCTCAGGTTTTTCACGTTTTTTTAGTAATATTACAGGACAGAATTTTATAGCAGAAAAAATCGGTGAAAGTATAACTAAAAAGGCAATACAAAAATCTTTAACTGACGGGAAAATATATGCAAATCTGAATTCATACAGTACTAGAGATCTTAAAGCCGGTCGTTTCAAATCTCTGGAAATAACAGCTAAAGATATGAATATTGATGGTGTTTACATTTCTTACTTTAATGCTAAAACATTATGTAATTTTAACTATGTTCCGCATGATGAAAATAATAATTATTTCATAAAAGAAGATATTCCGGCTTCATTTAAAATTGAAATAACAGAACAAGATCTAAATAATACAATGAACTCTGAGGATTATAAAAGAGTTATAAGCGATATTAACAGTATAGGCGGCAGCTTAAATTTATTTGAAATTACATCTACAAATGTTAAATTAAAAAACGGTAAAATATATTATATAATGAATTACGCTTTGCCGTTTGTGAGAAAAACAAAAGCCGTTATTGTAAGTGCTAATCTGGATGTAAGAGACGGAAAAATTGTATTTGATAATCCAAATTTTGTAAATACTCGTCTTGCTTCTGATATCAATACATTTTCTGGAATTTTAAATTATGTCAACCCGCTTGATTTTTCGGCTAAAATATTAGAAAATAAAAGAGCAAAATTTAATATCCAGAATGTTGCAATTGAGGATGATAAAGTTATTGTTGACGGACAGATGACAATTCTTAAAGATAAGGAATAATATTATGCGTAACAATGAAAGAGTTTTTTTAGGTGTAACGGCTGTAATAATGGTCGCAGTATGTTGTGTTTTGGGTTTAAGGATGCTTTATCATAACGATGAAAATGTTTCAGGACCGCTTACCCCTGTTCCGGAAACACAAATTCCAAAAGATACGGAGCAGGATCCTAAACCAAAACCTGTTGAAAAAGTCTATGTAAATGTATTTTTTATCGGTCAGAATGCAAATAAAGAAGAGATATACAGAGCTGTTAACAGAGAATATGACAAAGACATAGACGGCTCAAAAATAAAATTTGCAATAGAAGCTTTGATTATGGGGCCGACTACTTATGAGAAATCTAAGGGAGTTTATTCTGAAATACCTTCGGATACACGCATTATAGCTATTAATGAAAGTCCCGATAAGGTTGTTATTAACCTTAATTCAGCCTTTGAAAACGGCGGGGGGACAGATAGCCTTTATAAACGGTTAAATCAGCTGATTAAAACGGCGAAGAGAAATACAAATAAACCGGTTTATCTGTATATTGAAGGAAATAAAGCTGAGGTTATTGGCGGTGAAGGTATTATGATTACTCAGCCTTTGAATGAAAATTCTCTGGATGGATAAATGGAACATAAAGATATAGATTATTATCTGAATTTAAATTGGACGCTGATTGAAGGTATTGATACTGATTTTGACGGAAAACCTTATCATTTTATAGAAATCAAGGAAATCCCGAGTTTTTTATTCTGCGCCGGAACGGCAGAACGCGCGAGGGAAAAGTATAAACAACAATTAAAGTGGACATTGCAAGTAATGCTGGAACGTGGTGAACATATCACAGAACCCGGTGAGGATGACGATGAACCGGATTGGGAAAACTTATGCCCCTAAACCCTGTAGTTATTGTATTGAAAATGTTATAGAATATGTTATACTGTTAATGTAATATTGAATAGGAAAAGGAGCTGATTTATGAGTAAGATTGCAAGTAATAAGTTTTGCGGGGGGGGGGCGATTTAACGCTTTACAGAAGGGCTTTTGCGGCTTGTAAAATTTTTAAAATTTGCTATAATAGTGATACAATATATCACGATGTCAATGAAGGGGGCAGCATGAAAAAAGCATTTACTTTGGCGGAAGTTTTAGTTACTTTAGGTGTAATTGGTGTTGTTGCAGCTATGACTATGCCGACTTTGATAAATGATCAGAGAAATAAATCTCTTGAAGCTCAATTTAATGTTGCTCACTCTCTTGTTTCGCAAACTATAACCCAGATGAGCAACGAGAATATTGATTTAGCGAAAATGTACTGCTATAATCTCAGAGATAGAGATGAGCATATATTTATAAAAGATTTTGCAAAATATTTAAAAGTTGTTAAAAGTGAATATGGTGAAACTGGTAATTTGACTAAATTGGGTTATAAAGATACTACATTTTTCCAGTCAGCGCCCGGAAGAGTTGCTTTTAATGCTGATTCCCATAACGATGGAGCAATTCTTTTAAGTAACGGAATGATGATTGCATCAAGCGGCTGCTGGTGGACTGCAGGTGGTACAGGGCTTGATTTTATAATTGATACAAACGGTCCTAAAGGTCCAAATAAATTTGGTTATGATGTTTTTTATTTCCAGCTTGATCAAAATAATAAATTACATCCCGATGCCGGAGATTATTTATTTGCAACAACTGATGCTCAAAAACTCGCCTGCTGTAATTTTTTGACGGCCAATACCTGTTCTGTTCCTCAAGATACGGGAGTTTCTTGCGCACAGTTTGCTTTGACAAATACATGGCCGCATGATGAAAAGAAAAAATACTGGGATACTTTGCCTTAATTTTTATATATTTCGGCATATTTCGGGTTTACTGCAAGCCATTTGAATGCCTGTTCATCTGTTTCAGGAATATCAATTACAAAAGTTCCACCATAACGCCCGCGGGAGAATGCGAGGTAGCCTTCTCTTGCCAGATTGTGGAAAGCTTTTCTTATTGTGTTAGGACTCAAATCCAGCTGTTTGGAAAGTTCAATGATTGAAGGAAGTTTGGAACCTATTTCATAATTTTCCGCAATCATTTTCTTTATATGGTTTTGAGTTTTTTCATAGTAGTAAAATGCTGTTTCCGGCGCGGATGCAAAAATTGATGTTTCTTTTTTTATTGAAACATTTTTATCATAAGGCATTTTTACAACTGTAGTTCCGTAGCGTCCGCGTCTTGCAAGAAGTATTCCATCTTTAATCAATACTTTCAATGCATCATGAATTGTTTTTATGCTTACGGATAATTCTTTTGACAACTGAGCGTGTGCTGGAATTCTGTCTCCGACCTTTAATTTATTTGTAATGTAATTTTTTAAATCTTCCTGAACCTTTTTTACAAGTGTATTGTTTTCATTAGTAATATTTTCTGTTGCAAAATCAACAGATTTTACAATCCAGCCGGTTTCATTTGAATTTTTAAATTTATGTTCGAGAATATTGATCGTACCAAGGTACTCAAGGGCCAGTCTCGTTGTATTTGCAGAGCACCCTATGCAGGCTGAAATATGCCTTGATGAAGGTAAAGTCTGTCCTACACTCATTTTTTTCTCTAAAATATATTTCTTTATCGCGCTGATAGCTATTTCACGTTTTGAGGTAAGTTTTCTTATACATCCTTCCGAGTTTGTTCTGTCGCGTATAATGGTCCCGATACACTGTTTAGATTCAACGTAACCCATATCTTCAATATATCTGAGTGAATTTTGGATAGTTCCTATACTTACTCCTAAAAGATATGCTAAATCAGGTTTTGGAGGTAATAGGGTATTGGGTTTTATAGATGTATCACAATCAATCCAGTGCATGAGCCATTTAGCAATAGCTACAGCTTTTGATTCTGTAATATTTTTCAAATCAGGCAGGGGAAAATTTATATCGCTGACCTTAATCTGAATCAGAGCTGATTTCTGTGGAAGAATATATTTAATGTTTTCCATACACACTACCTCTTTAGCAATAATACACTATTTGTAAAAAAACATCAAATATTTTTTTGCTAGTATATGAAGACAATGTTACAAATTTCATAAAATTTTTGTAAAAACATTTTTCCAAACATATGATTATACTACGACATGTATGTCTGATTCTATGTTATATACTTTAGCTAAGGAAGATATGCCTCATGATTACGGATTTCCGATAGTAAGTTTAGCATCCGGGGAATGCATTTCACTTGGTGATGTATTGGCAGATTTTTTTGTTGATGTTAATGGTAAAAAAGGTCATAATAGTCTTGGGAGGGATATTTTTATGATTTCATTTGATATTGTGACGCCGGAACGTCTGAAACCGGCATATTATGAACGTTGGTGGACTGATATGCCTGCATATTGTGATAGAAGAGCTTCCGGAAGCGGTTGGATAACAGGAACTTCATGCGGGTTCTGGATATTAAGACATCATAATATGGACTACTTACATATTCCGTTTGAAGAAGTCAAAAAACAATGGGGTGGGAGTGCCTGGTAATCAAAAAGACCGCTTTAGCGGTCTTTCTATTCTAAAAGAGATTCCAGAAGTTCGGCATTTCTTGCAGATGTTGTTGATTGCCTTACTTTCTGTTTGTAAATGTAGGTGCGCAGAGCCTCCCTAATTAATTCACTGCGCGAACGGTTTTCTCCTTCCGCAACCTGATCAATTCTTTGTAAAAACTCTTCAGGCATAGAAATCAATACTCGTGCCATATATTCTCCTTTTCTTTATGTGGGATAAATTTTTCTCTATATTCTTATAAAAACAATTTTGTATAAAAAAGTGCTATTTATTATTGAGAAAATATATATTAATTTCTGAAAACCTGACAGTATAGTCCTTTTCGGTATTATACAAGGCTTAACAATCCTTAATAATTATGTAAATTTATATTTGCAAAACTGCTTTACAATAGAGTTGTTTTGCGCTAGTATTAAGTGAAAGAGGTAGTATCCTATGAAGTATAAACGTATATTGTTGAAGATAAGCGGAGAAGCTCTATTAGGAGACCAGCAGTTCGGGATTGATCAAAAACCTGTAAAAATGATTGCTGAAGAAATTCAAAAAGCACGGGAACTCGGGGCTGAAATAGCTGTTGTTGTCGGCGGAGGTAATATTTTTCGCGGAATGAAAAACAGTGCAAAACTTGGTATGGATCAAGCTTCCGGTGATTATGTCGGGATGCTTGCTACTGTAATGAATGCAATAGCCCTACAAAGTGCATTAAATCAGATGAAAATTCCATGCAGAGTTCAAAGCGCTATTGCAATGAACCAGATTGCAGAACCGTATATAAGGCACCGAGCAATCAGGCATCTTGAAAAGGGCAGGGTTGTTATTTTTGCGGCCGGTACAGGTAATCCTTTTTTTACAACAGATACAGCTGCTGCTTTAAGGGCTTCAGAAATTAATGCAGAAGCTATGCTTATGGCTAAAAACGGTGTTGATGGAGTTTATACCGATGATCCCAAAAACAACCCAAATGCAAAAAAATTAGATAATATTACTTATGACGATATAATTGTAAACGGGTTAAAAGTTATGGATACTTCGGCATGTGCATTATGTAAACAGAATAATATACCTATTGTGGTCTTTGATTTTGATGCAGAAAACGGTATTGTTGATATATTAAACGATAAAAAAATTGGAACGTATATAAGTTAATAAAAGGAGAAAATCATGTCTGAGGCATTAGATGAATTATTTTTATTAGGTGAAGAAAAAATGGAAAAGGCAATTGCTCAATTGCATCGTGAATTCGGTTCTATCCGGTCAGGCAGAGCAAATCCTATGATTTTGGATAAAGTTCTTGTAGATTATTACGGAGCACCTACTCCATTAAGGCAAATGTCTCAGGTTAGTGTACAGGACGGTACAACACTTGTCATAACTCCCTATGATAAATCAATTCTTAAAGAAATTGAAAAAGCTATCATCAAAGCGGAAATCGGTATAACGCCGAATAGTGACGGTATCTGTATCAGACTTGCTTTCCCGCCATTGACGGAAGAAAGAAGAAGAGAACTGGTTAAAGATGTTAAAAAAATCGGAGAAGAATCAAAAGTTGCTATAAGAAATATTCGTCGTGATATGGCTGATGATTTGAAAAAGCTTGAAAAAAGTGAAAATCTTCCGGAAGATATGGTAAAAGATAACCAGGATAAAATTCAGAAATTAACTGACAAATATACAGGTATTGTAGATAAAGCGGTTGCAGATAAAGAAAAAGAGGTTATGACAGTATAATGGGCGAAATTGCGGGCTTGAATAAAAACGCTACAAGAATGTTGACGGGCTTTATAATGGGCACAATTACCATGGGCTGTATTATGCTCGGCGGGGTTGCATTATTGCTTTTGTTAGCTGTGGTGATATTTTTTGCATCAAAAGAATACGTGAAAATCCTTGAACATAAAGGTTTTTATCCGAGCCTTAAAATTATACTGGCATCAGAGGCTATTCTTGCAATAATAACTTTTTTTGACAGGACTGAATATGTTGCACTTGCATTAACTTTATGTACATTCGCAGCCTTTTTATGGGTTTTGTTTAGAGGCAGACAGCCTTATATCGCAAATGTTTCCACTACAATTTTAGGGTTTGTTTACTGTGGTTATTTCCCGCTTCATCTGCAGCTTTTACGAGACATCAGCTCTGCAAAATATAATGATGGACTTGGATTTGTTGTAATGATGTTTACTGCAATCTTGCTTACGGATATCGGATGTTATTATGCAGGAACACGTTTCGGGAAACACAAACTCGCACCTGTAATAAGTCCTAACAAGACTATAGAAGGTTCTATCGGGGGCGCTATAAGCGCTGTTCTCGGGGCATTACTTGTTGGTGCTTTCATAAGTGTATGTTTTGTAAAGGTTAACTGGTACGTTTCTTTTTTGGTAGGGCTGATTTGTACTGTATTTGCTCAGATTGGTGACTTGTGCGAGTCAATGTTAAAACGTGATGCAGGGGTTAAAGATTCCGGAAATTCTTTGCCGGGACATGGCGGATTCTTAGACAGGTGTGATAGTTTTATTTTTACAATTCCTGTAATGTATTATTTTTGTAAATATTTTGTATTCTCAAATGGTATTATAAATTATTTAAAGGGATTGTTCTAAATGAACGAGTTAGAAAATATTTTCGCGATAAGTATTGATAATCCTGTTTTTTTTAAACGGGCATTAACTCATCCATCATACACCAAGGAAAATGATATACCTTATACTGAAAATTATGAACGTATGGAGTTCCTTGGAGATGCTGTTTTGAAGCTGGCTGCTTCCCGTATTCTATTTGAAATGTATCCTGATTATACAGAAGGAGATTTATCAAAAATACGTTCAATTGTTGTTTCTGATAGTACTTTGTCTAAAATCGCCCATGATATAGGGTTGTGCGACCTGATTATAATGGCGCGCCATGAAGCAAAACAAGGAATTGCAAATATAGAATCTGTTTGTGCATGTGCATTTGAAGCTGTACTCGGGGCTTATTATATGGATAATAAACTTGCTTCTTTAATTCCATTTTTGGAGAAAATGTTAATGCCTTATATCAAGGAAGTTGATAAGAATTTTGAGAAGTATAATGCCAAAGCGATTCTGCAGGAATATACTCAGTCTTTGACAAAGGAGACGCCTGTTTATAATCTTGTAAATGAGACAGGACCGGATCATAATAAAACATTTGAGGTTGAAGTTTCCTACCATGGAAGAGTGGTTGCCAAAGGAACCGGTAAATCAAAAAAGGAAGCTGAACAACATGCAGCTTATGATGCTTGTAAAATTTTAGGAGCTATATAATGTCAAAAATTTTTATATCACCGTCTATTTTGTCTGCTGATTTCGCAAATCTCGAAAGAGATATTAAACTTGTTGAAAATGCCGGTGCAGATTGGCTTCATGTCGATGTTATGGATGGACATTTTGTCCCGAATATTACAATCGGCGTTCCTGTTGTTTCGTCAATAAGAAAAGTTACCGGCATGACGCTTGATGTTCATTTAATGATTGAAAATCCTGAAAAATATATTGGGGCATTTGCAAAAGCAGGTGCGGATATTTTGACATTTCATTATGAGGCTGTTAAAGATGTAAAAGAAATTATGTACCTAATAAAATCATACGGTATAAAAACGGGTATGTCGATAAAGCCTAAAACTGCTCCGGATGTTGTATTTCCGTATCTTAAAGATTTGGATCTGCTTCTTGTTATGACGGTTGAACCCGGATTTGGCGGTCAAAAATTTATGCCGGACTGCGCGGAAAAAATACCTCTGATAAAAGAAAAAGCTCCTGAAAATCTTGTAATTCAGGTTGACGGTGGAATAAATGCGGAAACGGCGAGAATTTGCACATCTTACGGTGCAAATTCTCTGGTTGCCGGTAATTATATTTATAAGTCTGATGATATAAAATCAGCAATTAAGTCTTTACTCTAATCCTCTTCTTGCTTTTCGTTTTCTAATTTCTTCTGGGTCTGTAGTCAGTGTAGGATCTGCAAGGGTTAGTTGTTGTTCCTGTTCAATTTCATCTTGTGTTTCAGTAACACTTTGTCCTGCATCGGCCGCAAATCCGGGGGTCGGGTTCATAAATATATTTTCATCTTGTGTTGTTTCTTGTCCTAACTCTTCCGGTCTTGCCGGATCTTTAACTGCATCTGGTTGTTCTGTTACTGTTGGAGCTTCTGCATTTTGTGCTTCAGGTGTTGTTTGTGCCTGAGCTTCTTCATCAAGTCCTAATTTTGCAAGGGCATCTATTCCAACATCACCGTCTACCTGTTCATAAGTTACATCGTCGGGAATTTTGGATATTGCAGCCATTTGCTGCGCCCAGCTTATTATCTCGGCTGGTATTTCTTCGCCTTTGCTTTCTTCTTTTATAATTTCCTGTGCTGTCAGTTTTTTCCATCTTGAGGTGTCTATACCAGTTGTTGAACCCGTTACACTTAAATCTGCCATTAATTTTCTCCTTTCTTATTTTGTCTATTTAAACGGTATATTCTAATAAAAACTTTGACAAATATTAAGTTATGTAACAAATGTTATATAAACTGAATATAAAAAGTCAATATTTTTTTGTGAAAGGTTTTTATATAAGTACGAGAGCAAAATAAAGAAAAAGAGAGGTTTAAAAGGCTATGGCAACTATGCTTTTATTTTCTAATACCGTAACTGATACATATAAAGAAACTTCTGAGGCAGTTAACTCAATCGATTTAAATAAAAGGCATGTAATTAAGAAAACCCTTGTGGATATGATGCGGCAGTCATTTTTCCACGGTGCAAGCAGGTTTGGAACAAATTTTATAGCTTAAGTTGGAAAATCAATAGGAAGAATAGGAAATTAACTTTTAGGATAGGATGGAATAATAAAAAGACCGGAAATTATAATAACCGGTCTTTATTTTTGCTTAGAAATGTTCTTGTATTGTTTGCTGTGTTTCTTCTTTGTTCTGCTGGTCAGCTTCAAAGAATTTTTTTATTGTCTTTTCATTTCTTACAGCATTTTCGGCGTCAGCTCCAAGCTGGTTGAAGTCAACATTAAAATACACCCAGGCCCCGCCGGCAATTAATAATACTAGAATTACCCATTTAAGCATATTTGCTTCCTCATATTTTATACATCAAAATAATTATAAAATATATTTAAATTAATAAATCAGATCATTAATGTATATTTAAAATATTACTTTTAATATGTACATCTAATTCTATAAGAAAACGTGTGATATCTGGATGTTTTACAACATCGTACACTGCAAATGTTTTGAGTTTTTCTAAACCGCAGTAATCCTGTAACTTATGCATTGCATATATAACTTCATCTAAGCTTTTACCGTTATAAAATCCTGAAGGATTATTAAAAGCTTCTTGCGGGGAATTCATTGTGAGAGAGTACATATATTTTTTGCCTGTTAATAGCCCTCCTTGACCATATTCTTTACTTTGCCCGTAAAAACTGCCATGTTTGTATACATTATCTATGTAACTTTTAAAAAGCCCCGGAAATGAAAACCAGTTTATTGGTGTCTGGATAATAATAATATCTGCCCATAAAAATTTTCCAACTTCATCATTTAGCTCATACCCGTTTTCTACTATTGTCGTTTTTACTTCGTTGTCAGGTTTAATAAGTTCAATTATCCTGTTAAAAATAGTTCTATTGAGTTTCCCTTGGGAAAACGGGTAGTATTTATGACCGTTAAGAACAAAAATTTTCATACATATATTATATAGCTGAGGATTAGTATTTTTTATTATCTGTTTTTATATAGTGCGGTATAATTTTTCAGATGAACAATATTAGAAAGTAAAACAATAAATATAGCTTTATAAAGCTATATTTATTGTTTTTATTGACTTATTATTTAATACATTTTTCAAATACTGTTAAGACGTATTCTGCAATTTTACAGTCTTGTTCTTCTGTGCCGCCCCCGACACCTATTCCACCGGCTGTTTTACCATTTACGAAAAGCGGATAGCCCCCGGCTACAAGAGTAATTTTAGGGTCATTTGATTGTATGGCCATTAAAGGTTGTCCTTCTTTTGCCCAACCGGCAACATCTTTTGTTTTATTTTGTGTAATTGCAGATGTGTAAGCCTTGCCAGGTACTAGTGTAATACTTAATACGAGTGCTTCTCCATACCTTCTAAAAACTTTTAAAAGACCGTTTGCATCACATATTGCAAAGCTTATATCTATACCTAATTCCTGACTTTTTTCTTTTGCCGCAGCTGCAAGTTTTTCGCATAATTCATCTGTTAATATCATTTATTCCTCCTTTATTTTTAGTTTAAAGGAGAAGTTCTTAGTCTGCTTGCTCTATTCTATAAATTTTTTGCACAATTCTTTATTTTTAATATATCTTCTTTCGGAGAAAGTCCGAAAATTTTTTTGTAATCTCTTATAAACTGTGAAATCCTTTCATATCCGACATTAATAGCAGCATCTGTGACGTTTTTATTTTCATCCAGCATAAGTCTGCGTGCTTCCAGCAGTCTTAATTTCTTCTGACACTGGATAGGTCCCATACCGACGGCACTTTTAAATTTCTGATGAAATCCGGATACGCTCATATTTGTTTTTGCTGCTAAATCTTCTACGGTAAAATTGGATTTAAAATTATATTTAATCCAGGAATTAACCTTATAGATTTCACCTGCATTTTGTAGTTTTACTACCTGTTTTATAAATTCTCTGCCATTTTTACCGGTTATAATGTTAAAAATAATCTCGCGTTTTATGTGCTTAAACAAAAATTTATTCTCATCTTTGTCGAGATTTAGCAGCTTAAATATAGAATTCAATATTTTGTCATCATTGTTTTTTTGTTTAAACTCTCCATCAATTTCAAGCATTACATCTATAACTTCATCGTTTGTAAATTCAAGTGAAAGTGCAGAAAATTTTTCTGTGATAATTTTTACATTTTCAGTCTATTGCAGAAATAAAATATTCACCGGCTTTAAGTTCTTGCATATCAGGAAGTTGCATTTTTCCGTCTAATATTAAATACAAATATGGATGTTGAATATCTGGAAGACTAATACTGCCTCTGTTTGAACAATAAAATTTTAAAAAAGGCAGACTGGCTGCCATTTTTAAATTAACTTTTATATTTTGTAATTCCTGCTTCATAAACTCATTATAGCATAGAATTTCGCATCAATTATTTACCTGCTGTTGTATGGAATTATATTTGTCACTGGTTATTTCGATTTTAAAATTTTTTTCCTAACACAAAACTAACAAATCTTTTTTATTCTTGAATTACCCCTGAATTTAAGGATAATTATGAAGAAAGATTTTATTTTATTTTTTATATTAGCTGTAATTTTGTTTTGCGGATATTTTTTATTTTTAGGTTCATATCCTTTATTGGATGTTGATGAAACAAGGTATGTTGATATGGCGCGTTCAATGCTTAAGAGCGGGAATTTTTTGACGCTTTATTTGAACGGCGATTACTTTTTTGAAAAATCTCCGCTTTATTTTTGGATAGAATGTTTTGCGTTTAAAATTTTGGGCGAAACAAATGAATTAACTGCAAGACTTAAAAATAAGAAATATTAACTTCAATTTTAATCAAGCTGACAGTTTAGAAAAATTTTTAATTCTTAATACTTGCAAAAGAAAATAATTACACAATTTCTACATACAAAACAGGTAAAAAATACAGTCTTTTATATTATTCAGGCTTAAATCAAATTGACTTCCAAATTGATGACGATTTAAACTGGCTGGATAAAGAATTAAATAAAAGAAATCATCTTGTAATTACAAGGAATAAAGACCTTAAAAATCTGCCTGTAAAAGCTAAAGTTAAAGGTGTTAAATATTCGATAATTGAAAAAGAATTGTAAATGTTGTTTCTTTGTTAGGAGTACTTTTGACTTTTATTGTTCCGTTATGAAGTTCAGTAATATTTTTTACAATCGCAAGCCCCAAACCTGACCCGCCGTTTTGCCGGCTTCTTGCCTTATCAACTCTGTAAAATCTTTCAAAAATATGTTCAAGATGCTTCTGTTCAATTCCAACTCCGTAATCCTTTACAGATAGCTTAATCTGACCGTCTTGTTTATCAAGAATTACATCAATTTTATCTGAGCCAGAATATCTGATGGCATTTGTCAAAAGATTTGATAAGACAGTTGATATTAATTCTTCATCACCTAAAAATTCAGAGCTTGTATTTTGAATAAAATTAATTTTAGCAGGTAAATGTGAAAAATTCGAAATCGTTTTTTCTACCGTTGAATTAAGGTTAAATTTTTTAAAATGTTTTTCTTCATCAGTCTTTGCTACTTCAATTTCAGAGAGTGTCAAAATGTCATTTACAAGTTTGTTAATTGACTTTATTTGAAATCTGATTATTTCAAAACATTCTTTGTCATTATTTGTAATAGAATTATTACTTTCTATTAGCTCTATAGCAGAATTTATAGCTGTTATAGGGGTTTTAATTTCGTGTGTTATATTTTGAAGAAAATTTGATTTATATTCTTCCAGTTGTGTAAGTCTTTGTATTTGATTTTTTAATCTCATTACCATTTTTTTGACAGAAAGAGAAAGTTCTTCCAAAAGCTCAAGGTTTGGAATGTCAATAGGTGTATCTAATTCTCCGTTTGCAATTTTTATTACGCTGTTTTCAAAACCATTGAAAGTTTTCTTAGTCCTGTAAAATACTTCTAACAATCCCCACAACAGGAGCACAATACAAATCCCGAAGAAAATCATCAGTGTCATCTGGCCTTTTACTATTGTTCCTATTACATCATCTTCTGAAATGGTTATTTCAAGGTAATATATATTATTACCAGTATTAATTGGTTTTACATCACCGATCTTTTTGTTTTTTAAAGAATGCATGTAAGTTGCCCATTTATTTTCTTTTCCAGGTAATACTGTGGTGTTATCGGAAAAAATCACGTCAGAGTTCTCTGTTTTTGATGCTGCGAGTAATTTTTTATCTTTATCAAAAATTCTGATTGCGATATCTTCATCTTTAAAATCAGATGCATATTTTTTTATTGTTTCAAAATCTTTATTTTTCAGATATGGCAAAATTGCCCATTCAATTTGTCTTGTAAAAACCTGAAGTTCTTTTTGTTCTTCTTCCATATAAGAATGGTTAAATTGGATTATGTTAAACAGTGAAATGAAGAGAAAAATTAAAACTATGATTAAAGATTGGAACAATCTTGTAAGCCAATATTTATCTCTTTTTTTCATTCTAATTCTCCTTAAGTTTATACCCGACACCACGAACAGTTTCAATGTTTTCCCCTGAATTGCCGAGTTTTCTTCTTAAATTAACAATCTGAACATCAATTGCACGCTCAGAAATTTCAAACCCATCATCACCGCGTAAATGTTGGAGTAGCTGCGAACGGGAAAAAACAATTCCGATATTTGATATTAATATTTCAAGAATTTTAAACTCAAAATTTGTTAGATCAACAAATTTTTCATCAATTTTTACTGTTTTTTTTAGATTATCAAGAATAATATTTTTATAAATTTTGTTTGAATGATTAATGCCTGTTTTTTCTAAATGTGCTTTTATTCTTGCAAGGAGAATTTTATTGCTGAAAGGTTTTGAAATATAATCAATGGCTCCGTTTTCAAATCCTTTTAAGATATCTTCTTCCATTTTTCTAGCTGTGAGCATTATTACCTGAATAGATTTTAAGTTCTCGTCATTTTTAATCATACTGCACAAATTGTAACCGTCCAACTCAGGAATCATTACATCAAGGAGAACAAGGTCAGGTTTGTCATTTTTTATAATTTCAAGAGCTTTTAAACCGTCAAATGCTTTTTGAATTTTATAATAACCGGCAGAAAGTAAAACAAGCTCAATAAGCCTGTTTATTTGCGGTTCATCTTCTACTATTAAAATTTTTGCATCTGTTAAATGAGTGGACATGTTAGCCCCCTTTTAATCATATCTCTCATCATTATTATCAATCAATTGTGTATATACAAATCCGTCACGAATTTCAATTAATTTATAATATCTGTTATCTGCGAAATTTTTTGTAACTACATTATAAATATTATCACAAAATTCTTCCCTATTATGATGATAGTGACCTGATATAATCGCAATAACGTTATTATGTTTTTTCAAAACTTCTAAATATTGTTCTTTTTTATAAAGGCTGTGACTTTTGGTTGCAGTATCAAGCAAAGGGAAATGCTGAAAAATTACGACTTTTTTATTTGAATATTTGCTTAGCATTCTATCAAGCCAGACAAGTTCATTTTCTTTATAATAACCGTTTGGGCCGGGAATTACTTCTTTCACCCCATTCATCACTATGAATACGAAGTTATCTTTTTTGAATATATAATTAGGTTTTGAGCTATGGTAAGGTCCTAAAGTTTTTCTTACCATCTGCATGTATTTATCATGTGTCATCTTGTGATTTTTGTATAAATCGTGATTCCCAACCAGAATGTAACATTTAAATTTTAAATTTTTTATAATATTGAGAAAAAGTGACAAATCAGATTCATTTGCCTTATCTATGTTATCTCCTGTAAAAATAATAAAATCAATATCGTCATATTTTGTATTGATATCTTGAACAAAGTTTCTAAGGCTGTCAGAATTATGCTGTGTTAAATGTACATCTGTAACCTGAATAAACTTGATATCTTTGGCGTAAACGGGAATAAATAATTCAATTATAATTATGAAACAAAAAACTAACAAATTTTTCATAATTTAAATGTAGAAAATGTTTGTTAGTTTTTTGTTAGACCTGAGTATTTTTTGTTATCATATATTTATGTCTAAAGTAAAAATATGGTTGATATTTTCTATAATAATATTTTTTGCAGGAATCAATATTTATATTAATTCTCTATCTTATAAACTTAACAAATTTTTGAAAAATAAAGATGCACAGATTGGTATAGCAGTTATAAAAAATAATAAAATTTGGATAGCAGGAGATAAAAAACAACCTCTTTTAAGTGTTTTTAAATATTGTGTAGCTCTAAAAGTTTTAAAGAAACTAGAGGACGAAAAAATTTCTCTTGATGAAACGATAACCGTGAGAAAAGATATGATTGAAACAGAATTGTATAGCCCGATGTTAAAAAAATATACAACTTTCCCTTTTAGAATTAGTATAAAAGAATTGTTGGAATATTCTGTTTCTCAAAGTGATAATAATGCCTGTGATATCTTAATTTCTTATTCCGGAGGAACAAATGAGTTAAATAATTTTATTCATAATATAGGTTTTAATAATATAGAGATATTCTTTAATGAAAGGGAAATGAATCTGGATATTAAAAAACAATATTTAAACAAAGCATACCCTGCAGATATTGCAAGGTTGATGAAATTTATACGGGAAAGTGATTTTTTATCACAAGATTCAAAAAAATTTTTAGATGTTATTATGTTTAAAACAACTACCGGAGAAGATAAATTAAAAAGCGGTTTGCCTAAAAATTTTATTGTTGCTCATAAGACCGGTTCTTCTTCACGTACTTCAGACGGAATAAAAATTGCAGATAATGATGCCGGTTATGTTATCTCTCCTGATGGTACAAGTTATTATATTGCAGTTATGATATCGAACTCAAAAATGTCAGATAAAGACAATGCGGGTATAATCAGTGAAATATCAAGAGTTGTTTATGAATATTTTTATTGAGCATAAAAAGAAGAAGGTATATATGTTTATACCTTCTTCTTTTTTATTTGAGTTGTTTTATTTTTCTCTCAAGACTTCTTTTAATGTTCTGAGTGCAGCCAATGTATTCGGAAATCCTACATATGGCAGGCATTGAACTATTGTGGCAGTTACTGTTTCATTTGAATTGCCAGCCTTTAAATTACCTTTAATATGGCTTTTTAAAGTCGTTGTATTGCCTGTTGTGACAAGAGCGGAAACAAACAGTAATTCTCTTGTTTTAACATCAAGTCCCTCTCTTGTATAAAAATCGCCGAAGCAGACTTCTGTTAAAAATCTTGCAACATCAGCCCCCATATCATCAGGAAGTCCTTCCATTGACTGTTTTATTTCATCGCCGTATAAAGGATTTTGAATTTCAAAACCTTTTTGATAACGTTCTTCTTCTTTAGCGGTTGCAGTTGATTTAAGGGGTGTTTCAATTCCCCTTTCTTTAAACACTTCATTTAATACTCCTAAAGCATTCAAAGTTTTTGGAAATCCGATAAACGGAGCAAGCTGGTAAATTGCTTCTCTTAATTCAATCGGGGTTGCGCCTGCGTTCAATGCGCCATTAATATGAGCTTTCAACTGCGGTAAAGTCTGCTGAACTGCAAGAGAAGTAACTGTTATTAATTCTCTTGTTTTAATATCAAGTTCACCGACCGTAAAAACTTCACCGAAAATATATTTTTGCAAAATTGCCATCATCTCCGGATCGTCGCCTGTCGGTGTAAGTGCTTCACCACCGAAAAGAATTTTGTAATTCTTTTTACAAATATCTGTTCTTGTCATGTTTTTATCCT
Source organism: Candidatus Gastranaerophilales bacterium (assembly GCA_944325005.1). Classification (GTDB taxonomy): domain Bacteria; phylum Cyanobacteriota; class Vampirovibrionia; order Gastranaerophilales; family Gastranaerophilaceae; genus Stercorousia. Next base: position 22,542 of record CALUYO010000013.1, on the reverse strand, counting down.
CATTTTGCGCTGCTGCCGCAAATATAAAATTTTGTGAAAGCATTAATGCTATAAATAACGCCAATATTTTTCGTATCATAAATCACCTTACTTGTATTCTTCATCAGTTACAGCATCGAGCCATGTTGTTTGATTGTTCGGAAGATTCGGCTCTATTGAAATATGAGCAAAATCGCTCTTAGGTGCTGCTCCGTGCCAGTGTTCAACATTCGGCGGAATTTTTACAACATCACCGGCTTTTAGAATTTGGATTTCTTTGCCCTTTTCCTGATATCTGCCTTCTCCTGACGTTACAAGAAGAATTTGGCCGCCTGAATGCTTGTGCCAATTGGTCCTTGCTCCGGCATCAAATGTTACGTTACCGATTGAAGAATTCCACACATCATCTTTCGTAACAAGCATATTCAAATGTGTTGTGCCTGTAAAAAATTTGCTGTAAGGATTAAGTTCGCCTTTTGCAAACGGTTGTCCCAATTCTTTTGCCATAGTTAAATTACCTCCTGTTATTATGAGTACCAGTAATATTAATAATAATTTTTTCATTATATTGCCTCCTTTTATTCAATATTTTTTACAACCTTGCAGGGGGTTCCGGCTGCAACAGTGTTTGATGGTATATCTCTTACAACAACACTTCCTGCACCGATTATTGCGTTATCTCCGATTGTAACACCTGGAACAATTGTAACATTTGCACCTACCCAGACGTTTTTTCCGATTGTTACGGATTTTGGAAGAATTGATTGTCTTTGAGATGGTGCTTCAACGTGATTAAGCGTTGTTATTATAACGTTATGTCCTATTAAACATCCGTCTCCTATTGTTATTCCGCCCTGATCCTGAAACTTGCAGCATGAATTTATAAAAACATTTTTCCCGATTGTAATATTTTTTCCGCAGTCGGTATAAAATGGTGGAAACAACCTGAAAGATCTGTCGATATGTTTCCCTGTAAGTTTTGAGAAAATTTCTACGATTTCTTCGGGAGTGTGGTATTTATTATTAAGGTCTGTCGTGATCTTTAAAGCATCCTGACTGAATTTATGAAAGGCAGAGGCAGTTACTGAACCTGGTTCTACAACTCTGCCTTCTTTCATGTGTTCATAAAATTCGTCCATATTAATTTGATTGGTTTTCATAATTACCCTTTATGCAGAGAGCTTTTGCTCTCGTACAAAAACATTACCGTTACATTTCATAATAGCATCTCCGGAAATTATTTTTCCGACGGAATCTGCAACAATTGTTCCCGACTTAGGATTTTTAACGGAAGCTATATGACCTTTGATATCCGCCTCAACTTCAGAATACTCAAAAGATAAATCAGTATCCTCCATCGTGCAGTTGATTAATTTTAAATTTTTGCAGTAACATAACGGCTGTGTTCCGATAATTTTACAGTTGATAAAAGTCAGGTTTTCGCTGAACCAGCCCAAATATTCTCCTTTTACAACCGAATTTTCAACAACAATATTTTTGCTGTGCCAGAATGCGTCTTTTGTATCCAGGTTTGACCTTTTTATACTAAGATTTTTCATGTACTGGAAGGAATATTTCCCGGTCATATTAAGATTTTCAATCTCAACATCTTTTGACTCAAATAAAAAGTACATTGAGTCAATTGTTGAATTTGTAATCTTAATTCCTTTACATCTCCATCCGGACTCTGGAGAAACAATATGGCAATTATCAACAAAGATATTTTTGCCTTCTCTAAGGCTCTTAATTCCCCGAATGTCGCAGTCGTATATTTCTCCGTTCTTGCAGTACCATAGCGGAGCTCTTGTTTTTTCATCCATTGATGAAATTTTCAGCATGAATTTTTTTGCGTGCCACATCGGGTAGCGGAGAGAAAAAGAACATTTGTTTACCGAAAAATTTCTGCATTCTTTTAAAACAGACTCTCCGTCAGCAGGTCCCTCAAATTTACAGTTCAGGACTTCAGTATCTTTTATATTGTACAAAGAACGTTCTTTGTCAAATGTTTGGTTTGAAATAATTTTTGTCATAGTTAATTCGCTCCATATTGTATTTATGTCAGCCAACCATATTAATTTAAAATTATATATTTTTATTATTTACGCATTTTCTAAAAATAGCAAATACTTATGTCGTATTGCCTGTAATGCTTAATAAGCATATAATACTGTAAGTTATAAAATTTGCTGTAAAAGAACACAAGGTTCGATTATTTTCGACAATTTAAGTTATATCTCTTAATAATTGAACAATGCTTGAGAAGTGAAATACTTTATATAATTATAAATTTAAAAAAGGGAAAATGGAAGAAATACTGTATGAGGATTTCTAAACTTGTAAGGCTTGCAGTGCGCAAAGCTGGCAATCGCGTTGGTCTATATTCGAAAAAGCAATCCGTCGAAGCTGCTACAAATATCGGCAAAGAACTGGTCGACTTATCCAAAAGCGGTACTTCTGTCACAAAGGAAATGTATTTAAAAAAGCTGGAGGACAAGCGGATAAGCATTGAACATTAATTGAATTCGAAATTTCCTTTGATGTTTTGAGTTTTAACCTGATTAAAAGATATTCTTTATAATTTCAAGTCCTAATAAAGTCCGATTTCATCCAGTTTGATTTTTTATATTCAAGCAGTTACCGACGGCTGATATTTAGTGTTGTTAGGCAAGTATGACCAACCGACCTAAAAAACTTCCTACCAAAACGGACTTTAAAATATATACAAATAATGCATAATTTTTTTAATTACAATTAAAAAAGAGGGTCTTAAACCCTCTTAAAATGGCGGGAACGACGAGGCTCGAACTCGCGACCTCATGCGTGACAGGCATGCGCTCTAACCAAACTGAGCTACGCTCCCATATTCCTTTTTTTCAATGTCTTTTGACAAGTTTTATTATAATATGCTGATTTTTTTTTTGCAAGGGCTTTTTCAAAATTTTTTAAAATAAAAAGCCCTGAATTAATTCAGGGCTTTTTATTTATAAATATTAATTATAAAGCGGTGCTAATTTTGCAGATTGTTGAGGGATAACACCTTCTTCAATTGACTGATATACTCTGTAATCAATTACAGGAAAGCAGTTATCAATACTTTCAATTTCTTGGAGTTTTGTTTCATTAATATTACCGCTTTCGATCATATCACAGATTGTTTCAAATCTGTCAACATGTTCTCTGAATCTGTCAGTTGCGTAATCTTTTGCCTGCCATGTTGTGATTAAGAAAGGCCAATCAGAACTTTGCAATAACAGATTTTCTCTTGCCATTTGATTTAGGGCTCTATGTAAAAGTTTATCTGCCGGAATTTCTGGATATTTGTCTGCTATGGCATTTATACGTTTTTCGCAGGCATGAATTATAGGCCACATCCATTCTGTTAAATGGTTGTTCCATACATAGAAGTGCCCGCCTTGTCCCCATGAACTTTCCGGAATTTGTATTGCTTCTTTCGGAGGATGTGAATGAATATACTCACCAGCAGTCATTCTTTCAACTTCAGGAAGGTAAGTTGCGAATTTTTTGATTACCTGTTTAATAAATTCAACACCTTCAAACCACCAGTGTCCGAAAAGTTCAGTATCAAAGGATACCATTACCAGCCCTTCTTTACCTGTTGCTTTTTTGTAGTCGTTAAGCATGTGGTAAATTAATGTTGTATAGTGGTCAGAGTTTTCGTTAACTTTATTTAACGCCAGAACAGGGTCATAAAGCATTTTATCGCCTAAATCTGTTGTTGGAGAAGTAATTCTCCAGTAGTGCATTCCTGATTTATCGTCTTTTTTGTGGAATTCTCTAAATACTCCATCTCCCGGATATCCATCAGCTGCCGACCATACCTGATAACCGGCTCTGTCGTTTCTACCCATAACAGCTACCTGCGCATCAGGAAGCCAGTATGCGGAATATGTGTCATAACCTGTGGCCGGACGTTCGGGTAAAGGAATGTATTCAATATTCCCGTAAACGCCTATTACGCGTCTGTTACCAATTGAATTACCACCTTCAATTACGTGAGATTCAGTAAAGAAGTATTCAATGTCATTATTTTGAAGGGTTACTTCAATAGCAGGTCTCCAGTGTTTTTTACCATCTTTCCCGACATATTCATAACCTTGTCTGTATGCACATTCCGGGAGCCAGCAACCACAAGCTTTTTTCCCGAATAATCTTTTGGTTGTATCAGAGCCAACTTTAAATTGTGCATTCAAGTTGCTGTCAGTTGCTAAAAGCGGTGAAAAACCGTGAGTAGCCCCGGAAGTTGTAATTTCGATACAGCCCAAATCCTGAAATTTTTTGAATTGTCCTATAAGGTCCATTCCGTATTTGTTTACAAAGGAATCTTTGATGTTAGAGAACCAATCAAAGTAATATTTTGCGAGGTATTTTAAGTGTTGAGAATGAGCAACTTTGGGATCAGGATATCTTTCCAAATCTTTTGATACCTGTGCTATTCTGGAGTCAACATATTTGACAAACCCGTGTTTCAGGTGTTCATCGTTAAGTTGTTCTGCTAAGATTGGTGTAATACCAACAGTTAATTTTGCTTTAATACCTTCATCATAAAGTTCGGAGATAGCATTTAACAGTGGAATATATGTTTCTGCCATACATTCATAAAGATTTTCTTCTCCAAAAGGCCACATACCGGCTTTTCTGTAATAAGGAAGGTGGCTGTGTAACATAAATACGAATTGTCCTACTGACATTTTTGCCTCCATATCTCATTTAAACGAATTATTATATAACTATAATTCTTTCTTATATAATATTTATACCACAAAAGGGTAAAAAATATAATCCTAAAGGACTAATTCTATTGTATAATGTTACAAAAGTTAAAATATATTTTATGATTTCTATGTAGTTTTTATGTATTAATACTATTTCTCTGGAAGACAATAGGAATATTGTTATCCTGTGCATATTTTAGCAATTTTTCGCTCATTATATCCTGAATGGTTCCGTTTGTGCTGTTATCTCTGATATATATAGCTTTGATTTCAGGATTATAAACATTTAACTCATTAAATCCTTCTTTAAAGTGTCCGCCCATAATTTCTGTACGCATTGTAAGCAAATCATTGGAACTTTGTTCAAGTGCAGTTTGTATATCTGATGTTTTAAATTTTTTCCCGTTAGCGGTTAAGGTTCCATCAGGAAACAAGTTATTCATTTGTTCAACGGTCATTTTGTGATCCTTAAATAATGCGGATATTGCATTATAATCATCGGTAGTAATTTCCGAGCCGTTCTTTTTCATATTTTCAATAAACCTATCCCTTATAAAGTGATCTGCTGATGACGCGCTTTCACCTAATTTATCTGAACTAAAAGAACTACGGTTTTTTGTAAAACCTGTTCCTGCAGCATAGTTTGAAGCATAGCTCAATGCTCCCTGATCATAGTCAAGAACAACACCGTATTGCATATCTCCGTAAAGATGGTTTTTGCCATCTGTAAGGGTTGCGGATAAATTAAGTTCGGAGCTGTTTCTCATTCTTCCAATAGTTTGTTGTGGGGCTTGATTAAAACCATCATTCATGTGTACTGTTAATCGTAAATTGTCTGCTGTAGCCCCGCTGCCAAAGCCGTATTGTTCCAGGTTAGCTAAAACTTTTTTATCGGTTAGGTCAATTACTCTGACGTTATAAATATTTCCGTTTTTAGATATTTGATGTACAGGTATTTTATTTTTATTTATAATATGGGACTGCTGTACCATTATATGCCCGTTACTATCAGCCTTTTGTTTAATAGCATCGGCAGCAGCAATATCAGTTTTTGAAGATGTTTTGATATCATTTAAAATTTTAAATGTCTCATAATCTCCTTTATGATATAAAGCAGCAGCTCCTTTTTGGTTTCCTTGCAGACAGTATTCAATATCTTCAATTCGTCTTTTTAATGCGATTGAAGCTTTATATTTTGATTGTAATGCTGTGGGGTCAATACCGGAATCTTTTAATATAGATAATTTTGCAATTGTTTTATTTGCATCGCTTAAGTTATTATATTCAGGATGATTTAACAGCTGTTGTAATTGGTTCAAAGTTGTTTTACTTTTTGGATTAAATTTAAAACCCGGAAAATCATTTTCTAAAATATTTGTAAAACTTTCACGAACGCTCTCATTTGTTAAATCAGCATTTTTTAGATATTTTTCAGTATTTTCTATGTTTGACATAATACCATTAAGAAATGTTGTTCCTTCGGGGAGGACTTCGAGACTTGTGCCTCTAAATTGTGTAATTTTATCAGATTCTGCCTGTAAGGTTGGTGTTTTGGAGGGAGTTACATTTGATGAAGTTAAGTTTTTATTTTGTTTAAATATTTCAATTCCCTTTAATACTTCAGGCCCAGGATTATCAGTTTGGATGGCATCATTCAGGTTTTTCCAGCTTGCATCAACTTTGCTTAAATCTCCTAATACAATTCCTGTTTCAATGTTTAATTCCATCTGGCGGAGACCATGTTTTTCGGCAACTTCTTTAATTGCCGCTTTTTTTAGATTTATGGTCGGGGTTTCTCCATCATTAATTTTTTGTGCAATATTATTTAAAATTTCTTGGATTGCATCGCCATTTTTAACTCGTGTAAAGGCTTTCTTTTCACTATCACTGAATTGTATATTGCTTTGAAATTCTTTTGACGTATCTATTGTTTTGTCATTAGGCTGTGTATTTTTTATTTGTGGAGTATCACTTGTTGTTTGAGTTGAAACCGGTGGTGTATCAATAGTTTGGACTACTGTATTGTCTGTTTTAGGTGTAGATGCAGATGTAGATGTAGATGTATTTCCATGTTCTGGGCTTATTGACCCTTTTAGTTTTTGTCCTACTTTGTTCAATGTTCCCGTTTCTGCAGCAATACCTACACTTCCGAGAGCTGCATTAAGTGCGGTTCCTGTAGCCGATACATGTCCTGTTTCGGCATATTCTTGAGCGGCTCCCATAGCTGTATCTCCTGCAGTATTCACAACAGCTCTGGCTGTTTTAGCTCCTGTTGTGGCTCCTTTAATAGCCGTACCTGCAATTTTCCCAACAGCTCCGCCTGCAAGAACAGAAGCTCCGTCCCAGGCTGCATCTTTCATTATTTGTGTCATTTCTCCGTCTTTTAAGCCTGTCTCTGATGTGAGTCTGTCAGATGCATTAATTGCGACGCTTGATGCTGTTGTGGCTGCTGCTGCGGCCCCTAAAGCAACAAGACCTGTACCGCCTGTCGCAACTCCTATTGCAACACCTGCAGCAACAGTAGCTCCTGTTTTGACTATAGCAGCACCTGTTTGCTGCGATTCATTATATTTTTGAACCCTTTGCATTATATTTATTTTTGTCCCGAAAGCTTTTTGATAGTTTTCTTCTGTTGGATCTTTCAAATATGTATTTACAGCATTTTGATTGTAATCTATACCGAACATTTTTTTAAACTGGGCATTAAATTCTTTATCTCCTTTTGCGGCGGCTTTTTGGAGATTAGACAGATTTTGTTTGTAGTTTTTTAAATCTTTTTCAACTTTGCTTGCTCTATTATCAGAACCCCATAAGACACTTATGCCGTCAGCTAAATCACCGGCCCAGCCGTCTTCTGCCATTTGTTTTTCAAAAGCTTGTTCTGCTGTTTTTAAATGTTTATTCAAAGACATTATTGTATTTTTTTGTACAGCTTTATTTTGTGCATTTGCGATTGCTTTTTTGTTGCTGTTTACAACATAGCTTTTATTTAAAATTTTGTTGTCATGCGACATAACCTGTAATTGTCCAGAAGTATCTTTAACTATTTTTCTACCGTTTGTGGCTTCTCCGACAATTGTGTATGTTTTACCGTTTTGAGATTTAATTTTTTTCCCGGCATCTTTGTTATTTATATAGCCCAAAGATTGAAGCTCCTTTGATTGCGGGCTATTTGTTTTATTTTGAAAAATAGATGTTCCATTATCTGTAGAGGTCTTTTCTGTAGTTGGATATTTTTTGCCGTTCATTATAGATATAATTTGTTCATCTGAGATATTTTTCCCGAGATTATGCTTGGTTCTGTATTCCTCTATTGATTGTTTATTTATCTGTATACCCAATTTTTCCCTCTATCTTATACCTACATTGTTCGTATAACGTAACAATGTAAAAAAACTTAAATAATATCTTTAGAATTTTAATATTTTTTTACAAATTTTTAAGTTTATTGCAAAAAAAATATTTTTAATTTAATATAAAAAGGCTCACATCCTCAAATGTGTTCGGAGTCATTAACCGAACGTAAGAGTAAAAGAAAGGCAAATAACAATGGCAAATATTAAATCTGCTAAAAAAAGAGTATTAATAGCTGAAAGAAACAGAGTAAGAAATGTTGCTTTCAAAACTTCAATAAAAACAGCTGTTAAGAAAGTGCTCGAACTGGCTAAAGCTGATGATAAAGAAGCTTTAAATACAGCAATGTCAAGAGCTTATCAGTTATGTGACAAAGCAGTATCAAAAGGTATCTTACACAAAAATACAGCAGCCAGAAAAAAATCAAGATTAACTAAAGCTGTAAATAAACTACAAGCAAAATAGTTGATTTTTTAATTTTTTAATTTATTTATAAAAACCGCAAAATTATTTTTGCGGTTTTTGATTAATATTATGTAAAGATATTGGTAATTAATTATTTATAGAGTATAATTATTTCATTAGAGTGTATTTTTATAAGAAAGATTATTATATGCAGGATACTTTAGAAAAAAAATCAATAAAAAATATAGATTTTAATATCGATCTGGCACAAAGTTTCGGAATTTACAAAAATAATTCTGAATTTGAACTATTGGATTATGCAAGTTCTGTTAATATTTCCTGCGGGTTTCACGCCGGCGATCCTCTGACAATTAGAAATGCACTGTTGAAAGCTAAAGAAAAAAATGTTGTTGTCGGGGCTCATATAGGTTTTGATGATATTCAAGGGTTTGGTTATCGTGATATTGATTTGACAGATGATGAAATAGAAGCTCTTGTTATATATCAGGTCGGAGCTTTAATGTCTTTTGCAAAAACTTTTCATATGGAAATTGAGCATGTTCGTCCGCATGGCGCGATGTATAAACGGTGTGCTACCGATTTTTCATTTGCCTGTTCTGTTGCAAAAGCTGTTCAAAAATGTTCGAAATGGCTTGTATATTATGGTGCATCAGGGGAAATTACACAGAAAACAGGTGAACTTTTAAATGTCCCTGTTGCACAGGAAATATGTCTTGAAAAAATGTATAATGTTGACGGAACTGTTAATACTGTTGCCAGAGATAGTGAAAATACGGAAATGGAAATTTCACGCTTAAGACAACTGCTTGCGACTTCGCAGGTGTCAAATGTCGAAGGTGGAAAAACAGTAGTAACAGCAGACACAATTCATTTTACAAACAGGTTGTCAAACTCTCTGGAATTAATAAAGCAGGCTTCTGAAATTATTAAGCCGGTGCCTGTCAATTATAAAAACGCCTGTTTGTCCGGATGGGTAGAATAATAAAAATAAAAAAGGATAAATTACAAAGGTGATGAAAGATTTAAGAAAAAGTGTAAAAATGCCGGAAGATGTAAAATGGCTTGTACCCGGGTTACGGGTAAAACGCTGGTTTGCTTTAATATTTCTCGGTGCTGTTTTAATGACTTTCGGGGTTTTAATTCTGTTTGATATTAAACCTGTATTCTATACAATGGAATTTATCCGGAAAATAGCAATGACTGTTTCTACTGAATGGATTGCTTTTGCGGCTTTAATGTTTGGTGCCGGAATATTTTTTAAAGGCTGGCAAAAAACAAATCTCTCAATTCTTGATGGAAGTGATAACCAGTCTTTGCTTGAAAATTTATATAGAAGAAGAAAATTGAACAGGGGGCCTAAAATTGTAGCTATAGGCGGTGGTACAGGCTTGTCTATGCTTCTTCGCGGTATAAAAAATATAACAAATAATGTTACTGCAGTTGTTACTGTTGGTGATGACGGCGGAAGTTCGGGCAGATTAAGAGAAGAAATGGGGGTTCTGCCTCCCGGGGATATAAGAAATTGTATTGCTGCACTTGCTGACGATGAAGATCTTGTTACAAAATTATTCCAATATAGATTTAAAACAGGAGAAGGGCTTGAAGGCCACAGTTTCGGAAATTTATTCCTGACAGCTTTGTGTTCTATAACAGGTGATATGGTTCGTGCCGTAAAAGAATCTTCAAATGTCCTTTCCATTCGCGGCAGAGTATTACCTTCCACACTAGATGATATGAAGCTAGTTGCTGAAATGGAAGACGGAAGAATTATCCATGGAGAATCCAATATTCCCGAGGCTCATGGTAAAATTAAACGCCTATACACTGATCCTAAAAATTGTCGTGCTCTTGCGGACGTTATATCTGCAATTAAAGATGCAGAATTAATTATTCTGGGGCCTGGAAGCTTATATACGAGCGTTATTCCTAACCTTTTAATACAGGAAATTTCACATGAAATAGCAAAGTCAAATGCTAAAAAAATATATGTATGTAATATAATGACACAGCCTGGAGAAACTGATAATTATACTGTTTGTGATCATATTAAGGCATTAATTAATCATGCAGGCAGCAGGAAGATTGTTGATGCTGTTCTTGTAAATGATTTCTTGCCTTCAAATCTGGCCAAAAAATATCAAATCTCCGGTTCTTATCCGGTTAAGCTGGATTTGGATAATCTGAAAAAGCTCGGTGTTAAACTTGTTACAAGAAAGCTTATAGAAGACAGTAAAGAAGGGCTTGTAAGACATAGTTCCAACCGCGTGGCAAGAGCAATTTACTACTGGTTTAAAAAAGAACATAAGAATGAAAAAGGTATTTTTTCATCATCAAATAAAGAAACTGAAAAACAGGGCTGTAATGTATAATGGTTAAAAAAGTAACTGTCAATACTATTCAAAAATATAAAGATAATCAAGAAAAATTTTCTGTTTTGACCGCATATGATTATTCTACTGCTAAATATGTTGATGAGGCTGGTATTGATATTATCTTGATCGGAGACAGTCTTGCTATGGTAGCTCTGGGATATGAAACAACACATTGCGTTGGGGTTGAAGAAATGGAAATATTTACCCGTGCTGTTGCAAAAGGCTGTTCACATGCTATGGTTGTTACGGATATGCCTTTTTTAAGTTACCATACAGATATAACATCAGCTGTAAGTAATTGCGGAAGGATGATAAAAGTTGGTGCAAATGCTGTAAAAATTGAAGGTTTTAGCGGCTATATTTTAGAAGTTATCAGGCGTCTGACGGAAACTGGAATTCCTGTAATGGGGCATTTAGGTTTTACACCGCAATTTTTAAATACGCTTGGCGGGTATAAAATTCAGGGTAAAACTCCCGAGGCTGCTGAAGAAATTTTGAAGCAGGCAAAAGCATTGGAAGAAGCTGGTGTTTTTTCAATTGTTCTGGAGATGATTCCTCAGGAAAGTGCAAAATATATTACTGAGAATTTGATTGTTCCTACAATTTCCTGCGGAGCAGGCAAGTATTGTGATGCACAGGTGCTTGTTTCTGACGATGTTTTCGGAAAATTCTCAGATTTTAAACCAAAATTTGCGAGAAAATATGGAGATATGAAGTCATTGATACTGAATTGTGCAAAGCAATTTAACGATGATGTAAAATCAGGGAAATTCCCGTCTGAAGAGGAAATTTTTTAATTTTTTATGTTACAATGATACGGGTAAAGAAAAGTATATGGCCCCGGGTCGGGCATAAGAAGAGGGTAAATATGTTGGTTCATACAATAGCTGAAGTAAGAGAGAAAGTAAAAGAATGGAAAAAACAGGGTTTGACAATAGGGCTTGTTCCTACAATGGGGGCTTTGCATAGTGGGCATTTAAGTCTTATCAAAAAAAGTGTTGAAAAATGTGATAAAACAGTTGTGTCGGTATTTGTAAACCCTATTCAGTTTTGTCCGGGTGAAGATTTGGATAAATATCCGCGAACGCTTGAGGCAGATGAACAACTTTGTAATGGGGCAGGTGTTGATATTGTTTTTGCGCCCTCGCCTGCAGAAATGTACCCTGATGCTCAGATGCTTAGTAATGATTTTTTAACATATATTATTCCGCCTTTTTTCTATGTGAATAAACTATGCGGAAAATCTCGCGTCGGGCATTTTGACGGTGTTTGTACAGTTGTAAATAAATTATTTAATATCGTTCAGCCGGATTATGCATTTTTTGGTGAAAAAGACAGGCAGCAGTTAATTATTTTGAGAAAAATGGTTAAGGATTTGAATATTCCTGTTGAGATTATTCCTTGTCCTATTGTCAGAGAGGAAAGCGGGCTTGCTCTATCATCCAGAAACAAATATCTATCTGAAAATGATAAAATAAATGCTCTGGCTTTGAGTAAAATTTTATTTAATATAAAGGCATGTTATAATAATGGTATAACAGATGTCGATGCTCTGACAGAAACGGCATATTCTTATCTGAATACCTGTCATAATCTTGAGTATCTGGAATTCAGAGATGCTGATAATCTGGAAGAAAAACAAACGGCTGATAATAATACAGTTGTATTTATTGCGTTGAAAATAGGAAATGTACGCTTAATTGACAATATAGCGTTATCGTGAGGAATTTATGCTGGTAATTTATAAGTTTTTATCTAAAGTACTGCAAGCTATATTAAATATATTGTTTGTTATCCAAATAACCTTAATGATATTAGTATTTTTGACTGCTACTTACTGGTTTTTAAATCTTATAAATGTGACAGCATTTGATTTTGTCAGACCAATTGCTGATGCTGCCTCAAGTATAATAAGATTATTTTACAATCAGGAAGTTGAAATCGGCGGTGTATATATAGACGGTTCTCTATTATTGTTTGACCTGATTGCTGTAGTAATTGTTTTTATAATTACCAAGTCAAAGTTTTATTTTCACAGAGCAATGGATTATATAAATGACTGGATAAGAGGCTGTGAACAAAGATTAGAGGCAAAGTTTAATAAATCTCTTCAAAAAGAAGTCGAGAATAGCATAAAAAAATGTAATAACGTTGCAGTTCTTGTGCAGTTTGCTGCCAAGAATATGATGATAGATGCCTGCTGGGGCGGTGATGCTAATGCGGGCGTTAAAGAAAAAGAGGAAGAAGCTTTTAAAACATTTTATGCTTCCATCAAAAATATTTCCGGTTGTAAATTTGCAAAAACCGGTGACAAAATGCTTATTTTATTGAATGATTTTAATAATGTTGATAATCTTTTAAACTTTATAGATATATCTGTAAATCGCATAAGAGTGAATATGAAAAAGAAAAAATGGCTCTTAATCAGTTATATAGCTGTCGATGTGTTTGATAATCATACCAATTTTAAAGAAGATGTTTATCCTCTTTTAGAAAAACTATTAACGTTAAAAATTCAAAACGAAGCAGTGTGTCTCGGGAATTTTTGTATGAGATATGAATTGTATCCGGAACCAATGTATACACCCTTTTTAAGGGGAACTTATACAATCAATGACGAATGTGAAGTCTGGTCATTGGTTAAGAAAAGTTAACCTGCTATTGCTTTTTTTTATTTTTTAAGATAATATAATTTTATAACCGCAGACAGTTAGCGGGGTGGGTAGAACATTTAAAGTGTGTCTCATATTAAATTAAGTAAACCTTACGATGAACTCCCATAATAGTAGTTATAAAAATTATAACTCTTCCCCTTAATATACCAGCTAACCGAGGTAAGACAGTCGAAATATTTAAATAGATTTGTTAACCTGTGAGATTTTGCGGTCATAATATGAAAGATGCAAAATCTTTTATGTTTTTAAAGGTCGATAAATTTAATTTGTAAAACAAAGGAGCTAAACATGGCAACAAAAGCTTTTAAATCTGAAAAAATAGATGCTATAAAAGCAAAAGCAGAAAAAGCCCAGGTAGCTATTTTAACTGAGTATAAAGGTTACACGGTAGAAGAAATTACTAATTTAAGAAGAAGCCTTCAAAAAGATGGCGGCGACTATATGGTAACTAAAAATACTTTAGCTAAAATCGCTTTAAAGGGTACTGACTTTGAAGTTCTTACTGAAGCTTTAACAGGACCTATCGCTATTGCGTTTGGTTTTGAAGATCAGGTAAGCCCTGCAAAGGCAGTTGCAAAATTTATAAAAGATACCAAAAAAGGTGCAATCCTTGGCGGTGCTTTAGATGGTAAATTATTATCTGCTAAAGAAGCTGAAGCATTATCAAAAATGCCTTCAAAAGAAGAACTTATCGCAAAAATTCTTGGTTCAATCAACTCACCTGCTTCAGGTATTGTTGGATCTATCAATGCAGTTATGTCTCAACTTACAAGAACTATGGCTGCAGTTAGAGATCAGAAAACTGCATAAGTTTTTTAATGTACAAACTTAAACAAAAATTAAAAGGAGAAAAATAATGAGTAACGTAGAAACTATTTTAGAATCAATTGAAAAATTAACTTTATTAGAAGCAGCTGAATTAGTAAAAGCTATGGAAGAAAAATTCGGCGTATCTGCAGCAGCTCCTGTAGCAGTTGCAGCAGCAGCTCCTGCAGCAGCAGGTGAAGCAGCAGCTGAAGAAGCTTCTGAAGTATCTGTAATCTTGGCATCAGCCGGCGCTAATAAAATTGCTGTATTGAAAGAAGTTCGTGCTATCACAGGTCTTGGCTTGAAAGAAGCTAAAGATTTAGTTGACGGTGCTCCTAAAGCTGTTAAAGAAGGTATCAAAAAAGAAGATGCTGAAGCTATTAAGAAACAGCTTGAAGCAGCTGGTGCTACAGTTGAAATCAAATAAGTTTGTTTTTAACTTGATAATAAAAAACGCACTGTTTTTAACAGGGCGTTTTTTTATTGAATATATTTCAAAAATATGTTATAATAATTAATGTTATTAGAAGTATAAGGAGCAAAAATGATGAAATTATTTCACTTTAACAATGTCGGGGGGGGGGCACTTCTGTAGCTCCTAAACCTGCATTTACGCTGGCAGAGGTCCTCGTAACTTTAGGTATTATCGGTGTTGTATCTGCAATGACTGTTCCAACTTTAATGCAAAATCACCAGCGAAAAACTTATGTAACCCAATTGCATAAGGTTTATAATGAGTTATCACAGGCAATAGTGCAATACATGGCGGATAAAAATGCACTGAATTTATTTGAGGCAGGATTGAATAGTGAGGATACTGCTGCTGATTTTGTAAGGCAATATTTCCGTGTAGTACAGGACTGCGGTGAAGATATTACACCTTGTTTTGCGGAAACTGCAAAATACAAAAAATTATCGGGAACAACTATTACACACTGGTGGGGCAAAAGGCATTTTAGTCTGGCAAGCGGTGCATCTGTGTCCACATATTATCATAAATCCGGTAATATGCTTATGGAATTTTCTGTTGACATTAATGGGCAAAAGGGACCTAATATCGCCGGACGTGACTTATTTATGATTTATTTATACAACAATGGTGCAATGGATGATTTATGGTTTTCAAATGGAAGCGCTGTTAACGATGATACGGAAATTGATTCTGGTATTCCGATATCTAAAGAGCAGAGAGAAAAAAGATTTCAAAATTATTGTCAATCAAACAGCGGTGCAAACTATCATGGATGTTTTGGCAAGATTTTAAATGATAACTGGGAAATGACTTATTAAATACAAATTTTTCTGTATTCGCAAAATTCACACATTTTTGTATGCTCAATTTCTTCAGGGAATTGAGCATTTGTTATTTTATCGCAAATTTCAATCAATCTTTTCTCATATTCTTTTTCTTTTTCAAGAGAAAAATCAATTACACAATTTTGATTATTTTTTAAGTCAATGTATACAAATTTAATATTGTATGCGTCACTCTGAACTTGTTTCAGAGTCTGATTTTGCAGTAATTTTAATGTGCACAGCAGATAAACCATAGTCTGATAATCATATTCTGGACTTTTAGGTATTGAACCTGTTTTGTAATCAAGAATATAATAATTCTTTTCATCTTTCATAAGTGCATCTAATCTTCCGCCAATCCAGTAATCACCGATTTTGCATGAGAGATTGTATTCTGAATTTATATAACTTTTTTTGAAAAATTCATTGTTTTTTAGTTGTTCCCAGATTAGTTTTTCCTCGGAATTCAGAGCTTTTTCCATTTTGGTTATATCATCTCCGCGAAGATAATAGTTTGCGAGTGCGTGAACTTTTTTACCCTTTTCAAACACTGAACTTTTTTGCGGTACGGAAATTTTCTGAATATATTTAAAATAATATTTTTTCGGACACGCTTCAAAGGTTTTGAGCATATTAGGCGAAAAGCTACTCATCATATACCTCCGTACAGTCTAATATATCAGTAAATATCAAACTCGGCTCCTGTTCAATAATTTTTTCAAAAGATTTAACTTTTCTGCTTGTTGTAAAGTAAAGATATTTTTTTGCTCTTGTAATTGCAACATAAAGCAGTCTTAGATTTTCCGAAATAAGCTCCTGTTTCATATCAAATTCTGATTTGGGCTTGTAGTCCGGATTTAAACGCTTTAAATTTTCGTTAAAGTCGGAATTTTTAAGTTTTATTTGGTTAAAATCGAGTGTAAGATTTTTTTCTGCCATTTCGGGAATAAACACATAATCAAATTCATCTCCCTTTGATTTATGAAGTGTCATAATCTGAACTTTACCGGCGAGAAATTCTTTATCGCTTTCATCTTCTTCCGAGAAGAATTTAAATCCGCTTAAACTTGGCTTTTTCGCAAGTTCTCCAAGCCGTTCAATAAGAACCGGAAATTCTTTATAATTTAAACTCAAGCGTTTAATCAATGTTGAAATCAGGTAAACATTTGATTTTTCTATTTCTGATGTGAAATAGTGAAGCCCTATTTTTATGGCAAGTTCTTCCGGTGCAAGATGCGGGAATGACAGCCAGTAGGTTAAATCCCAGTAGAACTGGGCAAGATGTGCATTTTCAATACTGTCGCAGTCAATTTGTATAAAAGGATTTTCGTATTTCCTGATTTCAAGTCCCAGACGCTGTTTATAAAATCCCATTTCAGCAAGAATTTCATAATTGTCGGCAACAGCGTTATTGTCAAACGGATGCAGAATCATCTGCATTACGGCAAAAATTGTTCTGAAAATAGACTTTTGTTCAAGGCTTTCACTTCTTGTAATCGTTTTTAATCCGCTGTTGTTTATAAAATTAATCCATTGTGCAACCTGATAATTGCTTCTTAGAAGAATTCCTATTGTGCATTTAGGATTTTTTTTCAGAGCTGATTTTATTTCTTTCAGGATGTAATTTCTTTCTTCAAGAGGCTTTTCAAAAATAATTGAATGCAATGCATTTTCAGATACAGGATTTCTGCCTTCAACGGGGTGCATAAAAATTTCAAAAAACGCGTTTTTAGTTTCTTCTTGTGTATCAGCCCATTTTACAAGGTTATTAGCAAGAGTCCATACATCTTTTGTACAGCGTTGTGAACAGTCCATACTTACATTATTGCTTTGGGTAATAAATTTTCTGAATCCTTCAACATCTGCGTTTGAGAATGTAGTTGTGATTGCCTGATTTATGTCACCGCATCTGATTAGATTTTTGTGTTTTGCGCTCAAAAGGTTAATCAGTTTTTGCTGAATTGACGAGCTGTCCTGCGCCTCGTCTTCAATAATGTAATGACAGATATCCTGATAGTATGCGCGGATATCAGCATTGTCTTCAAGAAGTTTAACCGAAGAGGTAAGCATATCATCATAATCAATTAAATTTGATTCTTTTAATATCCGTTGATATTCTTCAAAAAATATTTGAAACTTCTCAAGTTTTTTGTCCATTGAATTGTTAAACTGACCTTTGCCTATTTTAAATATTGAGATACCTCTGTCAAATTCCTCAGTTTCATTTTTTTTAAGTTTTAATTTATTTGAAATTTCTCTTATTATTCTTGTCCTTTGTGTATCATCACAAATTTCAAAGTCAGATGAAAGCCCTAGTCTTTCAAAATTCCCGTTTTCTTTCAGAATTCTTAAAGCAAGTCCGTGAATTGTACTGATGTTTGGAAGCTGGGACGAGTTCTGGCGTATATTTTTAATTCTGTCGCGAAAGTTTCTTGCCGCACTTTCCATATACGTCATGACAAATATGTTTTCGGGATTAACCCCTTTATTAAGAAGTTTAAGGATGAGTGCAAGTAGAATTGTAGTTTTTCCGGCCCCCGGGACAGCTGAAATTGCCATTCTGCCGTTATCGTAATCCAGAACAGGCTTTTGGTCATCACGTGGTATTATTTTAAAATGTTTGTCGTCATCCTGAACTTGGTTCAGAATCTCTCTAACTTTAATATATTCTTCTATACCGCCGAAATTTTCTATTCCGTTTCCGTCAAAAAGGCTTGAATATGTATAAATATGTTCTGATGCACAAAGAGTAAGTTTCCTTAAAATTCGTGCAGTTTTTTCTTTGGAAAGTTCAATATTGTCATCAATAGTGAATTCATCTTTTGCCCAGCCCCTCTGGAAAACCCATGCATTATATAATGGGCCTGTATCACTTTTTATCCATTCATCCGATGATATATCAAGCCAGATTTGGTACTTTGTTTTAATCTGGTTGTCAATTATTTTCTGCGGGGTCGAAATTATCAAATCAGTTTCTGAAATCTCAAGGGTTGAATATGGATTTTCCGCAATTATTGAATTTTCAATCTGATTAATAATTTCATCCTGACGTGCTTCAAAGTCTTTTCCGAAAATATTTTCAAAGTCCTGAAGCTGTTTTATGAAAAAATTAAATTTATTCAATTCTGTAGGGTTTACATAATAGAATTCTGCAAGTTCATAATATATGTCGTAAACTTTTTCTGAAAGTTTTGCGTTACTTTGGGATAATTTTTTCAGAATTTCAAGAAATTTTTTGTATTTTTGCGTGTATTCGTCGAGTTTAAATTCGTATTCTATAAATTCACCGCCGGTTTCAAAGTTTTCAAGAATATACCTGCAATATTTTATTGGAATTCCCAAAAACTCAGAAAGTACAACACGTAAATCAAAAGAATTAACAGGCATTTTGCTGTTCAGTTTTAAAATAGTAAGTATAGATTTTACAAGTCTGTTTTGGATTAATTTTTCGCTTCCTGATAAAAATAAAAGGTTGGTGTGAATATTTTCTTTTAAAGAAAATTTGAGCATATCGTCTATAACAGGAGTAATTACTGATATGTCAGAGGGGCTGACATTTTTTGAAATAAGCTCTTTGATTTGTTTTATTGCGCTGTCTACCATTGATGCTCTTTTAGACGGCGATTGCAGCGAGAAATGTTCCAATACTTCATTTTTATTTTCTGTAATGTTTGAAAATAAAATTTCGGCATCTTTTGAAAGCGGATTTTCTGATGAAATTTTTTCAGCCTTTTGCTTGAATAAATCTTCAAATTTCCAGACAGCAGTTCTGTCAGCACTTAAATATCCGGCGCGGCTTGCACCTTTTTCATCAAAAGCAACAAAAACATCTTTTAACTGCGGGGCTAGATGTGAAATAAAATCAAAACAGACAGGTGTAATTTCATCCCCGTCGTCAAGGATTAGGTATTTTATATTTTTAAAATAATCCGAATTTTTATAAACATAATTAAAAATAAGTGTCTGTCTCAAATAGTCAAAATCCCTTAATGCAAGAGTTTTTGACAATAATTTTTTTAATGCCGATTTTGCATCATCTGCAAAACTTTCGCCTAAAACACGTGAACGCCATTCAACTTCTTCCTCGTTTAAATTATTCTGTACAATCAGAGAATACCTTCTAAAAATTTGATGTAACAGTGATTTTTTTGAATTGTACCCCTTAAAAGGAATTTCTCTTAAAATATCTCTCAGAATAAACTGTGAAACTTCAAGTCCTGCAAGGTTAGGGAGTATTACAGAATTGTTAAACGGATTTATATTTTCAATTAGTGCCCAGTTATCATTAATTGTATTATATACAAGCGAGAAGAATGAATGCACCTGCAATTTTTCAATACAGCTAATTTCTAATTTTTCTAAAGTCCTGTTTATGAAGTTTTGTTTAAGATTTGAGTTCTGCACAAGCACTAAAATTTTAGAAGATTTTACACCTGAATTGAGCAATTTTGTATAAGCGTTTATCAGAAAATCCGTTTTATTAGTGGATAAATCACCTGAAACTAACATTCATACTCCTTTAAAAATAATTGTATCATGAACAATAAAAAAATTATTTTGTCCTCATCCTTCTGAACTATTGCATTTTTTTACCCGTTAGGCTATTATATAACCATAAACGGAGATAAGGTAATACAATAAACAAACGCATGGAGGTTAGTTATGCAAGAATTACAAGAACAAATCGGACAATCAGCAGGTCAAATCTACAACTATTTGAACAACAACGGAGAATCTACTTTCTCTAAAATGAAAAAAGAATTAGATCTTAAAGGAAATTTTGCTGATTTAGGTCTTGGCTGGTTAGCAAGAGAAGACAAAGTTGAAATCTCTAAAAAAGGTGCTTCAGTCAGCGTAAGACTTAAATAGTTAACTAAAGAAGACATTATAAAAAAAGACATCCTTGCGGTGTCTTTTTTTATGTAAAAAAAAAGCCCCTAAAAATTAGAAGCTTTTGAAATCTTTATGATTCCTCGTGTAAAAGGTTAGTAGGTAGAAAGTGTGTAGGTAGTGTGAAAATTTATAAATTCGCTTTTGCGTATTATTTATTTCTTACATATTAATAAAGTATTTATAAAGTATATAATTGCGCAATATTATAAATATTGTAATAAAACTTTACATTTATTCCGTTGAAATCTAAATGCTGGCTTATCTTTCTTATATTTTTGTTTTATAATATAAAAATAAAAAGGATTTATGATATGAAAATAGCAATTTATCCGGGAAGTTTCGACCCGATAACAAAAGGACATCTTGATATTTTGCACACAGCATCGGAAATTTTTGATAAAGTCATTATTGCAGTTGCCAGAAATCCGGAAAAGCAGGGCTTCCTACCGGTTGACGTAAGAGTTAAACTTATCAAAAAAAGTGTAAAAGATATGCAGAATGTGGAAGTAGATTTCTTCGAAGGTTTGACTATAAATTATGCGCGCGAAAGAGGGGCAACCATTCTTATTAGAGGTTTGCGTGCCGTATCCGATTTTGAATATGAAATGCAGCTTTCTCAGGCAAACAGCGCTCTTGCAAGCGAAGTAAAAACAGTTTTTCTTACAACAAAACCTAAATATAACTTTATTTCATCAAGCACCATAAAAGAAATTTTTCTGAATAAAGGGGATATTTCAAAGTTTGTTCCGGAACCTGTAAATGAATATTTACAAAACTCTTATAAATGTTAAAATATATAGATTTTTCCGTAACAAATTATTTGACAATTAATATACGCTTATGTAGAATGTAATTAGAGTAAGAAAGGTATATGTGTGACAACAATGCAACAAAATAATGGTGTATATGATTTATTAAAAATGCTGGAAATTTCTTTGGAGGAAGGTTTCCCTATTATTCCGCGCAAATTTACTGTTGTAAAAACAAAAGAAATTGAAACATTAATTGATAGAATTTATGCTTCTCTTCCCGTTGAAGTTCAGGAGGCCCGAGCTTTTTTAAGACGCAGAGAAGAGTTGCAGATTGAAGCCCAGCAAAAAGCTGAAAAGATAGTTCAGGATGCACAGGCTGAGGCTGATAAAAAATTATCGGAAGCTGATTTTATAAAAGCACTTGAAAGAGAAGGTATAAGAATTAGAACTCAGGTTCAGCAGGAGTGTGAAGAACTTAAACGTAAAGCCATGGAAGAAGCTGATAATATAAGAGCACAAGCTGTTGAAGAAGCTATGAAAACTAAAGAAGGTGCAGAACTTTATGCTGAACAGGTTTTGACAAATTTAGAAAAGAATTTGACCCAGCAGCAGCAAATTGTTAAAAACGGTCAGGTTTATATGGAAAAACTCCGTACGGACTCTTTCGGAAGCTATGATATACCTACTTCTTACACTTCAGAAAGAACTCAATCTTCAAGTTCGGATTTTGTAATTAAATAAATTTTTTTAATAAGAAAATCAGCCGGTATCTAACCGGCTGATTTTTTGTGTATTGCTTATTGTTTTTTAACATATTGTTTGCAATTTATTTTGTTTGGTTTATTATGATATCATAAGCCGATTTAATCAGAATGTGAGTTACATCACATTCTTTTTTAAAGGGCGCGTAATAGGGCAAATTTGCTCTAACAAATTTAAATTTAATTAATCGAAAAGGAAATAAAAACAATGGGTATCAAAGGAAAAAATGACAGAATGGTAGTTCTCGCATGTGAAGATTGTAAAGAAAGAAACTACACAACTACTAAAAACAAAAAAAATATTAAAGAAAGATTAGAGTTGAGCAAATATTGTCCGACTTGCAAAAAACACACTAATCACAAAGAAACTAAGTAACCGAACTATCGGGAAGAGCCGTATCCACAAGACTACGGCACTTGCGTCCTTAGTTCAGTTGGTAGAACGTCGGTCTCCAAAACCGGATGTCGAGGGTTCGAGTCCTTCAGGGCGCGAT
>CALUYO010000012.1 GCA_944325005.1 Candidatus Gastranaerophilales bacterium | reverse complement strand
AGCCCAACGATAAAACTTTGATTTTTGTTTAGTTTCAACCTAATTTCAAAATGTTCTTTGTAACTTTATGTCCTAATAAAGTCCGTTTTCGTCCAGTTTGATTTTGGTATAATCAAACAACTTCCGACGGCTAATATTTAGTGTCGTTGGGCGAACATGCCCAACCGATATTTGATTCACTTCCGACTAAATCACTCAAAAAAGTTGTAGTTGGCGTAATTATGCTACTTGTCACCCAAATGTCACCCAAAACTATAAAATTTTAAACTTATAACAAAACAGCGATAAGTTCAAAAGTCTTATCGCTGCTTTGTTTCAAACCTTACGCGTGGAGGGATTCGAACCCCCGACCTTTTGGTTCGTAGCCAAACGCTCTATCCAACTGAGCTACACACGCATATTTTGACTAAAAAGGTCATTGTTACAAGTTATATATTAACAAAAAAAGATTTATTTTCAAGTTTTTTATCAAAAAATAAAAACGGTAATATAATTAATCTTTTTATGTTTCAATATGTTATGCTTATTCTGTGAGGTAAGATTATGGAAAGATTAACAGAAAGAGAAGTGGCTGTTTTAAGGTTAATTACAAAAGGTTATGGAAACAGCGAAATTAGTGAAATTATTTTTGTCAGTATACATACTGTTAAAGCGCATATCAGTTCTATTATAAGAAAATTGCATGCTAAAAATAGGACTAATGCCGTATATATAGCTATCAAAAATCATTTACTTGATGAATAATATTGTTACAATTTGATAGCTTTTCTTGCCCGTTATATAATAATAATGGGTAGGATTTATATATATGAAAAAAATACTTACTTTTTTTACAATACTAATTATTGCAATATTTACATTTGTCCAGAGAGCTTGTGCTGAAGAACTTTATAAATTCACTTCAGCAAATTTTGACACGTCAAACTCTATAATAGTACTATCAGGCCAAGATACTCCGGCAGGCGCAGTTCTGCCCAATATAAAACTTATTAAAATGGAGAATCCGTCAAGAGCATATTTTGACATTGACTCATCAATTATTACATTTCCGAAGCAAGACTGGAAATTCCAGAGTTCAGATATTAAAGAAATTAAAATAAACCAATTTTCAATAAATCCGAATGTTGTAAGAGTTGTTATGTATTTTGATAATGACTATAACCCTGATAACATTAAATTCTTACGAATAAAAAATAATATAATTATTAAATTCAAAGACGGAAATATGTGTGACAATGAATATTTCCATAATACATTCAGGGATGAACACTCTTCCTCAAGTGATTTTTATGAATATCTTACAATAATGATGCCTGTTCCTTCACAAAATGATACAATTGCAGATCAGATACAGGATGCTTTTAACACTCAGGCTGAACAAATTTTAGCCAGAAAAGAATTAAAACTTAATACTAAATATTACCTTAATAATATTACCCCAAAGCCGACAGGAGTTTTAATCAACGGTTTTGGAGCTGTTACCATTGAAAGACCGATGATTTTAACAAATCCGTCAAGAATTATTTATGATTTACCAAATACACTTGTTGATATGAAAATAAGAAATAAAGAATATCGTATAAGTGAAACAGAAACGGTAAAAGTCGGACAATTTTCGGTTAATAAAGCCCGAATAGTAATTACAACTGAAGATGTAAGTAATTATATCCCGATATATTCCAGTGATAATCAATCTTTAATAATTGCAAATTACCAGAAAACAAACAATTCAACATTATATAATAATAGCAGTAATGTAATAGCATACAATAAAGAAAAAAATGATCCTTTAACAGAATCAATGATGTTAAAATTTGATGCACCAATAGTTCATGGTATAGACCGTTATCAGGATAAAGTTATACTTTATCTCTATAATGTTTCAAAATACCATGATGAAAACTTTAAAGCAGCATATAAAAACACACTATTTAATAATGCTCAAATATCTTTAATGCCCCAAATAGGTTTAAAGCTCACTATACCTGTAGAACAGGATGCCATGGTAAGCACTTACCTTGGAGCCGATGGAAGAAGTATAAAAATAAAAATTAAAGAGGCCAGAAAGAAAACTCAAGAAAAGGTAACAATTCCGCCATCAATAATATTCAACCCAGCAGATAATAAAAAGGCATCTGATGATAATAAAAAAGTAGTAATTGATGCAGGTCATGGCGGCAAAGATGTCGGAGCAACCAGTGGAGGTATTTACGAAAAAGACATAACTCTGGATGTTGCAAAACGCGTAGAAAAACTACTGAAACAAAAAGGCTATCAGGTTATTATGACAAGACCTGATGATACTTATGTTTCACTTCAAGAACGAGTGGACATAAGTGAAAACAATAATCCAGACATATTTGTAAGTATTCATGTAAATTCAAGTGTTAGACCGGAAATTACCGGAGTTGAGACACATTACTATCATCAGGAAAGTATGACACTCGCCCAAACAGTACATTCTTCTCTTGCCAGTGCAATACAATCACCTAACCGCGGATTGTTTAAATCGAAATTTTATGTTATAAATCATACTACAGTGCCTGCGATTTTAGTCGAAATAGGCTTTATCTCAAATAGCGGAGAAAGAGCGCAGCTGGTTGGTGAGAAAAGAAAACAGGCAACTGCAAAGGCAATAGCAGACGGAGTACAGAATTATTTTAAGCAATACAAATAATAACAAAAGACCAATAGCTTTTTTTGATTCAGGTGTAGGCGGATTAACAGTATTTTCAAAGGTTAAGAAGCTGCTACCTGATGAAAATTATCTCTATTTTGGTGATACAAAGAATATGCCGTATGGAGAAAAAACTGAAGCTCAGCTTATCGAGTTTGCAGATAAGATTTTTAAATTTTTTGAAGAAAAAAAGGCAAAAGCTGTCGTAATGGCATGCAACACAACATCAGCAGTTACTTATGAAAAGTTAAAGAATAACTACAATTTTAAGATATATCCAATAATTCAATCAGTTTGTTCTACAATAGCAAGACTTGATAAAGTTCATAAGCTAGGGATTATTGGGACTCCTGCAACTATTAATTCACATGCTTATTTAAAAGAAATAAAAAAATATAACCCCGATATAAAAGTCTTTGAACTTGCAGCTCCGGATTGGGTAAGAATTGTTGAAGAACACCGGATAAACCAGCCTCAAAGTATATTACAGGTAAGCAAAATTTTAGATGTCATGCAGGAATTTTCACCGGATAAAATCATTCTTGCCTGTACTCATTATCCTTATTTAACAGATATTTTAAAAAGATTTTTACCTGAAGATAAATTTATAGATCCTTCAATATATTTCGCCGAAAATATAAAAAAAGATTTAGAAAAAAATAATTTATTAAATGATAAATTTGAATATGAAAAATTTTATGTAAGTTCTAATCCGGAAAACTTCAAAATGGCTTCTGAACTTTTTTATAAACTTAAGGATTTACCCGAACTTAAAAATATCTAATCAAGAATTAAATTCAGGCAGCTCTCATAATCTTGGACCTCAATAATTGAAGCGCTGATTTTATTTGCAGTAACATTTAATGCTGTAGTATTTTCTTTAACCGCGAAAACTTTTATTTCCCGTTTAACCGCTTCAAATACCGGAGTAGAGCCTAAAGCATCATAAGGCATAATAAGATAATCCAAATTTGAAACAGCTATCCCGTGTTTTTTGCTTAAAAGCGGAGCATTATTGAGCCCGAGAAGAATACATGGAAGAAATGTAGGTGTAATATACTCGGCTGCTGCGCGTATATCAACAAGTTCAGGATAAATGTGATAGTCGGCAAATGCCGGGGAATGCGCACAAGGGACTTTAAGCTCTTTAGAAATATAGTGAGATATTATAGCCTCAACACCACCAACCGGATCTGTACCTATTCCATGTGAATAATCCGGATTATCTTCTTCCGGTTCGTCAAACAGGCAAACAACTGCAATTGCATTACATCCACGGGCTAAAAGCTCTTTAGCAGAATTTAAAAGTGTTTCTATATTCTTTATACTGCCTGTCGAAATGCCGTTACCTTCAATTTTAAAACCAACCCCTGCATCTTCATCTGTAACAGTCCAATCAGAAATATTTATACCATATACACATTTTACGGCATTTATCGTATTAATATGAACATTTAAAACATCTTTTGGAATAGCCCTGTCAAAAACAATTCCTATCTTATTATGTTTTGATGTGATTAAATTTAAGTTACCCTTGAAAAATTCATCAATAGAATATCCCTCTACATAAAACATATTATCATTAATTCCAGAAAAACCTCCTGCATTAACAACATTAGGATTTACAATAAGTTTTGATATTTCTGAAAATTTCGCGGCATACGAGCTTGCATCTCCGGCATAGCCGCCGATTGATGCTCCGATACCTGTCGGAACTATAAACGCACCAAGTTTTTCTCCATTATCAAGCATACATATATAATACACCAAAAAAGCAGCGGTAAAGCTGCTTTTTATCAAAACAGTTATTAAAGTGTTTAAATTACTGTGATACACCTCCGTATGAAAAGTCATTTTTAATATTAGTCTGTAATAGTTTAGTCCATGTTGTTTCAAATGTAGTTATTTCATTTAACTGCGTTTCAAGATTATTCTTTTCTAACTCTAATTCCTGCTCCCAGGAATTAAGATTAGCAAGTTCCAATTCATGATCTTGTTCCAGCTGTTCTGTTAACAATTCATATGTTTCAGGATCATCTTCATAATAATTGTAATAAATATTATCAATATTATCATTATATTTTGCCTGATTTTCGGCATTTTGCTTCGTCGCATTCAATAAATTCATTGAATTTGTTGTAAGCTTATCATTAATTAACGATTTTTGCTTTGTATACATTAACAATGTTTCATGAATATTTGAAATTGCCATCTCTCTCGTCCTCTTGTTTTACTTCTCTTATATATATAAACAAATCAGGGAAAGTCGGATTTCAGGAAGAATATAATTCTTTACATTTGTTAATATTTCAATTTAATGCTTTAATAGTATGGACTTTATTTTTGTAATATAATATATATATTATATAGGAGAGAAAAATGGATCAGGAAACTTATATGAAAATAATGGGTTACGTACCCACTGTTATTGAAGCATCATCAAGAGGAGAGCGTTCTTTTGACATCTTCTCACGTTTACTGAGAGAAAGAATTATATTCTTAGGGACAGAAATTGATGATGATGTTGCAAATTCTGTTGTTGCTCAGCTTTTGCTGCTGGACAGCGAAAACTCAGAAAAAGATATCATGCTTTATATTAACAGCCCTGGTGGTGTAATCACTGCCGGTATGGCAATTTACGATACAATGCAGTTGATAAAATCTGATGTGTCAACAATTTGTCTCGGAGATGCAGCATCAATGGGCGCATTTCTTTTGTGTTCAGGTACAAAAGGTAAAAGGATGGCTCTGCCAAATTCAAGAGTAATGATACACCAGCCTCTTGGAGGTGCAAAGGGACAGGCTACCGATATCGAAATTGAAGCAAAAGAAATTCTGCGAATGAAAGATATGTTAATTGGTATTATAGCAGAAAATTCCGGCCAACCTATAGAAAAAGTTAAGGAAGACTGTGAACGAGACCACTTCCTGACAGCACAGCAGGCTCTGGAATATGGTCTTATAGATAAAGTTATTACCAGAGAAAACAGATAAATGTTACAAAAGTTAACAAATAATATAAAAACATGCAATTCTAAGGAGTTGCATGTTTTTATATTAATGTAAGGTTAAAAAGGTTAGTTTAACAATTTAAGGTAGGAGAAACTACAATGGGTCTATTAATTTTCGCATACCGAAAATTAGAGATTATGCGTCAGAAGAACGACATTCAATATCGTTTGATGAACCTGACCAGAAAGCTATCAGATCTGCAGCAATACGCGGCGAATATAGCAGATGGTTCTGTATCAATGAGCGATATGATGAATACCCCGAGTTCGATGTTCGGTCGTCAAATGATGTATATGCAATATGCTCATAACGGAGCATTATTCGGTGCGCAACAAAAATTCGGCATGATGCAGCCTATGATAGCTATGCAAATGCAACAAATGCAAGATCCTAATATGCAGGCAATGTATCAGCAGTGGATCTTTAAAAATCTTTATGATCAAGAACGTGAAAGAATGGGAAAACAGGAAGCAAAACTTCTCAATGAACAAGAAAAACAAATTCAACAAGAAAAGGCAAAACTTGAAACGCAGCTGAAAATGTTAGAACAGGAATATGAAGCTTGTAAGCAGGGTGAAGATTCAGCAGTAAAAACAATGAAGCCTGAATACACGTTCGCTTAATTAAAACAAACCCCTTAATTTATTTTATAAAATCCTATCCTTAACTAACCTGTAAGGAGTTCGCTCAATTGCGGACTCCTTTTTAGCAGCAAATAATTATATCAGCCTTTTTATCAAATTTATCATGAGGCAATTTTTCAAAAAATAAATCTTTTGGGACAGGCAAAATTGTTTTTAAATAAGGATAAGCTGATAAAAACCTGTCGTAAAATCCTCCTCCGTATCCTAATCTATATCCTTCTGTATCCGCCATAAGCGCAGGCACTATAACCAGATCCAAAATGGAGGGATCTGCAGGGTTAGAACAAGGCTCACTTATGTTAAATGCAGATTTCTTAAGTATATCCCCTGCTCTAAAAGGGCAAACAAGCAAATTATTTCCGGAAACTTTAGGTAGATAAAAATTTTTATCATCGTCCAGCAAATCTAAAAGACTAATTTCATACTTTTTAGGATAAAAAATCAAAACATTTTTTGCAGACTTATAAATCTTTAATTGTTTAATTTTTAAAACAGCAAGCTCACTTATTGCCTGAAGATCCAGAGTTTTTCTTATACTCTTAGCCCTGCTCCGTAATTCCTCTTTACTTATCATAATATTAATATATACTAAATAATAAGATTATCAATAACTACCATGGATATTTGCCACCAAATTTTGAACCGTTATACATAAATAATCTGGCACAGAAGCAGCCCGTTCCATTACCAAGAGTATAATTCTTACATCTATCCTCATAATAATATGAATAATCTGCACCATTATTAATATTAGTTAACCCTTTTGGAGTTAACCTTTTTGGAGCATCCCAGAGAAGTTCAAAATCCCATATATCTTTTCCATAAGTATTTGGGCCTTTGGCCCCGTTAACATCAACAGTAAATACAATAAATTGGTTGTTTGACCAATATTTAATTGTTTGACCGTCAGACAAATAAATAAAACCATCAGTATCTATTCTGTTATTAATCCACTTGCCAAGATCATCACCATCAATATTTTTAACATTATAATCAAGCATATTTTCGCCAGTATCATTAATAACATTTAAATATGGGACATAATAAGTCTTTATAAGACTCTCTGCATCTTTATAATCCCAGTCCACTGTATCTCCAAAATCAATAATCGCTCGTAATTCAGCATTCTTTAAAGTTGAATATGTTTTCTTAAACTGCTGTTCCAAAACCCTGCGTTGATAATTTGTGACTAGCGAAGGCATTGTCAGTGCAACAACTATGCCTATTATTCCAAGTGTTACCAGAACTTCTGCAAGGGTAAACGCAAAAACAAATTTATCATAGCCCCATAAATGATTAGACTTCCATGTTACAAACCAACCAGTAGCGGCTAAATCGCCCCCCCCCCGAACTTCTTGCTTACTCTCATTATATACAACTCCTATCTTATATTTTTTATACCTATATTATATTATAATCAATTTATACAAAAAATTCAACCAGCAAGTGAATTTTACTTAATCACTTTTTCATATATAATAAATACAAATGATGGACAAATGCGAAAATAATAATTTAATAAACCCACAATGGGCAAAACATGGCTACATTCAGGTATATACAGGTAACGGGAAAGGCAAAACAACTGCTTCACTCGGACTTGCCATGCGTGCACTCGGACGGTGCTGGAAAGTTCTTATTGTAATGTTTACAAAGGGTGGGGATGATTATGGAGAACTTAACTCATTCAGAAACCTTTCGCCTGAAATAGCCAAAAATCTCACTATTGTTCAAGCCGGTCTAGACAGGATTGTTTACTCTGATAATAAAACAGATAATGACGCCGCAGAAATTAAAAAAGGATGGGAACTTGCAAAAAAGGCAATAAAGAAAGATAAATATAACCTTATAATTCTAGATGAAGCAAACATCGCAATTGATTTAGGTTTTATTGATCTCAATGAAATGTTGAACATACTTAAAAATAAACCGGAAGAAATGGAGATTGTATTAACAGGCAGAAATGCAAGGCAGGAAATCATAGATATTGCCCACCTTGTCTCTGAAATCAAACCCGTAAAGCATTACTGGGATACAGGAATTGCAGCAAGAAAAGGGATTGAATATTAAAATCTTACAGGATATCCGTCCCTTATCCGCCATCCATCATGAATTATTAACCCTAAACAGTTCATACCAGCTCCCCTTGTACCGTTATCTGAACATCCCATATCTCCGTTAACTAGATCATCTTCACTGTGGTTTAAACCATGCCCGAAAAACTGACATGGAAATTGCTCATTTGTTGGAATTAAACCTCCAAAGAATAATTCTTTTCCCATAACAGCTTTGTCAGCCCCTTTAGGGCCATTTAAATTTATCTGAATAGTAACATAGTCTCCGCCTGAGGTAACTCCTATTGAATATCCGGAGTTTACTATAATTTTCGCAGTAGCTGTACTATTATCACCGTATGTCCCATTTCTTATTCCGCTGATTGAATATGCATCACCATTCCAACATCCGGTACCTTTCCCGCAATTTTTTACAACATTCATATAAGGAACCAGATAGGTATTCATAAAATTAACAGCAGAGTCACCATCAAATGCTGTCCCATAATCCCAGTATTCACAAGAACCATGCTCTAATTCCGCCATTTTAAAAGCCTGAGAAATTTCTGAATAAGCTTTTTTTAGTTTAGTCAGAGCAACATTTTTACGATGATTTGACATTAAAACAGGCATTGTTAAGGCAGCAACAATACCTATTATTCCTAATGTTATAAGAACCTCTGCGAGAGTAAAACCATTTTTTATAGAACCATTTCGTTCATGAATAGTGCACAATTCCCTCTCAGAGAGCCCTAAATCGCCCCCCCCCCGAGCAAAGCACGGGAGGATACATCAATACCAGACATACATCTTGAACTAATATTTTTCATAATCCTTCCCTCCTGTAAAATTATCTGTTTATTTATTAATTATAACATTTATGTGATTACTTTTCAAGATTATGCACTGCGCCTCATTAAATCAGATAGTTTGACTTCTTTTTGAATTTTTGAAACTTTTTTAGGCTTTTTTTTCTCCTGAATATCTTCTTTCTTAAACTGCGATAAACCTATTTTTACTTTTGAATTTTCATCGCTTATCATAAATATGTCTTTAAAAAATGCAATTAATTCTTTCATAAATATTCTCCTGAAACTATTATAATCTACCGGCTGAAATTTATATCATACATTAAAACTATTTTACCTTAAAAAAACATTGTAGTTTATGTTATATTATTGATATATCGAACTCAGGAGCATAATTTGAACAGCAGTCTTACTGAAAAATACAATAATGATTTTAATAAAGCTTTAAATATATATGAAAATTCATATTCACATGAATATCTCATAGAACTTTTAAAACATGGATCTGTCGCTGAAAAACAAGCAGCAGCACTTAAACTTAACAGTATAAATACAGAAGATGAAGCTAAAATCTTTATACAAAACCTTACCGGTTGTGATGGCAAAATCAGAGAAGCTGTATCTTTCAGACTTAAAGAATTTATTCCGGCCAACCCAGCATTGTTTGAGGCTTACAGCGAAATCATACTGGACGCAATAATAGATATAAACGGTAATATCTGCAGAAATACAATTGAAGCTGTAAAATGCCTTAAAAACAATAGAAAATTTTCGGATAAATTTTGTAAAATGCTCACCAACAGAACATTAAACCTAATAGAACCAATTAAAAACTTTGATTTTCAGGATGGTAAATACAAAATTAATAAAGAAGTTTTTAAACTATACTGGTATCTTGAAACCATTTACGAATTTATCGAATGTATTGATGATAAAATTCTGCTTGCAATCTTAGAACAGACAAAAGATATTCAAGAATATACCATTAGAGAAAAAACAGCAAAAATTATTTCCAAACTAAAAAATATTGAAGAATTTCTACAGATAAAACTTGAATTAAAAAATGACATAAACTATTACGTACGAAGGTTTTAGAAAAGATATATTAAGTTTTATTACAAGTTTAATAAAAAATATATACACTTTGCGCAATTTTTAATTAATAATTTCCTTTATATATATACAAGGGGAATTACAAAGGGAAAACAAAAAGGAGTAACAATATGGCTAGAGTTTTAATATCAATGCCTGAAAGATTTCTAGATGAAATTGATAAAGTTGCAGGAAATGAAAATCGTACACGTTCAGAATTAATCAGAGAAGCACTCAGAACTTATATGTACAGAAATCAGATTAGAAACTCCAAAAAAGCAGCACAAAACGCAGAAATATTAGATGCACTGCTAAGTTAAAATAAACTAACTGGAAATAAAAAAAAGTTTTGGATATAATAAAATTATAAAAGGGGAAAAGAAATGGAAAATACAGATTACATTATGTCATCACTCGACGAATACTTCGAAATCTTAGACAGAGAAAACAAAAAACGCTCGGAATTAGTTGCAAAATCTTTAGTTAAATATCTACAGAAAACAAAAGATGCAACAAAATTTCAATCACTTCAAGCTGTTAAATAATTATTCTCAATAAGGTCAAGGTCGAGATTATTTTAAGGATAAAAGGAAAAATTTTATAGGGGAAAAAGAATTGTAAAGGTCTGCTAATTTATAGCAGACCTTTTTGTAAGTACCATATATAAAAAACGAGCCTATTGCTAAGCTCGTTTTTCAATTAATCTAACTTGTGACAATTATAAAATTATTATTCAATAATTTTGTCAACAACACCAGCACCAACAGTGTGGCCGCCTTCACGGATAGCAAATCTCATACCTTCTTCAATTGCAACAGGAGCAATAAGTTCAACTTCCATTACAACGTTGTCGCCAGGCATTACCATTTGACCGTCAAATTTGATAGAACCGGTTACGTCAGTTGTTCTGATGTAGAACTGAGGTCTGTAACCAGGGAAGAATGGAGTATGACGTCCGCCTTCTTCTTTAGTCAATACGTAAACGTTAGCCGTGAATTTTGTGTGAGGATGAATTGTACCCGGTTTAGCAAGTACTTGACCGCGTTGAATTTCAGTTTTATCGATACCACGTAATAAAGCACCGATGTTATCACCAGCTTGACCTTGGTCAAGAGATTTTCTGAACATTTCAACACCAGTAACAGTAGTTTTCTTAGTTTCGCCTAAACCAACTAATTCAACTTCGTCACCAACTTTAACAATACCACGTTCTACACGGCCTGTAGCAACAGTACCACGACCGGTGATAGAGAATACGTCTTCAACAGGCATCAAGAACGGTTTGTCCAAATCACGTTCCGGAGTTGGGAAGTAAGAATCGATAGCATCCATTAATTCCCAGATTTTATCAACCCATTTATCTTCACCACGTTGAATTTTTGGATTAGCTTGAGCAGCTTCAAGAGCTTTCAAAGCAGAACCGTGGATAAACGGAATATTGTCACCGTCAAATTCGTATGAAGAAAGAAGTTCTCTAACTTCCATTTCAACTAATTCTAACAATTCAGGGTCATCAACCATATCGCATTTATTCAAGAATACTACAAGGTTAGGAACACCAACCTGACGTGCTAACAGAATGTGTTCACGAGTCTGAGGCATAGCACCATCAGTAGCTGCAACTACAAGGATTGCACCATCCATTTGAGCAGCACCTGTAATCATGTTTTTAACATAGTCAGCGTGGCCCGGGCAGTCAACGTGAGCATAGTGTCTAGCAGCTGTTTCATATTCTACGTGAGCAGTAGAGATAGTAATACC
This sequence comes from Candidatus Gastranaerophilales bacterium, assembly GCA_944325005.1. Taxonomy (GTDB): domain Bacteria; phylum Cyanobacteriota; class Vampirovibrionia; order Gastranaerophilales; family Gastranaerophilaceae; genus Stercorousia. Next base: position 41,689 of record CALUYO010000012.1, on the reverse strand, counting down.
TCTTGCTTTTTCTTCAGGAGCTGCATCAATTTCATCAAACTTTTTCAATGCAGCTTGTCCTGCAGCAGCCAAAACAGCAGTAATAGCTGCAGTCAATGTTGTTTTACCGTGATCAACGTGCCCAATAGTACCGATGTTAACGTGCGGTTTGGTACGTTCGTACTTTTCTCTAGCCATGAGATTAATCTCCTTTTTTCTACTTATACTACAATACTAATTTGGTATTTTAAGCCATATTATATATAATATTTGCTCAATATTTTTTGTCAACCGATAAAAAAGGGGCTGCATGCTTTCAGCCCCTTTTTTGCTATAAAATTTTGTATTTATTCTTCAATGTCTCCGTTTTCTTCAGAGGCTTCTTCCGTTTGAAAATCTTCTTCATCAAGAGCCTGCTGATTCATTTCTTCTTCAATTTCCTGTTGAAGTTCATCAACTTCTTCAACAGTATCATCTGAAATTTCGTCAGGAGCTTCTTCATAATTGCTTATATTCTGAGCTTCAGCCCTTTCCATTTGAGAAACACTCTTGATATCGATTTTCCAGCCTGTCAATTTATGAGCAAGTCTTACATTCTGACCTTCACGGCCGATTGCAAGGCTTAGCTGGTCGTCAGGAACAACAACCATAGCTTCATGAGCGTACTCATCATCTGCCAGAATATCCACTGATACAACCCTTGCAGGAGATAATGCATTAACAATATATTCTACAGGGTCTTCAGAATATCTTACGATATCAATTTTTTCGTTTTTCAACTCGGATACAATTGTCTGAATTCTTGAACCTCGTGGTCCTATGCAGGCTCCTACGCTATCAACTTCAGGGTCATTTGACCATACTGCAATTTTGGTTCTGTAGCCTGCTTCACGCGAAATTGATTTAATCTCAACAATTCCGTCCTCAATTTCAGGAACTTCAAGTTCAAACAGCTCTCTGACAATTTCTGCATGCGCATGAGATACAATTACCTGAGGCAGCCTTGTGGTTTCTTTTACGTTAAGAACGAAAACTCTAATTCTGTTGCCGGGTTTATAGTATTCACCGGGAATTTGTTCTTTCTGAGGCATTATCGCATCTGTTTTACCAATATTTACTATTACATTACGATTTTCAACCCTCTGGATAATACCTGTAGTCAAAGTGCCTTTTTTATCCATAAATTCCTGTAAAACAAGATTTCTTTCAGCTTCTCTAATACGCTGTGTAATAACCTGTTTAGCAGATTGTGCCGCAATACGTCCGAATTGTTCCGGAGTAACTTCTATTTTAATTTCATCTCCGGTTTCAACATCTTCTGCAATTTCTTTTGCATCAGCCAGAGTAATCTGGGTATCGGGATCCTCAACATTATCAACAACTAATTTTGTTCTGAATACACCAATTTCACCGGATTGTTCATCCAAAATAGCTTCAATATTAGTTGCTTCTTTAATATGCATATGTTTTTTATAAGCTGCGACCATTGCATCACATAAAGATGCAATTAATACTTCTTTGGAAATACCTCTTTCTCTTTCCAATTCTTCACAAGCTTCAAAAAGTGCTGTTCCTATTTTAATCATTTTTTTATCCTTTCATTTCATTATTAATCTATATATAATTTTGCAGATTGTATATTATTTTTAGGGATTTGCAATTCCTGCCCGTCATCAAATCTAAAGAATTTCAGGCCGTTTACATCGTCATAATCAAGAATTTCTCCCTTAAATATCTTCTCAGTTTCACCTTCTAGAGGCGTTTTAAGTTTTAAACTTATTCTTCTGCCGTTAAATATTACGAATTCTTTTTCCGACTTAAATTTTCTTTCCAATCCCGGCGAAGAAACTTCAAGATAATATTTGACGGGTATAAGTTCATCAAGGAAGTCTGAAAGACTTCTTGTAACCCTTTCACAGTCATCCAGAGTAACCTCTTTGTCCTTTGAATAAAGGTAAATTCTCAAAAACCATCTGTGATTTTCTTTTACAAATTCTATTTCTATAGGAATATACCCGAAACGCATGGCAGTATTTTCGATTAACGGTGTAATCTTTTCTAAAATATCATGCCTGTTAATTTCTTGTTTTACCATACCTTACCCTTTTATAATGATAAAAAAGAACGGGGGTTCCCGTTCTTTTTTAATGACAATACTGTCTTTGTATTTATTATAAATTACATATAATTAAAAGTAAAGTATAATGTTACGATATGTTATAAATTGTTCAAATCAATACTAACTTCAGTATGACCGCTAACTGTTGATGAACGTATCATTTCATTATATTCTTTTGCTTTTTCCGTGTATTTTTCTGATATTTTATTTTTCTTTCCGGCATCTGATGTCTCACTGAATTCTTTAGCATAATTAGCTAACTCTGTTCTAAGTTTTGATAACTCTTTAGATTCTTTGTTTTGTGCTTCAGAAAGTTTTTTAGTATACTTGGTCTGAGCTTCCTGGAGTTGTTCTTTCTTACTTGTTGAAGAATTCTTTTCCGCTTCTGCCTCCTGAATATTCTTATCACAGGTTGCAATATCTTTAGTCAACTGTTCTTTAGTTGGCTCTAAATTATTTTTTATATTATTTTCAGACTGTTGCTTAGAATTTTTTGCCTCTGTAAGCTGCTGCTCTTCTTGTGCAATTTTAGCCTCAAGTTCAGCTATTTGCGTCTCTAACGCCATTTTACCCAGATCACCGCTTGTACTTAACTGTGATTTTAATGAACTCAAAGTCATTTTATCATTTTGAAGAGAACTTTCAAGTTTTGTTATAGTTCCTTCCATCTTAGTTATATTTTGTTTTTCACTTGATATTTGAGTTTCCGTATCTTTGAGTTTTGTTTCATTTTCTGTTTTCAGCTTAGTCTCACTTGCAATTGTTTCTTCTGCTTTTGCAATTTTTGTTTCATAATTTGTAATTTCTGTTGCAACTTTATCCAAACCTTTTTGAATATCAGCAGAATTTTTAGCGGAAGCAAGATCATTTATAACTCCCGCAGCACCATTTTGAGATACTGTATTGGCTGCTGAAGTACTACCTGAAGCTTTAGCTGCAGTTAGAGAACCTAAAGTTTTTGCAAGCATTCCAGTAACAGCAAGAGCCGCAGCATATTTATTCATTGCATTACTGCCTGAACAATTATGAGCCGCAGGTGCAGCTACAAAATTATTATTACGCAATACAACTCTGTTATCATTTAAGGCATGTCTTTGAGCACTTATAGATTCACTATTATACCGTTTAACATTAAATATTGCTCCTGTACCGACTTTTGAACGCTGCGCCATGATACCATAACTTATACCCGAATTTAATTTTGTCGTCGCAAGCTTACTGGCCGTCGACGATTTAAAAGACGCACTGCCGAGTTTTGTCTGCGTATTCAATTTTGCCAATCCGGGTTTATTGATACTGCTCATGATCTCTTCTCGTTTTTATACTCTTAAACATATAAACACTTTGAAAATTAAGGAATTTCAAGATTGCCAGCTTTTGTTACATAAGTTAACAAAAAAATATCGACCTAATTTTATTATACCCGTATTTTTTATAAAAAATTCAAAAATTAATATTAACAACATTAATAACAAAAATATGCCATGAATTACTATAAATAGACCTTCTCTAAATTATGCAAGTATTTTTAACATTTACTTTACAAAAATTATGTAAATTTTTTACTGATAAAAATTTTCAGTAAAGACTTTGACAAATAGCCCTTCTTAAGATTTGATAAAAAATTAATTGTAAAAAGATTGGCATGGATTGTTATAAAGTTATTTATTTTTTTTAAATTTAATTCTATTATGAATATACAAATCTTGGGAGCGGGGATAGATACATTTATCCATCTTCTGCTCGGGAAAATTATCAACCTTTAGAACGATTAAGAAGTGAGTGAAATTCGTTAAAATAAGGGTAGAGGAACTTATCAGTTTATTTGGAGGTAGTGAGTCGTGCTAGAACATGGTTATATTCAAATTTATACCGGAGACGGCAAAGGTAAAACAACCGCATCTCTCGGATTAGCTCTAAGAGCTCTGGGACACGGCTGGAAGGTTCTTATTATACAATTTACAAAAGGTGATAGTGCAACTTCTTACGGAGAAATCGTTTCTTCTTCAAAATTCCTGCCAAATTTAGATGTTGTACAATTCGGAATGGATAGAGTTTGTTACTCACACAATGTTTGTATGGAAGATTTTAAAGAAGCTAAAAGAGGCTGGGAGTTTGCGAAAAAGGCAATTAATTCAGGAGAATACCAGTTGATTATTCTTGACGAAATCAATATTTGTACAGCTATGAATATGATTAAAGTTTCGGATGTTAAAGAAGCATTACTTCATAAACCTGAAAATCTTGAAATTGTATTAACAGGACGTTATGCACATCCTGAGTTAAAAGCAATGGCTCATCTTGTAACAGAAATGAAGCCTATCAAACACTATTTTGATACAGGTGTTATGGCAAGACAGGGCATTGAATACTAGACTTAACACAATATAAGTTAATGTAAATCCTTTTTGTTTCAGAAATGAAATACCGGGCAATCTATCTTGATAGAAAGTCCGTTTTTTTTTTTTTGCAATGCACGCAGATATAAAAATGTAATAAAACTATATATTAATTTGCATTAAGGCATGTTTGTATTATCATTAATAATGGTTACACTAGTCTGATAGGTTTTGCCCTAGTTTTTGATTAATTTAAAAATGAGACAGTATAACCCGTAGTACAACAAGTTAAAATAAAGGAGAAAAACGATGCCGGTAGCATCTATGATTGAACTTTTGGAAGCAGGTGTACATTTCGGACACCAGACCCAAAGATGGAACCCTAAAATGAAACCGTATATTTACGGTGCAAGAAATGGTATTTATGTATTAGATTTGCGCAAAACTACAGATTTACTTGACGAAGCTTATGCAGTTGTCAGAGAATTTGCTGCAAGAAACAAAAATATCTTATTCGTAGGTACAAAAAAACAAGCTGCTGAAGTTGTTGCTGAAGAAGCAGTAAGATCAGGCGCTTATTATATTAACAGAAGATGGTTAGGCGGTATGCTTACTAACTTCGAAACAATCAGAGGACGCGTTAACAAATTAAGAGAATTGGAAGACTTCATGAATTCCGGTCACGCTGAAAAATTACCTAAAAAAGAAATCGCTAAATTGAACAGAGAATTAGGTAAATTAAGCAAAACTCTTGGCGGTATTAAAGACATGAGAGGTCTGCCTGATTTAATCTTTATAGTTGACCAGAAAAAAGAAGATATTGCTATTCAGGAAGCTAACAAACTTAATATTCCTGTTATCTGTCTGGCTGATACAAACGCTGATCCGGACGGAATTAACTACATCATCCCTGGTAACGATGATGCTATCCGCTCTATTAAGTTAATCACTTCAAAATTGGCTGATGCTATTTTGGAAGGAAAACAATTAAGAGAAGCTAACGCAAATGCTAAAAAACTTGAGGATATAAAACCTGAAGATGCAGGCGTTTCAGCAGAAACTGCTGTTTCAGAAGAAAAAACAGAAACAGCTGCAGAATAATTAAGCTTTAGCGAAATAGAGGGCGGGAAAACATTTTTCTCTCCTCTATTTCACCACTAAAAAGGAGAGAATTATAATGAACATTACAGCTCAAATGGTAAAAGAACTCCGCGACAAAACAGGTGCAGGTATGATGGATGCTAAAAAAGCACTTGTTGAAACTGACGGAGATATGGAAAAAGCAATGGAAGTTCTTCGCCAGAAAGGTATTGCATCTGCTGACAAAAAAATGGGAAGAATTGCTGCTGAAGGTTTAGTAGCATCTTCAATTCAGGCTGACTGCGGTGCTATGGTTGAAGTTAACTGCGAAACTGACTTCGTTGCAAAAAATGAAGAATTTAAAGAATTAACAAACTGTTTAGCAGAAGTTGTTGCAAATACAAACCCTGCAGATGTTGACGCTTTACTTACTTCAACTTGCCCGAAATGCGGAAAAGTTATTTCTGAAATTATTAAAGAAAAAATCGCTTCTATCGGAGAAAAAATCACTTTCAGAAGATTTGTTCGCTATGAAGGAGATACTGCTTCTTACATCCACAACGGAAAAATCGGTGTATTAATTCAAACCGACAAAAAAGATGAAGAATTAATGAATGATATTTGCCTTCATATCGCATCTTCTGCTCCTGAGTTCATTTCAAGAGATGAAATTCCTCAATCTGTTATTGACCATGAAACTGAAATTGAAATGGGTAAAGAAGATCTTCAAAAGAAACCTGAACAAATCAGAGCTAAAATTGTTGAAGGCAGAGTTAATAAACTTTTATCAGGAAAAGTATTGTTAGAACAGCCGTTCATCAAAAATCCTGATGTAACTGTAGGACAGCTTATTGAAGGTAAATTAATCGTAAAAGCATTTACAAGATATATGCTTGGAGAAGGTCTCGAAAAACGTCAGGATAACTTTGCAGAAGAAGTTATGAATCAGGTAAAAGGCTAGATAAAAATTTTTGCTCATAAAATTTAATTAATATAAACGAAAGACCGATTTTTTAATCGGTCTTTTAAAATGTTAAAAGAGCCTTAATTTTATGATTATATTTATTATAATTTTTTAAATCACCTATTTTACGATAACATTCCGCAAGCTTTACTGATGTATTATAAGAGTAAGGGAGTATCTCTAAAGCTTTGTTAAAGCAATTTGCAGCCTCTTTATAATTTTTATTTTGCATATTTAATAATCCTAATCCGTACCAGCCATACTCCTCCCGATACACTTTACCTGCTGATGCGGCATTAACTTTTTGAACCATTCTTGAAAACGTATTATTTGCATTTGAATAATCATTTATTGCAAGCGAATATAATCCCTTTGAAAAATCATCCATTGTACCGGTATTTTTCCCATATTTATCAAGCATTATATAGTATTTCTTTGCACTATATAAATCACCTTTAGCAACATATATTTTCAATAACAAAGATACAGGAATATTACCCGAAGCCATCATATATTGATTAAGTAGATTAAGTGCTCTGTCGTATTCACCTTTACGGTAATATACATTAGCTTTTGCTTGTAAAACAGCATTCTTTGACGAAGAACCATCATCTACCAAAGACATTATTTTATAAAACAACTCATAACGCATTCGTATAAAAGTATCCGGCTCTGAACTTAGAACAGGTAAAAACGTATTCTTTTCAAACTTATCCAGAACATCTATTGCCTGATCAAATCTTCCGCATATAGTTAAAATATTTGCAAGCATTAAGTTTGCACCGATATTATATTTTATAAGAGTAGGATTTGAATAGTACTTTGCTGCATAAATTATATTTCCAGCATTCATATACATGGATGCAATATTTTCATCCATAGCTGCTGTAAAATTAGGGTTATTAACTATTTCAGCAGCTTTTTTATAAAAAATAGCTGCCTCATCCGGACTTGTATTTTTGTATTTCTCAGCAAGCAACAAATATGCATCTGGATAAGAAGGATATTTTTTAATAAGAGCAAAAAGTTTTTTTGTATCATTTGTTTTTATATCCGTGTAATACTGCATCTTTGGAATAGTCTGCACACACATTGTAATAATAACAAAAAATGCAATTATAATAATCCAGATATTTCTTTTATTCCTAACAAACGACACTTCTAAAAATAACCTCCACTAACATTATAACAAAAAAATTTTTTTTGTTTTTTAATTCCGCAGAGGGTTGAAATTCAAAAAAAATCTGTTATCATATAATATACAAGCTTTGAAAGGATTATATATGAATGATTTAAAGGTTAAAGAAATTATCCGTTATGTAGAAAATAATGTTCCTAAAACACGTTTAATTATCTCCGAAAACGGCAAAGAAACTGAAATTATCCTCCAAGGAAATGGAGACTTAAAAGCAACTGTTGAAGTTTAATACTTTAAAGAATTTATATTACTATCTTTTTGTTCTGATTCAATAATCAAATTTTTAGGGATATTAAAATTGCTTCCATTGTCAAACGAATTTAACTTAATACCCGGAAAATCTTTCATTGTCTGCGGAATTGAACCATCATATATAACAGATTCTGATTGATTAACCAAAGATGAAATTCCACCTTCAGGAGTACCGGCATTCTGGTATTTTGCTCCAATTTCATTATTTTGAGGTTCTTCTGCAATTACAAAATCAAGTAAAAATTTTGAATCCTTAGGTATAATCCCTTGATTTGGAGTTTTATTTGATGCATCTAACATACCGGAAAATTTAGCGGGGAAATTACCGTTAATATCATAAACTTCGTTATGAAAATTTTGAAACTTTATAGGCATAAATACAAAAGTCGAATTAGAAACATCCATAATTTTTCCAAGTACATAGTAGCCTTCATGCAACATTATATCTTTATTAAGCTGAACGTTTGAAAGAATTTTAATGAGTAAAGTTTCAGAAGGCTTTTCAATTGAAAAGTCCTGTAAAGTTTGTACCGGAGTTGTTTTGGCATTAGCCGGTACAGCCGTAAGTCCCATTAATAATGCAATTGCAAATAATATCTTTTTCATTAATACATTTCTCCGATTGTTATAAGTGGATAATAACATATTTTAATAAATCCGTCAATTACTCTTATATACCGGTTATATAAGTTATTCAGAAGTTTCACTTATACCGCGTGCTTCTTCTGCAGGCTGAACTGTAACACCTTCCAGCTCTTTATATTCATAATTTGGCAAATCTTCTTCATCAGGTTCATCTTTTAACTTAAAGTTAAGATAAAATGGCTGATCTTTTTGTATAACAATTTGCCCACCTTTTTCTACGTATGAAAACGGAGAATCCTCATAAACTGCGTTTACACTTGATTTAAAACGATTATCCTTTTCATTTTTAACAGCACCTTCAACTGCACTATAACCCATTGAAAGCCCCTTTACAAAAAAGTTACCGACACCAAGTGCCGCACTTTTTGCAAGTTCGCCTTTATTTATTTTAGTTGTGTATTTTGCAGGATAGTAGCCACGGATTTCTATTTTTTCACCGGTTTCATTTTGATAGCTTAATGGTACAAAAGTAAATGTTGCATCCCTTTTCAAACGTTTAGGATCTTTAACATCAACAATTTTCCCTTCAATAATATCACCGTTTTTAAAAGAAAGATTTTCATCAATGGTAATATCTTCCAAAATCTTTACAGACATAGTTTCGGAAGGTTTTTCGGTAGTAAAATCTTCCAAAGCCTGTACAGGTACAGCCTTTGCAAAAACAGGCTGAGACAATAAACATAAAATTAACAAAATATATAAATAAAACTTTTTCATAACAAAAAGATAAATTATTTTGAGCTATTTGTCAATATTGGTTTAAGATATTGACCTGTGTATGATTTTTTGCATTTGGCAACTTCAAGCGGAGTTCCTTGAGCTATCACCTGTCCGCCTCCTATACCGCCTTCAGGACCAAGGTCTATAATATGATCTGCAACTTTTATGAAATCAAGATTATGCTCAATAACAAGAACAGTATTACCTTGATCTGCAAGCTGCTGCAAAATTTTAATAAGTTTATCCAAATCATACCAGTGAAGCCCTACAGACGGTTCATCCAAGAGATAAAGTGTTTTCCCTGTAGAACGTTTATTAAGCTCTGATGCAAGCTTAATTCTCTGAGCCTCTCCGCCGGACAATGTTGTTGCACTCTGACCGAGTTTCATATAATCAAGCCCCACATCGTTAAGAGTTTGGAGTTTATTTTTTATAGACGGAATACTGTCAAAAAATTCCAGAGCTTCTTTAACACTCATATCAAGAACATCCGAAATTGTTTTACCTTTATATTTAACCTCAAGAGTTTCACGATTATAGCGCTTGCCCTTGCAAACATCACATTTTACATATACATCGGATAAAAAATTCATCTCGATTTTTATAACACCATCACCTTTGCAAGCCTCACACCTTCCGCCTTTTACGTTAAAGCTGAACCTTCCCGGCTTGTATCCTCGCAATTTTGCTTCATTGGTCTTTGAATATAATTCTCTTATGTGAGTAAATAAATCAGTATATGTTGCAGGATTTGAGCGAGGTGTTCTGCCAATCGGAGATTGGTCTATTGCAATTATTTTATCTATATTTTCAAATCCTGTAATTTCATCAACTCCCTGTGGCTTCGGTTTATTCCCGCGAAGCTTATGCAGAGCATATTCATATATCAAATCCTGCATTAAAGAAGACTTTCCTGAGCCTGAAACTCCAGTCAAGCAGACTATCTTACCTAGAGGAATATCAACATCTATATTTTTTAAATTATTTATATGCGCATTTTTTACATGAAGAAAATGTCCGTTGCCTTCTCTAACTTTTTCAGGAATAGGAATATATTTTTCACCGCTCAAATATTTTCCCGTAATCGAGCTTTTTGCATCTATAATATCCTGAACAGTCCCGCATGCAATAACTTTCCCACCATTGACACCGGCTTTCGGTCCTATATCAACTATGTAATCAGCATTTCTTATTGTATCTTCATCATGCTCTACCACAATCAAAGTATTTCCAAGATTGCGAAGTTTTATAAGAGTTTTAATAAGCCTGTCATTATCCCTCTGGTGAAGGCCGATTGAAGGTTCATCAAGAACGTACAAAACTCCTGATAAACCGCTTCCGATTTGAGTTGCAAGTCTTATTCGCTGCGCTTCCCCGCCGGATAAAGTACCTGCCCGCCTTGCCAGATCCAGATAACTTAACCCTACATCTTTCAAAAATCTCAAACGCGCCCTGATTTCATCTAATATCTGTTTTGCAATATGCATTTGAAACTCACTCAATTCCAAATACAAATCAGATATAAATTCCAACTCTTCATCAATCGGCATCAAAGTAAATTCATAAATATTTTTATCTTTAATTTTAACAGCAAGCGGAAAAGGTTTTAATCTCGCACCATGACATGCAGGACAAGGGGTTGTCGTCATATATTTTTCTATTTCTTCGCGCCAGTATTCTCCGTTTGACTCATTATAACGCTTTTCCAAAAACGGAATTACGCCGTCAAATCTGCGGTACTTTGTTTCATAACGATGTGTTCCAAAACGCATTACTGTAAATTTTACAATATCATCGCTTCCGTAAAGAATTATTTTCTGTTCTTTTTCAGACAATTCTTCAAAAGGTTTATTCATATCAATATTAAATTGTAAACAAACAGATTTTAAGACATCATCATAATATTGCGTAGAAGTCTTTGACCAGGGATAAATTGCCCAGTCTTTTAAAGATTTTTTTCTATCAGGAACGATTAAATCAGGGTCTATTACAAAGTCAGCCCCGAGCCCGGAACATCTTTCGCAAGCGCCGTAAGGAGCGTTAAATGAAAAAATTCGCGGAGCAAGTTCTTCAAAACTCAAATTACATTTTGGACATGCAAGTTTTTCACTGTAAATTATCTCTTTGTCACCTACAACATCCACAACCGCAACTCCATCAGCTTTTTTCAAAGCAATTTGAACACTGTCTGCTATACGTGACTGAGCGGATTCTTTCACAACAATTCTGTCAACCACAACCGAAATATCATGTTTTTTTGTCTTTGCAAGCTCAATTTCATCTTCGTCAAGATTATAAATTTCGCCGTCAACCTTTACTCTTACAAAACCTTCCTGTCGTAACTCTTCAAAAGTAGACGAAAATTCACCTTTTTTCCCTCTTGCAACAGGGGCAAGTATCTGGATTTTTGTTCCTTCGCCGAGCTTCATTATACTTGAAACAATTTCATCAATAGTCTGCGGTTTAATTTTCTCTCCGCACTCAGGGCAATAAGGAGTTCCGACACGGGCATAAAGAAGCCTTAAATAATCATAAATTTCCGTAACAGTTCCGACAGTAGATCTGGGGTTGTTGCTTGTGGATTTCTGATCAATTGATATTGCTGGAGAAAGCCCGTCAATATAGTCGACATTTGGTTTATCCATCTGCCCCAAAAACTGTCTTGCATAAGTTGAAAGACTTTCAATATAGCGCCTCTGCCCTTCTGCAAAAATAGTATCAAACGCAAGCGAAGATTTTCCAGAACCAGATACACCTGTAAATACAATCAATTCGTTTTTCGGCAATTGGAGCGAAATGTCTTTTAAATTATGTTCTTTTGCGCCTTTTATAATAATCGTGTCTAGCATAATTACATTATCGCATATAAATAAATTTTTAAAATAAAAAATATAAAATTTACAAAATAAAATGTTTATGCTAGGATAAAAATGTGACTGGTAAAATGGTTGGCACAAACGAACTATCAGCTCCAGTAAAAATTTAATAATTAATTTATGTCGACGTGACGGAATCGGTATACGTGCACGTTTGAGGGGCGTGTGGGGCAACCCGTGCGGGTTCAAGTCCCGCCGTCGACAATTAAAAAGAGGATAACAATTGTTATCCTCTTTTTAATATGCTCAAGTGCTGAGGGCTTTAATCTGTAATTTGGGAATGGTATTTCCTATATAGCAACCATATTAGAAATCTTCTGCTTTAATTTCAACATCCAATAACCGTCTTTTTCTTTAGGATTAAATTTCATCCACCAGCCTGCAGGGTATTCTGATTTTACATGTTCTAACAGCTTTAAGTATTCTAAATAATAATCATGTTTCAAATCGTCTTGGAATTTACCGAGCCATGAGGTCGCTTTAGAAAAATATTTGTTTACAAATATAGATTTATATTCATCAAGAAGATTTTCAGATTTCAACATATCTTCTATCCCGTAAAATACATAAATCGGAGAAAAATTCTTTTTCTTTTTAACTGACGTAACTGCTCCTTTACGGTTTTTACGGTAACAATAAAGGTTTTCAGGCAGCAGTGCAATCCGTTCGGCTTTTATCATGGAATGGAAAAACGGAAGCTGATCTTGACCTGCTTTTATATCCTGAAATTTAATATTATTTTTGACGAGAAAATCTCTTTTATACAATTTTGTCCAGGCAGTTGACGGGAATTTAAAAATATCTTTTTTAATTTCTTTTGCCGAAAAAACTTTATCCAAATATTTTTTTGGAAGTTTATTAGCGCTGTAACCGCCGTTTTGCCCTTTTCCTTCATAATAAGAAAGTCCGCCGAAAATCAAAATATCAGTATTTAATTCATTGGATTTTAAAACAGCTTTTTCCAGAGCATTGGCTTCAAGCCAGTCATCCCCATCCACAAAATAAACGTATTCCCCTTTAGCAATTGAAAGCCCTGCATTTCTGGCAACACCTGACCCTTCATTTTTTTTGTCTATAATAATAATTCTGTCATCTTTTGCTTTGTAATCCTGCAATATAGAGAGTGAATTATCAGTAGAACCGTCATTCACACAGATAACTTCAAAATCTTTAAAAGATTGATTTAATATACTTTCCAAACAATTGGAAATATAATCTTCTACATTATAGACCGGAATTATAATCGACAATTTAACCATAAACTAATTATAGCATAAAATCTTATCTTCCAATTTCAGTTGCTCTTTGAGCCATTGATTTGGTAATATTAATCAGCGCAAGGTTTGCTTCATAAGCTCTCTGCGCAAGAATAGCATCGGCCATATCAACAGCCGGATTAACATTTGAAGCTCTTATATAACCATTTGCATCTGCATCCGGATGACCTGGTCTATAAATTTTATCACCGAGTGTTGGGTCTTCAATGCATCCGTTAAATACTACACCGCCCTGCAAATAAGGTAAAGTTCCAACCCCAAACACATCTTCTTTCATAGTATTCATAAGTCCATGGAAAGAAATATCCTCTGTTGCATTTAAAATAGGAATTTTTCTTACATAATTAGGCGTATCAACATTCGCCACGTTTTTGGCATGAATATCAAGCCTCAAACCATGGGCTTTTAAGGCATTTGCTCCGATATTCATTGATTCCATGATACTCATTTTTTTACCCTTTCAGTATTTTTACATTTAAAGCGGCTAATGCTTTTATCCTGGCATATTACTTGCCAACATTAATTACCGTTTTCATTTCAGTAATTATATTAGACATTCTTCTTGTTGCCATCGTATAAAGTATTGAGTTTTTTTGAAGTTCCATCAACTCATTTGCCGGATCAATTTCTTCATATGTTTTTTCTTCAATTACGCCTGACGGGCCTAGTTTTTCTGATAGCTTTGTCTCCAGAGGGCTGTTCATTGAATTTAAATAGTCACCGAAATTTATGTCACGTCTGACATACCCCGGAGTATCAACGTTGGCAAGATTTGATCCTAACGCTCTTTGTTTCTGCGTTATCAAATCCATCATTAATGTAACTTTGCCCATATTATCAAGTGGTGTAAACATTTTTAGACCTTTCTTTTATCAAGCGGCTACGCTCCCTATTCTCTAATGTTAATTGCCTTATTATACATATCATCAACAACTTTCATCATACGGGTACTTGCAAGAAGCGAGGCATTAAGCCTGAGCATATCAGAAGTTGATGAAAATATATTTGTATTAGAATTTTCCAGATTATTCTGGCAGAAACAATCATGATCCTTGACAAGTATAGGTTCTCCGGAGTCTTCTGTAGGAACAAGCTTGTTCATGCCAGCCTGTTCAAGATTTTCTTGTGATGGAAAACGAACTAAAGGAATAGTTCCAAGTTTTTTGGGGGCTGTATTTTTCCCGTCATAAGTATAAACTTCTCCATTAGGTTTAATTTCAAACTTATAACAGTTTGTAGGAATTTTAATACCTTCACCCACAATCCATCCGTCAGTAGTGACGAGGTATCCGTCTTTTCCCTGTCTGAAAGCCCCATCACGGGTATAAGCAACTTCACCTTCCGGAGATACAACAGGAATAAAGCCGGTTCCGTTTATAGCAACATCATAAGGATTACTTGTTATTTGAATAGAGCCCTGTTTATAATCAGTTCTGACGGCGCCTGTTAAATAACCGTCCTCTGTAAGCATTTGTTCAAATGATACTGATTTATAGCCTCTTGTATTCATATTAGCAAGAGTGTTTGCAACATAACCGAGCTTTTCAAACTGTGTGGTTACATTATTAACACTTTTTCTAACTATACCTTGCATACTATACATAACTTATTCCTCACCTTTTATTATGATGTTGTTCCTAATTGTGAAATAACTTTTTGTAAATTTTGATTTTGTATCATGAAAATCTGCCTGTTTGCCTCAAAATTTCTGATAACAGGCATCATTGATATAAACTCGTTTTGTAGTGCAACGTTGGAATATTCATTATACCCCTGTTTAACCTGCGGATCCATTACAACAACACCGTTTGCATCAACAATCCCAAGATATGCAACACTTTCAAGCTTGTTTGTGTTTTTATTAAATACGCTGACAAGACCCTTGGAATTAATCTTCACATCTTCAATTTTTTCCGGTACTACATGAAGTTTTACAGGAACACCAGCGCTGGATAGAACAGCAGAATCATCAAGAGTTAATAAATTCCCTTCCTTATCAAGTTTAAATCTTCCGTCACGTGTAAGCTTAATGCCCTCCGCGCTCTGCACCTGAAAATACCCTTTATTTGCCAGAGCAAGATCAAGAGGGTTATCCGACATTGCAATACGGCCAATTTGATCATCTACCGTTTGAGAAAGCCCATGAACTCCTATGAACTCTGTAAAAGAAGATACTACAGGATCTTTTCGTTGATAACCGATTTTATCAAAACCTGTAACATTTTCATTATACATGCCTATCAATTCACTCTGAACGTGCATTGCCCTGAGTGAAGTTGTTAAGCCCTTTTCACAGTACCTGATTCCGCCGTTAATTATCATGACTACCTCTTTTTCTAATAAAATCGGATAATTTTTGTAAATAATCAATTATTTTTTCTAAATTCATCCGTTTGTATTAGATATCATGAAATTAATGATTTTTATTAAAAAGTCAATGTTAATACGTCATATCCCAGTTATCATTCAGGATTTTTCCAAAACATCCGTGATACACCCCGCTAACAGCCCCGAGACAACCGTAAGTAAAATTTTCTTCTCTCTGCTCCTCAGATAAAGGAGCAGTTCCCCCGGATATCCAGTCACCTGCCGCATCTGGATCTGAAGTATCAACTAATAAGTCATCTATTATTCCATTTTTATACAAAAATAAAGAAAAAGCATCTCTGCCAAATATGTTTGGACCTTTCGGTCCGTTAATGTCAACAACAAATTGTAAAATCACACCATTACCCTGCTTAAATTCATTAACCGTCCCAATTGCAGCCCCGCTTGCAAGTGACACACAATTATGCAGACATCTGAAAGATGACGTTGTACCTGCAATTTTTTTATAAGAAGCCGCAAAACATGGTGTTTGCGTAGTACCGCAATTCTGCACTATTCTGAAATATGTTGTAAAAAAATTTTCAATTGAATTAAGAGTTGTCAAACCGGCTTCCGTAAGATTAATAGCATTCCTATCAGTCTGATACTGTATTAATGCCTGAGAAAGCTCATTATACACTTTATGCAATTGAGTCACATAAGTTTTTCGCTGGTGATTTTGCATTAAAGTCGGTACTGTCATTGCTGACACCACCCCGATAATTCCTAATGTTACCAGAACCTCTGCCAGTGTAAATGCAGGCTTAGGAGCTACAGAAGCGCCCCCCCCCCGACATTGTTAATTTTAAAGAATGTTACCATTTTGTGCTCCTTTTGTTAATAACTACAATATTATTATAACATACAATAGACTATTATTCAATAATTTCATATAAAGAAGAAGCTTCCTGAATACTTACATTATTTAAAGGAACTCTCAAAACACGAGCCTTAACGGTTCTATTTGCATATTCAATTCTGATTTCATCGCCTTCTTTAATTTGTTTAGCCGGCTTTGCAGGATTACCGTTTACAAAAACACGGCCTGTATCAGAAACCTCATTGGCTACAGTTCTCCGCTTTATTAATCTTGAAACTTTTAAAAACTTGTCTAATCTCATATCTTCTCCTTTGTATATATTATAATTCATGTTATAATTTGTCCAGAGGGCATAAGATAGATGAAAAAAAATATAATTTTAGCTATACTTTCAATTTTATTATTACAAAACTCAGTACTGGCAAATGTTATAAAATTTGTTCAGGTAACAGACAGCCATTTTATTGCGAAAGATAAATACAGAACAGAAGTTTTAAAAGAAACTGTAAAAAGTATTAATAAAGAAAAAGATATTTCATTTGTCGTTTTTACCGGGGACAATATAGATTCTCCCAAGGAAGCTTACCTGCCGGATTTCGTAAAAATTATAAATAAACTTGATGTTCCGTATTATCTTGTAATCGGAAATCATGATGTCTTTAAAAATAACGGGTTATCAAAAGCTCACTATCTTGAAATAGTAAGAGATAATAACTGTTTCTATAAATATAGAAAAACAAATTATGTCTTTAAACAAGACGGATTTGTTTTTATAGTACTCGACGGCGCTAAAGAAGTTATCCCTGGATCAATAGGGTATTATAAAGAAGATACATTAAACTGGCTTGAAAAACAGCTAAAAAAACATAAAAATGAACCTGTAATAATTTTACAGCACTTTCCGATTGTAGCGGCCAAAGAAAGACCTACACATACCGTTTATCAAAAAGAAAAATATCTTGATATAATCGATAAGTATGACAATGTTGTATCAATTGTTGCCGGACATTTACATGTTAATAGTGAAGTTATGAGAAACGGGGTTTATCACATAACATCACCTACGCTATTGAGTACTCCGCCAGTATACAAAATTATAACCGTTACAACAACAAAGGGATTTTCTCCTATGATATATACTGAACTTAAAGAAGTTGACATGGAGAAAATACAAGAATAGGATTGCTTTTTTTTGAATATAATATTATAATTACACTAAACGAGAGACATAAGGATATAATATATAATGGATGGTACCGGTAACACAGCATTTAATTTGTTTATTATAGCATTTTTGTTATTTTCAAACGGTTTTTTTGTTGCTTCTGAATTTGCTATGGTTAAGGTAAGAAAAACCAGAATTGAACAACTTGTAAATGAAGGTAACTATAATGCAAAAATCGCATTTGAAGCTCTAAAGGATTTAGACAAGTTCATTGCAGCAGTTCAACTCGGTGTAACAATATCAAGTATAGGCTTAGGATGGGTTGGCGAAGGGACGCTTGCACATATTATTGAACCTCTGTTTGTATTTCTGCCGGGTATAAGCAAAAATATTGCGACACATACTGTGTCTGTTTCAATTGCATTTGCGCTTATAACATTTTTTCATGTTGTGCTCGGAGAACTTATTCCAAAATCAATTGCCCTTGAATACACTGAAAAAACAGCTCTATGGGTTGCAAGACCTATGCAGATAATTACTTATATTTTCAATCCGTTTATATGGCTATTAAACGGCTTTGGAAATCTTGTATTAAAACTGTTAAACATACCTCACTCTCATAAAGGCTCTCTGGTACATTCCACGGAAGAACTTGACATGCTTGTTAATGCAAGTTACAACGGCGGAGTGCTTAATGAAACAGAAAAAGACATGCTGCATAATGTATTTAAATTTTCCGATTTAACAGCAAAACAGGTTATGGTGCCAAGAACAGACATGGTATGTATCCCCATTGACATGCCAATGGAAGAACTTAATAAACTAGCATCAGAAAATCAATATACAAGATACCCTGTTTATGAAGAAGATATTGATCATATTATAGGTCTTGTTCATGTGAAAGATTTGTACTCTCTCTCTATCAAAGATGAAATCTGCCCTATTGCAAAAATTTTAAGAGAAGTCCTTCTTGTTCCTGAAACAATCACTATGGATAACCTGGTTTTAGAATTTAAAAAACGTAAGGGACAAATGGCAATTGTCGTAGATGAATTTGGAGGGACATCCGGACTTATAACACTTGAAGATGTTATTGAAGAAATATTCGGAGATGTTCAGGATGAATTTGACGAAGAAGAAGAACAGAAAGAAGATATAATTGAGGTAGCTCCAAATACTTATATCGCAAATTCGATGATGCGTCTTGATGAATTTGCAGAATTTTTTAAAATTAAAGAAGATGACATTGATGATGACGACATAGATACGATTGGCGGTCTTGTCGTTAAACTTCTGGGACGTATTGCAGAAATCAATGATAAAGTAACATTCAATAACCTTACGTTTGTCGTAAAGGAAGTTGACGGTGCAAGAATTACAAAACTTGAAATAATTAAAACAGAACAGGAATTATCAGAACAAAATCAGGAACAGCAAAAACAACAAAGTTAAAGCATGTTAATTACATCACAAACTTTAGTATTTTTTGTACATTTCCTCTTTTTAAATGATGTGGCAGAACCTATATTGTATAGAATAGATATGTAAGATATTTGAACAATATTTGGGAAGTTTAATGAGCCAGAGTTTTGATTTCACATCATATAATAATATAAAAAGACTGACAGAGGATGAACTTACACAATTATGGCAGGAATACCTTGCTGATAAAACAAATAAAGCCGTACGTGATACTCTGATTGTTCAATATATCTATCTTATAAGATACGTTGTCGGACGCGTTAAGGTAACTCTTCCAAATACTATCTCTATAGAAGATATTGCGGGTTACGGCGTAGAAGGTCTTATTAATGCAATTGAAAGATATTCCCCACAAAAAAATACAAGATTTGAAACTTATGCTTTGATTAGAATAAGAGGGGCTATACTTGACAGAATTCGAGCTCAGGATTTTCTTCCAAGAAGCGTAAGAAAAAAAATAAAAGATATTAAAAATGCACAGGAGCATCTGAAACAGGAACTCGGACGCATGCCGACAACACAGGAAATTGCGAACTATCTTGATATGGAACCGGAAAAGGTAATTAAATTGTTGTCGGAAGATACAACAATAACATCTCTTTATGATAAAAAGGGTTCTACAGATGACAGTGTTGAAATTATAGATACAATCCAGGATACAAATAAACTTAATCCACAGGAACAGGCTGAAGAGAAAAACGTTAAGCAGGAACTTGAAAAAGCTTTACGCAGATTGCCGGAACGTGAACGGATTATAATGGTTCTTTACTATCAGGAAAACATGACACTCAAAGAAATCGGTGAAACAATAAATATGTCCGAATCACGGGTTTGCCAGCTTCATGCCCAAGCAATAATGAAACTTAAAAATATATTAAGCGAAAATAGAACAACAAGACTGCGTCAGAGTATTATCTCTTAGATTCATATTCAAGAATTACAAAATCAATTCTGTTATTCATACCTTTCCTGGGAGCAACATTATCTCTAAATGGCATATACTGACCGTATCCTAGAAAAAATATACGTTCAGCAGAAATTTTACCTTTTGTAATCATATATTCTGCAATATTTGCAGATCTCACAAGTGATAGTTCCCAGTTTTTGTTGTTAAAACTCATTTCTTCTGTATGATCCTCTATAACACAATAGTTAGAAAGACCTTGAAGCAGGTCGATTATAGTATCAATTACAGGAAGCGCACTTTCTTTAATTCTAGTTTGATTTGTATTAAAAAAATATTTTTCATTTATACTTACAATCAAACCGCGTGGGACTTTGGTAAACATAATATCGTTTTTATTCAACAGAAGACTGGCTTTAAATACCTCTTCTAATTTATCAACTCCTGACTGGTAAGACACAGATATATCAGCAACGGGATCTGAAAAACCGGTGCAGAAAAATAATATTAAAATTAAAGTTATCAGATATATATTTCTCAAAGTCAGCCTCTTGAACATTATCTATTACATCCAAGAGATATCCATTACCTGATAAGGTTACGGCTTTAAGACAGACAAAACATAAGTATCATTAAAATACCTGTTAGCACAATTTATTATATCCTGTGGAGTAACTTCTTTGATTTTTTTGACAGCTTTTTCGTGGAAATCGAAGCCGAAGCCCATAATCCCATAATGTGCAAGCCAATTTGCCTGCTGTGAATTTGTTTCACCTATAAAAGCCCATTTACCGAACAGATTATTTTTAGCATTTTCAAGTTCTTCGTCACTTACTAAAACTGTTTTAATTTTTTTTATTTCTTCATCAAAACCACTGAGTGAAGTTGCAATATTATTTGGCTCTGTTGCTATATAAATTGAAAAATTAGCAGAAAGTTTTGCAACATCATAAGCACTTCTAACCACATAGGCCAGTCCTTTTTTATCCCGGAGCTCTAAAAATAATCTTGATGATAAACCGCTGGCACCTAAAATAATATTCAAAAGAGCGATAGAAGCGTAATCATTACTGTCAGCACTCCCTACAATCCAGCCCTTTAATATATGAGCTTGATTAAGATCCTGCTGAATAACTTCATCTTCTTTTGTTTTTAGAAGTTCAGGTCTTTTAAGCTCCGGAAGCTGTTCAATTGATGGGGTTATATCACCAAAATATCGTTCCAAGAGTTCATTTACATCAGCAAATTCAATATCTCCCACAAATGCTGCAACCTTTTTACTGTTATCAACAATAGCTTTATAAGCACTAATAACATCTTCTTTCTTGATATTTTTAAGATTTTCAAGAATTACCGTATTTGTATATCCATAGTTATGTCCCTGATAAATATTTTTATAGTAGCTGTCAATAACTTTTGCCCGCGGAGAATCAAGCTCGGCAATAATTTCACCTTCGAGCTTTGTACGTTCTTTTTCAAATTCTTCAAACGTAGTATTTTTCACAATATCCGACACGATTTCAACCGCACGTTCGAAATCTTCATTCAAACACACAAACTTAAATTTAACATAATCAAGTTTCAGTTCCGCAGAGAATTCAATCGCATATTTATCTAATTCTTCTGCTAAAGCTTGAGCTGTACGTTTTTTCGTTCCTTGCATAAAAAGTCTTACCATTAGTGAATAAACTCCCGGTTCCGGCAAGGGCTTATTAAGTGAAAAATTCAGGTAAAATGCCGTACGCGGAGTATTTTTATTTCTTTTATACGCAAATTCAATATTATTTTTTAATTTTGTAATTTTACTATCCATACAAGCTCTCCTCACAACCGAATTTTACCATAATACATCACAAAACACAAATCAGTTTTTTTTGTTATAATTTTTAAAGAGAGGTTACACACATGACAAAGGGATTATTTATAACATTTGAGGGAGCCGATGGATGCGGGAAAACGACCCAGATGAAATTATTGGCCGAAGATTTAAAAAATAATGGAGTAGATGTCATTACAACACGTGAACCCGGCGGGAAAGGGCTTGGAGAAAAAGTCCGTGAAATTCTTTTAAACTATGATGGTCCGGTTTCCGACAGATGTGAATCTTTTTTATTTCTCGCGGACAGAGCTCAAAATATAGACATTATAGTAAATCCGGCTGTTGAAAAAGGCAAAATTGTTCTATGCGACAGGCACATTGATTCTACTGTTGCCTACCAGGGATACGGCAGAGGGCTTGATATTGAAAGAATTAACATGCTCAATAATATTGCAACAAACTGGAAAAAACCAGATTTAACATTTGTTTTCGACATTGATGTTGAAACATCAATGCAGCGTGTTGGTAAAGAAAAAGACAGAATGGAAAGTGCCGGAATAGATTTCCATAACCGTGTAAGAAAAGGTTATCTTGAACTTGCGAAACAAGAACCTAATAGAATTAAGGTTCTTGATGCATCAAAATCAATAGATGAAATTCACAAAAATATTATAGAAATTATTAATAAGTCATTTCCCAATTATCATTTAAAAGTTTACCAAAACAACCATGATAATTTACACCGCTGTCAGACATACAATAATTATTAAACCTCTTTTCACGTTGCTCTGCAGACATTGGTATAGAAGCAGATGTTTCGGTGTCATCATCGGCACTACCCTTACCCGCGAGTTCATCTAAAAAACCATTGTTATACATATACATTACAAAAAAATCCCTACCAACAATATTAGGACCTTTCGCTCCGTTTGTATCAATCCAAACTTCAATAACTGAGCCCGAGGCACCTGAAAAATATGTACCTAATGCAACTCCGTCGGCTAATACAAAATGCCTCTTAGGATACCAACGAGTTATTGCAGCTCCTGAAATTTTTTTATAATTAGGTGTTTCTGCAAAACAAGGAGTTTGGTCAGTTCCACAATCCTGAATTACTTTAAAATATGTTTTAACGAAATTTGCAGCTGCATCCTCACTGTTCATACCAGCTTCAACTAAATTAACAGCATTTTTATCTGTCATATATTGTAATGCAGCCTGCTGAAGCTGATTATAAATTTTATGAAGGGTGGTTACATAAGTTTTTCGTTGGTGATTTTGCATTAAAGTCGGTACTGTCATTGCTGACACTACCCCGATAATTCCTAATGTTACCAGAACTTCTGCCAGTGTAAATGCAGGCTTAGGAGCTAAAGAAGCGCCCCCCCCCCGACATTGTTAAAGTGAAATAATTTCATCATTTTTGCTCCTTATTTATATAAATCCTACATTATTAATTATAACAAATTTTAACAATTTTTTCAATAAAATTAGCAAAAAAATTTTTTACGAGATTTATAAATAACAATGTTAAAACAATAAGGCAAAACTATGGCAGATCAAATTAATCCATCAATGATGTATTACCAGCCCAACCCGGCGGCAGCACGTAAACGAAAAGCAGGTGCTACAATAGCAGGGGCATTAATAGGCATGAATGCGTACTATCTTCCAGTAAAAAAGGATATGTTTGTTCAGAGAGCCTTTGACATTACAAAAGAGCAAACAGAAGCTCAGATAGCTGCTCTTGCCAAGATCGCCAAAGAAATTGACAGCAAATCTATAACAACAGAAAGCAAAATGATTTTACAGGAAATGGGGTTATCTCAAGATGTAAAAGCAATTACTCAAAAATGTATTGAACTTGATAAAAAGATTACAGATCCCGCATCAATAAAAAATTTAAAAGATGTATTCGTTCAAAACTATGATACATTTAGAAAGCAGCCAAGTCTTATGGATAAAACAAGCAACGAAGCTTTTAGAGCGGTTAAAAAAACTAAATTTAAATGGGGTGCAGGAATTGGAGCTGCAATAGGCCTTGCCCTTGGATTACTTACAAGTCGAGAATAATTAAACAGCAAGTAATTTGGGATTGTTTATAACATCAATGACATTTGCATCTCTAAAATGTGATAGAACTTTTATATTATCAGGATGCTTGGCGTTTTCCTTTGCAAGAATCGCCCCGACAATTGCCTCAAGTTGAGACATCGGCATCATATTGAGGGGTAAATCAATCTGCCATTCATTTTTTAAAGTCTGCTGAAGGAATTTGCAATCAGCCGGCGAACGTTCTTTATAACACGAGTTCAAATGAAGGTTTTGACGTGTCAAATACAATTCAAAGCGATTAATCTTAATACCTTTTTCCATCAATGATTTGAAGTATTCACACCCTCTTGTCGAATATCTATGTGTCCAGCCTTCACGGTTTGGGATTAAAGGATTTGTAGAAACAAGCTGATAAGGCTTGCCGAGTATTCTCCATTTACCGTTAAGCATAGTTCTGTCCCAGACAAGAGAAACACATATTTGGGAATACTTTAACGATGGATAATTATCGAAAAAAAACATTACATCATTCATTGTGTATAATTTGTCCACAAGAATTAACGTATTATCTTCATCCAAAACCGCAACACCACTGTCCATTCCGGAAGATGCCGCTAATGATAATCCTATATAATAATTCATACAATTTCTCCTTACGCCATAAGTTGCGTAATTATAATTGGTCCATCATCAGTTGCAAGGACAGAATGTTCAAAGTGAGCCGATGGCATTTTATCAGTTGTGCTTACAGTCCACTCATCGTCTGCAACAACAACTTCATCTCCGCCTAAATTAAGCATAGGCTCAATTGCAATTGCATATCCTGACTTAATTAAAGTATGATCACCTACTTTATAATTGAATAAAAACGGTTCTTCATGCATTTCATGCCCGACGCCATGACCGCCGTATTGACGGACAATACCAAGTTTTTCTCTTAGTGCAACAGTCTCTATTGCACCTGAAATATCATCCAAAACATTTCCCGCCTTCATTTGTGCAATCCCAGCAAAAAGAGCTTCTTCAGTAGCCTTTAAAAGTCTCCTGCATTCATCACTGATTTTTCCGACTGGATAAGTCCAAGCTCCGTCACCTACCATACCCGCATAAGTTGCACCGACATCAATACTAATAATATCGCCTTCCTTAACCTTTACATCTTCATGAGGAATACCATGAACGACCTGCTCATTTATTGACGCACATATTGAACCGGGAAAACCATGATAACCTAAGAATGTCGGAATAGCACGTTCTTTTCGGATAATATCATGAGCGATACTATCCAATTCTTTTGTACTTATACCGGGTTCTATAACTTCTTTCATTTTTTGATGAACAAGCGCAACAATATGCCCTGCATGTCTTATTCTTTTAATTTCATCACGAGATTTTTTGTGAATCATTTAATTACCTCTAATAATCTTTCCCAGACTTCATCAATTGTTCCGTTGGCATCAATTGATTTAAGAACACCTTTTTTAGTATAGTATTCAACTAAAGGAGCTGTTTCCTTATTATATGTATCAAATCTTGATTGCGCAACTTCTCTTGTGTCATCCTTTCGCTGAGTAAGTTCAGCTCCATCTTTATCACAGTGTTCCGCAACTTTTGGCGGTTTAAATTCAAGGTTATAAATTTCTCCGCATACCGGGCAGGAGCGGCGGTTTACAATTCTTTCGACAAGAATGCTTGTATCAATATCAAAGTATACTGCAATAAATTTTGTATCTCCACCATTATCAATTTCTGCATTCATTTTTTCAAGTTCTTCGGCCTGTTCAACACTTCTAGGATAACCATCAAGGATATAGCCGTTTTTACAGTCATCTTGAGAAAGTCTGTTTTTAATAATTCTGGAAACAAGTTCTACAGGAACTAGCTGTCCCTTATCAATATAGCCTTTAGCTTCCTTTCCTGCTTCTGTTTCTCCCTTAATTTCAGCTCTCAATAAAGAGCCTGTGTCAACGTGAGGAAAATGTAAATATTCTGCTAATTTATTTGTCTGTGTACCTTTACCGCAAGCCGGCGGTCCTAAAAAAATAAGTTCTTTTTTTGTCATAATAAATCTCTCTTTCGTCTAACTTATGTAATAATATTACACCAAGAAAAATATTTGTACAAATAAAAAGCCCTTTAAGGGCATTTTATGTAATATAAAAATTCCACCAATACTTAGCTAAATTCCTATGTATCAATGTTTGTAGCATATACCGCATTAGCTTCAATGAAGTTTCTGCGCGGATCAACCTTATCACCCATAAGTATATCAAACAACTGATCACAAAGCATTGCATCTTCTACATTTACTTTTAACAGTGTTCTTGTAGCAGGATCCATAGTTGTTTCCCAGAGCTGCTGCGGCATCATTTCGCCCAACCCTTTAAAACGCTGTATCTGAAGCCCTTTAGACCCTCTGTCATCAATAAATTTTTGAAGTTTATCAAATGAATTAATTTCATATTGCTCAGTATCTGTTTCAAGAATTAATGTATCTTCCTCTTCGATTAAATAATCTCTTATTAAAGGATAAGATGCTTTTAATCTCTTGTATTCAGAACTTTTTATAATATTTTGAGTAATCAATACATGTTCTTCTTCATTGAAGTTCAATTGAATTGCATATTTTGCATTTTCAGGGTTGTATTTTAAAGAGCAAACATAATTTGCAGCTTCCTGAATATTGTAATTTTCAGCATGGTCTTTTAAATAATGATTTAAGTATTCAATAACTTCATTCATTTTAGCCTGATCTTCAAAATATTCAGGCTCAATATTTGAACGTACAAGCCCTCTCAGGACAACAGCCGGATAAAGATTTAAAATCGGGTTATTGTATGAGTTGTAGAATGTTGACATGTTTTTGATAAGCTCAAGGAGTTCATCACCTGTCTTAACCCTTGATTTAGTTTTGTCAGAAAGGCTCAAATTTTTGATACCGCGTTCTTTAAGCATTTTATCAAGTGCATGTTCATCATACAGATATTCAGAAGTCTTGCCCTGAGTAACCTTAAATAGAGGAGGCTGGGCAATATAAACATATCCGTTTTCAATCAACGGTCTTGCATAACGGAAAAAGAATGTTAAAAGAAGTGTTCTGATATGCGCACCGTCAACATCAGCATCGGTCATGATAATAATTTTATGGTAGCGAAGTTTTTCCAAATCTACTTCATCAGGGTTTCTGCTGATATTTATACCAAAAGCCTGAACCATTGACTGTATTTCGTTATTTCCGTAAATTTTATCAAGTCTTGCCTTTTCAACGTTAAGAATTTTACCTCTTAAAGGCAAAATTGCCTGAAACATTCTGTTTCTGCCCTGCTTAGCAGACCCGCCTGCTGAATCACCCTCAACGATATAAATTTCGCATTTTTCAGGTTCTCTGTTAGAACAATCAGCAAGTTTGCCGGGCAATGTGGAATTTTCAAGAACAGATTTTCTTCTTGTTAACTCTCTTGCCTTTCTTGCAGCTTCGCGAGCCCTTTGAGCCTGCAAAGTTTTTTCTATAATAATTTTTGCAATCTTCGGATTAAATTCAAGCCATTCCTGCAATTTGTCACGAACTGCATCCTGGGTTGCCCCCATAGCCTCAGCATTACCCAACTTTTCTTTTGTTTGGCCTTCAAATTCAGGATTAGGAATTTTAACACTTACAATAGCGGTCAAACCTTCTCTGACATCCTCCCCTGAAAGATTTTGATCAGAATCCTTCAATATATTATTTTTTCTAGCATAATCATTAAATACACGGGTTAAAGAATTTCTGAAACCTGTTAAATGTGTTCCGCCTGAGTGGGTATTAATGTTGTTCGCAAATGACAAAACACTCTCGCTGTAAGCATCAGTATATTGCATTGCAACTTCAATTTGCATGCCGTCAACAACTTTATCTATATAAATAGGTTTGTCATGAAGAACATTTTTATTCTGGTTTAAGAATTCAACGTAACTTGCTATACCGCCGACATAATGAAATATCTCTGTTTCTTCAGTATGAGCATTAGTAAAAATAATTTTCAATCCTTTATTCAAAAAGGCCATTTCACGCAATCTGTTTGCGATTACATCACAATCAATTTCTGTTGTTTCCGTAAATATTTCCGGATCAGGCCAGAAAGTAGTTTTTGTACCGGTTTTATCAGTAGCTTCGCCTTTTTCTACAGGAGTAAGAGGTTCTCCTCTCATATATTCCTGACGCCATACAAAACCTTGTCTTGAAACTTCTACACGGTACTTTTCAGAAAGTGCATTTACAACAGAAGCGCCAACTCCGTGCAAACCTCCTGATACTTTGTAACCGCCGTCGCCAAATTTACCGCCAGCATGAAGCACTGTATGAACAATTTCCAGAGCTGATTTTCCAGTTTCCGGTTTAATATCAACAGGAATTCCACGTCCGTTATCTTCAACAGTAACACTGTTATCTTTATTAACAGTTACATGAATATCAGTACAGAAACCTGCAAGAGATTCATCAATAGAATTGTCCACAATTTCATAAATACAGTGGTGAAGCCCTCTTTGAGAAGTTGAACCGATATACATACCGGGTCTCATTCTAACAGCCTCAAGACCTTCTAATACACGAATATTGCTGGCATCATAGGACTGAGAAGTTTTAGTTTCAATAGCTTCATCATTATCCGGCAGATCAACAACTTCGATCTTTTCAGGCTGTTGAGCCTGTGTATTTTGTTCATTGGTTACTTCTGTAATTCCGTCAGCCATATTCGTTATATTCTCCCCTTAATTAGTCTAATTCCCTTGACAATATTGTAACATAAACATATTCATTTGACTAATTTATGACAAAAATTAACAGAACTTAACTACTTGATAATACTATAAAAATAGTATATATTTATAGAAGAAATGGGTGCTCTTAAGAAATTAAAAAATAAAATACCGGCATTTACACTTGCAGAAGTGCTTATAACCCTTGGAATTATAGGTGTTGTCGCAGCAATGACACTTCCGTCCGTTATTAATGAGCACCGGAATAAACAATATGTTGTGGCTTTTAAAAAGCTGTATTCCAATTTTTCAAATGCTATAATTATGTTTAAAGCTGATCAGGGCTGTGAAGGGATAGATGTTGCAACATGTATTGAAGGCATGGGATACGGTGATAATAATTGTAACGCATTTGCTGAAGTTGCAGAGAAAATGAAATATGTAGAAATGGCTCCTGACGGACCATCCGCTGGAAGCTGGGTACCTGACAAAAGTTACAATTATTATGGAGAAGAAGTCAGTAACGGATACGGAATGGTTAATAAAACGGGTATAGGCTGTTTTTACGGACTTCCTGACGGTATGGTTTTAAATGTTGATGTTGATCCAAACGCTTTTAAAGTATTTGTAGATACAAACGGAAGAAAAGGACCCAATAGAATGGGGAAAGATGTCCATACATTTACTGTCGGATGCGGTGATATTGCTTCTAATTTAACTGAAATTTGTATAAAAACACAAAAAGACATTTTCCCTTTTGTTAGCGGAACATTTCCTTCTAATGTAACAAAAGGACTTTGTTCAATGGAAAATTATCTACAGGGCGGATGTGATGATGCAAATATGTATCCGGATGTTTCGGGCGGCGCATCTCCGTCGTTATATATCCTGACAATGGATAAGCTGCCTGATTATAGAGAAATTGCAAACAAAGTCCCGGGATTTAGACCATAGAATATCCTTCTGTGTAATTAAAAATTCAAAAAATACCCTTTATAGTGTTTATGTGTAATTTTAAAGGAGTATTTTATGTCTAAAAATTTATTAAAATCTATCGGTAAAATTATTGAAGAAAGCGGAACAAATAAAATTACTATTTTTACAGGACATTTGAAAATTGACGGCAACTTATTTCAACCTGAAGGCAGATGCGAAGAATGCCATGATGATTTTATAACCCTTGAGAATGCACTTGTATGCAGACTCTCAGATTACTGTACCTGTGACGATGATGAATGCAAATGTAATGATTATGTCTGTTTTAAGTATGATTGGTTAAATATTGCTATTGATAAAATTGTTTCGTTCAGTATAGTTCAATAAAATTAGCAGAGCCGGCACATAAGTACCGGCTCTTGATATATGAAATGGTTGATTATTTTAGATTACAGATTTTGCCAGAGCCTCTACCACGACAGGATCCCATTTTGAACCTTCTTCAGATTTCATAATTTCAACTGCCTTTTCAACAGGCATTGCTTTTCTGTAGGGTCTGTCAGAAGTCATTGCACAGTAAGCGTCGGCTGCAGCAATTATTCTGGAACCAAAAGGTATTGACTGCCCCCTTAATCCTTCCGGTTCACCGGAGCCATCATATCTTTCTTTCTGATAAGTTATATATGGCACAACTTCTGATAAGAAATTAATCTTCATTAATAAATGAACCCCGATATCAGCATGCTTTTGAATCAACTTTAGCTCTTCCGGAGAAAGTTTGCCGTTTGCAGCAAAGATCTCACCGGAGACGGTAATCTTACCGACATTTTGTAATAATGCAGCATAATATATCAAATCTGTTGTTTTTTCATTCAGACCAAGCTGTTTACATATTTGACGTGCAAGTTTTGCAGTATTTTTAGAATGTGAGACTTTATATCCGCCCTTCGTATCAACAGCGTAAGCAAGATGCTGTGCAAAATTCTGCTGATAATCGCACAAATCACCTATTAATGCTGTTAATTCTGCTCTGATATGCTGTAAATCGCCAACAGTTGAATGCTCATCATCAATAAATTTATTAGCCTCATCAATAGTATATTGTAATGTCATTGATGTCGCAAATAGTATCGCAATACTTTCAACAAGGTCAATATATTTAGGATTAACCGGCGCCTGACTTTCAAGAACAATCACACCTGTTGATTTAATATTACAGTACATAGGAACAGCAACAACATCTTCAAAGACTGTTTCTTTAGTCAAAAAAGCTTTACCTGCAGAATTGTTTTCATTAACTGAATATTCCTGTTCGCTTTTGCCAGATGTCCCGACAAGTTCGAGTTTATTGTCTTTTTCAAGATAAATATGGCATGCTTCAATCTCAAGCATCTGCTTAACAGATTGTGCAATAGATGTGTAAATAGCATTCTCCTGAGATTCATCAAAACTCAGCACACATAAA
The DNA here is from genome assembly GCA_944325005.1 of Candidatus Gastranaerophilales bacterium. Lineage (GTDB taxonomy): Bacteria > Cyanobacteriota > Vampirovibrionia > Gastranaerophilales > Gastranaerophilaceae > Stercorousia. The sequence goes on along the minus strand of CALUYO010000012.1, from coordinate 10,490 downwards.
GTATTACGGAGTGAATACAGAGAGATTAGTTCTCTCAACTGGTTTATTAAACCAGTCTTTTTATCTTTAACACTTTTGCCAATTTTTCTTGCTAAATCTTCCGATATAAGATTTTCAGCAATGAAATCTCCTAAGTTAAGCGCAAAAATTTCTTCAATAGGATCCTGATCAATTAGATAATCAGACTGGGAAAAGAGTGACACACCGTTTTTATTCTCTTTATTTTTCATGAAATTTTCCTTACATACATGCCTTCACATATACATACGGCACAACCATGAAAAAACTTTAATAAATTTTACAAAACTTCATACTTTAGTATGACAAAGTTCATACTTTAGTTAAATATTTTTATCTTCCAATCCAAAAAATTCTTTTAACAACTTTTCTTGCTTCAAATTTATATTAATTTGAAGCGTTTTCCCTTGATCAATATCTATTTCAAATATTTTAATCAAAATACTTCCATACAATTTAAGATTTTTAAATGCTCTGTCTAAAAAATACTCTTTCCTGCCATCTAAAAGAATTATAAAATCAGAATAAATATACAATCCAACAGATGTTCCGCGCATAGGAACAGAATTCCAGCATTTTTTGTTTGAAAAATATTTTACCGGTTTACCATACTTCTTGATTATTTTACCATTCGGTTTTGTAGAAATAAGCTGGATTGAAACCAAAACAATAAAACAAACAAACGGAACAGCACAGAGTATTATATTTTCCATAAATTAATATCCTATGGCCCAGTTAAAAGATGCTGTTTTTTCCGTATTTTTATCCACAGCAACAGTAGAATGAACAGCTGGCACTTCAATAACTTTTGCAGCCTTCTGAAGCATATTATACTGCATCATTTTACTATCAACATTATTAAATGATTTTAAACGATCCAGCTGGTTTTGAAGTTCAGCATTCTCATCATTAAGAGCAGTAATCTGACGGCTTAATTTATTAAGAGCAAGTTCATTTGACATTGCAAAGTAATACCCCACAAATGCGATAAGCACTGCAACACCTAATAAAGCACATAAACTTTTATTTACTTTTCGTATAGCCATCGCCTTTTGCGAAATCTCCTTCTGGAAATACCCTTCAATAACCTGATTTTCTTCTCTTATCGGATTATTTACGTATGATTGATTAGAATATTTTTCTTCCGAAACTGTAAATTCTTCTGTTCTTACTCTTACTGTATTCAATTTCTCTACCCCGAATCCTAACCCCGATTCTAAGAGTGCCTTATACATCTTGCTATTCTAAGTTTAGCACTTCTTGAAGGAGGATTTATTTTTATCTCCTCTTGCCCCGCCGTTATCGGTTTTTTATTAACCAGTTCCAGTATAGGAGGCGGGCAGCTGCATATCATTTGAGACTTATCACAGTGACATCTCTGCGAATGATATTTGAATAAGTGTTTCACTAACCTGTCTTCTAACGAATGAAAACTTATTACACTTATTATAGCACCAAAGTCCAACAAATCCAACACATCATTCAGAGTATTTTTTACATTTGTTAACTCTTGATTTACTTCTATGCGAATTGCCTGAAATACGCGTGTCGCAGGGTGAATAGATGATTTTACATGCGGGGTGCAGTTTACTATTAAATCAGCCAATTCTGTAGTTGTCCCAATGTTTTTGAGTTTTCTTTGCTCGACAATTTTTTTTGCAATTCTTTTAGAAAATCTTTCTTCCCCGTATTCGGAAAAAATTCTGACTAATTCATCTTCCGAATAAGTATTTACAACATCATAGGCAGAAAATTGGGCATCCTGATTAAATCTCATATCCAGAGGCGCTTCTTTTGAAAAAGAAAAACCTCGTTCTCCTTTGTGAAACTGGTGATATGACGCGCCTAAATCAAACAAAACACCACCTGTAATTTTTTCAATTCCGAGGTTATGTAAAACTTTTTTAATATTTACATAAGAATCTTTTACTATTGTTAAATTTTTGAAATCTTTGAGGCGCTCTGTTGATGCTTTTATCGCATCTTCATCGACATCAAAGGCTATTAGTCTGCCGTCGGGCTGAATTCTGCTTAAAATCAAACCGCTGTGCCCGCCTCCGCCGAGAGTACAGTCAACATAGATTTTTCCGTTTTGACATTCCAGCGCATCAACGGCTTCATTTTTCATAACCGTATAATGAGTAAATTCTTCCATAAAAAAATTGTAACATGAAAATGTTTTACAACTTAAAAAAAGAGCAGATGGTGAATCTGCTCAAATTTTCATACTACTATTCTTAATCATGTTAAGAAGCAATTTATGATACATACATTAAACCAAGTAATGTATGGTTAGAAATATAATACAACATTCTATATGATATTGTCAAGTACAATGTAAGTTGAAAGATAATAATGTATAGAAAACTTATGAGAAATGGCAACGGATGGGCTTTAACAGTCAACAAGACAATTCTTGAACTGTTAAAGGTTAATCCTGAAACAGATTTAGTTGAATACACTGTTGAAGCAGGTAAATTAATAATAACTAAAAGCGACAAGAAGCGTGACGAAATTTAGTTATTCCGCAATTTGGTTCAAGCCGTACATATCATAACGGTCTATGAACTTTTCATAAGCCATGGTATTAATATTAGCTGCATCTTCGGCATCTTCTATTGTTATCATCATTCCGCTTTGTTCAAGAACCCGCGGAAAAATTGCATTAAACAATACAATCATAAATATATACTTTTTGATTTCATCAGAAGTAATGTAAATATTAACCATAAAAACTTAATCCCCAAATAACTTTAACAATACATATATATTATTGGTTACGGCCGGAAACCGGATATTCTTTAAAAAAATTTATATTTTGTAACTATATATTAAAAAATAAAAACAGATCCGATTTTTACCGGACCTGCTTTTACCATTGAACTTTTTATATTTTATACAGCTTGTTTCATAGCTGCTTTTACTCTGTGGAATGTTTTTTCTTTTCCGATAATAGCAAGAATTGCAGTCATATCTGCTCCGCAAAGTCTTCCTGTAACGGCAGCTCTTATTGCCCACATTGTAACTTTTGGTTTAATACCTTTTTCTTTATAGTAAGCCCTGAATGCTTCAAGTTTTTCATGAAGATTTTCCTCAGTCCATTCCCAATCCTTTGCCCGGTCCATAAAGGTCCTTAATACATCCTGAGAAATGTCTGAATCAAGAGTTTCTTTTGCCTTATCATCAATTTCCACATCTTCGCCGAAGAAATAAGGAACAGCATCCGTAATATCTGATAACAGAGTCAACGGCTCATATGTAATTTCAACCATACGTGTATATTGAGCGTCTGTTAACTCACTCAAATCATATTTTGTCAAATACGGTTTTAATCTTTCTTTCAATTCAGGAATAGAAAGCATTTTAATATAATGGCTGTTCATCCAGTTCAATTTATCATATTCAAAGATAGAATTTGAAGAAGATATTTCATTAATTCTGAAATCTTGAGCAATCTCATCAACTGTTTTAATTTCCTGACCGTCAGAAGGCGACCAGCCGAGAAGTGCTACAAAGTTAATTAAAGCATCAGTCAGATAACCTTTTTCAACGAACTCTGATACAGCAGTTGCTCCGTGACGTTTTGAAAGTTTACTTCTGTCAGGAGCCAAAATCATTCCTAAGTGGCCGAATTTCGGGACTTCAGCCCCGAGAGCCTCAAATATCAAAATCTGTTTGAAAGTATTTGAAATATGATCTTCCCCTCTGATAACATGCGAAATCTTCATAAGCATATCATCAATTACAACCGCAAAGTTGTAAGTAGGAGTTCCGTTAGATTTCATAATAACAAAATCGCCAAGGAGGTTTGTATCAACGTGTAATTCACCTTTAACCATATCGTCAAAAGTTAACATTGATGTTTCATGAAAAGCTTTTTGAGCTTTCTCAATATTAAACCTTATTGCAGGTTTTCTTCCTTCGGCTTTAAACTTAGCTTTTTCTTCATCTGTTAAGTTCAAACATCTTTTTGTATAAACGTAAGGTTTCTTATTTTCGGCAGCCAGTTTCTTTTCGGCTTCAAGCTCTTCCGGAGTGCAGTAGCATTCGTATGCAAAGCCTTTTTCAAGAAGAATTTGTGCATATTTCGGGTAAATATCAAATCTTTCTGACTGTGTATAAGGGCCGTAAGGACCGCCTACATCAGGTCCTTCATCCCAGTTAAGGCCTAATGCTTTCAAGCTGTCAAAAATATTATCAATATATGCCTGACTTGTACGTTCTGCATCGGTATCCTCAATTCTTAAAACGAATTTACCGTTATTTTTCTTTGCAAACAAATAGTTAAACAGTGCCGTTCTGGCTGTACCTATGTGTAAATTTCCGCTCGGCGAGGGAGCAATTCTGACTCTTACGTCTGTCATTTTTTCCTTCTTTCTTATTTATAAATCAGCATAAAAAGGATAGCACGAGCAGAAATTGATTTCAAGTACAGGACTAATAAGTCATCTGCCAGTTATCATTGAGAATCTTACCGAAACACCCGTTCCAGGTTCCGCTTCCATTACAATCTTCGTCAAATTCTTTATCTCGTTCATCTTCACTCATAGGTGCAGTAGAATCTTTCAGATTAGCCTCATCTATCAAACCGTTATTGTAAATATACATCGGGAATAAATCACGTCCGACAATATTAGGACCTTTCTGACCGTTTATATCAACATAAAGTTCATATAATACACCGCCAAACGGTCTGTAAGAATAGCCGATTGAAACACCACTGGCTAAAACTACATGCTGCCTTGTTCCTTTATACGCCCAGCCATCAATAGCTTTTCCGCTTAATTTTTTATATTCACCAGCAGATACAAAACAAGGTTCAAGATCTGTTCCGCAATCATTAACGATTTTAAAATATGATTTAATGAATGAATCAAAACCTGCTTGATTACTTAATCCGGCTTCCTTAAGATTTACGGCATTTTTATCCGTTTGATATTGCATCAGTGCCTGTGAAAATTCGTTATACACTTTGTGAAGCTGGGTAACATAACTTTGCCGCTGATAGTTTTGCATCAAGGTCGGTACAGTCATTGCGGAAACAACTCCGATAATTCCTAATGTAACTAAAACCTCTGCAAGAGTAAAACCTTTGGAAGAAGCTCCTAAAACGCCCCCCCCCCGACTGCTGCGCAGGTAGATACCTCAACACAAAAATTGTGAAGCTTTTGATGTAATGGCATCTGCTTTGCTTCCACTGTTGTCATAATCGCTCCTTTCAAAAAATATATATCCTTTACCAATATAACAAATTTTATAAAAATTTTCAACTGATTAATCAGAAAATTTGTTTATAATTTGACTAAGTTTTATAAAGTTTTAAAATATTTATATGAGGAAGGTTTTATTAATTTTTTTATCACTAATGGTTTTACAAATTCCGGCATTTTCAGCCAATAAAAAGATGCTGCCGACCTCGGGCGGAGAAAATGCTCTTCCGAATATCTTTATATACACAATTCCAGAAGATGACGAAAGCTCTAAACAAACAGAAGATACAAAAGATGAACAGAGCGAAATTTATATTAATGATACAAAGCCGGAAAACTCTGAAGATGAAATTTTACTTAACATGGAAGAGGAAAACACAGATGCTGATACAGTTTTAGGTGCAACAGTACTTAAAGGTTACGCAGAATATATAGAAGATTCTGAGGCAATATACCTTAAAGATGAAGATAACAACTTTGTATTGAACTTGAAAGTCCCGCAAAAAATTACTGCAACAGAAGGCCTAAACCTCGGGGCTTACCAAGAAAAAAAACAGATAACAAGATATACTAATTCCGAATACAATATTGCGCCAAATTCTGTCAAAACATCAGAAACTAGAGGAAATTTTACGTTCGGCGCACTCTATGGGAATGAGGTTGATAATATTGCAATGCTCGAAGCTGAAACAGGATTATTCACAAAATATGAAAAAAACAAATTCGCATTAAGTACAACATATAAAAAAAATTTGAATACTACTTATAATCAGTTCTATGACACAATCTCACTTGCTCCGGAATTTAAACTTAACAATTATATGTCAATTAAAAATGAATATAAAGCAGATATTACACGTAACAGAAAATCAGGCGCACTAATATTCTCATTTAATCCTTTCGGGAAAAAAGACTCCGACAGACTTCGTCTTGAATTAGGCGCAAAACAAACTATATATGAAGATAATATCACGACTAAAACCGAATTTAGTTTTTCCACAAAATTCAAATTGTAAATTTGTATAAATTTTGTTGTTTTAATAGTTTATTTCGTTTATAATTCTGATGTGAGGTTCTATGGCTGAAAATACCGCTCAGGATAATATTCAGGAAGAAGTTGCCAGACCTGCTTCCTTAAAATCCAAAAATAAAACAGGCTTCTATTATTCGTTCTTGACGCTTGTTCTTTTATTCTGCCTTATTCAAATAGGCTTCGGAGCTATACTTAATATATCTAAAACAATTTCCTACAGAGCCAAAATTTCCACATTATCAAAAATAAGAGATGAAGCTGAAAATCAAAATCAAGAATTAAAACAGGATATAAAAATGTTTTCTTCAATGTCAAGCCTTGAAGGAATTGCCAGAAACAACCTGAAAATGGCCGGAGAAGACGAAGTATTAATTCTAATTAACAACAATCAGCCCCAAAATACCTCAAAAAAGAAACATAAATTCAAAAAAAATCATAAGAAGAAATAACGGAGCATAAATGCAGGAAACTTTAGAATATATAAAACAGGCATTTGATTTAAAATCGCAGAAGTGCTATAAACAGGCTATTGAAATGCTTTATAAAGCACTTGAAGCTGAAAGTGACAATATTGAAATTCTGTTCCAGCTCGGTGAACTTTATTTTCTGCTAAACAATTTCCAAAGAGCAATGCAGTATCTTGAAAAAGTGCTTATAAAAAATGATACACATATCGAAGCGCTAAAAATTCTTGAAAAAATATATCTTTACTCTAAAGACTATAAAAACGCATATTTTTCTGCAGAAAAAATCTATAACATTCACAAAAATACAGAAAACCTGCTTGAACTTATACACATATCCTCTGTAACAGGAGATCTGGATAAGATTAGAGAATTTGAAGGTTCAGACGCTCTAGATGATAAAGTCCTTTACGGAATTTCAAAAGCCTATTATGACAACGGAAAACTAAATGAGGCAAAATCAAAACTTGAAGAAACATTAAAACTTAACCCGGACAATGAAGATGCCCTTGTACTTCTCGGGAAAATATACTTTGATGAGAGTCAATTTGAGAAATCAAAAAATATTTTTAACACTTTTTCAAAAACTTCAGAAAATCCCGAAGTACTGAATTATCTGGGTTTATTTGCAATCGAAGAGATGAAATTTATTGATGCAATCAAGTATTTTTCAAAAGCCTCATCTATAAATAAACAAAACCCGCGCTATCTATACAATCTCGGAAATGCATATTTTTATAACGGCTGGTTCAAAGAAGCAATACAGGCATACCTGCAGGCAATATGTATGGCTCCTGAAATTCCTGGATACAGATATTCTCTGGCTTACCTTTACTTTGAACAAAAAAACTTTGAAAAAGCTCAAAAAGAAACAGATTATATTCTGGAACACAATCCCGACTACGGCCTTGCGCATGTTTTAAACGCTCTTTTAAAATTTGAAAGAAAAGACTTTTTGGGCGCGCAGATAGAACTGGAAAATAATCTGAAAACAGGTAATGACGATAATTTTACACTTTCAGCACTTTCAAAAGTCTACAGAGAACTCTCACTTTTTGAAAAGGCAGAAAGTACGATATTAAAAGTTATTGCGCAAACTCCGCAAAGTCTGAATTATAAATGCCAGCTTGCCGAAATTTATATTGCAGAAAAAAAATACGATAAAGCACTGGATACTATAGAAAATATCTTGAAAGAAAATGAAAACTATATTAGTGCTTATACAACGGGAGCAAAAGCTGCTTATGCAATGAAAGATTTAGAAAAAACAAAATATTACGCACAGCAGGCAATATCACTGGATATGAATTTTGCGGCAGGATATTATTATCTTGCTCTTGCAAGATTCACGGAAAAAGATTACGAAGAAGCAATAGAATGTATGAAACGCGCAATAATGTATGATGTAAATAATGCGGAATATTATGCTCAAATGAGCAGAATATATAAAGAAAAAGAAGATTATAAAACGGCACTCGAATATATCAAAGAGGCAGAAAGCATATCCGGAAATACTGAATACAAAATAATGTATAAGGAGCTTGCTTCATTAAACAGAAAGAAGAAATAAATTTGACGTCGGAATTAATATAATTATAATATTAAGTATCTGCTACATTTGTAGTTCAAGTTAATATTATAGGAGAAGATTAGTGGATAGTAAACAATTAAGAAAGATTTTATTTATTACAACAATAGTTCTGGCATTTCAGATGCCTGCATTCTCTGCAAAGAAAGATGAAGAACTCATAGAAATGCCTAAGACATACCCTGCAAAATATACATCACAGTATGTAAAACAGATTACACCGATGTACAAATCCGTAGGTAAAGATGAAATATTTTATGTTGCTCTTGACATGCTTAAAGGTACCAACGGGGAATTTTCCAGAAATGCAATTTTAGGCAATAATCTTTCAGGCCGCCCTGTAAAAATAGAATTTAGAGATTTGGCAACAATTAATCCTGATTATGAAAAATTTGATGCACTGGGCTGGAAGAAAAATAAACAGCTTTTCATATTTATTAACCCGCGCCACAAAGACGCTCCTCCCGGAGCTATTGCGGCTCTGCTGTCGCATGAGGCTCTCCATCAGGATGAATATAACTCTCTTGCGGAAGAAACTTACGCCTGGACAATGGAAGCTTCTGTCTGGTACGAAATAGTTAAGCTTTATCCCGAAAGCAACGATGAACTTCATCCGCTTGTTGTCAGAGAAAATACATTAAAAAAACTGTTTGAACGCGGCGGATATTCAAACAAATATATAAAAAAGACGGTAATGTCCAATGAAGGCTATAAAAATCTTCCTTCAACTTCTCCGGGATTTGAAGATCTATAATTCTTATTAATCATCTATACTACTTAAAAAGTATATTGATTATAAAAATTTCTTGGTGTTAAATATTCGTATGAAGAGAAGTCAGGCAATCATATTTATACTTCTGGTTTTAACACTTTTTGCACTCAATAAAATTTTTATGGGTGTAAGTAATGTTGAAGTATCAGAAATGCCGGAAATGGTGGACCATGACCGCATATCTTCCCAAAAATTATTTGATTCAAGCTGGAAAATTATCAGAGATAATTATTATGATGCGGAGCTTAACAATCAAGCCTGGGGCAGATGGAAAGAGCATTATCACGGAAAAATAAAAACCGATGAAGATGCAAAAGTTGCCATTGACACTATGCTTGCAAGCTTAAACGATCCTTATTCAAGATACATGTCAAAATCCGAATATCTTGAACAGAATAATTCAATTAATTCTAAAATTACAGGCATAGGAGTAAATATTACATCTATTGCCGGTAAAATTCACATTGTAAATGTTATGGAAGGCACACCTGCACAATTTGCAAATCTTCTGCCAGATGACATTATCCTTGCCATTGACGGCAAAGAAGTAAACGGACTTGCACTTTCGGAGGTCGCAAACCTTGTAAGAGGTCCGGAAAACAGCTTTGTTAACATAACAATTTTGCGAAATAAAGATAAACTTGTAAAAAGAGTTATGCGTAAAGAAATTAAAATAAAAACAGTAAAAAGTTCTGTTGTCGATAAAAACATAGGTTACATCCAGATTACAAGCTTTATAGGCTCTACCACTCCGAATGAATTTCTTGAAGCACTTGAAAAAACAAAAGATACAAAAGGGTTAATTCTTGATTTACGCGGGAATACAGGCGGACTTTTACCGAATGCAATATTTATAGCAAATTTATTTCTTCCCGAAGGCAGTAACATCGTGAGCATAGTAGGAAGAAACGGTTATAAATACGATATTAATGCACAGGACACAGAATTCGGAATAAAGAAACCAACAATAGTCCTTGTTGACGGCAATTCCGCAAGTGCAAGCGAAATATTATCAGGGGCGTTAAAAGATTATAATAAAGCCAAATTACTCGGTACAAAGACGTACGGAAAAGGCATGGTACAAAAGATAATCCCCATGCCAAATGAAACAGGACTAAATCTCACCATAGCCAAATACCTGACCCCTAAAGGAACAGATATTAATAAAAAAGGTATTACGCCGGATATAAAAGTAGAATTCAGTCTAAAAGATGTAAAAACAAATAATGATGCACAATTACAGGCCGCAAAAAATATACTTTCAAAAATGCTTATAAGTAAAAAGTAACTAATTACAGTTGCAATTCAATTTCAAATAAGATATAATAAAAATAAAAGGAGGTTGAAATGAAGAGTTTCAAAGCGTTAAGGGTCGCCCCCCCCCCGCGAAGGTCGCTTGTTACAG
>CALUYO010000011.1 GCA_944325005.1 Candidatus Gastranaerophilales bacterium | reverse complement strand
TTAAAAATTCTGAGTGAGTAGAAAAAGAGTAAAGTGGGTAATTTGAAATTGAGATAATCAAACCACTTCCGACCGCCATAATTCAAACACAAAGCCAACCTTGCCGAATAACACTTTTATTCGTTCAGACAAAATGTCCCGTTAAAATACAAATAGGTAACGAATTAAATGAAGAATTGCGGCAGCTTTTACAAAAATCTGATGAAAAAACTAAAAAATTAATAATGAAACATATACAACAGTTTAAAAAAGATTGTTATATTAATACATCTCAAATGCCTGAAGATATAAAACCTTTCTTTGAAAAATTAAAAAATACAGACAACTATGAAACTAAATTATCAATACCTGTAATTCATCGTTTCTGGCTTAAGAAAGCAGAAGATTTCGGTGTAAAATACGAAACCAATTTTTCAAATTTAGTATAAATAGTTTAAATATCATGTGCTGGAAAAATATTACGTTTAATTGCAAATAAGTTTTCAAAACAAAATACTTTACTGCCTCTAATAATTTTATATTAATTACTCATGGCAATTTTCAACAAATAAAGTATAGAGTTATTACTACATTTTTTCCAAAGATACATTTATTTTATCAGACTGATATACAGATTGAATCATAGTCTCCCAATCTTCTTTTTTAAACAAACCACCTTCAGGGTCTATCCAGTTATCAATGACATAACATTCGTTAGTATCTTTATTTTTTAGTAATACTGCAACATGAGAAGTATACCCTGCTTCAGTACCATTAGTATAAGAGGCATCAATAGTTATTTTCGAAACATCATATTTATCAGGAAATTTTTGTTTAATAATATAATTAACTAATATTGCAGCTTCTCCGCAATTTGCAAATTTTGACGCTCTTATTTTATTAATCATTTCCTTTATTGCTATTTCAGGATTATCACTATACTTACAATTAAATCTTAAAACATCATATCCGTTTATTTCTTGCTCTGACAATTCAATATTTAATACACCGCTTCTCGATGTAGATACTAAATATCCAAATTTATCAAAATACTCATTTACTATAAACCTTGCATCAGAAAGAAGTTCTGTATTTTCAGTTTCATTATTTAGAATATTAAACTTATTAGTAAACTCCTTAAGTCTACTTTTTCTATGTTCAGCAATTTCTGATTCCTGAGGTACAACCTTATATTTATCATTTGTTACTTTTATTACTTGTTCTAAAAATTCCTTAACATCATCTGTTGTTACAGATTTATCCTTTAGAGTTTTATTATCATTTGTTAATGTTTTGTTTAAAAACATTTCTATTTCTTTATTATCAAATACCGAATTTTTATCAATAGCAGCAAAACTATCAAAATAACTGTACATTTGATAACATTCACTTGCTTCTAGTTTATTATTTTTATTTTTATCAAAAATGGAAAATAATATGTTGTTTTTTTTATTTATACAAACATCTTTATTTAATAACCAGCCGCTATTTTTAAATGGTTTTAACCACTTTGTCCGCTCGTTAAGCTCTATATATTTTGGTGTAAATAAACTATCAAAGTCACTCATAAATAATATAAGTATTTACATACAGACTTAATTTCTACTAAAATAAAAAGTGTAACATATCTTTACATAAATAAAGAACGTGTCCGTCAGCAATCAAAATATCTCCGACTTCAAGTTTTGAAATATCTCGTTCAATGTACGGTTCAATTTTATCGTGGTATGCTTTTTCTCCTTCTCTAAATAGAACCCATTTTGAATAATTGTTTTTCTTAAAATTTTCGGAAAATCTTCTGAAAGTAAGATTACATGGAATATTTTCATATCCTCGTTTTTCAAGAATATGTTTTGTCAGATTTATAGCTTTCCCAATACTAAATTTATTCGGGTGTAACAAATATTTCAAAAATATCTGTTTCATTTCCTCATTTAAAATTGTGTTATATTCTCCTTGTCTATTAGTTTTGCGTTTTTGTAAAAGTCCCTCTGCTCCATAATTTTCAAACATTTTAACCCAACGATGAAGTGTACCTATCGAAATTGAACCTACAAATTTATATATCTGTTGCAGATACATTCCGCTGTTATATAAATCTAAAAATACTTCGTCAGCTTCTTTTTTAGTCGGATATTTTTTACGAATATTATATAATGCAGTGACTATATCCACTCTTGCAAGTGCTGTTAATTTTGCATGTTCTGATACAAAATTCATCTTGTTTCCAAGCGGAACAAGTGCAGTTGATTTTAACTCTTCTTCATCCAGTTTATCTTGTATATCCGGTTCTAAGGAAGAGTAAAGGATTTCATAGGATTTTCCGCCATTTACTTCAACTTCTCTTGCAATATACTTACCCTGATTAATCGCAAGTCTTATCGAACGTGTACTTTTTAAGCCTTTTAATTCTGCGATTTTATTAATACTTATATATTCGTCCATACTCACAGATTAACTCTGAAGCAGGAAAAGTGTTCCTGTTTTCCTGCTTTTGTAACATACCAACACAAATTACTCTTATTAAAGCCAAATCGGACATTATTTACTTCAAAAGTCCAATAATCGTTTTATCCGTGCAAGTTAGTGAAATTAGGACAAACAGCGATTACGATTTGTTTTTCAGATAAAATTTTTGGAATTTTGAGGACATTTGTGATACCCCAAAGAGACTTTTCGTCCAATTTCATAACGCATAAAACGATTACTTCCGACCGCCATAATTCAAACACAAAGCCAACTTTGCCGAATAATCCTTTTATTCGTTCAGACAAAATGTCCCGTTAAAATACAATCAAATTGGACTTTAAAATACAATACACACACCGACCTTCAAAACTCAAACCATATAAACGCATTAAAAAACTGGGACCGGAGGGATTCGAACCCACGACCAAGGGATTATGAGTCCCCTGCGCTACCGCTGCGCCACAGTCCCAGAATTTTGAAGTTTCTTTTGGTACTTTATATTTCAGAACCGAATATACTTAACTTATCATTAAAATTAAAAAAAATCAAGTCCTTAAACTTTTAATGATTTATCAGCAACTAATTCATTTGCTCCTACTATTTGGGAATATAAATCAGTTTTAATAATGCAATTTGAAGCAATTACACAATTTCGCACATGAATACCGTCCTCAATAACAACATTATCCCATATAATGCTGTTTTCTATTACTGCATTTTTACCTATTTTTGATTTTTTCCCAATTGATGACTTGCCTATAAAGACAGCTGTGTCAGCAATATACGCATCTTCTGCAATATAGCATCCCGATGAAGTAACTATTTCCGGTGCATGATTAAAAAAACATTTTTTATCAAATAAATCCCTGGTAGACTGTTTATATTGCTCTATTGTGCCAATATCATTCCAGTATTCGCTTATTTCAAAAGTATTTATTGCATGTTTTAACAAAAGTTGCGGAAACACATTCTTGGCAAAATCATAAAATGTATTTTCAGGAATATAATCAAAAATTTCATAGTCAAATATATAAATTCCGGTATTAATATAACTACTTTTAGCTTCCTCTAATACAGGTTTTTCCTGAAATTCAGTTATAAAACCATTTTCATCAGTTACAACTACACCAAAATGAGAAACGTCTTCCATAGCAATCTTTTTTATTCCTATAGTTGCAATCGCTCCGGATTTTTTATGAACCTCTATACCATGCTTCAAATTAGCATCAGATAAACCGTCTGCTGATAAAACCAAAAAAGGTTTTCCTTCATCAAAAAAATACTGACATTTTTTTACACCGCCTGCAGTTCCAGACAAAGTTTCCTCTTTTATATAGTTAAAATTTATCCCGAAACTATTATTTTTATATCTGTCAATAATTTGTTCTGCCAGATAGTAAGTGTTACAGATAACATCTTTAACCCCCGTAAATGCTAGTTTTTCAAATAAGATATCCATTACAGGCCTATTGGCAATAGGAACAAGAGGTTTTGGAACAGATTTTGTCAACGGTTCCAATCTTGAGCCGACCCCTGCAGACATAACCATAGCTTTGATACTCTCACTCATAATATAAATTATTTTATATAAAAAATAAATTTATTGCAAATTTAAAATCAGGTTGTATAATTATTATGTAATTGATTTGGGCTTATAGCTCAGTTGGTAGAGCAGTTGACTCTTAATCAATTGGTCGAGGGTTCGAGCCCCTCTGAGCCCACCATATATAATAATAAAAAGCAGGAATTATATATCCTGTTTTTTATTATATTAAATAACGATATCTATTTCTTTACCTATTTTTTCAATAATTGGCTGAACATATCTATTTAAATCAGCTTTTGAAATATTCGGATTTTTTGATGTTATATCATTTATCTTATTTGTAGCATCTGCAATTTGAGGATATTTATGAATAATTTTTTCACCAATTACTTTTGCATAATATTTATAGCCTCGGCTACCCGCGGCTTTAATAGGCTTATCATTCAAAGCTTGAATAACCTCTTTACAACCGCCGATTCCGTCACTTTGAAAAATTTTCATGCTTGTAACTTCCAAAACTTTTCCTGTATCAAGTCTTGTCCCAAAATTTAATCTGCTATTAAAATCCGTTTTCATATCTTGCTTAAAAACACAAAATAAAAATTTTTGCCACTAAAATCAAAAACTTGACACATGTTGTATAATTAAAATATGGGCATAAAGAAAATATTCTGCCTGATATTATTTTTAATTATTCTTTTATCGGCAGGAACTGTTAGGACATCAGCAATAGAAGATGAGGATGATGAACTGTTTAAACCCGTTGAAATTAGGGACGGAAGCTCATTGTCTGTTTTAGAATGTGTCGCAACAGCGTTCAAAAACAGCCCGAAAATTAAAAGGCAAAAATATAATCTCGATATTGCCAAAAGTAATCTTGGAATTGCCAGAGCACAATATTTTCCTGTAATAAGTGCTGGTGCAGGATTTTATAATGAAAACAATTCGGATAATATTTATTATAATTCACATTACAGAGAACTCCCCACAGTCGGAGTTACAGTCAATAAATTAATCTGGAACTTTGGCAAAACTACAGCCTATATTAAAATGGAAGAATTTTATAAAATCGGTGCTGAATATGAATTTATGGACAGTTTGTGTGCAACATTATTTGATGTAAAGGATAAATATTATAAACTTTTAAGGGCAAAAGCATTAATGCAGCTCGCAGACAATAATGTTAAAATAAATGAAAATTTTGTAAAAATTGCAAAGAAAAATCCTGATTTGACAACTGCTGAAGTAAATTTAAGCGAGGCAAAAGTAAAATTTATTGAAGCTCAAAATAATTATAACAATGCAAGAGTTGATCTCAACAATTCCATGTATCTTGATAACCAGCCGGATTTTACAATACAAAATACAAATACTTTCGGATATAACAACGATTTTGCATACGGAAAAAATAGTACAGAAATTCAACCGTTTATAGCGCAAAAATTTCCATTTAGTATGGATAACGCCATCCAATTAGCCTATGATAACAGCCCTGATTTAAATGTATTAACGGCAACAAAACATGCAATGGAGCAGTCTCTTTTATATATAAAGCGTGCATATTTCCCTGATTTAACAGCAAATGCGGGCTATGGGTTTAATAATTCGACACAGACAACAAACAACAGTTTTCAAGTAGGAGTTAACTTAAATTCTACAGTTAACATTATGGAATTAAAGCATAATATAAAAGGGGCAGATGCACAGGTTAACCTTGCCGATAACGAAATATTACTGTTTAAAAAGGATTTGTATTTTGAAGTTAAACGCGCATTTAACAATGTTGAAAAATCTGAAAAACAAATTCCTACAGCTCAGAAAGAAGCCTCACAAGCATTAGAAAATTTAAACATTGTTGAAGAAAAATATAAAGCCGGTGAACTTAATTATGTTGCTCTGCAAAATGCCAGAAAAGATTATTTAATGGCAGTAAGTGAATATATTGAAAGTTTATACAATTATAATATAGCTTTAATACAGGTGGAAATGGCAATGCACTGTCATATTGTAGACATTCACCATAAATCTGAACATGCAATGCAGTATCACTTTGCGGAGCTTATTGAACATTTAAATCAAGTTCTCGGATGTGATGAAAAAGATATAAAAAAAGATAAAAAAAGAAAGGATAAACAGACTCTATAAATTGCGTGTTTATATTATTATTAAATTATGCTGATAGATTTTTTAAATAAAATAAACTCAATAAACGAAAACTTGTTCTCCGGCTTTGACGGCATGATTGAAAGTTTTGGGATGCCGGAATGGCTTGCGGATGCAATTATTGACAGTTTTCATATTTTGCCCCTATTATTTATAGTCTTTTTAATAATAGAGTTAATTGAATATTTCTATTCGGACAATATTAATTCTTTTATGAAAAAGTCGGAAAAAGCAGCGCCATTAGTCGGCAGTTTAGCAGCAATAATCCCTCAGTGCGGATTTTCCGTTATTGCAAGTACTCTTTATATAAAAAAATTTATAACAAAAGGTACGCTGATTGCGATTTATCTTGCAACATCTGATGAAGCAATCCCCATATTACTTGCCCAGCCGACAAAAACATATTATATTCTTCCGATTATCGGTATAAAAATTATTATAGCAGTTATCGCAGGCTATTTAATCGATTTTATTCTCAAAGAAAATAAATACATTCCGGCAAAAGAAGAAACAGATAACAAACTTGACGATGAACATGAAGGATGCTGTCATCATAGCATATCTAAAAGACGTAAGCGTGAACTTATTTATCATCCTATAAAGCATACATTTAATATATTTGTATTTATTCTTATCATAACAATCCTTTTAAACTTCGTAATCGCAGTTTATGCAGAGTATTCAGTATTACATATGCTGCTTGGAAAGGTTAAATTTTTAGAACCTGTAATAACAGCCTTTGTAGGTCTTATACCAAATTGTGCGGTATCAATTGCATTAACAATGCTTTTGATCAAAGGATCAATTAGCTTCGGCGCTGTTATGGCCGGACTTTTATCCAATGCAGGCCTCGGTATACTTATACTTTTCAGGAACAGTGAAAATATAAAAGATTCTATAAAAATAGTATGGATTTTATTATTAATAAGTATTCTATCAGGAATGATTATACAGCTATTTTAAACAAGCTGAATATTTAGTTTGTTATATCTTTCGCCAATATCATCATCATTCTTAAAATATTTATCATATTTATGGCCTTGATCTTTAGAAACAGATTTTACAAGGTCTTTTACAAGCTCAAATCTTGAATTGTCTGACCAGCCGCCGCCTTCAAATTGGTCCGCCAGCTGTTCACGATTTCTCAATTTTGTTTTAATATCTTTCATCCCGATATTAATTTGTCTTTCATGAGCACCCATTTGCGTTACATTTGACATACTTGCAAAAGGAGATTTGTACAATCTTTCTCGAACAATATTAACTATATCGTTATCAATATTAAAAGCAATTTTACCATCTCTTACAGACTCAATAAAATATGCGAAATTTTTAGCATTAACTTTTGAAATTTCGCGTTGATCATTCATCTTTGCAAACAGAATATTAAATTCACCTGCCGTAGTAGGGTTGATATCAAGCATCCTTCTGCGTTTGAAATAATCCAGTTTTTTGTCCAATCCCATTTGACAGGTCATTCTGTCAAGAGTATCAAGAGTTGAAAACATACCATCCAATGTATAAACTTCAGGGAAAGTATTTTCATTATTCAAACTTAAAATCCTTTGATCAACAAACTCCCATAAAGCACCTTTATACTGGGCAATAAGTTCCCAGTCAGATTTAAACGTTTTACGTTTTTTACCAAGAATTATATATGCTTTATCAATGTCACTGCCAGGTAAAGCGTGTTTTAAACCTACTGAACAAACCGGATCATAACCCGCCATTAAAACACGAACATCTTGATTACTGTTGGTACAAAACAAAGCCTTAGAAACAAATTCATCATTAATTTTTTCTGAAACTTTTGTTATATTCGGAAAATCCGTAAGATATTTGTATGTATCAACAAAAAAGTTTTTCAAGTGTTCCGGAATTCTTTCGAGAAAAGAGAAATTTTCATTTCTGATAAATTTATTTTGCGGATAAATTTTATCATCAAGAGCCTCATAATACTTTGCGAACCTTAAATATGAATATTGCTCATATAGATCTTTTGTACAATTCAATGCCAGCTGCGGCATTCTTTGTGTTATAGCTTGGAACTGAATCTGACTACCCCTTGGTGAATGATTAATTCCGGAAACTTTCATACATTTACCCTTCTATATACTTTGACTTGTGATTGTCCGAGCCGCCTATTTTTATAAGATGTTTCAGATAATCGTTTGTTTCCATAACTTTTACCATACTTACGTCTGCTGGATACGCCTGATGGTATGCCTCCGATATTTGTATAAGACCATTGGACTTATATACAAAGCTATTTAGAGCCTTACTCGGATTGTAAAATTTCATTGCAGTGAAATATGGATGTGCAAATGATAAAACGACATTACTATTTCCTTTGAACAAATCTATTAAATTATCAAAAGAACTTTCATTCGTTAAAACAAGTTTATTGCCTTCAAGATGCGGTTCATATTTCTTCCTGACATTTGAAATTATATTTGTTTCATCTATATCTTTATCTAAAATATTGTTATTTTTCAAGTACCAGATATTCCTATTTTTTATATCGATATTTTTCATAATATCTGTATACATTCTCTCGGGGTCAACACCTTGTCTTGAGGCCTGAATAGTTATCGCATGTTTGGTTTGTGCATAATGGTTAACGGCCCATTGGGAATTCATCATAAGACAATCAGGATTTAAATTATAAGTTCTTATAAGTTCATCTCGATTAAAATTTGTTAAAGGAAGAGCTTTTTTTATTTCTCCAAGCATATTATCAATAGTATTACTTCTTTTTAACTGCAAACTATCACAATATTTATCAAGTTTAAAAGGATCAAACCCGTAGGCCAAAACTTCGGATATTTCGCAGGGATTTGAAGACTTTGGAGCTTTATGAGAAAAGCTTAGTTCTGCTCCGGGAATAAATCTTACATTTTTAAACTTTTCTGGATTTTCAGCAATAATTAAAAGAGCCTCTTTTACGGCTTTTACAGAATCATGATCTGTTATTGAGAATATAAACTTCTGCCCTGTACGGCTAAAAAGTTTATTAGAATATTCCGAAATCTCGTTCAACAACTCTTTTACAGAGATTTTACCGTCTGTATAATTAGTGTGCATATGAAAATCAGCTTGAAAACCGAAATTTTTAATATTTTCCGGTGTATAAGTATAATTATTCTTTTTTAATTTCAAAATCTGATTAACAAACTCTTCTTTATTCATAACACAAGAAAGTGACAGAGGATTAATTTTTTTACCGGCCATCTCAGATAATCCGGAAGCCAGAGATTTTACATATTCACTGCAAACTTTCTGGGCAGGATGAGTAACTTTATGAATAGCAAGTGCAGAAATAAGACCACCTACCAATATATTAGCAGGAGACACAACCCTTTTTTTAGCCGGAGCACTTCCGCTGTTCGGTGAGTAAACAGAATGCTTATAAGGATTTTGTACGGGCATTACCTTCATATTACACCTCTTGAGACCAATTTTATTTTACGACAAAAAAAACTTTTAAATAACTAATATATTACAAAATATTACAACTAAATAAAAAATATAACCTCCCAATGTAGTAGTTATTATAATTTATTTTAATATGAGTTGCACTTTTGTTAAGAATTTGTTATATTTGTTATAATGATCATAAATGAAATTTTGTTGATAGCGGCAATATTGCTCATCAGCGCTATTTTGTTCAATAAAATAGGCGGAAAGTTTGGGGTTCCATCATTGGTAATATTTATCTTTGTTGGAATACTTGCTGGTTCTGACGGGATACTGGGAATTTATTTTGAAGACTACATACTGGCTCAGTTTGTAGGAATTGTTGCTATATCTTACATACTTTTTATGGGCGGTCTGAGTGTCGATATAAAAGAATTAAAACCGGTTGTTGCAGAGGGAAGCATACTGGCTACTCTAGGAGTTTTCGCAACTGCAATTGCTGCCGGAGCCTGCAGCTATTTTCTTCTTAATTTGTCATTTCTTGAATGTATGCTGCTCGGCGGTATTATTTCATCCACAGATGCAGCTGCTGTATTCGGAGTTTTACGTTCAAAAAGCATAAGCCTTGGCTATAACTTAAAGCCTCTGCTGGAATTTGAATCCGGAAGTAACGACCCTATGGCCGTATTTTTAACTTTGGGGGTCATAGGACTTATCACAGGTCAGCTTAACGGGCTGGGGTTGGTACTTGACTTTTTTAAACAAATGCTTCTCGGTATAGCATTCGGATATTTAATTGCAAGAGGGACAAGCTGGATTATTAACAAAATAAGGCTGGAATACGACAGCCTGTATGTTGTAATAACTTTAGCTTCCGTACTTTTTACATATTCATTTATTACCATAGTAGGCGGAAACGGTTTTATCGGAGTTTATGTGTGCGGCTTATCAATGGCCGCAATGAAATTTGTTAACAAAAAAACTTTAATAAAATTTCATGATGCTGTTGCATGGCTTATGCAAATTGTAATGTTCTTAATACTCGGACTGCTTGTAAACTTTAGGGACGGATTTGCATACACTAAACAGGCTTTTTTGATTGCTTTAATTTTAACATTTATAGCCAGACCGATTGCAGTATTTGCAACTACATTTCCGTTTAAGAGAAGTTTAAAAGAAAAACTTATGATTTCATGGGTCGGCTTAAGAGGCGCTGCGCCTATCGTACTTGCAACATTTCCTTTAACTGCAGATATTCCGCATGCTACAGAAATATTTAACATTGTATTTTTCGTTGTAATAATTTCCGTATTACTACAGGGAACAACTATTCCGTATGTTGCAAAGCTTCTACATGTTGATGCCCCGCTTGAGGTTAATCACGATTCTGTAATTGAATATGGCGATAAAGATACAAAAAATAAAATGCTTGAGTTTACTGTTGCCGATAATGCAGAAGCTGCGGACAAGCAATTATATGAACTCAATCTTCCGCAAGGTGCGCTTGTAAGTCTTATATACAAAAACGGAGAATATATAATCCCGACCGGAAGTACAGTAATTGAACCCTGTGATGTGCTGTTCGTTCTTATGGATAAAACAAAAGAAGCCGAAGTCAGAGAAATTCTCTGCACACAAAAAGCAGAAGATACTAATGCTTAACACTGCATCTTTCAAGCCACCGTGCAAAACGGACAACAGGCTTTTCGATATCTGCAGTGATTGAATCTACGAGAATTGTTTTACAGCCAAGATTTTTCCCGCACATTACATCTGTAAGCGGTCTATCACCGACAAAACAGGTTGTTTCCGGTTTTAGAGAATATTGCTGCATAAACTTCTCAGCGACTTTAGTATCAGGCTTATGCGCTTCAAACACAACAGGAAAATCAGAACACGCAAGAACTTTTGCCATATAAGCAGGATTATTATTATTTGAAACAACACCTACAAAAAAATCTTTTTTGACTTCATCTAGCCAATCAAGAGTCTCAGGACTATAACAACCGGTTCTTGACCCCATTAAAGTACTATCCAAATCAAATAACAAAGCCTTTATCCCCTGAGATTTCAAATCTTCAAGATCAATATCATAAATACTTTTCAAGTTGTAATCCGGTTTAATAAACATTTTTTATACCCACTGTCCTTACTAATGCATATTTATAATTTTTGGGAGATTTTGAAAATTTTACGTAAACATCGTCATTTGTATTTCCAAGCCGCAAATCTTCGCCATCTTCATTTTTAATACTTTCTATTATTGCTGTAAATTGCTCGTCCGGAGTAATTATTTCAACTTCGTCCCCGAGCAGCATTTTGTTTTTAATTTTTACGAAATAATAATCACCAGACACCGCATCTACACCGTTTGTTTGAAATTCACACAAAAAATCGGCTCCGGCTAACCCCTTTGAAATATCATAACTGTAACTTTCCCCGTCATTATCTCCGAGTGCAAACCCAGTCGTATAACCGCGATTTCCGACTTTTTGAAGTTCAAGAAAATATTTTTCCATATCAGCGGAAGGATTTTTCAATATTTCATCAATCGCCTGTCTATAAGCTTTTGCAACGGCAGAAACATAATAAAGACTCTTTGTTCTGCCTTCAACTTTAAATGAATCAATTCCCGCATCTATTAATTGTGGAAGCTGTTTCACAAGGCATAAATCTTTAGGGCTTAAAATGTGAGAGCCTCTGTCATCCTGATTAATTTCAAGATATTCTCCGGGACGGGTTTCTTCAACAAGTTTATAACTCCATCTGCAAGGCTGTGAACAGTTCCCGTGATTTGCTTTTCTTTCTCCTTTTGAAAAATAGTCACTTAAAAGACATCTTCCTGAAAAAGAAACACATTGAGCACCGTGAACAAAACATTCAAGCTCAATATCAGGCACCGCTTTTCTTATTTCCGCAATATCAGCAATAGGAAGTTCTCTTGCAAGAATTACACGCGACGCCCCTAAATCACGCCAGAATTTAACACTTTCATAATTCAATGTATTTGTTTGTGTACTTATATGAAGCGGGACATCAGGTATATTATGTTTTATTAAGTTTAAAATTCCATAATCACTTATAATAAATGCATCAGGATTTGCATCCTTAAACCTGTCTAAACAAGCCTCAAGCTGTTTTATATCGTTATTAAAAGCAAAAATATTAATTGTGACATAAGCTTTAGCCCCGAGTGAATGAGCCAGATCAACGGCCTGTTTCAAATTATCCATAGTAATCAGGCTGCCTTTTCGCATTGCTCTAAGGCTGAAATCAACAACTCCGAGGTAAACCGCATCTGCACCGTAACGTACAGCATATTCTAATTTTTCCAAATTGCCCGCGGGCATTAATAGTTCTACATCCTGCATAAGTGTATATTATCCTAAAGAATAGAAATAATCAACCGTTTAGGTGATGCCCAAAAATGATTAATGAATAAGATATATATATAAAAGATTTTATATGTTTATTGGAGAAGAAAGATGCAAACAATAGAAAATGCTGCAACTACATTAAAAGAAATCTGGGATTACCAGCACCCCGTAATGCATACATGGTTCGTTTTAAGTTCACTTTCACTATGTGTTATGTTCGCTTTATTATATTTTGTAATTTAAGGCAAACATTCCCAATATGTTTTTGAGCTATCATCAGGGCAGATATTTGCAACTGCAAAATATGCACAAGAAGCACCATTCCTAATATTATCAGAATTTTTTGAACAATATGTAGAATTTTGTTTCATTTCCCAATGCGTATATTCACTTGAACCAACAGGAATTAATTTTCCTTCTTCAGAAAGGCTAAAATAAAAAATATCGTGTCCGAGTGCATTTGGGGCTTGTTTCGGTCCATTTGTATCAATAACTATCCAATTTCCGGAACAATTATACATCCCGCCTATAGCAGAGCCATCATACGCTATTCGTGTTGGTAACTGTGCGCACTGGTTCATATCTCCGGATTTTTTTGTATAAGTTTTAATAACAATTAAGTTATTTCTCTTATATAAATCTCTCACATTTTTATCATTTACCACATTATATTTATTGTATAAATCAGTAAAAAATTCAGTATCAGCGTCTCCGGCAGAACTTGATAAAGTCGCATAAATATTAGGATCAATAGAATATAAGGCCTGTTGGAGAATAGAATATGATTTCTTGAATTTAGTTTCCATAACCTTACGATAATGTTTTGCGATAAGAGATGGCATTGTTAAAGCTGCAACAATTCCAATAATTCCAAGAGTTATTAAAACCTCGGCAAGTGTAAAACCATTACAGGAGCTTAAATTTGCCCCCCCCCCGACTTATGTAAATCTAAACATTTTTTCATGTAATTTTGCTCCTATCTATTTCTATCTTATTTTAACATACTTATTTCCCAATTACTATATAAAAATAAAAATTTTTATAATTCTGTTATAATAGACTTATGAAAAAATTTAGAATATTTTTAGGATATCTGACACTTATTTTAATTGCAGTAAGTATGTTATATCCATTTTTTGCAATGGTTAATTTATCATTCGTTGATAATAATGAAATTTTTTCTCATGCCGGAAGGATTTTTCATCCGAATTTAACTTTAGAAAATTATAAAAATGTTTTCACAGAAATCCCTATGGGGCTTTATTTTTTCAACAGCCTTTTAGTCGCATCAATAACAACAATAGGGCAGGTAATTTTTGCAGCTTTAGCCGGTTATGCTTTTGCAAGGATGGATTTTAAGTATAAAAATGCATTGTTTTTAATTATATTAATAACAATGCTAATTCCGCCTCAGGTTAATATAATTCCGCTTTTCTTTTTAATGAGGGAACTTCACCTGATAGACACTTATCAAGCATTAATTCTTCCGGCATTATTCGGAGGTTTCGGAATATTTTTAATGAGACAGTACTTTCTGGGTCTGCCAAAAGATCTTGAAGAATCAGCAAAAATTGACGGATGTAATTTATTTCAAACATTTTTTAGAATTGCATTACCGCTTGCATTGCCAACAGTTGCAACACTAGCAATATTTACATTTGTAACAACATGGAACAGCTTTATGTGGCCTTTGATAGTTACAAACAGCGAAAGCATGAGAACCCTTCCTGTAGGACTTGCAATCTACAAGGGAAGCTTTAGAGAATTAACTCTCTGGGGAAACCTTTTAGCCTGTTCAGTAATATGCACCATACCCGTTATCGGAGTATTTCTTGCCGGCAAAAAATACTTTATATCTGATATTTTACAGGGCGGCGTTAAAGAATAATTAAAGCTTATATCGCAGCACTGAATTTGATCCCTGAGATGACACAAAAAGCAAATCTCCTTTTATATGCACTCCGTAAGGTTTTTGTATATTGGAAATAAGAACGGAAACTGTTCCTGTCGGAGTAATTTTAACAACATTGTTATTATTGTAATTTGAAACATAGATATTACCTGATGCATCACTAACCATTCCGATAGGTCCGTTAATTTTTGCGTCTTTGATAAAAACTATTCTTTTCCCGTCAGGAGTAATTTTATAAATCATATTATCAGAGAAACAGGCCACATAAAGATTTCCTGCCGCATCCGTAGTAATACCGGTCGGACTTGCAATATTATTATACATTCCGTTTGTCTGTTCAATTTTCGGTTTATCAGCCTGTTGTGCCTGCGTTTCATCTGCTTTTATAGTTTGCATGTCAGTGTTTAATGATGATGCAAGCTGCTGCGCCCTTGTGTAAACACTGCTTTCTGCAGGGATTAAAGATAAATAAGTCTTTGCTTTATCAGGCTGTCCCAATTTATTGCTAAGATTTGCAGCTTTGTATACTGATTCATAATCATCAGGTTTTCTTACAATAATTTGTTTAAACACAGCAAGAGCCGCTTCATCCTGTTTTAAATACTCCAGAATTGATCCTAGATTATAATATGCATCTATATAATTAGGATCAATATTTATAGCCTGCCTGAAAGAAGCCATTGCACGGTCATACTGCCCGATTTTATAATAATCAACACCCTGATTATATTCCAGTTTTGCCTCTGTAGGCGGTTCATAGGGCACTACAGGTTCTGCACAAAGTGCAAAACCCGTATTAGCCAATAAACATAATGTTACTAAAAGTTTCTTCATTAATATCTCCGGTAATTTATTTTTGAAGTTCATCAAGCTTATCTATCAATTTTTGATTTTTCTCTGCAAATTCATGTCCTCTTGCAATTATTGCAAGTTTAAGTATATTTGCAAGATTGATTGCATGAAGTTCTTTGTAATTATCCGGAAGCCTTAAGCTCCAGTTTTCATCTCCTGAAGTTCCGGGTCTGTTGTAAACGTCATAGACATTGAAATAATCAGTAAAGAAAATCTGAATATTTTCAGCCTTAGATGCAAATAACTCAACAAGTTTTGTCTGAGCCAGAAATTCCGCATCATCTGTTAGATGAACTATAATATCATCTTTATTTTCAGCTTCGGCAAACAGGTCATCTACAAGATTTTTAGCATGAAGATAGCCGACATGTGTATGAATATTTTGATCAGCCCACATTTTTATAGGTTCATTATCATGTGTACCGACCATAGCCCAGCATTTTTTATCTATGTTACAGCATCTGTAAGGGTCTTTTGGCTTATCAGCTTCTACAAACTGGGTAAGTTTCATACCCTGCAAGCCATATTCTTTCATTACGGCAGCAACAGGGTTTGTCAAAGTTCCAAGATCTTCACATACAATTGCATCTTTATCCAGACCTTCCTCTTTTGCAGCCGCAATAACAATTTTTTCAATAAGTCTGCCGTAATCTTTAATCTGTTTTTTAGATAAAGTTTTAACTCTTTTTTCTTTATCTGCAGTGAGTTCCATATCCAGATCTTCTAACTTTGCAATAGCGTATTTAGAAAGTTCTTTATGTTCGGGAGAAGAATATAACCTTCCTGCTCCTTCTTCAATTTTAGGTTTTTTCCCCTGTTTATAGACCCAAGGGTCAATAAGTCCGACAATATGGTCAATTCTTACACCGCCGGGGTTTTCTCTAAACATTTTTTTGTATAAATTTTTCAGTAATTGTCCGCCTTCATCAAGTGAACCGTCAGCATTATACATTCTGTCAGGGTCCATAACAGGGAAGCCCCATGCCTGACCGTCTTTTGAAAAATAATCCGGAGGGCAACCAAGACACCATCCTTTTAAGAATAAAGACTGATAAGCCCATGTATCGCGGTCAGAGAATGCGACCTGTCTGTCAGCAATCATTTTTATATCAAATTTTTCAGCAAACTTTCTTGTTTCCTCATTCTGTTTGCTTATTACAAACTGAGTAAATTTATAAAGTTCAATTTCATCCGCATATTTAGATTCAATCTCTTTTATTCTGTCCGCGAACTGCATCTTTTCTTCTATAGATTGAGGATTAAATAGATTTTTATCGGTTTCTGATGTCCATAAAGGCCAGTAGTCGTTACCATGCTCTACAGATAAAGCCTCATACAGACTGTCTTTATCGAGCCAGAAAGCATTTTCACGCTTAAAATGTTCAAATTCTTTTTCAAGTTTTTTTACCGGATTTGCTTTAAAGTTATTCCAGCTTTCCTGCAAAGCTTCGTTATATCTTTTATAAGCGTAAGAATAAGCAGTTTTATTAATATTTTTATTTGGATTATCATTTACGATTTCGTTATAAGTATTTTCCGAAAGAATATTCCCCCAGTTTTTTGTAGTTAGCTCTTTCAGGTTGATAAACAGAGGATTTCCTGAAAATATAGTTCCGGTATAAGGAGAAGAATCACAAGATTTAGTTTTTCCGGCAGGTCCGAGCTGAATTGCATCAAACAAGCCTGATGCGTATTCAATAAAGTCTTTACCACCGTCAGTATTAATGCTTCCGAACCCTGTATTCTGCTCGGGAGCTGACGGGAAACTGCCGTTATGCATTATAAAAGCCAGATTCTTTTTACCTAAAACTTTAAGAGCTTTTCTGATAGTTTTTTTAGCATCATCTGTTAAAACATTTGATTTTGTTTCTAAAGTACAGTTCATATTTACCCCTTCTTATCTGATACACAAAGATTACGGACACCCCGTAAAGTGATGATATCATGAGTGATTTTTTTTTTCAACCTATGGTAACAAATGCCGCCATCAATAACTTATATATAAGACGTTTATTATTTTTATCTAACTTTTCTATTATATTTATTATTTCTTCATCAAGATTTTCAGGAAAATTTACGGAAGAAAATTTGAAAAACTCAATAAGTTCAACATCAAATACAGAAGCAATTTTTTCAAGTACATGCAAAGACGGATAAAACCTGCCGGATTCAATCCCTGACAATGATGAAGTTTCAATATCAATCATTTCTGACAATTGCTCCTGAGTTAAACCTTTAAATTTTCTTATTTCTTTAATTCTCTTACCCAATAATTTTTTATTATCCATATATATAATAATACTCTGATTTAGCCTTAAAAATAAGTGATAATAACACGTTTTTTAATTTAAATTACGTAATAAACACTTTATACCCCTTGACAATCACTTAAAAATAATTTAAAATAAGTGTATAACTATTAGTTTTATAAAAAGTATGATTTATGCATATACAGAACTTGAACAATAACATAGAGTAGTTTTATAGAGAGTAAATCTAAAAAAGAAAGGTGAAAAGATTATGACAAAACGCTATGGTTTCACACTTGCGGAAGTGTTAATTACATTAGGTATTATCGGGGTAGTTGCCGCAATGACTATGCCGACATTGATGAATTCAACTCAGGGTGCTCAGTACAAAGCCGCTTACAAAAAAGCATTATCTGCTTTGTCTCAAGCTGTTACACTTAACGTTGCTTTAGACGACTACAACTTTGCTGACTTAGACGGTAGTACTTACAATTTAACAAGTATGCTGGAAAACCGTATGAACGTTGTCAGAAAAGAAACTACAGCTGCCAACGTACTGATGGCAGACGGGAAAACAGCTTATAAAGCCACCAATACAACTGGTAAAACTAATGATGCCGCAGACCTTACAATTACAACCGGCAATACAACATTATTCTTTAATGATGGGATTATGTTTACCTTCCCCGCAAATTCTAAAAATTGTACTAAAGATGACACACTTGGAGGCAATAAACCATGCTATGGTTTTATTGACGTAAACGGGATAAAAGCACCAAATAAAATCATCAAATGTGATAGTGGTACTCCGGCAGGCACTGGCGCTAACGTTTGCCAGAGCACAAATCCTACAGATGTTTATCCGGTAGTATTCTATGACCAGACAATTCTACCTAATTCACCGGCAGCAAGAGCTGTATTGTATGCTAAATAAATAAGATTATGCGCTGCCACTTTACTTCAACAAACACAAAAAGTAAAGCGGTACGCTTCAAAAAGTTCGAATCTTTTTGTCGGCGGAGTTTCACCCCGCCGTTTTTTTATATACTTCATACAGATGATTTTTATGCTTCTAATCCTTTAGAATTAGTTAAAATTAATTAATAATTTTTGTTAAGCTATTGACTTTTTATGAAAAATACTTTAAAATAAGGGTACAAAAAGATTTTTCAAAAGAGTTTTTATGCATATCCACATGTTTTGGAGAAGATTCGATATAAATTTTAAAGGATAGAGAGATAAAAGCGTAAGACATTTTTGAGGAATCAGAAAGTTTTACTAAAAAGAAAGGTGAAAAGATTATGACAAAAAGATTCGGCTTTACACTCGCAGAAGTGTTAATCACATTAGGTATCATCGGTGTTGTAGCTGCAATGACTATGCCGACATTGATGAACTCTACTCAGGGTGCTCAGTACAAAGCTGCTTACAAAAAAGCATTATCTGCTTTGTCTCAGGCTGTTACACTTAACGTTGCTTTAGACGACTACAACTTTGCTGATTTGGACGGCACTAACTATACTTTGGAAGACATGCTTAAAAGCCGTATGAACGTTGTTAGAACTGAAACCGGGTTTACTAACGTTAAAAATGGCGACAAAGCTTACGCTGTTACAACAACTGCCGGTACTATGGAAGGTGCAGGTACTTTAACATTAGGAGCTCAAAATACAACATTGTTCTTCAATGACGGTATTATGTTCTCATTCGATCCGAATGCTGCAACAGAATGTTCTAAAGACGATACCACTGGAAGTACTACTCCTTGCTATGGTTTCATTGACGTAAACGGTGTTAAAGCTCCAAACAAAATGATCCAGTGCGACAAAGGTACACCTACAGGCACAGGTGCTAATACTTGCCAGAGCACAAACCCAACTGATGTTTATCCGGTTGTGTTCTACGATCAAACTATGTTGCCGAACTCTCCGGCTGCAAGAGCTGTATTATACGCTAAATAGTTTGATAACTCAAAATATAAAAAAAGAACCTGTAAACGCAGGTTCTTTTTTTATTATTAACTCCTGAAAAATTTATCCAGTAAAATCGGTACAAATTTTGCACTAAGTGCATTTAAATCAAATACAAATTCATTAACCCCTGATCTGTATAATTCCTCTACTTTATCAAATTCTTCCAGAATTTTATCTTCAAACATGTGCATTCTGCAAAATCCATCACATGTAAAAGGATAAATTTTATCAAGAGAAGGATCATGAAGGGCATAACCGCCTCTGTGACAAGGAGCCTTGCAAGAAAGACGGGAAATAATTGCACTATCATTATTCAACGGACACAGCCCCAAACTTGGAACTCTTATATTACCGGCAACAGTATACTTTTTGTTCGGAATATCATTTTTTATCTTTTTAATAGTCTTAATAGTGCTTTCAATATCAGAAAAAGATGTAAAGTCTACAGTATCAATCGGAGAAAGATTATTCAGACATTTTATCGAAAGACTGTTCAATAAATTAATTCCCTGACCGATTTCTATAGGAATATGATTTATCTCAGGGTCATTAATTGCAGTCCAAAAATACCCGATATTATTTATTATCAAACTGTCAGGCGCCGGGGTAGTGAGCAGAATCTGCTTTACATACTCATAAACTCTGTCAAAATCTCTCTCTATTAAAATTCGCGGAGTTGAAAGCTGAAATTTAATCCCGTATTTGGTACAGAATTTTTTTACTTTCATAATAATATCACTGAAACTGCTTGTTGCAAGATCGCATGTAGCAAGAATTTCCCCGTATTCTACAGAATAAACCGGATTTGTACCTGCTTTTTTTATATATTTCTCAAGTTCTTTTATCTGTGCGAGCTCTGAAAGACGTAAATTAATTCTGTAAATATCCTTTTTAGAATAATCCAAAACCCGTCCTGTTTTAGGTTTCGTAATTTTCCATTCAAAATTTTTAATATTCCTGCTGAATTTAAAATCCTGACCTTCCGCACTTACGACAACACCTAGGAAATGATTAGTACTATAAATACTTTTTCTGACATGTTTGAACGGCAGTTTTTGATGCTTAAAAAGTTTTGGTTTATCAAGAATTTTTTGTATCAGCTCAATAGCCTCCAGAATTTCTTCAGAGTTGGCAAACTTTCCCTTGATTATAACACTGTCAATTGCCTTGAGCTTTTTTATATCTTCCGCACAATAAGGAAGGTTATCGCTGTCTATTGCCAGAGGCAGTTTTGTAAATTTTTTAATCTTGGCAATATTTTTCATGTAAATTTCTTCTGTAATAATAATTTCATCAACCTTATGAAAATTATTTATAAAATCAATACCGGCAAGATTATGAATATCAAAGTATGAATCAGCTATAACTTTAAATGGCAGATTGAATACCTTAATAGCTTCCAATATCGCAAAACTGTTAATAAAAATACCGTCAATACCTGCCGTTTTCAAAAAACGTAACATTTTTTTTATCTCCGCAAGATTTTCTTCGGTGATATCATGTTTGAAATTAATATAAATTGAACATTTGTTACGCTTTGCGGTCTCTACAAACTCA
This sequence comes from Candidatus Gastranaerophilales bacterium, assembly GCA_944325005.1. Taxonomy (GTDB): domain Bacteria; phylum Cyanobacteriota; class Vampirovibrionia; order Gastranaerophilales; family Gastranaerophilaceae; genus Stercorousia. Next base: position 32,675 of record CALUYO010000011.1, on the reverse strand, counting down.
TTTACATACTCAAAATTATTATTTAAAAACTTTTTATAATAAACATAGTAGTCCCTGCAAGAAGTTTCTTTTGCAAAAACGTCAATATCATCAGGTTTTTTAACAGGTGCTACTATTTTTATACTTCCCATAAATCAATTATAGCATATAAATTAATTGTAAACAAATCTTTACATTTCTCGAAAAAACAGACAATTTTTTGGGAAAGAAATACTTAGTATATATATAAGGAATATTTAGGATACTCTAACACACTTTCTCATCAAACACATCAATAGGATTACAATTAAATTTAGGGAGGATATCTATGGCAATAGGTGCTGAAGATTATATTGACCAGCTCTTGGTTAAGAAATATGCAGAAGAAAAAGTTGACAACCATGACAACATGGAATCGATGGTAGACCCGGAAAAAATGATGGGTGCTATGAACGATTATGCAAGTATGTACCGCAATATGATGAACCTTAAACAAAGGTTGAATATTGCATGTTACGCTATCAATGCAAGAACCGCAAGATATAATAAAACGTCCCAGTACTAATAAAAATTTATGTTCCCGTTTTTTTAGGCTATAATAAACATAAGAAAGCGGGAACAAATGGTGGGAAAAATAATCCTTGCTTCTTCTTCTCCCAGAAGAGCAGATATTCTGAAAAAACTTAATATTGGATTTGAAATTATTCCGTCGCCGTATATCGAAGATCATACGAGGACGGATTTTTCTTACGATTTTATAGAAAACTTAGCCTTTAATAAGGCTAAAGCAGTCATTCCTCTGGTTAAAGAGCCTTCATTAATAATCGGCGCAGATACAGTTGTTGTACTTGATAATGAAATCTTAGGCAAACCTGAAGGATATGACGGCGCATTTAAAATGCTCAAAAAACTCTCAGGCAGAACACACATTGTAGTTACAAGTATAGTAGTTATTAATTCTGATACAAAAGAGTTCAAGAAAAATTCAACAACAAGCAAAGTTACGTTTGAAAATCTTACTGATATACAGATTAAGTATTATATTGATAATTTTAAACCGTTTGACAAAGCCGGCTCTTATGGTATACAAGAAATGCCCGCAGGATATATTAAATCCTATACGGGCGATTTAGAAAATATTATTGGTATAAGCTCTAAAGCGTTATTAAAATTACTTTAGCAGTTATAAATTTGCACCGCAGCATTTTTTAAACTTTTTGCCGCTGCCGCAAGGGCAAGGATCATTCCTTCCGATTTTGCTCAAGTCTATACCTTCAAGTTCCGGTTTTTCTATATCTTCCTCTATTATACCAAGAGTTCTTGAAAATGCTTTTGACTTATATAATACGGTAGTTGAGGAAAATATTTTATTCTCCAAATATCTTGCTTTATAGTGTTCCAAAAGCTCATCCAGCGTATAACTTGTTCCCAGAAGCTTATTTACTGAATCCATAAAATTTTCATGGCGTCCGGCAACTCTTTTTATAATATTTGCGGAAAACTTATCATTATTAAGAAAAAATTCTACACATGCTTTTGCATTCTCAACACTGTCCGGATTTTCTACAGCTTTATCGAACGTTGTCAAAAAAGGAACAGCGTACAAACCTAATTCCTTATCAAAGACAATTCCTACGTCATAAGTTTCTTTATGAGAAGAAAATCCTCCAAGTGAATTTTCTAAAAAGTTATCATATGAATTATTAAATTCCGATACATCAAAAAATTTATAATTATCAAGTGTTTGAATTTTGTCCTGAAAATCTATTTTTTCTCCGCCTTCAGCAAAATCATTGAATGCTCCTATTAAATCATCAGCAAATTTATTGGTGGTAACAATCTCGTCTTTACCAAAAAATTCTATAAATTTGTCATATATTTCCTTAATATTTTCTTCTATTTCTTTCTGTTTTTCAGAATTATCAAGGTATACAAGCTCCGGATTTTGTATAATCTTTGCCACTGAATATCTCAATGCATCATCTCTTCTGGTAGAAGGCAGCACTCCTGAAATTTCAAGAAGATAATACGCATTCTCAAATTTAAAAATTCTTGCAACAACATACTGACCTGCTCCCATTCCTCTAAATGTTGTCATCTTAACAAGAGAAACAACACTGTATGTTTTCTCATTAATAATATTATTCAAGTCAAAGCCATTCTGCAAAACACGTTTAATTTCAAATATTGACGATATTGACTGCATCAATGCCTTTATTATTTTTTTAGTTGATGCTGGCAGTTTTTTAGAATTTTCTAAAAATAAAGTTAATATACTTTTATGATCCAGATTTCTCTCAAAAATATAATTAAAGCAAGCAGATTGAAAGTTCATTCCGTTATGCCCTATTGTTCTTAGATACTCTTCAAAATCAGGCTTTACTGTTTCATCATTCTGAACAAATTCCGCAAGTGCTTTTATTACATCATTAATTTCTTTTAAGTCTTCTAAAGTAAGCATAAATTCTCCCTCTCTATACATTAGAATACCTTAAAAGAATTAAAAACTCAATACTATAACAGGTTAGTTAATATTGTTAAAACTCTAAGGTTTTTCTATAAGAGTTAGGCCGACAGAAAATTTACAGTCCGGACACATTTTTTTAGCAATATCAAAATCATTTTTTGCCTGAGTTTGATACCCGAGAGCCGAAGCTGCAAGAGCTCTGTTATAATGAACTGATGGCGGTGAAATAAATACTTTTTGCCCTTTATTATAAAGATTAATAAGATTTGTATAAATGTTATAAGCTGCTCTGTAATCTTTATGCATTAAGAGATAATTTGCTTTTTCACACATCAAATAGTATTTGAAAGGTTTATCAGTTTCAGCATCAATAGCCAGATCAAATTCGTCAAGCATTTTTTTATAAGGCAAATAGCTTACTTTTACTCCAAGAATATCAGTAGAAAAATTATCTGACAGACTATACTCATTAGCTTTCTGATAATCTTTTATAGCATCCGCATACTGTTTCAAATTATATTTTGCAAAAGCTCTTTGAGCATATATCTCAGGAGCTACAGGCATAAACATCAAATAACTGTTAGAAAGCTTAATTGCTGCATCAAACTTACCTTTATTATTGTATGAAGTTATAACAAAAGGTGTAATAATATATAAACAAAAAATTATTAATAATATAGCAACAATAAAAACACTTTTTCTCGGAGTTTTTTTATACTCTTCAAAAGCCTTTTCATCAATATATCGGATATCCGGTTTAAACTTAATTCTCTGAAAAGTACCTATATACCGAGACAAATAATTTTCATAAAGATAATTAACCGCAATATATGTCAAATATAGAGCCATTAAAGGTATTAAAGATAAAAGAAGAACTACCGCAATAAACGGAAGTTTCATTAGTTGAGTATAGTAAGGAAAAATTACAAGATAAATATAAAGAATAATCTCTAATGCTACAACGCAATTCATTATTGTAGTAAATTTTCTGTAATTTTTATTTACATTTTTTAGTTTTTCTTCGGGGAGTCTGACGGAATATCTGTACCCGTTGCTTCTCATAATACCTGCCAGTACAGTGTTATTGTTAAAATTATAATATGTACAATACTGGGAATTCAAAAATATTTGTTTTCTTAAATCATTAATATCCATAGAATATATATTAACATTTTTTCGTAAAAATTGCAATTGGATTTACAAAAAATTTTGAGGTGTTATAATCATGAAGCAGCAGATTGAAAATTAAAAAATATCGGGACGTGGCACTCTGCCGAACAAACGATTAAGTATCGTTTGTGAGAGGGACTTGGTAGCGTAGCGAACAAGCGTCACTGTCCTGAGGAAATATAATCGGGACGTGGCGCAGCTTGGTAGCGTGCTACCTTGGGGTGGTAGAGGTCGCAGGTTCAAATCCTGTCGTTCCGATTTTTTCAAAGCAATTGAAAATTTCATACGGTATGAGTGAAACAATCCGGTGAATTGTTTCGCGAGAGGTGGTAGCCCACCTTTTCAAATGTAGAACATCTGAAAACCAAATAATAAATTATCGGGATGTAGCGCAGTCTGGTAGCGCACCGTGTTCGGGTCGCGGGGGTCGCAAGTTCGAATCTTGTCATCCCGATTTTTTTATTTTAAATTAAATAGCAAATAATAAATTGTTAGCATTTTATATAGTATATGATAAAAATTTCCAATAATCCTTACCCCGCTTATGAAACGTATCCTAAGCCAATACCTTTACGAAAAGCTCTTCAAAAACTTAGACAAAACGGCGAAAATTTTGCTGATATATTCATTAAAAACGTTTCTAAAGATGATTCTCTTGCATCACAAAATGTTAAAAGCTACTTAAACAGAGGTTCCTCAGCAATAATCTTTGAGACTCCAGACGGGAAAATTTTAAAACTTACTGATGGGAATCATTTCCCGCTAAATCGTCCACATGAAAGTTTTGACGTACCTGTTTACAAACAAGGACACATCGGAAATGTGTATTACTATTTTGAAGAAAAGCTGTATCAACACGGACTCTCTGAGGGTTTTGTAGGACAAATCAAAGAAAATATACGTAAAAAAGGATATCGCACATTTGATATTAATAATATCGATATACACCAAATCGGGTTGTCGAAAGAAGGGAATCTATACCTTTTAGATGCAGAATGCGCCAGATATAAAACTATATTTCACGCTTTGTTTGACAAAATGAAAAGATTTATTTTAAAAAGATTTTAATTCTGTATATCGCGCAGTACATCAATCCTACGATTTTTATTCAAAAAATTTGAACTTTTGAATAAAAAGTTGTATAATTTTCAAGTAACATTAGTTATTTGAAAAGAGGTTTTTTATGAAATTACATATGCAGATACTTATCGCATTAGGTCTCGGGATTAAGCGAAACTGGCATATTTTCTTCGGAATTATTCTCGGGATTATTGTCGGAATATTTTTACACGGACATGAATACCCGCTGGTATCTACAATTTTGACATTTATAGGTCAGGTATTTATAAGATTAATACAGATGGTTGTAATTCCGCTGGTTGTATCGGCGATAATTATAGGAATTACAAGTATAGGGGATAATAAACAGTTAGGAAAATTCGGAACAAAAATGATTGTTTATTACGGAATTATAACTTCCATTGCAGTTGCAATCGGCGCTGTTCTGGCTTTATTATTTAAACCCGGCATCGGTGCCGCACATTATATTGCTGCGAATGCTGCAAGTGAAGTTCAGGCATCTGTTGCAACCGCAATGGAACAGCAGCATAATGTTTTAAACATATTTTTAGGCTTCATACCAAGCAATCCTATTCATTCTTTTGCAGCAGGTGATATGGTACCGATTATCGTATTCGTACTAATCTTTGCTGTCGCTCTTGCTAAAGTCGGAGATGTAAACAGACCTATTGTATCTTTCTTTGAATCTGTATTTGCAGCTACAATGAAAATTACTGACTGGATTATGTACTTTGCAGCGCCCGGTGTTTTTGCTCTGACAGCAAGTGCGGTATCAAGCTTTGGTATAGATATTTTTACAAGTATTTCAAAATATCTGCTGGTGCTGTTTGTAGGCTTTATGCTGCAGCTATGCGTTGTATACCCTCTTTTCTTAAAATTCTTTTCAAAAGTCAATATCGGCATGCTTTATTCTGCTATTGCAGAAGCTATGATGGTTGCTTTTGGCACTGCAAGCTCATCGGCAACTCTGCCATTGACAATTGCATGCTGTGAAAAACGTGGAATTTCTCATAAAATTGCAAGCTTTGTTCTCCCGTTAGGAGCAACTCTTAATATGGACGGAACAGCACTATTACAGACTGTTGCCGTTATATTCTTAGCACAGGCTTACGGCGTTGCATTAACACCGTTTTTAATCATACAAATTGCACTTCTTGCAATAATTGCGTCTTCAACATGTGCCGGAATTCCGGGGGCGGGATTAATTACAATTGCATTAATTCTTAACGGAATGGGATTAAGCCCTGAACAGCTCGTTGCAGGATTTGCATTCCTGTTTACAATCGAAAGAATTACCGATATGATGAGGACTCTTGTAAACGTAACATCAGATGCGGTTGTTGTTGCGGCAATTGCAGATAACGAAAACGAAATCAATTACGATTTGCTGAACAATCCTGCGGCATATGAAGAAATTGCTTAGGAACTTTAATTAGAAATATTCAATTTACAAACCCTGGCTTTTTTGCTAGGGTTTTGTTATGAACAAAACAGATGAAATAGCATCAACACATTTAGGCAAAAAGTCAGAAGGCAGCGAGATTTATAATCCTTCGCTTCTTGTTGCAATACCAAGATTTGAGAACAGAAAGCAGTATAACATACCAGATGATAATTTACCGTTTGAAGGATGGGATGTATGGCACGCGTATGAATTTTCTGCAATGACGCAAAACGGCGTTCCCGTTACAAGATTATTAAAACTTAAATATAACTGCACAAGCAAATTTCTTGTAGAATCAAAATCTTTAAAACTATATTTGAACTCCTACAATATGACAAGATTTGGTTCTAATATTTCGGAATGTCTCAAAATTTGTAAAGAAAAAATTGAAAAAGATTTAAGTGAAAAACTTGAAACTATTGTAGAAGCACATTTTATTGAAAATGATGCTAAACGTATTGAAGTTTTTCAAAGTTTCACAAATATAATGAGCTGTGCGGACGAAAAAACGCTCATAGTTGACAAATTTAAAGAAGCTCCGGAATTATTAAAAACAGTAGAAACTAATCAGGAACAAACTTATCATTTAATGTTTGACTCTCTGCGCTCTAACTGCAGAGTTACTCATCAGCCTGACTTCGGTGATTTGTTCGTATACTACAAATCAAAAAAACATATATTAGAAGAAAGTCTTGTAAAATACCTAAGCTCTTTTCGTTCCGAATTTCATTTTCATGAAGAATGCTGTGAAATGATTTATAAAAGGCTTTTTGATTTGCTTGACAAAGACGATGAATTATTTGTATGTGCACTCTACACACGAAGAGGCGGGATTGATATCTGCCCGGCACGCTGGAGTAAAAATTGTATCGTAAATGACGTTTTTGAGTTAACTGATATTAGAAAATTTGCAAGAGGAAGTATTAAGCAATAATGAATAACAGAAAATTCGGAAATGCAGGGGAAGACCTTGCATGCCGGTATTTAGAAAAAAACGGATATCAAATTCTGGAGAGAAATAAACATTACTCAAGATTCTGCGAAATAGATATTATTGCAAAATATAAAAATACAACCGTGTTTGTCGAAGTAAAAACAAGAAAAACAGCTAATTTTGGAACACCTTTTGAAGCAATTACAAAAACAAAATATGAAAATATTAAAAAAGGTGTGCAATTTTATTTATCAGAAAATAAAGTTAAAGAATACAGAATAGATGTAATAGGCATAACCCTAAAACCGGAAATAAAAATAGAGCATTTGAAAAATATTTCTATATAACTCTGCCGGCTTCTATTTTATAAATTTTCACATCTTTCAAAAACTCATCTTCAAAAAGGATTGTATCAACAGAAGTTATTATTGTCTGAGTATTTTCATTAATTGACTTTAAAAGATAATTTTGACGAATATCGTCAAGCTCTGCCAACACATCATCCAGAAGCAAAACAGGCTCATCTCCTGTTTTTGCCGTAATAATATCGAGTTCAGAAAGCTTCAACGCAAGAACAATTGTTCTCTGCTGTCCCTGAGATGCAAATTTTACGGCTTCATTACCGTTTATATAAAAAATTATGTCATCTCTATGAGGACCGGCGCAGGCTTGTCCTCTTCGCATTTCTTCAGTTTTACGTTCTGCTAGGGATATTTTAAAAGCAGATGCAATTTCTTCAAGCTCGCATTCTCCGTTCAAAAATGAGCAGTCATAATCAATTTTCAACTCTTCAGTTTCACTTATAATCCTGTGTTTTTCACTGGCTATTCGTTCAATCTCTTTTAAAAATTTTTTACGCAGATAAATAATGTTGCTGCCAGTTATAACAAGCTGTTCGTTATAAACATCAAGCAGTGTATCATTTAAAATACCAGTCTTTAAGTAATCTTTAAGAAGATTATTTTTTTGAATACGAATTTTGTCATACTTTGAAAGTCTGTCATCGTAAGCAGGATAAATTTGTGAAATTGCTCTGTCCAGCCAATCACGCCTGTCAGATGGATTTCCCCTCAATAAAAGCAGGTCTGTTGTAGAAAAAAGAACCGTTTTCAATACAGATTTAAAGTTCTTTGGAGTTGTTTTAACCTTATTCAAGGCAAGTTCACGTTTCTTTTCGTTAGAATATGAGAAATCAAGCTCAACATCAGTGTCAGCTTTAATCATATTGCAATTGATTTCAGCTTTTTCCGCTTCAAAGTTAATAAGTTCAATGTTATTAGATGTTCTCGGAGATTTTAAAGCTGAGAGCAGATAAATACTTTCAAGAATATTTGTTTTGCCCTGAGCATTTTTACCTATAATCAAAATTTTATTACAGTCTAAATCAAGCCCTAAATCCCTGCAATTTCTATAGTTTGTAAGCCTTAAATCCCTCAGTCTCATAAAAAAATTATACCCCAAATATATGATTTCTTAATTTGTTATAGACTATTGTTAAAATTTTTTATATAATAAACTTATAAATGCAAGAATAAGGAAGTACTATGTTACCGATTATATCAGAAGAGAACGCAGCTGCAGCTTTTAGTGAAATATTTAAAGATATGCCGTCCTGGCGAAAAAAAATGATTCACTATATTAAGGACGAAAATCCGGAAGTAAATACAGCTATAATAGAAGCAGCAAACAAAACTGATTTAGATCCAAAAGCAGTAGCTTTAGGTGCATATATGACCTATGTACTTATTGAACTTGCAATGAAAGATAATGATGCATTAATGAATTTCCAGGAAGGATAGAGCGCTATGTTAATTGAAGAACTTTTAGAAAAACTGGTTGCTGATGGCGGTTCCGACTTGCATATTTCAAGCGGTTTACCCCCTGCAGCACGTATTGACGGTAAATTACAAAGATATGATTATCCGCCTTTAAGTCCGGATGATGTTGAAACTCTTTTATTCCCGATGCTTTCCAACGAACAAAGACGTACTCTGGAACAAAATTGGGAGCTTGACTTTTCTTATGGTATAGAAGGTTTAAGCCGTTTCAGGGTAAACTTTTACAAGGATAAAGGCAATTATGCGGCAGCATTCAGAACGATTACCTCAATTGTTCCATCTTTTGACAAACTGGGACTTCCTGAAGTTGTAAGAAGAACTGCGGACAAACCAAGAGGTTTAGTACTTGTAACCGGTCCTACAGGTTCCGGTAAATCAACAACACTTGCTGCTATGATTGACTATATTAACTCAAACAGAGCAGAACATATTTTAACAATTGAGGATCCGATAGAATTTGTCCATACATCTAAACAAAGTATCATTCACCAGCGTGAATTAGGTATGGATACAAGGTCTTTTGCAAATGCCTTGAAATCAGCACTTCGTGAAGACCCTGATATTATTCTGGTAGGTGAGATGCGTGACCATGAAACAATTGCATTAGCATTAACAGCAGCAGAAACAGGTCACTTAGTGTTTGGAACACTTCACACGTCATCTGCTGCTCAAACAATTGACCGTATCATTGACGTATTTCCGGAAGGACAGCAGCAACAAATTCGTGTACAGCTTGCAAACTCACTTGTTGCTGTATTTGCTCAAACACTTTTACAAAAAATTCAACCTGACGGAACTAAAAAAGGCCGTGTAATGGCTCAAGAAATCATGCTTGTAACACCTGCGATTGCAAACCTTATCCGCGAAGCAAAGGCTGCTCAAATTTATTCTACAATCCAGATGAACCAAGGTCTTGGAATGCAGACACTTGAAATGGCTTTAGCAGGATTATATAAAGACGGCGTTATTACTATAGAAGATGCGTTATCAAGAACATCCAGACCGGATGAACTAAAACGATTAATTCAAGGTGGATAAAAAAAGCCCTCGAGAAATTGAGGGCTTTTTTATTAAATATGTCATTTTCCAATTATCATTCAATAACTATCATCAATCATACTGATTATAGAATGTGAGAAGTTGAACAATACAAGTTTTCCGCTATGATTTTGCATTAAAGTCGGTACCCAGAATTACAATTTTAATTACTATTTTAAAGCAATTTTCAACACGAGGTTTATTAGCTGTCATGTTTGTGTTAGAATTTTATTATATGAATTTTACAACTAAAAAGGAAGTATAAAATGGCACAACAAACACACGAACCAAATTCTACAAAAGAACAAATAAGACAAACAAGGATTCAAAAACTTGCAGATCTGGCTGACAAGGGTGTTAATCCTTATCCGTACTCTTTTGATAAAGATGCTGATGCTGCATTTTTACAGGACAAATATAAAAATCTGGAAGCAGGTGTTGAAACAGAAGATAAATATTCTGTAGCCGGAAGGGTTATGGCTATCAGAAATACAGGAATGTTTATTGATCTTATGGATGCTACAGGAAAAATCCAAATCTTCTCACATAAAGAAAATTTATCGGAAGATATGATGAAAATCCTTAAACTTATTGATATTGGTGATATCGTAGGTTTTACGGGAACGATAAGAAGAACTCCCAGAGGAGAATTGTCAATAAAATCAACTTCTTTAAAATTATTATCTAAAGCACTTTTACCTTTGCCTAACAAGCAAATAAGCAAGGAAAAAGCAGAAACATTAACACATTATCACGGTCTCACAGATGTTGAATTAAAATATCGCCAGAGATATGTTGATTTAATCGTAAATGAAGAAAGCAGAGATACTTTCAGAAAAAGAAGTTTAATAATACAAAAAATTCGTGAATACCTTGCCAAAGAAGGTTATATTGAAGTAGAAACCCCGATATTGCAAACAACTGCATCAGGTGCTAATGCCAGACCGTTTTATACTCACCATAACGCACTGGAAATGGATTTGACATTACGAATTGCACTTGAACTTTACTTAAAAAGACTAATCGTCGGCGGGATTTCAGAACGAGTTTTTGAAATCGGCAAATGTTTCAGAAATGAAGGAATTGATACCCGTCATAATCCCGAATTTACGATGATAGAATTATATCAGGCTTATGCCGATTACAATGATATGATGACATTAACCGAAAATATGGTTGCCTATGTGGCTCAGGAAGTTCTCGGAACAATGAAAATTAAATACGGCGAACACGAAATTGATTTAACACCTCCATGGGATAGAAAAACAATGCTAGGCTCTATTAAAGAAGCAACAGGTGTTGATTTTATGGAAATATACAGTGCAAAACAGGCTGTTGAAACTGCAAGAAGCTTAAATGTTCCGGTTGATGATTCTATGAACTGGGGACAGGTAGTAGAAGCAGTATTTGAAGAAAAAATCGAACCGGGGCTTATTCAGCCATGCCACATTATAGACTATCCGAGAGAAATTTCTCCTCTTGCAAAAGTTCACAGAGACAATGACAGGCTAACAGAACGTTTTGAAACAAGAGTAAACGGTTGGGAAATTGCTAATGCTTTTTCGGAACTTACAGATCCGATTGATCAGAGAATGAGATTTGAAGCTCAGGCTCAGGCTAAAGCGGCAGGAGATGAAGAAGCAATGGAAATTGATGAAGATTTCATTAATGCTCTTGAATACGGTATGCCTCCAACAGGCGGTATGGGTATGGGAATTGACAGACTTGTAATGCTTTTGACAGATTCACCGTCAATCAGAGATGTAATTGCTTTCCCGACAATGAGAGCAAAAGATTAATTTAAATAAATAATAAAAAGAAAAGGCCGGTTAGAAACCGGTCTTTTGTTTAAAAGATGAAAGGAGCTGAAACTTAGTAATAGGTTATTTCCCAACCGTCATTTATAACCCTTGCAGCACAGGTCAGACCTGAAGCAGCTTTATTACAATTATAAGTATTATCAAATCCGCCCGGAACTACTTCTTTATCATTCAATACAAAAGCAAATATATCACGCCCCATCTGGTTAGGAGAAGAATTTCCGTTTACGTCTATGATGAACACTACAGAATCTTTGCTGACATTTACCCCGAATTCTGAGCGTACTATATCACGGGGATAAACATTCATTATAACATTCATACCGTCAACCAGAGTAAACATATACTGATACATTTGTGCTCTTTTTAAATATACTTTGCCGCTAAGGAATTTCGTAGGATATTGCCAGCAGCCGGTTGTATTTGAACATTCCCGTACAACCTTAAAATAAGGTCTGTAATATGAAAATGCAAGAGCAGAGGAATCCTGAGAATACTCGTCTAATCCCCAGTAATTCGGCGAAGATCTGTCTAATATAACAAACATAGTTACCTGACTGATAGAAGTATAAAATTTCTTCAATGCAGCCATATTTTTTACATCACTTATTTTTGCAACAAGACCGAAAATTGTCAAAGATGCAATAACTCCAATAATCGCCAGAGTAAATAAAACCTCTGACATAGTAAGACCTGAACGTTTTTTAAACATACTTCCGTAACTCATAAGCCAAATCGCCTCTGTCTTTTAGAGAAAGACATATTATTTCTAACAATACATATACTTTATATATTCCCGGTATAGAGATAAAAATAACATTTTTATAAAGATTAGTTAAAACTTAAGAATTACTATTATTACAATATACCCGAAATTTTATAGACATTTTCAAACTTTTATCATAAATTACAGGTATGCTGGAAAATTATAATAATATTTTAGATACTTTGAAAAAGCATTCACATTTCAGATATATTAAAAACTTTCAAGGAAAGAACGAAAAATATATTTTTCTAGACGGGGAAAAATTGTTGAATTTGTCATCAAATAACTATCTTGGCTTTGCAGACAATAAAACTGTTACTGATGAATTTTTGAATTACGCCGGCGATAAATATGCATTCGGAAGCGCCTCTGCAAGACTTCTCACAGGGACATTGCCTGTATATAAAGAGCTTGAAGATTTAATATCCGAAATGTTCAATAAAGAAAGAACACTGCTTTTTAACAGCGGTTACCATGCAAATGTCGGAATTAACAGCTCGATTGCAGGTAAAGGTGACGTTATTTTCTCAGATAAACTTAATCATGCCAGCATTATTGACGGGATGAGACTTTCTGAAAGCAAATTTTTCAGATACCCTCATAATAATATGGAGGCTCTTGAAAAACTTCTCATCAGAGAACGAAATAATTTTAATAATGCCGTAATAGTTTCTGAAAGCGTATTTTCAATGGACGGTGATATTGCTGATTTAAACAGACTTGTGGAGTTAAAAGAAAAATATAACTGCATTTTAATTCTTGATGAAGCACATGCATTCGGAGTTTTTGGAAAGAACGGGCTTGGAGTTACGGAAACTTTAGGGATTACAGATAAAGTTGACTTGATTATAGGTACTTTTGGAAAAGCAATAGGTTCTATGGGGGCCTTTGCAACCGGAAATAAAATCTTAATTGATTATCTTATAAATAAAGCACGCTCATTTATATTTTCTACAGCTTTACCGCCTGTAAATATTGCTTTTTCAAAATGGATTATTGAAAACAAACTCCAGCATACATTTGAAAAACGAATGAATATGCTAACAATCGGGAAGAAAGCAGGCAGCAAAAGCCACATAATCCCAGTAATAATCGGCGGGAACAAAGAAACAATAGAAACCTGTGATATACTTTTTCATAACGGATATTTTACGCTTCCAATAAGACCGCCTACAGTTCCAGAGGGTACATCACGTCTAAGATTGTCACTAACAACAGAAATTACGGAAAAGGAATTATTCAATGCAATATCACTGGCTAAACAAACAAAATAATGACAAACTTATTATATTTTTTACCGGCTGGAGTTTTGATTATAAACCGTTTGAATTTCTTAACTGCGAAAACTTTGATGTATTAATATTTTTTGATTACAACAATACAGAAATTCCTCAAATTCCGCAATATAAAGAGTACTTTCTCATAAGCTGGTCAATGGGAGTATATATTGCATATCTTCTTAAATATAAACTCCCTTCATTTCAAAAAAAAATTGCAGTAAACGGAACGCCTTTTCCTGTGGATGATGAATTTGGAATCCCGCAAAAGCCCTTTCTTCTAACCCTTCGCCATGCTGAAAAAGGGCTTGAAGGGAAATTTTACCAGAATGTATTTGATACAGCCTCAGAATTCAGCAGATACATGCAGACACCGGTAGAACGCCTAATAAAAAATCGCGTAAATGAACTTAATTCCCTTTACGAAAGGATAAAAAATACCACTGTATCTTATGAACATTATTATGATAAAGCTATAATCAGCAAAAATGATAAAATTATTCCGGCGAAAAACCAGATTAACTTCTGGCAGAATAATGCAAAAACAGAATTGCTTGAAAGCGGACATTTTCCCTATTATAATTTTAAAAGCTGGAATGAAATATTATGCATATAAACCCTAAGTTAATAAAACATCAATTTGAAAAAAGTTTGGATACATATAACAAAAATGCTGTTGTTCAAAAAATTATGGCAGTAAAGCTTATTGATGAACTTTCAAAAATCAAACAGGATTTTGGCAGTATTCTGGAACTGGGGAGCGGTTCAGGACTTTTGACAGAAGAACTTGTAAAAAAAATTCATTTTAAAAATTATTGTGCAAATGATTTGGTAGAAAAATCCAAAATGTATGTTAATAAAATTATTGCAGGCGCCTCATTCTACTGCGGTAACGCCGGAAGAATTAAACCGGCCGAAAAAATGGATTTAATCATTTCAAATGCGATGTTTCAATGGTTTGAAAACCTTGAAAAAATCAGTCTGCATTACAAAAATATATTGAATAAGGACGGTATCCTTGCATTTTCAACATTTTCACCCGAAAACTTTAAAGAAATCAGGGATTTAACCGGACTTTCGCTTAACTACAAATCTTTAAATGAAATACAAAATATATTTGAAAAAAACTTTGAAATTCTCTATATTGAAGAATTCAAACATAAGCTGTCATTTTCAAACCCTCTTGAACTTCTGGCACATATGAAAAATACAGGTGTAAACTCCCTGACGGCACAGCACTGGACATTTAAAGAAGTTAAAGATTTCTGTGACAGATATAAAGCCAAATATCCTGATATTACTCTCACTTATTGTCCGATTATTGTTATCTGCCGGAAAATTTGAATGTAAATAAATACTACCATTTGTGTATTCTACTTTGTAAAGAAAAAACATATAATGTTTACATAAATTCATGTTTATTATTACATGTGGATAAAAGGACAGGTAACAATTGTTAAATAATTTCGAAAGTTTTGATAATTCTGAAACATCAGCAAGAAAATCCGCTTTAATACAGGAAAGAATAGGGCTTGTATCTACCCACATGTATAAGCAGTTTCTGGATTATCAACACGCAAATGTCAATACAAATGAAATATTTACAAGAATGATTGATAATTTGCAAATAGTAGTAGATACGCTGAAAGAGGCATTTTCTTCCCGCAACGTAACCACTCAGAACATATACGTAGACACAGACCCTCAAAAATCTGTTGTTATCGTAAATATTTTATGGCACAAAATGAGTTTTACAACAAGATGCAACTATCAGCCTCAAGCTCTTTACAGAGAAGACGGTCAGCACCTTTTCTCAAGCAGGATTATGGCTGTAAAAGGTAACTACTACGAACTTATGAAGGGTGTAACAGATCACGATGAAGAAATGGGGAAACTTCTTGATAACGAAGTTGCATCACTCTTTATCCCGCCTGAATCCACTCAAAATTCAATAATGAAAATAAGACACCTTCCTAACAGAGAATTTTATCTCAATCAGGTTGATGCCCCTCGAGAATTTGTATTAAAAGTTGTTGAAACAATCTGCGGAGGCGGTTTCTATCACGAAGAAGGCTCCAGAAAAAGCTTTAATATATAAAACAAACAAATTTTAATGAATTTCATCTGTTGAAAGCCTTGACGAAACTTCTGCAACAATCCTTTGAATATCAGCACCGCCTATGGCAACTTCAAGAATTAACGGAGCATGAATTAAAACTGTTTCAGAATATTCCATATTATCAACATTTATCACGTTAAACTCAATAAAATCTTCTCCGGCAAATATTAATTTTCCATATTCACCGCCTGTTGCCCATTTGATAAACATGTATTGATTTTCATACTCTTTAAGTTTCTCTACCAGTCTCATTCTATATCCCCGTAAATGTCTTACAATATTATTGTAGCGATTTATTTTAAGAAGTCAAGGCAAAAAAGAAAAGCCACACATCTCGCGTGACTTTTGAACAATAATCTTGGGAGGAGATTTGGGGATAGTTGTACATGCATGATAATGCAAGCATGCTTTTTTTGTTACACATGTAATTAAAAAATTAATAAAAATTTACAATTCCTTGATTTTATATTATAATAGTGTTTAGAGGAAAAATATGAAAATACTTGTTATAAATGGTGTAAATATGAATATGCTCGGTTTTCGGGAACCTGAAAAATATGGAAGCATGACATTAAAAGATTTAGAAAAAGAATTATATGCACTGTCATTTGAATATGGAATTGACATAGAAACATTCCAGAGCAATTTTGAAGGAGAAATTGTTCAAAAAATTCATGAGGCTGGCGAAAAATTTGATGGGATTGTTATAAACGCCGGTGCATACACTCACACAAGTATTGCAATAAGAGATGCAATATCCTCTGTTGATATACCTGCTGTTGAAGTACATATGACAAATATTTATAAAAGAGAAGAATTCAGGCATCATTCATATATTGCACCTGTATGTATCGGACAAATTTCAGGATTTGGAGTAAACAGTTATAAATTGGGTCTTAAAGCAGTTGTCGATTATTTAAACACTAATGACAACGAATAAAAAAATTCCTGTATTTCAGTCCGTCATTGCATTATTGCAATGACGAATTACATATAATTATTTTTGAAACTCTTCAACAAAAGCTTTGCCTACTGCAAGAGCTTTCAGTTCAGGCTGTTCAATACCTGCTTCAGCATATTTTTTTTCAGCAAGTTCTGCAACATCTAAAGCTCGCTTAGCAAGTTCAGGGTTTGCAGCGAAAACTTTAATATCGTTTTCAAGATTATCGACTTTAACAGTAGTACGTGCTGCGGGGTTGTCAGGGATTTCATTAATCTCCTTTGTCTTAACTTCAGTCTGTTGAGGTGACTGTGTATCCTGAACAACATCCTGTTTTACCTGTTCAGGCTTTTGTACCTGTGTTTGTGTCTGTTGTGGAATACTTGGAGCTTGTGCGTTTTTTGGTATCTCGTTCATCGTCACATCCTCTTTTCTTTTTCGGGGTTACAGCACATTGCCGCAACGATTTATGTATAACTCTATATTCTCGTTTTATGCTTTAAAACATCGAAATAAAAATTTTTGCTAGTTTGTAAAAAAAAAATTACAAAAATTAATATAAAATCTTTCCTTACAAACTGTTTATGATATATTAAAAGTACAGTGTAGATGATTTAAGTATATAAACGTTATATAAAGTATACAACATTAAGGAAAGTATTGCAACTATGAAAATTACTAATTTATTTAGTAACATAAATCCCAAAGAAGTAGTCAGAAATCTTCCGGATGCAGTATTTGTAGTGGATTTAGACGGAAGAATTGCCTGGGCAAACGATAAAGCTGCCATAATATTTGAAAGTAAAACAAGAGATTTAAAAGGATTAAATTTTGACGAAATTGTTGCAAACGGGCTCTTTCTGGCTGATAAATCACATTCTAAAAGAAATTCTGTTGTTACCGGCGCTTTTACAGTGGAAGGTAAAGAATTTTTTATTGAAATGAATGCAAAAAAATACATTGAGCAATACTTCATTACAATAAGAGACGTTACCGCTATGACAAACGTTTTAACAATCGCCGAAAGGACAGGCAGATTGAACAAAGAAAAAAACGTAATGTTTGTAAAGCTTTCAAATGAAATTAAGTCTCCAATCCAATCAATAATAGGGTTTTCTCAGGCACTTCTGGATGGAATGGGAGGAGAAATTAATGAAAAACAAAATAAATATGTAAAAATTATTAATAAAAATTCTACTGAATTATTACATTTTATGGAAAAATTTATTGAATTTGCACAGGCAGAATCTTCTTTATTCAACTGTGAAATCCAGCCATTTGATTTAACAAATGCAATTCAATATGTAGTTAAAAATAACGAAAATGCTTTAAGTTCAAAAAATTTAACCGTTAACTATGATTTTGAAGAGTTTAATAAAAAGGTAGTCTATAGTGATGAAAACTCTGTAAAGATTATTTTGCAAAACATCCTTGAAACATCAATTAAATTAACAGATGTAGGTTCTATCACAATAAAAGTAGATCATCCGGAGATGGATGTGGTTGAAAGAGCCGGAGCCAAAATTCTAAAAGATGCAAATTCCTTTTCTTATGTTAGAATTGCAATAAGCGATACCGGAATAGGTCTTGCAGAATCAGAACTTGAAGGTATTTTTGAGCCGTATACACAGCTGGATAAAGCTCACAAAAAAACTATTCTGCGCTCAATTACTTTAGGAACAGCTTACACAATGCTCAAACGAATGGGCGGAGCTGTATGGGTTAATTCAGAAGTAATGAAAGGCTCTACTTTTTATATAATCTTACCGGTGGGACGAGAAGTATAAGCAAAGAGGATAATAATGAGTAATGTTACATTAAAAAACGTTACTAAAATCTACGACACAAAAAAAGTTATAGATAACGTTGATTTAACGATTAAAGATAAAGAGTTTGTTGTTCTTGTCGGCGCGTCCGGATGCGGGAAATCAACACTTTTAAGAATGATTGCGGGACTTGAAAATATAACTGACGGAGAAATTTTTATAGGTGACAAAAAAGTTAATGATGTACACCCTAAAGACAGAGATATAGCATTTGTATTCCAGAGTTATGCGCTTTATCCGCATATGACGGTTAGAGAAAATATTGCATTCGGCCTTAAAATGAGGAAAGTTGACAAAGAAACAATTGAAAAAAAAGTAAAAGAAGCTGCTGAAATTTTGGATTTAGGAGAATATCTCGACAGAAAACCCAAACAGCTTTCGGGCGGACAAAGACAGCGTGTAGCACTCGGGCGTGCAATCGTTAGAAATCCCAAAGTATTTTTAATGGATGAACCTTTGTCAAATTTAGACGCCAAATTACGGGTACAGATGCGCTCAGAAATAAAAAAATTGCATGCAAAACTTCAAACAACATTCATTTATGTAACCCATGATCAAACAGAAGCTTTAACAATGGGAGACAGGGTTGTTGTCCTTGATAAGGGGGGTATTCAACAGGCAGCTAGCCCGGAAGAAATTTATAATAACCCTGCAAACACATTTGTAGCAGGTTTTGTAGGTTCTCCGCAGATGAATTTTATTGACAGCGAGGACTTTCCATACAGTACAAAAGAAAATGTAATTATCGGAATACGTCCGGAAAAAATGGTCTGCGGCGGAGAAATAAAGTTGACAGTTAACATTGAAATAACAGAGCTTTTAGGCAGTGAAAAAATAGCTTACTTCAATATCGGCACACGAAAATGTTCTGCAAAGCTTGCGGCAGACTATAATATCGGAAAGACTTTAGAATTAAGCATAAATCATGAAGATTTATACTTTTTTGATAAAGAAACAGGAAACAGAGTATACTAATCCTGTTTTTCACAATCATCTTCCACCCATATAACCGTTATATTTACAGGTTTTGCAAAAGGATTTGCCGTATGCATACCGGAAAATGTATTTTGCGCAATTGTATCGTAAAACTTTATTTTCTCGGATAATTTTTTAGTATAATCTAATAAATTCATAATTCTATTCCCTGCCTATACATAATCCATTATCAATTTTTTTTTATAATCTATAATCCTGCTAAGGCATTATTATTTATTATTTTTAATAGTTAATACGGGTAATATCTTCTGCTGAAAACATTATCTAAAATATTTCAACGGAGGAAAATTATGACAGAAAAAAAAATAAGAGGAACTAAAACAGAACAAAATTTAATTAATGCATTTGCAGGAGAATCACAGGCCAGAAACAGATATACTTACTTTGCCAAACGGGCTAAAGAAGAAGGTTATGAACAAATTTCTGAAATTTTCTGTATGACAGCAGACAACGAAAAAGAACATGCAAAGTTGTTTTATGAATATCTCGGAAATATAAGAGGACATGTTAATGCAGAATATCCGTTTGAACTTGGAACAACTGAAGAAAATCTTGAAAGTGCAGCTGCCGGTGAAAAAGAAGAATGGTCTTTTCTATACGCTCAAGCAGAAAAAACTGCAAGAGAAGAAGGGTTTGATGAAATTGCCGAAACATTCCGCCACGTAATTGAAGCAGAAAAACACCATGAGCAAAGGTACCTCAAACTACTTGAAAATATAAAAAATGATACAGTTTTTTGTAAAGATAAAGAAACCAGCTGGATGTGCAGAGAATGCGGGTACGTTTGCAACGGTAAATCTGCACCTAAAAAATGTCCCAACTGCAGGCACTCTCAGGCATATTTTCAGGTCCTGTGCGAAAAATTTTAATACACAACAAATCAATTATAAACAATGTAACATTTTCCCGAAATCCTTTAAATTTATACATTTTAATCGTATAATCATAACAGGTTATGGGCAGGAATTTTAAATATTTAATAATATTATTTTCACTGACGATTTTATACGGAGCGTATTACTGGGGAATACCTGCGATTATAAATCTGCCTGAAAGAACGGATTTTATAGAACAGATAGTATTAAAAAAGTCAGGATACAAAATAGACCTTGAAAATCCTTCATTAAAAATGGGATTGCTTCCATCTGTATGGATAAAGGCAGATTGTTTTTCAGTATTAAATAATGATAATTCAAAAGCTTTTAGTATTGACAAACCGTATATAAATATAAGACTTTTACCGCTTATTTTTAAAGAATTAGATATAAAATATTTTTCCGCCGGTAATGTTACAGCAAACCTTGTTTTTGACAAAACTTCCAAACTTAAACTCGGACAGTACTCGCTTGATACCCGGACAGCAACGCCCTTAAAACTTAAACATGCTTCAATGAATCTTGATAGTTATTCAATAAATCTGGATGATCAGGTTCAGTCAAAAAAAATTAATCTTGACGGGAAATACCTTACAGTAAAAGACTTTAAAGCGGATAAATATCTAAATTTATCTACAATTGCAGAATTGCAAACCGGCAGAAAAAAAACTTTAATAAAAGCAGATGCCGATTTAAAACTACCTCTTAACAAAATATCAGACGATCAGTGTGATATTTCCGGACACATAGTAAACCTTGATTTGTCAGATTTTTCAATCTATGCGAAATCTCTTTCTAAAAATAAAATAAAGTCTCTTTCCGGTATAATTAACTTTACAGCAAAAACAGATATTATAGGAGATAATCATAAACAAATAAAAACAAACCTTTATATTAGTAATCTCGGAATTTTAAAGGATAATATTTCAGAATCAATTTATTTTAAGGACAAACTCTCAATAACAACAGATATAAAAACAATTAAAAACGGGCTTGAAATAAATGAGATGAAAATATCCGGTAAAGGTCTTAAAGCATTTACTTCAGGGAAAATAACAAAACTTAATTCGAAACTCCCTGAACTTGACCTAAAGGTAACTCTAAACCATTCAAAGGCCGATACGATAGTTAAACTGCTTCCCGGCGAGCCTGATTTATGTCCTGACATAGACTTTTTGTTATTAAAGAAAACCGGCTTCTGGGGTGACACTGCAGGAAATCTTGAGATTAAAGGGAAAGCAGATTTTCCGGAAGTATACGGAAATATTCTTATTGCAAATGCATATATGGTAAAACCAATTCCTAATTCAGATAAAGCTGTTATAAAACTGTCTTTTTCCGGAGATAAAATGGATCTTGACGTAAAAGTTCCAACAAGCCCCACACAAACTGTTTATGTAACAGGACCAATAAGATTAAAAGATAAATACGCTGATTTGAATATCAAAAGTACGGAAAATGTTGACTTAAAAACAGCACAGATAGTTCTAAACCCGCTTCATGATATACTTCACTTTGATCTGGGGCCTGTGCCGATAATGGATATTAAAGGCAAGGGCGGAATCAACCTGCATGTAATAGGAACAAGACAAAATCCGCATGGATGGGGGCAATTCCGTTTTAAAGATGCAACAGTATCTTTTTTGGATATTCATAATATGGTATTGACAAATGGTTCCGGAACGCTTGATTTTGATGACCAGAATACACTGTTTCAAACCAAAACCGCTAAATTTAACGGGAAAGACTTATCCGTTAAAGGGACATGCAGTCTTGCCGGAGTTCTTAACTTCGATGTCCTGACAAATGGACAGGATTTAGGACATCTGTTAAAAGTCATTAAAACATCACCTATGCTCACAGATATTCAACAGCTGATAACACCTGTTGAAAACGGTAGCGGCCCCGCAAATCTCAAAATCAATCTTACCGGTAAAGTCAAAGATCCTAAAAATATTGTATTTAATAAAAATCTCTTTGCGAAAGGTAAAATTGATCTTTTAGCAGGCAGCATAAAACTTAAAGATATTCCTGCAGCGCTTTCAAACACATCAGGCAGTATAAATTTTAATAATATGGATGCTGATTTTAAGCTCACTTCAAATATTAACAAATCAGAACTTAATGTTGAAGGAAAGATTAAAGAAAACAACTGTGATATAAAAATTGTTTCAAATAAATTTAACCTCGGGGATGGACTGAACACTTTGCCTTCAGATATGAAAATTCCTTATAAAAATGACTTTGCATCTATTAATACAAGCTTTACAGCAAAATACAACGGAGATATTCAAAATATAAATTTTGATAATATTTACTTAAGAGGTAAAGTTTATTCAAATAAAGGTTCAAAAAGTGCTATTATAGTCGATAACAGTTCATTTGAACTTAATAATTCAACTTTTAAACTCCCGTTTTTAAAAGGTTCATTTAAAAACAGCCCTTATAGAATTTCACTGAATATTTCAAAAATGTTCAGCCCTCAAAGAGTTGTAAATGGTATTTGTAAAATAAATTCTCTGGATTTAAACTTAATTAACGATAACGCGTTGCAATTTATTCTACCGCCGGAAACCGCAAAACAGTTAAAAGATATTGATTTCCTAAATGGTAATATAAATATTAATGCACGGATTCACAGTAATAATCTTAATGCCTATACAAGACTTGACAACATAAGCCTGCTTTATAAACCAAAGCATATAAAAATTACAGTGCATAGCGGAGATATGCTTTTAAGAAATAATTTGCTTAATCTTAATAAAATTAACGCACAACTCGGTGAAATGCCTGTATTTTTGAACGGACAGATTACAAACGTTCAAAAAAATCCTTATTTTAATCTATATATAAATGCAAAACCTACACAGGAATTTTTTGACCAGTTTGTGAATAACAACTCTGTATATCCCGTAAAATTAAAAGGCGATGTAATCGTTACTGCAAAAACAAGAGGCTGCATTGATAATTTAAATGCAAAATCCGAACTTAATATTCAGGATAATTCAAGTTTATACTATATGGGTGCATCAATAGGAGATGTAGAAAATCCTGTAAAAATTACCGTTGACAGCACATACTACCCGAATAGAGTTAAGATTAACAATCTCCAGTATGACAAAATAATAACTTCGCAGAATAATAAACCTTTTGTTAAACCCCAGCTCAACGCATCAGGTACTTTGTCGCTTCTGGCAGACAGTAATATAGGATTTGATAATTTCAGAATTAAAACAAGTACACCAACAGATGCTAAGATATTTAATATAATTTTTAGAAAACCATTTATGAAACAGGGTGTATTTACCTCGGATCTTATTTTAAACGGCACATCATTAAACCCGAAAATCAAGGGGCTTCTTAATATTACAGGAATTGATATACCATTCTTTGATTCTACAATTAAAGATGTAAATCTTGATTTTAAAAATGACAAAATTTTAATGAATACAAAGGGTACTGTCTTTACTAATGACGTAAATATAAAAGCCGTAATAAAGAATAAGCTCATTCCGCCGTATGTGTTAGAAGATGTGAAAATAAAACTCTCAACTCTTGATATAAACAAAATTACCGACACTCTCAGAGACATTGAAGCGGAAGCATCAAGAAATCCGGGGATAAGTTCCGGTGATACACAATATTTTGATATATCACAGCTGGTTATACAGAAAGCATTTATTGAAGCAGGAAAAATTAAAGTCAGGAACATTAATGCAGATAATTTTACCACTAATCTTCAACTCAGCAAAGATGGAGTAGCTGATATTAAAAATTTCCGTTTTGATATTGCAGAAGGTACGGTTAACGGACATTTTATACATGACTTAAACAGTCATAAAACTAATCTTGATATAAATTTAAATAAAGCAAATGCACTTATAATGTCAGAGGCCTTATTTGACTTAAAAGGACAGGTATACGGCTCTGTTAACGGGAATTTCCAATTAAGCTGTACAGGAGATGCACAGGAAGAATGCTTTAAAACACTATCAGGAGAGGGAGAATTCAAGATTGCTGATGGCAGAATGCCGAAACTCGGATCTCTGGAATATCTTTTAAAAGCAGGCAATCTGCTTAGAGGCGGTTTTACCGGACTTTCAATCAACAGTCTTATTGATTTGATAACACCTCTAAAAACCGGAAACTTCGACAGTATATCGGGAGATATTCACATTACTGACGGTACTGCAGATAAAATTAATATATATTCTGACGGTCATGATCTGAATATGTATATGACCGGTTCATATAACCTTTTGACATCCATTGCCGATATGAAAATTTATGGAAGCCTTTCAAAAAATATTACGTCGGTACTCGGTAAGATAAAAAATGCATCTTTAAACACTTTGCTTAATACAATCCCGGGCATAAACGATTCAAAAGAAAAATTACTTATGCAAACAGAAATAAGTAAAATTCCGAATATCAAAGATGCAACAGATATTTACAGAATCTTCAAAGTCGATATTAATGGAGATATTAACGGTTCTGATTATGTAAGAAGCTTTAGATGGGTTAAGTAAAATCTATCTACCATTTGCAGTCTCTTTACAACTGTATGGACCATCTATTTCAAGGTACAGGGTCATACCCGCCTTCGTGGTAAGGGTGGCACTTGCAAATTCTTTTTATTCCAAGCCAGCCGCCTTTTATAACGCCATATTTCTCTATTGCCTGACGTGTATATTCAGAACAGGTCGGATAAAACCTGCAAACAGCAGGAGTATGTTTCGATATTTTCTGATAAATTGAGATTAAAAATAAGATAAATTTTTTCATTAAGTTTTACCTGAACAACTTACTGAGTGTATATTCTCCTATTCCACAGCATATGTTTCTCCGATAGAATCAATTGCCTCAACCTTAATATCTGTAATCAACTCAGAATATGAAATAACAACAATTGTCGGAATATGACGTTCCAAGAGCTGATACAAAGGAAGTCTTATTCTTGGAGAACACAATATTACAGGCTGCTGACCGCAAGCCTGATGTGCTCTCATCAATGTGGTCGCTGTGGTTTCAATAAGTTCCTGAACTTGCATAGGATTTAACAGAAACATTGTACCGAGCTCTGTTCTCTGACAGCTGTCATCAAGAGTTTTTTCCCATTCAGGCGAAAGCGTCAGAGCATACAAAACTCTGTCATCACCTACGTTAGACAAACAGATCTGACGTCCAAGAGCTGCCCTCAAACGTTCCGATAAAATATCAGGTTCTTTTGAAAATCTTGCATAATCGCAAAGTCTTTCAAATACGAAAATAATATCTTTTATAGAAACTTTTTCTCTGATTAAGTTAACAAATATTTTTCTCAAATCGCTTGTAGAAATAATTGTAGGCACAAGGTCATTAACAAGAGTAGGATCCTGAGAACGAACAAGCTCCATAAGCTTGAGAACATCAGTTTTTGTCATAACTTCATCAACATGTTTTCTTACACATTCTTGCAAGTGTGTAACAATAACGTCGGTGGAATCAACTGCTGTAACAGAACGCGCAGTCTTTGCATCTTCAGGAGAAATCCAGTACGCCTGAGTTTGGTATGTAGGGTCAATACCTATAATAGCATCCTGCGGGACTTCTTTTTTCATAGCATCCCATTGATCAGCAATTACCATTAATTTCCCGGGATAAACATACCCTGTAGCGACAGTGTTGCCGCGTATAGAAATCATATATTCATTTGCATCAAGTGCAGATGAATCCATAATTCTTATGTTAGGCAGAATGTACCCGAGTTCATCAGTAACTCTCTGACGTAACGCGGCAATCTTTGCAAGAAGCTGCCCTTCCTGATCAGGATCGGCAATTACAAGAAGATTAGACCCTACCTGCAAACTCAAAACGTCAACCCCCAAACGTTCATACATTCTGTTCGGGTTAACAAGATCCTGCATATTCTGGCGAACATTTTCCAACTGACCTAACTGAGATTGAACATCAGCATTAATCAAAGTAGAGAAGCCTGCAATAAATAATCCGACAGCAAAAAGGAAGAATGGAAGGAAAGGAAGCCCTGTCCCCTGCCAGAACCATGTATGACCTGTTATCGCAAGGAATAACAAAAATAAAGATGCCAAAAATAAAGCATTCGGCTTGCTTACAATTTGACCTGTTACATCAGTACCTAATGAATTAGCAGCTGAAGAACGGGTCATAAATACACCGGCAGCAATTGACATCAAAAGAGAAGGCAGTTGAGATGCAAGTCCGTCGCCAATTGTTAAGATTGTATATTTAGATACTGCATCTGCTATAGGCATCTGGTTCATCAAACATCCGATACACAATCCGCCTATAATATTAATTAATACAATGATAATACCTGCAATAGTATCACCTTTTACAAACTTCATAGCACCGTCCATGCTACCGAAAAGATTTGATTCTCTCTGCAAATCTTCACGCTTTTTCGTTGCTTCTTCCGGAGAAATCAAACCCGCGTTAAAGTCCGCATCAATTGTCATTTGTTTACCGGGCATAGCATCCAATGCAAAACGTGCCGCAACTTCTGCGATACGTTCGGCACCTTTTGTAATTACCATAAACTGCACAACCGTAATAATCAGGAAAATTACACCGCCTACAATCATGTTTCCGCCGGTTACGAATGTTCCAAATGCGTGAATAACTTCGCCTGCCTCACCTTTAGATAAAATAAGCCTTGTAGAAGCAATTGACAATACCAGCCTGAACATTGTTCCGATTAGAATAATTGACGGGAAAGATGCCAGTTCCAAAGTCTTTTTAACATATAAAGAAATCATCAAAAGCACAACACCAAGCGCAATATTTAAGCTTATACAAAAATTAACTACCCAGTTCGGAAGTTCAACAAGCAACAGAACAATAAGCAATAATACAAATATTGCCATAAAAACTTCGCTTAAATTTGTCCCGTTTCCTTGTGCCTGTTCCTGTGCCATTAAAGTTCCTTCAGAGCCTCACTGATTACCGCCAGTTGAGTTTCTATCGTGGCGTCTATCACACCGTTTGTAGTTGTGACCATGCAACCGCCTTCCATAATTGTTTCATCCGGTACAATAAGTACCTTTGCATCAAGCCCGACATTTTTTACCGCATCCGGCATTTCTGCCTTTAATAAAGATACCTGAGACGGGTTTACACGTAAAGTTATCTTTGTTTCCTCTTTTGATAACCCCTTTAATATTTCTATAATATTATTGAGAATTATTGTCGGATCCTGCTGCAATTCTTTTTTAATGATTTTTTTAGCAATATCAACACTGATTTCCAGAATATCCGGAGCAATATATTCAAAAACCTCCTGCTTAGCAGAAAGGAATGAAGTTATTGCATTTTTAACATCTTCAAGATCTGCCTTAGCCTGATTTAATCCATCCTGATAACCTTCTTTTGCTGCTGCTTCTTTAATATTTTGAGCCTCTTCACGTGCACGCGAAACAAGGTTTCTGTCATCAATTCTTCTAAAACCTCTTCTCCTGTCGCCGCGTCTGCGTTCCTGACGCTGTTTAAAATCTATGTTATCAAGATTAAAAAGATCAATTTTTTCATCTTCAACCTTGATTTCAAATTCTTTTTCAACCTGTTGTTGTTGAATTTCCTCAGCCTGTCTGCCGGCTCTTTTTTTAATAATCATGATTAACTATATTATACACTATCTTCAAGGTGTGTGGCAATAATATTTGCAACTCTTGGAGAAATTTCATAATATTCTCCCTCAATAGCGCTGAATACAAACTTTTTCACCTTTGCCCGTTCTAGTCTTAATGTTTGTTCCAGTTGTGATTTATCTAAATATTGTGAAACATTTTGAATTTTAGTTAACACTCTTGCAGGTGTAATATTTTGGCTTGCCTTTGGCAAGTTTGTCTTAAATTCCTGCAAACATCTCAGGGCTGCACCTGCATCAACTTTAGAGCCTAAATCAGGCATTCCCATAAACTTAATAACAGATTGGGCATCTTCAGGATTAAATTTATTCAAAATAGTCTGAACTTTTTCCTGTTTCATTTTCTGGAACAGCATTGCAAGTGTAGCCAATTTTAAAACTTTAGCATCAGCTCCCAGAGGCACCGGACCTGCCGGAGCAGCACCGCCTTGAGGGACAGGCATACCGGCCTGCGGCGGCGGAGTTCCCTGAGCCTGTGCCTGTGCTTGTTCTGCCTGAGCTTGCTGCTGCATCATTGTATCTATATTTGATTGACTTGCTGCTTTTTCCATCAAAGCATCGTTTATTAAATTTTTATCTTTAAGTTCTGCTATACAGTCAAGCCATGTCTTTTTAACATGGTGTTCTATTAACTGCAGGCACTGATCTTGAGGGAGCCCCTGATGAAATGCATTTTTTGCGATTTCAAAAATAGTAAACGCAATTTTTTGCATAATAGGATCCCAGTATTGCTGGGGAATACCGGAACGGATTAAATCAACAGACTTATGAAATGACCACTCGGCGATAATCTGAGTAATCATTACAGCCTGATCAAGATTAAATCCCAAAGATTCATCATCATAAAGAGCCTGGCCTGCAACAGTGGAAAAATTTAACAATGTATTAGCAACATAATTTTTCTGATTATCGTTAAAATCAGGCGGAATTAATTCCAGCGCCTGCTGTGCCAAATTCTGTGCAAAACCTTTATAATCAAATCCTTGTATCATATTATATATCTAACCTTGTTCTATCCAGCTCTTAATTTTTTCACCTGCTTCTTCATCATCCGCATTTGAAAGCTCGGCTGACAGATTAGAAAGTGTATCTGCAAGCTGTGCAGGATTTTGCTGCTGAATATAGCCTCTTTGCTGCTGCTCAACAAGCCCCTGGGCAAGTTCAGATTGCCTTTCTGTCAATTGGGCTGCCCTGTTGCTTATATCACTCAACTGCTGTTCCTGTTGGGCTGTTTTTTGTCTGAGCATTTCAACTTCACGTCTGTTAGCTTCCTGAACTTGCTGAACTTTATTAGAAACAGCCTTAAATACGATTATCAAACCTATTGCACTGAGAGCAATTGCAAGCCACCACGGGTTACCGGTTTCATCAGGTTTAGGAAGATTAGCCGGTCTGTCAGAAGCAAGATAAGGATCGGTTGAATCAGAAAATGCAATTGATACATTTTCAGGGTTCACTTTAGGACTTGCAGCTTTTGCAATTAATTCTTTTAACTCTTCAAGGGTTGTATTTGCAGGAAGCGCATTTCTATCAAGAGTTACCGCAATAGATATATCTTCAACAACACCCGGTTTGATGTATTCATTTGTTTGGGTTTTTGTAACTCCGTACTGAGTTTCTCTTGCTGTACGTGAATAATTTCTGTTCTGGCTTGAATCCGAGGAGCCATTTGGCAGGCCGTTTGGCAGATATACACTTACTGCATTCACATTTCTATTAGTATCATTCGTCTGATCTCCCAAACCTTCCGAGAATGTTTGTTCCGTTACAGAAGCTTTTCTGTTCGGGTCATAATCTATCGTAAATTTTTCAACAGGAGCCTGACGCAAAAATGTACTTACAGTTGCAACGTAATTTCCCTGTCCTATAAGCCTGTCTAATTGCTGGTTAACCTTAGCGGTCATATACTTATCGTTTTCTTCCAAACGCTGAAGCATTTCGTCTTCGGCATCCATAATACTATGGTAAGTATTTCCGTTAGTATCTGTAATTGCAATATTCTCTGCAGTCAAGCCGGTAACACTTCCAAGTAAGAGATTTGTGATTGCTTTTACTTTTAACTGATCAAGTTTTGAAGCATCTTTCGCCAGAGTAATCTGTACTGTGGCAGTTACCGGTTTTTGCATAGAGGTAAACATTGTCTGTTCGGGAATAGAAATAAATACAGATGCATTGTCAACTCCGTCAATTCTTCTTATAAGTCTTGAAAGTTCTCCGTTAATAGCTCTTGATAACCTGATTTTTTTATCTTCTTTGGTAGAAGTAAAATCACCTTTATCAAAAATTTCAAGTCCGACATTTTGATCCATAAGTCCGCTTTGAACAATTTGAATAAGAGCTAAATCTCTGTCAGTTGTATAGCAGGCTTTTCTACCGGTTTTACAATCACCTTTTTTCAGATAAAGAATAGATTTTGTACCGTCAAGCCTTCTGCTGACCGCAATATCATATTTTGCAAGAAGCGCCTGAATTTCTATAGCTTTACCTGCATTATCCGTTGTAAGCAAGTCAACATCGGCCTTCAGAGGTTCTCCGGTAACTTCCGTTCCGGTACTTGAACTTTTGGAAGAACTAACAATACCTATAGTAACAAAAAGCGCAAGAATTAAAACGGCACCGCCGATTATTCCATACAGTAAAGGTTTATTCTCCAGTATCTTTGAAAAGTCCATTCTTTACCCTCTAAATTTTAGCCCGAGTCTGTTTATAACTTTACCTAATCTTAATTTATTTTACACCTGAATCTGCATAACTTTGTCATACGCCTGTATGACTTTTCCTGTAAGTTGTGTTGCAACATTAATGCTTATTTCGGATTTTGCCATTGCAGTCATAACATCATGAATATCAACATTACCGCTTCCGGACATTACGTCTTTCAATAAATTATCAGGTGCATTCAATTCCGTATTAAGATTTTCAACCAATCCTGACATTACCTGTTTAAAATCAGGAGATGCGTTGTCTTCCACACGCGACATTCTTGCAGAGGGCATATTACCGATACCGCTATCGAGTTTTGTATGCTGGATTCTGCCTGCCAGATCGTATTGCGGATAAAAACTGCTCATAATTTCCTGCCTTTCTATATTTATCATATCGTATATTTACTAAATTTATACACCGGACAGACAAAAAAATCATCTAAACTCAGTAGAAAAATAACCGAATTTAAGCCGTATTTACTAGCTGCCTTTATTGGGTTTAATGATTTTTTTTAGAAAAGCAAGAATTAAAGCAATTTATTCCGCTTCAAGTTCACGTCTTATGTCATCAACAGTAACATGGAGAACAGGAGAGTTTTCGTCCTTTCTCAAAACAACATCTTTTATACCGGATTGAACTATAAATCTTTTACACAAAATACAAATAAAATTATGTCCCCAGATGTACATTGTAGAACCTTTACATCTATCCTGACCTGCCTGAATTATGGCATTTTGTTCAGCATGAATTGACCTGCAGGTTTCATATCTTGTGCCTGACGGAATATTATGTTTAATTCTATAACATTCTCCGCGTTCATAGCAGGATTCTACTTTTGATGGAGTACCGTTATACCCTGTTGCCTTTATCTTTTTATCATCACCGACAATTACCGCACCTACCTGTGCTCTTATACAATTAGATCTGCTTGCACAGGTTTTCGCGAGGTCCAAAAAGTAATCTTCCCATGACTTAATTTCCATATTCTTTCCTCCGGAGTTATTTTAGTATAAAAGAATACCCCTTGCAAATATATTTTTATATATTATATTATAAAAATATGCTTAATCTATTTAAGAAGAGTTCGCTTAAGACTATTGATAAGGAATCTTTGGACAAAGAGATTGAAGGCTTCAAGCAAAGCGGAACTACAGGTGATGATGAAGGTTTAATAGTTTCTCTTACGTCTTTCCCGCAAAGGATGTATGAAATTCACTATACTTTATATTCCCTTCTAACTCAGACAGTTAAACCGGCCAAAGTTATTTTATGGCTGGGAGAAGAACAATTCCCAAATCTTGAAAAAGATATACCTGAAAAAGTTTTGAAGTTAAGAGAAAATGGATTAACAATTGAATGGCACAAAAACCTACGCTCATACACAAAACTTGTACCATCCTTAAAAAAATATCCAAATAATATTATAATAACTGCCGATGACGATATTTACTATGAGACAGATTGGCTTAAAAAACTCCTAAAAAGCTATGAAATAAATAAAAATAGTATTATCTGTCACAGAGCACACAGAGTTAAATTTACGAAAAACGGACTTGCACCTTACAAAAAATGGCCTAAAAAAATAAAGGGAGGAAAGGCTTCTTACTTGAACTTTCTGACAGGTGTCGGCGGAGTTTTGTATCCACCAAACTCTTTATATAAAGATGTTTTGAATGAAGAATTATTTATGGAACTTGCACCAAAAGCCGATGATGTCTGGTTCTGGGCCATGGCCGT
>CALUYO010000010.1 GCA_944325005.1 Candidatus Gastranaerophilales bacterium | reverse complement strand
GACCATCATTTCTGCTAATGTAAAACCAAATTTTTTGGTTAATTTAAAATCCCCGAAACTATTGGCAGGAGTGCTTAAAACGCCCCCCCCCCCGAGATTATTAATTTCTTCTTTTTGCATATGCTTCCACTCCTTTTTTATTTATATATTTTATATTATAAACTATTTTCAATTTTTTTCAAGACCAATAATAATTATAAAAATTATTTTATTCCCCATTTTTCCTGAAGCCTGTTAAGTTTACCCGTACTTTGCAAATTTTCCAGTATGTAATTAACTTTCGTTAATAATCTTTCTGAGTCCGGTTCTTTTCTAAACACTACAGCATAAGGTTCTTTAGAATAACGTTTTGACAAAAGCCTTACAGATTTATCATTTACGGTAAAACCTAAAAGTATAGTATCATCTGCGACTATACCGTCAGCTTTTCCGGCTTTCAAAGCCTTGTAAGCATCCATGTAATTTTTATATCCCACAACAGTAACCTCTGGAACATTTGCTCTTAGATTTCTTTCGCTTGTAGAGCCGAATACTATTATTAATTTTTTACCTTCAAAATCGCTTAATGATTGAGCTTTGCTTGAAGAATTTACAAGTATAGCTTGACCGGCAATATAATATGGTATTGAAAAATTTAATATTTGCTGTCTTTGATTTGTTATAGACATAGTTGCAATAAGAAAATCAACTTCTCCGGAATTCAATTTCATAATACGGTCGGAAGCTGTTACAGGAATAAATTCCGCCTTACTTTCATCACCAAGAATATAACCTGTAATAATTCTTGCAAGATCAATATCATACCCCGCAAAATTCCCTTTATTATCCTTAAAACCAAAAGGCGGAGTATCTGTACGTACACCTATTATTAACTTATCGCGCTTTGTAACTTTGTCCAAATCATCTTTAATCGTATCTTTTTTACCGCAGCCGGACAACAGTAAACATAAAAATAAAAAAGTAAGAACAATTTTTTTCATCATAAATATATAATACTTAAAAAAAAATAAAAATAAATCCGTTAAAATAGCGCGTTTATCAAATAGCCCGACCGAATAACCGCTTACGGTAATGTTTCTGATAAAGAATAAAGTACATAATCTAGTATTAGTTTGTTTTTTAAAAATATTTTTTGGGGTTTTTAGTAAAAAGCCCATAACACAAGGAGGTAAAAATGACTATTAAAAAACTTACTGTGGCAGCTGCAATTGCCGTTGGAATAGCAACGTGTTCCTTGAATCAGGCAATGGCGGCTTGTCCCTGCGAAGTACCGGAAACACCGGCACCTTGCGCAGAACCATTACCTGTAGTAACAGGCCCTGCATGTCCGTGTGAGACTGCAAAACCAAACACCTGCTCAAAATGTAAAAAAGCAATGCCTGATTGCGACTGTGAAAAACCGGATCCATGTGCAGATCCGTGTGACCCTTGCGAAACACAGAAAAAATCAGACTGCGGCTGTCCCGATGAAATCAGCTGTGACCAGCCCGCAGAACCTGCATGTGCAGTTTGCCCTCAAACAGGCAAACCGGACAGAAAAGATATGAAACAGGTTTACGGTTATCCAAACGCAATCTATGGTACTAACAACTACATAGGACAGCCTGCAAATTCTATCTTCTCAACAGATACACCGCTTGCGGGAACTCCGAGAGTGCTTTCATCAAACATTAATGGTACAACTGTATCATCTCAAGGTCAGGTTACAGGTGCCGCTACACAAATGCCTTGTCTAAACGAAGCCCCGACAAGACACAACGGTATTCCGATTGACAGAAATGACAGACTAATGGACGGCAACAATTGTCCGATTGATTTCCAGTCAACCAATTCAATTGACGCTGTCAGAAAATCTTTCGTTCCATACGAAATCCCTAATCAGATTATGCAGACAACAGGTGCTGCCGCAAACCTCGGCGGATGCCAGTTTCCGGACGTTCCAAACGGTTTCTGGGCAGCATGCGACATTGATAAATTAGCAATAAATGACGTAGTAGTCGGCTATCCTGACGGTTACTTCAAACCAAACAGAAATATCTCACGTGCAGAATTCGCCACTATACTTGTTAAAGGATTCAACCTTGACAAATGCGATATGCCGAGAGAAGGTTTGTTTAAAGACGTTCCGAAAAGCAACTGGGCTAATGCTGCAATTGCTAAAGCCGTTGATGAAGATCTGTTAAAGGGTTACCCTGATGGAAATTTCAAACCAAACCACCCTGTAACAAGAGTTGAAGCTTTAACAACTATTGCTAAAGGTATGACCTGCGACATCGATGCATGTAAAGCAGACGAAATCTTAAGCAAGTATGCTGACGGTAATTCTATTCCTAACTGGGCAAGAATTCCTGTTGCAAAATCACTTGAAAACGGTGCTTTAAAAGATTCGCCAAATCCGAATATGATTATGCCTAACAAAGAAGCAACCCGTGCAGAAGTAGCTTCAATGATGCAGACAGTCCGTGTTGCATTAGGTTACGACACTAACCCGAAAACAGCAAACAACATCTGCCCTGCATGTCCTGTAAACAAAAACGCTTTTGTTGAACAGGAAGAAATCGTTAAAATTCCTACATTGAAAGTTAAGATGATTGACCAGTTAACCGCAAAATCTTCTCACGTAGGACAGTACTTCAGAGCAAACACTCTTGAAGATGTAACTATTAACGGTGTAACTTATCCTTGCGGTTCTACCGTAACAGGTCAGGTTGTAGAAGTTATCAGACCTTCAGGCTGTGATAAAGGTGCTTTAAAATTGTCATTCACCGAAATCAAAAATGGCGATTGCAAAACTAAATTACCTAAACAAATTCTACAGGCACAGGTTAATAAATCTAAACAGGTTAATCCTGTAGCAAGACTTGTTGAAATGCCGTTCACACTGGCAGGTTCATTAGTTGGTGTAGCAGGCAGAACAGTCGGCGGTGTTGTTACAAACCTCGGTAACGCCGTTGAAAACGTATCTAACGACGCAGGTTACATGTTAGGGCACGTATTCCAGGGACAATTCGGTGCCGCTGCACGTAACTTAGGCGACGGATTATGGGAAACTGTTAAAGCCCCTGTTGATGTTACAAGAACAGCACTATCAGGTACAATGGGCTTATTCCAGACAACAGGCGACGAATTTGCTTACCTTGTTGACCCGCGCGGATATAAAATCTCCGCTGTAAATCCAAGAGAACACATTACTATTGCATTTGGCTGCTCTGAATAAAGCAGTTGAATAAAAAAAACAACAAACAGTAATTAATTTATTCGAAGCCTGGGAAAAACGGGATCTTAAAGATCCCGTTTTTCCTTTATGTTATCCATGGCTTTTTACTTTAACAGAAGCTTTTTTCTCGCTCTTTAACAGAAACATAAAAGGAATCAAAATGAAACAAGCAATTGCAAATACTTTAAATGTCGTCATATAAGCACACAGAGTCGATTGCTGTACAAGCTGGTTATAAAGCATCTTTCCTGCCATATAAGTAGCATTCATCATATCTCCTGCCTGATGCACAAATGATGAAGCATAAGAACTTAATCTTTCAGCATAGACACTATTTGTATCATACAGAGATTTAACAAGACCGTGCTGGTGCACCTGTGAAAATCTTGAAATCATTGTAGAAACAAGAGATGTACCAACAGCACCGCCTATTGTTTTCAACAGGTTCTGAAAACCTGACGCATTTGTCATCTGGTCATTTCTCAATGTAATACAAGATAATGTTGTAATCGGCATCATTGAAAAGACAAGCCCGATACCAAAAACAAAGTTAGGCAGAACAATGTTCATCATGCTTATCTGCAGATTCAATCCGCCAAGCATCCATCCGCCCATACCAAGACAGGTAAGACCTATCATACCATAAGTTTTATAGCTTAATCTTCCGCCAAGACCGGCAAATATAGCAAGAGCTAAAAATGCACCAAGACCTCTCGGCATTATCGCAACACCGCTTGTAAATGCATCATAACCCATCATATTTTGAAGCATTTGAGGCAGAATTGCAAGAGATGCAAGCAATACAGCATTAATCAATATAAGCATGCTTGTTCCGAAGAAAAAGTTTGAATCTCTTAAAACTTCAAGCCTGATTAATGGTCTTTCGCCTTTTATCTGTGTAATAAAGAAGAAGATACAGCCTATAAGAGCAACAGCAGATAACCAGCAGACCCATGGGGCATTAAACCAGTCTGCATCGTTACCCTTATCAAGAACAATTTGTAAAGGAATCAACCATACGCAAAGTCCTAAAAATCCCCATCTGTCAAGGTGAACATTTTTTTGTTTTGCTGCATATGGAGGGTCCTCCAAAAATTTATTGGCAAGAGCTATACAGAAAAATCCAAACGGAACATTAATAAAGAAAATATAAGGCCATGACCAGTTTTCTGTAATATATCCGCCCATTACAGGACCCAGAATAGGTGCAACTACAACAACGAGACCGAATACAGCCATCGCCTTGTTTCTTGCCTCACCTTTAAAACATTCCATAGTAATCGCCTGAGCCATAGGCAAAAGACATCCTCCGCCAAACCCCTGCATAGCACGCGCAATTACAAGCATCCCGATAGAATGTGCAATTCCGCATAAAAATGATGCTATAGTAAAAATAAATACACCGAACATAAAGAAATTTTTTCGTCCAAAAAATTGACAGAAAAAATCAATCATAGGGATAACTATACTGCTCGCCATCAAGTAACTTGTAAGAACCCATATTGATTCCTGGTTACTAACTGAATACGAACCAGCAATATGTGGTAATGCTACGTTTGCAACTGTTTCATCCAGAGCATACATAAATGTTGCAAGCATTACAGGCATAATTATAAGCCAGGGGCTTGTTTTAGGCGTCCATTCATCTTGAATTTGTACGTTTGTATTTTCTGACATTGTAAATCCTATTTATTTCAAAAAGTCCGGATGGTAGAAGATAGAAGATAAGCCGTAATAACATTATTAATCTATAAGCTTATCCTCTTACCTTCCGAACTTTTTATCCTCCAACAACTATCTCACTTTAACTTTAGGAACAACTGACATACCGGGAACTATATTATATTCATTCGGGTTAATTTTTTCAGTGAACACGATTTTTACAGGAATTCTCTGAACAATTTTAACGAATGAACCTACGGCATTTTCAGGCGGGAACAAACTTGATTTTGCACCGGATGCACGCTGAATACTGTCGATTTTACCTTTGAATTCACGATCAGGATATGTGTCTATTTTAATTTTTACTTCCTGACCCGGTTTCATATGGCGAAGCTGATTTTCTTTATAATTTGCAACAATCCATACATTTTCCGGAACTATTACGAATAAAGGAGTTCCAACATTAACATACATACCTTTTTCAACACGTCTTGAAGATACTGTACCATTTTGAGGTGCATAAATATTTGTATAATCAAGGTTAAGTTTTGCTTTATCTCTCAATGCTTTAGCTTCTTTTAAATCAGCATCTGCAACTTTACCGCCGTTTTTAGATAGCAAAGCTTCTTCTGCTTCTGTTAAGTTAGCCTGAGCAGAATCATATTTTGCCTGAGCTGCATCGAGAGTCTGTTTTGAAACTGCTCCTTTTTCATAAAGGTTTGTATATCTGTCTAAATCTTTTTTTGCAACTTCGATATTAGTCTGCATTGCTTTAAAGTTAGCTTTAGCATTTTTCTGATCAAGCAAAATTCTTTCATATCTTGCCTCAGCCTGAGCAAGAGCAACTTCATAATCAGCAGGATCAATCTTTGCAACAAGATCGCCTTCTTTAACTTTCTGGTTATCTGTTACATAAGATTCAATAATCTGACCGCTTACACGGGGGGCAACCTGAACTGTTGTAGTTTCAACATAAGCATCATCAGTTGTCTGATATACAATCGCATCATGTATGATGTATGCTGCTGCAGCTGCAAGAACTAAACCGATACCGATAAAAATATATCTTTTAAACGGTTTGTGCGGTTGTTTAGTTTCTTCGTCCGGCTGAACATTTTGTTCATCAATGTTTGAATTTTTTTCGTCCATTTTCTACCTCTTATTTAATTATATATTAAACTCTACTGTTTTCTCCAATTCAATTCTAAATGATCTTAAAGCTTCCTGTACTTTTTCAACATCAGCAGGATTTACTTTTTTTGTTACTCCTTCTAGATATTCTTTTACTTTTTTATTAATCATGTCAAGCTCTTTTAAACCTATCTCGGTTATACCCATTTTTCGTACAAGCCTGTTATTTTTTGTATCAATAAATCGTGTTATAAATCCTTTTTGTTCCAGCGAATCTAAAATTCTACCGGTATTTGCTCTATCTCTTAATATAAGTTTAGCTAAATCTCTCTGACAAATTCCTGCATTGACAGATACTGTATCTAAAGCAGCATATTCATCCATAGTTAAACCTATTTCCAATTTCGCAAAAAGCTGGTTTGTAAGCTTTTTCATCAATCTTGAAGTCTGCTCGAGTTCATAATGTATGCTGTCTGTATAATGTAATTTACACTCTTTCATATTTTTTATTCTTAATTATAATTTGTTTTATTATTTTTATATTATGTTGTAAAAAAAATATGTTGCATTTACAACAATATTATGCTAACATATGATTATTAAAAATGCAAGTGTTAAAATTTAAAGGATAAAAACAGAGGTAAAACCTCTGACAACAATATAAAACATAACAATCTAAAGCAATAAAGAGGATAAAATAAAGTGAAAAAGATAGTATCTATAGCATTATTAGCAAGTATCATGAGCATGAATGTCATGCCCGTTCTTGCTGTTGAAGAAGGTTCTAAAGCATCTACAGCAACCCCTAAACAATTCAAAAGCATGGTTTCTAAAAACAAAAAAACTTCTGATGATTACAAATTTGCTTATATCAACATGAATTGGTGGGAAAATTTTAACGACGAAATTTTAACATCATACATTCAAAAAGCCGTTTTAAATAATTACGATTTAAAAATGGCAACAATAAATGTTGAAGAATATTACCAGAATGTTAAAACACAATTTGCAAGTGAACTACCTTCAGCAGTCGGCGGTTTTGGTCCCGCATGGTACAAAGCTCCCGGAAGTACAAGTTCTGATGCAGCATTTGGGGTTCCTATAATTGTACAGTATGAAGCTGACATCTTCTTAAAAAATCATAACAAAACAAAAGCTGTTAAGAAACTTTACGAAGGTTCAAAACAGGATGAACGCGCTGCATATATTTCAGTAGCATCAGCTGTCGGCTCTACATATTTTAACATTATTAATCTGGATAAAATGATTACGCTCCAGGAAAAAATAGTTAAAATAAGACAGGAAATATATGACCTGATGGTAGCCAGCAATAAAGAAGGACTAACTTCAACCGCAGATACAGTCAGAGCAAACAAATCTTTAGTTCAAGGCCAGACCGATTTAATTGAGTTGAAGAAAAACAGAGAGCAAATGTTACATCAAATGTGTGTTTTAATCGGAGAAAGCCCCGAAAATGCAAATTCTCTTGAAAGACGCTCGCTTGATGATATAAATTATCAGCTTGCCGTTCCATCGCAAATTCCTTCAGAAATCATCACTAACAGACCGGATTATCTGAAAGCTGAATTAATGGTTGAAAAAGCAGGTATTGACGTTAAAGTTGCAAAAAAAGAATTTCTCCCGTCAATAAATATCTTAGGCGGTGCAATATTTAACGCAGGAGATATAGGAAGCTTATTTACTACAAAAAACATGCTTCTGGGACTTGCAGGAGGAATTATGACTCCGTTATTCCAGGGCGGTTCTTTGATTGCTAATTTGAGATTGAAAAAAGCAACTTATGAAAGAATTTTGCAGGATTACTACAAAACTAATCTGACGGCCATTCAGGAAGTCAATGATGCCCTTGTTGCAGCAAAACTTGACAAAGACAAGATGCTTCAGACAGAAAAACAATATAATCTTGAAAAATCAGATTATAAATATAACGAACACAAATTTGATGAAGGAACGATTTCCAAACTGGATTTAATCCAGTATCAGGAAAACCTTCTGACAATAGAAAAACTTGTTGCACAGCAAAAAGTTGAATGTATGACAGATGCAATAAGCTTGTACAAAGCAACGGGCAGCAAACCGTACGATTACGTAAACTAAACTATGTAAACTAATTTCACATATAATCATCACCTCTTTACTTTAAGAAATTTAAAGTAATGTGCCGGAAATCCTCACTGTTTCCGGCATTTTTTTTGTACTACGTGCGTAGACACATTAAGTCTTAAAAATACTAAATTTTATAAATATTTACCCGATATAACCCTGTCAATTCCTGCAAGATCTTTGATTATTTCAATATCCTTAAACCCGTTTTGCTCCATTAAGGATTTAACATCAGCAGACTGCCCTATCCCGAGTTCAAACATTAAATATCCGCCTTTATTCAATATTGCAGATGTCTCCCGCGTTATTTTTTCATAAAATTCCAGACCTTTTTCATCTTTTGTAAAAAGCGCCTCTTCAGGGTCAAATTTTACTTCAATCTGAATATTTTCTTTTTCACTTAGAGGAATATAAGGCGGGTTAGAAACAATTATATCAAAGGTTTCACCCGGTTTTACGTTTGAAAAAATATCTGACTTTCTAAAAATTGCCTTATTAAAAAGATTTAATCGTGAAGCATTATCAAGGGCAGTATTCAATGCATCAGATGATATATCAAGTCCGATAATTTGGCAATCAGTGTATTTTGCAATCATGCATGCAATACATCCTGAACCTGTACCGACATCAAGAGCCATTTTAAAATTATTTTGATTTATAACATCAATCGCCTTGCGCACAAGAATTTCCGTTTCATCGCGCGGTATCAAAACAGACGGATTTACAATAAACTTTTCACCCATAAAATCTGCAAAACCGATTATATGCTGAACAGGCTGTCTTGTTTTTGCTCTCAATTCGGCCTTTTCGCGAACTTTTACAAGTTTATCGGCTGTTAACCTGTTACCAGCAATAATATCTTTTACGCCGTAGTTTGCAAAATGCTCAAGTAACATTTTAACTTCAACATTTGCCTCATTCTTTTCAATGCCGCTGTCTGTCAATATTTTCACAATCTCTTGAATACTCATTTTTATACCATTTTTTCGTTATTCTAAAATCTTACGACAATCATTTTCGTTCAATATTTTGTCTATTTCTTCACGAGCCTCAAGTTTTGAGGTTAGTTCTTTTTTTTCTATATTATATTTTTTGCATAAACGGTCGTAATAATAAAGCTGTTTTTTTGTCGGTTCTTCTTTCGACATTTTAACTTCACGCAGAAACGCACGTTTTTTCTTCTCAAACTCTTTCTGAGCCTGAATTATGGGTTCCTGAGCTTTCTTATAATCATAATACCGCCTGCATTCTTTTAAATAAAGCATTGTTTCATCAATGAACTTACTATCGTCAAGATAATTTTCAAGAAATTCAAAATGCGGGTTATTAATTTCAAAATAATATCTTTCGTCATCAATAAATTTATCAAGAATATCATTAACGCCCATTTCAGGGGACTTTTTTACAAGCGCGCGCAAAAAATTACACAGAGCAGATTTCTGTGTCTTTGTCATATCAAGATAAATTTGATTTTTAATCCGGTACATTACTTTTTAAACAATTCTTTCACACTGAATTTACCGATATTTTCTCTATGAAATTCGGCGAATTTTTTCATTATTGGATTAGTAGCATGACGAACAGATTGTTTTTCAATCTTTTCTTCTGCCTTAGTTTCATTTTCGATTACGGTAAAATCTCTCTTGTCCATAAAATAATTATACCTCTTTATATATTTATAAAAAAGTTTGTTAAGAAAAAATTGACTTTTTACATATATAAAAAGTATATAATATTACAATTCGTAACAATTTTATATTATGCCACATTGTCAAGTTGATTTGATTTATTTGTTTTTTCGCCGGAATTCAAATAAAATATTCCTCCTATTACCCCAAGAGCCGTTGCAATAAGTCCCAACTTAGCTTTCAATGACATTTTTGTTGATTTTTTAACAGTCTCTTCCAGTGTATTTGACGGGACGCCCAAATTTCTTATACGTCTTTCAATACGTCTTGTATTTACTTTATCTTGATAAGCCTGATATTCCGGAGATCTTTGAGTTCTCTGCTTATCAACATAAGACTGTAATTTTCTTGCACGTCTTTTCATTTTAGCTTTTTTATCAGGAGAAGCATTTCCGGCTTCCGCACGCATTTCAAGATTACGAATATACGCTTCCTGCTTCATTTCACCTTTTAGTTGCGAACCGGACTGTCTTTCTTTTATGGCATCTGCTCTGTTTTTATCAACAGGCCTGCCCAGAACTTCACGCGGCTGATTAGAAGCTTCAATAAATTTTTGTTCATTTTCAAGGGATTGTGCAAATTGTTTTTCCTGTAATTGTTCAGCCAATTCATTTTGTCCGTTTTTTTCCATCGCAAGGTTTCGGGCAAATTCTCTGCCGTTTTCTTTGTTTGAAAGTTTAAATTCATCATGCTGTAAACCTGTCATATAGCGGTTAATCTGTTCATTTAACTGACTATCCGTCATATTTGCAGGACGATTTTTATAAAGATATTGTTTATAAGTTTCTAATTTTTGATAAAAATTATTTACAGGATTTACTGATGACATAAATATTAACCTTTCAATTGCACACTTTTGGTATTTCACATAAAACATGAAAATAAAAATTTTTGCTTTATAACATGTTCCAGAGATAGTTTTCATGTATTATAACCCTGCATTAATAAATAAAAAAGCCATGTTTACATTTTTGTTACAATTGTAGTTTTGCTATCTGAATATCAAACACTGCTTCAATATCAACCCCGTTTAATATTTCTGTAATAAGGTCATTAGGATTTAAATTTCTGTCAAATGACGGAAGAACTCCAAGAATTTTAACATTAGTATATTCTTCAATAAGGCGCGGCATTAATTTAATATTCATATCATCAGGTTTTTCCGGATAATTTCCGAGAATTACACCGCGGAACTGTATGCCTTTTTCCACAGCATGATTAATTGAAAGTATTATATTATTAATCGTTGATGTTTTAGCGGAAATTGCCATTAATAAGGGTAAATCAAGTATTTTTATCATATCTTCTTCAAGAAATTCTTTTCCCAGTGGAGTTGCAAGTCCAGATACACCGTCAACTACTAAACATTCGTTTACATCCTGAATGCGTTGAAAATCCTGTAATATGGTATTTTTATCAATTATAATATTTTCAGCTGCTGCAGCAAGAAGAGGGGC
This sequence comes from Candidatus Gastranaerophilales bacterium, assembly GCA_944325005.1. Classification (GTDB taxonomy): domain Bacteria; phylum Cyanobacteriota; class Vampirovibrionia; order Gastranaerophilales; family Gastranaerophilaceae; genus Stercorousia. The sequence goes on along the minus strand of CALUYO010000010.1, from coordinate 44,280 downwards.
AGATTTTTGTTTAAGAAGATAAGAGTAATAAGTTTTGATATACGGATCAATAAATTTTATAAAAGCTATGTCATGAGATTGAACAAAACCGTTAATTTTTACCGCACCGACTTCCACAGGCTTATAAACACCTGTAGAATAGCCTAAACTCTGCATTGTGGCAGTAAGTCCGGCTGTAATAAAAATTTTATCAGGATTTTGATCTGCACTTGTAACAAATAGCTCTAGCATAAGCTAATACTATCACGTTAGTATTTTCGTTGTAAAGTTTAAACTATAACCTGTTCTTAATTTCTGTTAAGCTGTCGCCTCCGAACTTCATAAGAAATTCATCAACAAGCACACATGCAATTCTGTTTTCCGCAACAACTGAGCAAGCCTCAACAGCACAGGTATCAGAACGCTCAAAATGCGCTTCGGTTTCTGTCATATCCTTCATATCAACAGTTTTTAAAGGCTTTCTCAGTGTAGGAATCGGTTTCATAACCGCTGTTACAATAACCGGCTCACCATTTGTCATTCCGCCTTCTATTCCTCCTGCATTATTGGTTTTTCTGACTATTTTACCGTTTTCATCAAGATACATCTGATCATGAAATTCGCTGCCAGACATCTTATAAGCATGGTGATTACCGATTGAAACTGATTTTACGGCTGGAATACTCATGACCGCCTGAGCAATTTTACCGTCAAGCTTTCTGTCCCAGTGAACATAAGACCCTAACCCGATTGGAAGATTTTCAAAAATTACTTCAAACTTTCCGCCTAAAGTATCGCCGGCATCTTTTGCTTTATCAATTTCTGAATGGAATTCTTCTTCTGTTTTTCCATTTCCTATTTGCAAAATTTTTGAGGAACAGGTAATCCCAAACTGTGCAAGAATTTGTTTTGCTACAGCACCTACAGCAACTTCTATAGCAGTTTTTCTTGCACTTGAACGCTCAAGAATATTTCTCAAATCCGTCTGATTATATTTAACACTGCCTGAAAAATCAGCATGCCCGGGGCGAAACTTCGTAAAAGATTTTTCATCAGTAAAATCTTCAGGGGTTGTACTCATAATTTTACGCCAGTTTTCAAAATCCTTATTTTGGATAACAAGAGTAACAGGCGACCCCAGAGTTTTTCCAAAACGAACGCCGGATGTTATTTCAATGGTATCCGTTTCAATTTTCATTCTTCCGCCGCGTCCGTAACCGCCCTGACGGCGCTTTAATTCATTGTTTATAAAATCGGGGTTTATTTCAAACCCCGCGGGAATTCCTTCTATTATTGCCGTTAAACATTTTCCATGGCTTTCACCGGCCGTTAAAAATCTAAATTTATCAAGCATAATCCTCTTTATTTTTTATCTGCATACTTTAGAAATATCTGTTCTTTTGTCTGCATCATTTCTTCAATAATCTGCCATTTTCCGTTAACTTTTTTTACAACCATATAAGTTTTTAATTTATAAGTTTCACCTTTTGGCTGTCTTAAAGAACTGATTTTATAAGCTCCGTTGCCAAGCGATGCTACAGAAATGTTTGTATAAGTATTTTTATAACCTCTCATTTTGGCGCCTGCCTGACCGAGTTTCATTTGTTTGATATAAGTTGCGGTATTTGTATTTACATCAACAAGTCCGCCATCGGGTTTTACAACCTGCCTGATTATTTTTGCATTCGGTGAATATAGTGTTGTTATAACGGGATTGTATGAATTTGCCGCTGCTACGTAACTGTTAAAAAACTTTAAAGCCTCTTGAGAATCATCTGCAAAAGCCCGCAAACCTGTTGTTAAAAACATACCAAATACCATTAATATTGATAATAATTTTTTCATCTTTTTTCTCCTTCTACATATATAGAACGACAAAAATAAAATTTTGTTCATTTAAATTATATCATATAAACGCTGAATGTCATTAAACGAAATATGTAGTAAAATCAGTATATGAACACTCAAATTCTTTCTGAATATCTTGAATTTCTGGAGATAGAAAAAGGTCTGGCTGAAAATACTCTTGAAGCTTACAGGAGAGATTTAAGCGGATTTTTTGATTTCTGCGGCGATATTGATGTTTCTGAAATAAAAAGAACACAGATAAATTCATACATAAGAAATTTACATGAAAAACACTTTTCACCAACCAGCATTATGAGAAAAATTGCCTCATTGCGCGGATTTTTCAAATGGGCTTGTATTAATGAAGTTATAAAATCAAATCCTGCCCTCACTCTTGAGCAGCCGAAAGTTCCGCAAAAACTTCCAAAAGTTATGACAGTTGAGGAAATAAATAATCTGTTAAATCAAAATTTGACAAAAATTCAGAAGGTAATAGTTGAACTTTTATATGGATGCGGGCTCAGGGTTTCAGAGCTGGTTAATATCAAAATTACAGACTACAACCTGAATTCAAAATACCTTGAATGCACGGGCAAAGGTTCTAAAGACAGAATTGTTCCTCTCGGCAAAAAAGCTGTAAAAGCTATCAAAAATTTCTTACCCGAACGGGATTACAATCTGCAAAAATATAACAAACAATCAAAATACCTGCTGATTAACGAGCATGGAAAACAGGTTACACGGCAGGAGGTTTACACATTCATTCACGAAAGCGGGAAAAGACTGCACAAATCAATTTCTCCGCATACTTTAAGACACACGTTTGCCACACATTTGCTTGAAAACGGGGCAGACTTAAGAGTTGTGCAAGAGCTTCTCGGGCACAGTAATGTTTCAACAACCCAGCTTTACACACACATCAGCAAAAAACGTCTAAAAGAGGTTTACTTTTCCATTAAAGCGTAGCCGCTTTACCCACCACTCAGGTTTTGCATTAATTTGTCTAGTTTTATTCATCAATTAATGTAAAATCATCACCAAGTTTTTCTTCAACATATCCAATAAATTCTGAAAATTTCAACCCGAATGCATTAGCTATTTGCCATATTGTAATTAATTTGCAATATCCATTAGCCTTTTCGATACGTAAAATATTATTTTTCTCAATTCCATAGCTTTCACCAAATTTATTAACAGATAAACCAGTTCGCTCTATTCGCAAAGTTCTTACAACTTCAGCCAAAGCTTGATTCAAACAGATAATTTTTTCATTGGTATATTGCATTTATTTATAATAGTTGATATTATTATAAATATAGGACATACATGTCCTATAACTTAACTAAATAGTTCTTGATATCAGAATGCAAAGCTTTAGCAATATCAAACAGAGTATCAATAGGAGTGTTAACTTCTGCACGTTCAATCATACCAACATAATTTCGGCTTCTGTTTATTATTTCAGCTAATTTTTCCTGCGACAAACCTTTGGTCTTTCGCAGAAATTTGATATTTTTGCCAAGCTTTTTTAAATCAGATTTAGCCATATATAAAATTATGGATTTTTTTATTGTTTCTTTCTACCAAATCTGAATTATCAAAAATTCAATATACACACATTATACAAGCATTTTCACAATCAAAAAAAATCACCTTTTGTTATCAGATTAATTTATAACGAAAATTTGACCGGAACTTACAGGGTTAACGAAAAAACTTTTAGCGATATTGAATACCTTTTAAAAAAAGGAATTGCACATAGCTATACAGCGTACAGTGCCATTAAAGATGTATGTAAGAAGAAAAAAAAGACAGCATACGGCTTTCACTGGGAATATGTGCAAGAATAAAAAAACAGAGCGGATAATAAATCCGCTCCGCATTATTTGATTTTATTTATTTAAATTACCTGATCTGAACAGGCATTATTAAACAAACATAATCTTCATCGCTGTTCGGCTTAAACATTGTTGCTGAAAGCGGTGTATTCAATCCGATTTTAACCTCATCGGAATCTATATTTTTCAATGCTTCCAAAACAAATTTATAGTTAAACGCAATAGCAAGATCGTCTCCGGCATAATCAATATCAATGCTTTCTTCTGATTTTCCAGAATCCGGTGTATCAGCTGTCAATTTTAAGGTATTATGGCTGAATTCAAGTTTTACAATACTTGTTTTTTCATTAACCATAATTGACACACGTTCTAATGCAGAGGTCATCTGAGAAACATTTACAAGAGCTTCTTTCGGGCTTTCTTTTGGAATAAGCTGATTATATTTCGGGAATTGACCATCAAGAAGCCTTGAAATTGTCGTTGTCTTTTCTGATTTTATTATAATTTTAGATTTTTCAGTGTAAATTTTTACAGTATCTTCATCTATAAAACCGCTCATTTTTATAAATTCATTCAAAGTTTTTGAAGGAATAATTAGCTGTTTAGAATGATTATCTTTATTGTCAATAGTTTCGCGCACTCTTGCAAGACGGTTTCCATCAGTAGATGCTATTTCCATTATATTTTCTGAAATATCACATACAATACCTGATAACAGGTTGCTTGTTTCATAGCTTGCAGCTGCAAAACCTGCCTGCTTTACAGCTTTTACAAAAGGTCTTATCGCAATTTCAAAACCTTCTTCTTCCTTTACATCAATTGTTGAAAATTCAGGAGGAAATTCTGAAGCCGAAATACCGATGATATCAAATTTTGAATTCTGACAGGTAATATTTACGGATGTTTCTCCCTCATTCATTTCAAATGTAATTAATTTGTCGCCGAGCTTTGAAACTATTTCATTGAGAGTTTTTGAAGGAAGTGTAATTTTTCCTTCTTCCTCAACTTGAGCATCAACTTCTGCAATTACTGTCAAATCTAGATCTGTTGCAACAAGTTTGATTGTTCCTTTATCAATTGTTTCAATAAGAATATTTAAAAGCACCGGCTGTAAAGCCTTCATTGATGTAGCTCTTTCAACTATTTTTATACCGTTATATAAATCCTCTTTTTTTACGATAAATTTCATAATTTTCTACTCCCGATTAATTTTTTTTATAATAAAATTATATCAATTAAAAACTTAAATAAAATAAAATAATACAAAAACTTTACTTTTTTAAGTTTTAAACAATTAAAGTTATATTAATTATTATATTAATAAATATAATTATAAATTTAATAATAATAATAAACTGTTAATATTTGTAGAAAAGTGGTTGAAACTATTGTTATTACTGAATTTTCTTTGTAGATTATTTTGTAGAAAACTTGTTAATAATAATATAGTTTTTGTAGAAAACTTTTTTCGTATAAAAAAACTGTAGAAAACTCATGAATTTTCTACCATTTTATACAAACTTTTCTACAATAAACCAACAAGTTTTCTACTGGCAAACACCAAGTGCGCGTAAAATTGCAATCATGCCTTCTGTTGCAATATCGTTTATAATTTTTCCTTCTTCATTAAAATTTTAAGATTTTTTAATTAATAAAAAGCTTGACAAAAAAAATACTTTGTGGTATAAAGAATGTGGGGTAAATGTATATTTATAAGTCTTGTCAAATGACGAGACTTTCTTTTTCGGGGGAAGGGAAATAGTTTTATTTAGTGCTTTTTTGAGCATTTGTAAACATAATGTAACAAAACATTCTTTTTATTAAAGTTTTTGAAAAAAATTACCGAGATTAAATTTACTGGCAGGACAATAGTTAATTGGAGGTAAAATTTTAAATGGATTCAAAAACTGAAAATGTTATGGTCACTGACTGTAACACACTTGCCAATGGCATTATGAGAGATATTAATGACATTGACGCAATGGAGAGAATGCTTAGCAGTGAGTTGAGTTCCGTAGAGTTGTTCAGAATTGATTGTGCTATTTTATCATCATTGAGAAATACTGCGGATTTTTCACGAGATTTACTTCATCAGCTTGAGGAAGGCAGACTTGAAGCAATTGAAGTTAAACAGCCTGAAACTCTTGATAATAAACTCGCACAAATTCAGCAGGAAGCTATGGCAGATATTACTTTACCCTTACAGAATATGTTTGATGAAATGATTGGTTACGTATCAGAAGCGTTTAATTAAAAAGGAGCATTTAATTTTATGAGAAAAAAACAACCCCGGATTGAAGAATTTTTTGATTGTGAAGAGATTTGTTTAACTGATGAAATTTTGGAAAAATATAAATTAAGTATAGATGAAACCAAAATAGAAAAGTTTGAAGATATTAATTTTATTAGTTTATTAGAAGAATAAAAGAGGTTTTTAAACCTCTTTTATTTTTTATCCTTATCTGAGCGTTCTCTGACAGAAAGCTTTATAGGTGTTCCGAAAAATCCGAAAGCTTCACGCAGTTTATTTTCAATATAACGTTTATAATGGTCTTTCATCAAATCTGCGTTATTAGCAAAGATTACGATATGCGGCGGCTGAATACCTGTTTGGGTAACGTACATAATTTTAAGCCGTTTCCCTTTCGATGATGCAGGCGGATTAAGCATATAGGCTTCTTTTATAATTTTATTTAAAAGACCCGTAGAAATACGTTTTGTGCATTCGGTGTAAACCTTTTCAGCTTCTGTGAAAATTTGATGCAGCCGTTGTTTTGTAACTGCTGAAATATAAATTTTAGGCGCATATTCTAAAAATGGAATATCATTAGCGAGTTTTTTGTTGTACTGATTAATTGTGTTTGAATTTTTATCTTCAATCAAATCCCACTTGTTTATGGCTATAATTAATCCCTTACCGGCTTCTGTTATAATAGATGCAATTTTTTTATCCTGATCGGATATCCCCTGTGTCGCATCAATTACAAGGAGCGCAACATCGCAGTCTCTGATGGAGCGGATTGCTCTGTCAACTGCAAATTTTTCAACACCCCAGTCAACTTTTGATTTTTTTCTTATTCCTGCCGTATCTACAATAATAAATTCTCTGTCTTTGTAAGTTATTGAGCTGTCTATGCTGTCACGTGTTGTACCTGAAACATCCGATACAATCACTCTGTTTTCATTTAACAAAGCATTAACAATGGATGATTTTCCGGCATTAGGTCTGCCTACAATTGCAATTTTAATTGTCTCATCATCTTCCTGTTCAATATCTCTTGGAAAATCTTCAGTAACCATATCGAGAAGATCCCCTACACCACCTGAACCGTGAAGAGCTGAAATACCGACAGGTTCACCTATTGCAAGAGAATAAAAATCATTTACCATCATTAAGGATTCTGGGTTGTCGGATTTATTTACCGCAAGGAAAACAGGTTTTTTAGATTGTCTTAAAATGTTTGCAATATCGTAATCTATAGGGTTAACCCCTTCTTTTCCATCGACAATAAAAATTATTTTATCGGCCTCTTCGCAGGCTATTTTTGCCTGATCAAAAATAGAAAGCATAATTTCATCTTCATCGCCGGGAATTATTCCTCCTGTGTCAATTACTGTAAAGATTTTGTTCTGCCATTCTACATCAAAATAAATTCTGTCACGCGTGACCCCTGGCAAATCGTCGACTATAGAATTTCTTGTTCCTATAAGACGGTTTACAAAAGTTGATTTGCCCACATTCGGGCGCCCTACAATTGCTACAATCGGTTTTCTCATAAAGTCATTATATCATGGAAAAATTAAAACACTTGAAATAAAAAAAAAAATAAGTTATAATAAAAATATAGGGTGGCTGTCCTGCAAGACAGCCGTCACAGACCCTATATGAATATTGAGATAATTTGTAAAATATGTCCTACTACAGATAGGGCATATTTTATTATCTGTTTTTTCATATCCTCACCTCCTTTCCACCTTGTCACAGTAAAGTTTTGATGTGTAGTTGGAGGTTGTTTGTCTGTTCCCTATATAATTATATTGTATTAAAAATATTTAAAAAGTAAATATTATTAAAAATAGAAATAAAATGTAAATATGAGTTTTAAATAGGTTAAAACTAAGTTATACTGCCCTATAGGATAGGGTGCGGATGTCTCAATAATTTTTAGCCATATTTTTTTATAAATAAGTAAGGGAATACAACAATGGCTAATATTGTAAATTATATTAACGTATAGACGTCATCTTCCATGAGACTTTTTTGGAATTCTTCACATTCTTCAATCAAATCTGTTAGAATTGAGTATTTGGGTGAATGCAAAACCTGTGATATTTCAGCGTTTGCATTGTAATCTATTACAAAATACTCTTTTGTATGCTCTTTTATTTTGATTAATCCTGTATCGTCAAGGATTGAGAAAAGAAGTTCAAATACCTGATATGATTTACCCAGAAAGCTTGCACATCTGCGGAGTTCAACTTTCCCGCCGTTATTGTGGCAGGCAAATTTCAGCATTCCGCAAACTGTCTTTAAAAACTCTTCTTCATCCATATATTTTAAATCGTAATTCATAAAGTGAAGTGAAATAGGGTTTGTCTGATTTAAAATTCTGTCAAAAGTTTCTCTGTCAGCCGGATAATCAAAAAGCATCAAACTGTCGCATGGTCGTAAATTGTCGCGTGTTACAATTCTTGCAAAAAGTGCTTCAAATGGCTTTAATTTATCTAAAATAGTTTTACTTTCTGCAAAAATAAGAATATTTTGCTTTGAATTTTTTACATAATCATTTACCTGAGGAAGTATATCTGTTTTTTTGCGGTGATCGTATAATTTTTGCTGTGGCAGATTTTCTTCTTCTTTCAGGTATTCGGAGTGGATATCATCTATAATCAGCTGAACACTTGTTACGCCGTTATATTCATTTATCTGCGGGTGAAATGCTAAATCAAGCATATCGCCTTTGACAAGAGATATATCGCCTTCTTTCCAGCGGATACAGTTGAATTCTGTGGTTCCCGCTTGACAGGTAAGCCTCAGGTGATTTTTGTTTTCTCCCATTAAGCGTTTTTCTTTAATTTTCAAATTTTTTATAACGAAAACAGGACTGGGATTGTTTTGCCCGAAAGGTTCAAGCTGTGATATCTGCTCAACTAAGTCAACGTCAATATCATCAGGCATAAGCTCTAAATCAATATTAATAAAAGGTTTTAAATCTTTTCCCTGTGACATTTCTTTAACTGTTTTGCAAAGGGCTGATTTTACCTGCTCGAAAGAAGCTTTTTCTTCGCTGAAGGAAAGACCTGCCGCCATTTCGTGTCCGCCGAAACCGTCGAAAAGTTCTGCATTCATCGAGATTGTGTCATAGAGGTTAACCCCTTTAACGCTTCTGGCAGAGCATCTGAATTGTTTTGTTTCATCAGAGTATGTCATTAAAAATGTCGGCTTATAGTACTTTTCCACAAGCATTGAGGCAACAATACCGATAATTCCGACATGCCATTCTTTATTAAATAATACTATCGCGGAGTTTCTGTTACCTTCCGCTTTAACCATTTCATCAGCTTCGGCAAAAATATTCTGGCAGAGTTCCTGACGAACTTTGTTAAATTCGTTTAAAGACTGAACAGCCATTTCAATTTCCTGTTTGTTATCGGAAATTAGAACTTTTAAAGCTGCATCAACTGTATCAAGGCGTCCTGAAGCATTTATTCTCGGGGCAATACCGAATGCAATTTGTTCGGATGTAATCTGACCTTTATAACCGGCGCTTTCCAATAATCTTGACAGTCCGTAATGCTTTCCGTTAGAGATAAGTTCAAGCCCTTTTGTTACGTAATATCTGTTTTCACCTATCAGAGGAACTAAGTCCGCAACGGTTCCTACGGCAACATAGGGAAGAATTTCGGTTATAAATTCAAGTTTGTTGTATTTTTCAAGTAACGCTTGAGCTACTTTGAAAGCAACTCCGACACCTGCAAGTGAGGTAAGGCTTTCAATTTGTTTAGCCGTCAAATTTTCGTCCAGTGAATCCGGTGCTTTCGGATTAATAATCCCGTATGCTTTTGGAAGAATTTCCGGTGCTTCGTGGTGGTCTGTGATTATAACATCTATTTTAAAACTGTTTAAAAAATTAACTGCATCAACATCAGATATTCCGCAGTCACATGAGATTATAACTTTAGGTTTAACCTGTGTCATTACTTTGACAAGGGCTTTTGTATCAAAACCGTGGCCTTCTTTTTCTCTGTCCGGGATAAAATAATTTACATCAGCACCAAGATATTTAAAAGTTCTGTAAAGCAAAGAGGTTGACGTAACTCCGTCTGCATCAAAATCGCCGTGGATAACTATTTTTTCTCCATTGTCAATTGCATTTGCAAGTCTTTCAATGCATTTTTCCATATCTGTAAATGCTTTTGGATGCGTGAGCTTCATTTCAAGCGGGTGAATAAATTCATAAATTTCTTCATCTGTTTTAATCCCTCTTGAATGTAAAAGTCTTTTGACTAAAGATTTCTCCTGCCCGTCGTATTTGTTAAATATCCACTCTTTCATAGCAGGATTATAACATAAATATTTGTGCTATACTATATAGATAAGGAGATGTGTATTATGAAAGAACAGGCAGTTAATTATTATGTAAATCAGGGTTATTCCTGTGCTGAAAGTGTTATAAAAGCTGCATCAGATGCCGGTTTGTGTCCAAAAGAACTGCTCTCATGTGCAACAGCTTTTTCAGGCGGTATGGCATCAGGATGTGTTTGCGGTGCTGTTGCTGCTGCACAGATTATCAACGGTTATAATTTCGGACGTGAAAATTCTAAAGGCAATGAAGTTACGGCACGTGTAAATGCAGCAAAAATTGTGGAAGAATTTAAAAAACGCAATAAAGTTACCTGCTGCCGTGTTTTATCTAAAGGTTTTGATGGAGCAGAAAGAAAAGCGCATTGTTCAAAATTTGTTTCTGACGCGTGTGAAATTCTTGAGGAACTTGTAAGGGTTAAAGTATAATGAGAAGTTTTGATAAATTAAATTTCATAACAGCCGGTATGCCTTTAAGAACCGGTAAAGGCAGCTATGTATCAGCTTTTGATGTTTTAGAAGAAATGAAACTTGACGGTATGGAGCTGGAATTTGTTCATGGAGTGAGAATGAACAATGAGCACAGAAGTTTTGTAAAAGAAAAATCAAAAGATTTTGTTATAACTGCTCACGGTCCCTTTTATATAAATCTTAATTCAAAGGAAGAAGATAAAATTGATGCAAGTGTGCAGAGAATTATTGATACGGCATCTGTTGCTTCGGAGGCAGGAGCTTTCAGTATAACTTATCACGCTGCTTTTTATATGGGCGGTGATAAAGATACGGTTTATAATCAGGTTAAAAAGCAGACGCAAAGAATAATTGATGTCATTGAGCGTGAAAACATAAATGTATGGATTCGTCCTGAAACTACAGGAAAGCCGACCCAGTGGGGTGATTTGGATGAGATTATAAATCTTTCAAAAGAGTATGAACAAGTTTTGCCCTGTATAGACTTTTCGCATCTTCATGCAAGGACGGCAGGTGAATATAATACTTATGATGAATTTTCAAAAGTTCTGGAAAAATTGGGCAAAGAAGTCGGACAGTATGCTATAGAGAATTTCCACGGGCATCTTGCAGGGATAGAATACACTGCAAAGGGTGAAAGACAGCATTTGAACCTTGAAGAATCCGATATGAATTATAAGGATTTGATAAAAGTTTTGAAAGAATTTGGAGTAAAAGGTGCGCTGGTTTGCGAAAGTCCGAATATTGAAGATGACTGCAAGCTTTTAAAAGATTATTATAACTCGCTGTAAATAAAAGTTAATGTTAATTGTGTGCTTTAGCCCGACAATTAACTTATCACATCAGAAGTTTATATACTAAATTGTTAAAGAAATAATAGGTCGGGCTGAAGCACAACGATTGGCAATCGATTTACAAATGAAAATTAACTAATTCGCATACTTCAATATTGAGTGCATTTGCAATTTTATATAGTGTTAAAAATTTAGCATTTGTTGTACCATTTTCAATCATGCTGATAGAACGCATATTAACATTTGCCATTTCAGCAAGTTTTTCCTGTGAAAGATTACGCTTTTTTCTTTCATAGCTGATTTTAGATGCTAATTTTAATAAAATATCTTTGTCTGTCATAATGAAATTATAAAAAACTTGACATAATGTTTCTATGTACTATATTTATAATATATGATTTAAAAGTCATATATTATAAATATCAGTAATATGGAGAGTATATAATGAAAAAAAAACTTACCAGTTAAAGAACTTTACGAAAAATTGTCGGGAAAATACAAATATGATGATGAGACTTCATTTAAAGATATATTTTATCCGATAATACTGGATGCATTTGTTATGTATACTCATATGGCTATAAGATTTCAGATTATCACGAATATTATAATAAATATTGAAAATAATCCCACCGTATACAAAAAAAATTGTAAAAAACTTGATAAATTATCTATATATATGAATAATATTGTGGAAGCATCAAATTTCATTTCATTAGACCTTTATAAAATTACTAAATTGTTAAAGAAATAATAGACTTATTTATATCATTCGAATATATGATTTAATTAAAGTTTTTTGTTGTTAATACCGTTAGAAACTAAAAAATGAGGCATCCTATATGTTTAACAGCGTAAATAATCCTTTTAACAGAGCAATATCTTCTTCTACATCTTCTGACAGCAACGGAAGACGGCAGAAAGAGGACCCAAAAGAAGAATTGAAAAAATATATTGACGAAGATGAACCGGATGAGGTTTTAATCGGCGGTCTGCCAATTTTGACAGAAGATGAAATTTTGGCAATGACACGCCAGTATATTGCAAAACTCAAAAACGAGCATGAAGAAAATGAAAAAGTTCAAAAAAAGCTTGATAAATACCTTGAGAATTTTGACGTTAAAAAGTTTATGAAAAAAAATCCTAATATGACAAGTCCTGATTTTTACATGGTTATGTATAATGAAACAGAGGGTTTGGTTAAGTAATTAATATCTCTTTACAAAATTTTAAAGTTTTTTTATACGGTGTCCGATATACGTACATGTAAAAGAGTAGTTTTTACAGAAAGGACAGGTATTATGGAAATTTCAGGAGTATCATCAAAAGCTTACACATCGGCAGCAGCAGCTGTGGAAGAAGAAGATGAATTAAAAGAAACACAGGAAGAAAATGCTGCAGAAGAAGCTAAAGAATACGGTGTAGCATCAAAAGAAACAGAAGAAAAAGATGTAGCACAATTTTCATCATCAGACTATGGTGAAGATGATGTTGAAGAAAAGGCTGCAAATTACTTAAAAAATATAATGTTTACTTACAATTTGACGGATGAATCTGCTGCAGCTTTGCAAAATTATCTGAACACATTTGATGTTGCAAGATTTATTAAAGACTATGGTCCGTTTACATCAACCTCAGAAATTTCAGCAGCGATGTATGCGGCTGTAGGAAGTTTGATAAAACAGCAGGAAGAATAATTTATTTTATAAAAGGCGGTTTTAAAACCGCCTTTTGTATTTAATAAGTCATTTCCCAATTATCGTTGAGAATTTTACCGAAGCAGCCAAACCATCCTGTAGTTGATGACGAAATACAATTCTTATTATACATTGTCTCTCTTTCTTCTTCTGTACAAGGAGGGCTGCTGCACTCATCATCAATTATCCCGTTGCTGTAAATATTAAAAGCGAAAGTATCTCTGCCTATAATATTTGGACCTTTTTTACCGTTAACATCAACATTAACCTGAATTTTATTATCCCCATAATTTAGCAGCCCGATTAGTGAACCATCTGCAAGAATATAATATTTAAAACTGTATGCACTGTCTTTACGGAATATTGGATTTGATGTTCCATCCATTTTTTTGTATTCGGAAGAATTTGCACATTCTGATATGTCTGCAGTACAATCCTGAACAATTTTAAAGTATTTTTTCATAAATGCATCAATTGCATCACCGTTTGTTAATCCTGCTTCTTTAAGATTTAGTGCATTTCTGTCAGTCATGTATAGAACAACTGCCTGAGAAAGCTGGTTATAAACTTTGTGAAGCTGGGTTACATAGGTTTTTTTCTGGTGATTTTGCATTAAAGCCGGAACGGTCATAGCTGATACTACGCCTATAATACCTAATGTTACCAGAACTTCTGCTAAAGTAAAAGCAGATTTACAAAAGATGCCTGAAAATATGCAATCCCTTGTCAGCCGTCTATTCCAACGGGGGGGGGGCAGTTCAAAGCTTTTAATTTCAACATTTTTCCACCTCCTATTTTTATTTATTATAACCTATTTGTTGAATTTTTTCTAGCTTTTTTTTGCTGATTTGTCGGCAAGCTCTGAATCAAGCCTTAGAAATACAGGTTTGATATCTTCTTTTGAGATTAATTTTCCGCATTTAATATTGTCAGCTGTCAAATCGTCGAGTTTGGTTTTTAAATCAAATGACAACTGTTTTGCCATATCTGATGCGATATTCGGGCAATACGGATAAATCAGAGATGCAATAATGCACATTATATCAAGGACATTTACAAGCACCTGACCGCATTCTGTCATTTTTTCTTCTTTAGCAAGCGTCCATGGTGCAGTGTCCTGAACGTATTTGTTTGCAGCATCAACTAATGATGTAATCTCAAGTCCTGCTTCGGCTATTTCAAAGTTATCAAAGTGGTTTTTAACAATTTGAACTGTTCCTAGTGCTTTTTTAGCTAATGGATTTTCGCCTTTAAATTCGGCTTTAACTTCGCCGTCAAAGTATTTTACAAGCATGGAAAGCGTTCTGTTTAAGAGGTTTCCCATACTGTTTGCAAGGTGTGCGTTAACTTTTTCTTTAAAGTCGTCATCTGAATAATTTCCGTCGCGTCCGCAGGGTGCCGAGGTTGCCATATAGTATCTGAAAGCGTCCGGGTGTTCAAGATTGAAGCTTTCAAGAACTGATGTCGGCGAAATTACATTTCCGAGTGATTTTGACATTTTTGATTCGTCTATTGTAATCCAGCCGTGGGCAAAAATGTGTTTCGGAAGCGGTAAATCAAGTGCAAGCAAAAATGCAGGCCAGTAAATACTGTGAAATTTTAAAATATCTTTTCCGATAACATGCACATCAGCCGGCCAGTATTTTTTGAAATCTTCTGACGGATTTTCCGTATCGTATCCCAGAGCCGTAATATAGTTTGAAAGCGCATCAATCCATACATAAATTGACTGCTCATCGTCACCTAATACATCAATACCCCATTTAACATTTGATTTTGCACGTGAAACAGAGATATCCTGAATATCTTCAAGCTGGTTTAAAACTTCATTTGCTCTGAATTCCGGGACGATAAAATCAGGGTGTTCTTTAATATGTTTAATGATTGCATCTTTGTATTTTGTAAGTTTGAAAAAGTAATTTTCTTCTTTAACCACTTCCGGTTTTTTTAAGTGATCCGGACAGAGTCCGTCCTCTGTCAAATCTTTAGGGTTTAAGAAGCATTCACATCCGGTGCAGTAAAGACCTTCATAAGAATGTTTATAAATGTCGCCTTTTTTCAATAATTTATCAAAAATATGCTGAACAATTTTTTCATGGTCCTGATCAGTTGTTCTTATGAATTTTGTATAATCAACGTCAAGAGCTTTCCATGCATTTTTGAATTTTTGCGCGTTTTCGTCGCAGAGTTCTTTCGGGGTAATACCTTTTTCAGCTGCGGTTTTTTGGATTTTAATTCCATGTTCATCCGTTCCTGTCAGGAAATAAACATCATCGCATCTTTGAGTATAGTGTCTTGCTATTATGTCGGTTAATATTTTTTCATAAGCGTGTCCTATGTGGGGTGCGCCGTTTACGTAATCTATTGCTGTTGTTAAATAAAACTTTTCCATATTGTGTTCCTTTGGTTATCCTTTTTAAATAAATTTTATCATAAAAACTATTTTCGTTTAAATATTATATATCTGAAACCATTGTCTATAACGGCTTCGGGTTTGTAATTTTCCTGAACAAAGCCGCAGAAATTCAGCGCGTAATCGTTGCAGATATATTGAAAATAGTAATCTTTCATATTTAAGTTGTTAAAAATAATATATTCAGGCATTTTATTTTTGTAATGCTGAACAATTTTTTCTTCAGTGAAAGTTTCTATATACAGCGGTAATAGTGAATTATAAAAATCATCGGACTGCACGTCTGCTAGAAAATTTACGGTCATTCCTTCCGGGAAAATAACTGCATTTCCGTCTGCGGTATTCAGATATTTTATAAGTTCGTTTGTACTTTCTGCAAGACTTTTTGAGGTGTAAACAGCACCTTTCGGGGTTTGAATTTTTCCCTCTGCATGAGAGAGCATATGAAAATTTGCACTGATATATAGCACCGATGCTGTCAGAAGGTAAATTCCCGCAATTTTTTCAAGCCTTTCGGGAATAAATTTGAACATTAACGCAAGAATTGCAATCAAAGCGATTGATATATAATAGTTTCCATAACTGTAAAGAAGCATTACCCAGAACACTTTAGCGCTTGCGGCAAGTGCGGAAAGTATCAGTATCGCAAGTTTTGAGTTGATTTTTCTAAAACCGGCAGCCGCACTTATCAAAAGCAGTAACGGCAAAAATCCGAAGGCAGTTTTGATATCTTCGCTGAAAAACCATAAATAACCTGCATATCCGGCAATTGATAAAATTATTGATGCCAATTTATTTTTTTTGAATAAATATGCCCCGAAAAGTATTACGCTGAAAGGAATTGCCGTTTTTAAGAAAAGCATTGCATCTGTTGGTATTACTTTCGGATGAAAATAAATTCCGCTGTTCTGGTAAAAGTATGTTAACGTCTTGCTTTTTGCCATAGCACCGGTTATAGAAAGCGAATTTATCAAATCGTTTACGGAAAGCCCCTGTATAAACAGAATTCCGAAACTTAATAAAGGTGCTGCCAGAAAACTTAAAAAAGCTTTCCAGTTTTTTTCTTTGATTATGAAAAATAAAATTATTAAAGTGTAAAGTAAAAAGTCATATTTGCAGGTTATGCAAATTCCTGCAAGAAGCGAACTTATACATAGTTCTGAAGATTTTTTGCTTTCGTTGAAATTCAAAAGAAAATACAAAGAAAATAAAAAAGCGATTAATCCATATAACACAGCCCACGAATACGGAAAATGAAAATTAAAAATACTAGTAGACGCCACGCATACAGCTATTGTAAAAACGCCTGTGCAAAAACTTAAAAATCTGCTTAAAAACTTTTGTGCCACAAGGTAAATTCCGCTGACAGCAAGAATTGAGCACAAATACCCTGCACCGTACAGGGTTGAAAGCTTTGCGCCGAAAAATTTATACAAAACAGCGTTTATCTGGTAAGCCAATGGACCGTATATATTAAATAAATCTTTATATAAAACCTTACCCTTTAAAATCTGCTCAGGATAATAAACTTCGCGTCCAAAGTCTATTAATATATTAGAATAATGCCCGCAAAAAAATACTAATCCCGCAATACACAATATCCACAAAAAAATGAGATATTTGTTTTCCTTTAAAATCTCTTTCATATTACAAAATTTAACAAATAAACATATAAAAAGCAATTTTTGGAAGAAAAAATATTTTATATATATGTACAAAGGTTAAAAAGGTGGTTTTTTATGTCTCCATCATGGGCAGATAATTTGGATATGTTAGCGCAAAGCGGTGTTTTAGACTTTGATGCTCCGTCATACGTAACGGGTCAGGCACCGAGATATGTAGGCAGTATTGCATATACTCCGTCTCCTTTTGCGGGGCCGGCTCCTGCAGCTCAGAATCTTGAACAGCCGAAAATAGATGAATTTAAATATCAAAAAAGTGATAATAAAGACAGGGTTTCAAATCCTCCATGGAAAAAGTGGGTCTTTGGCATGCTTGCTGCCGGAGCTTTAATATTTGGCGGAATTAAATTCAAGTCCAAATTAGTTCCATGGATAAAGAATTTGCCGAAAAATTTAAAATTTGATAAAATCGGAAATTTTTTCAAAAACGGTTGGAATAAGTTTACAGGCATGTTTAAAAAGAAAACTTCATAAATCAGACTTTAATATTGTTTAAAGAAATTTTCAATTTTTGTTCAACCAACATAACAGCCAGAGTTTTGTCATAAAGAGTTGTTGAGATAGCGTTAATATCCTGCGGTTCAATTTTATAATCATTAATTGTTCCGGTTGAGTTAGCGAGCAGTTTAATGTGGGAAAGCAGTTCAAGAAGTTTGAGATCGAGTTCGGCAATTAAATCTTCATAATATCCGACGCTCCGGTTGTTATCCATTTCACCTCCTTGTAATGTGACTAAATGTTTCAATAAAGATAGTATACTATCTTTTAAAAACATTGTCAAGTTTTTTATGGCAACTCTGGAAAACATAGCTATACTGTTGGTATGGTTATAGTAAATCTTTACAAAGTTGTATGGAAAAAGAAATATACCAGAAAAGAAATTTCTGAGTTGACTGGTATTAGCCCTACTACAATTACCAAACTCACGAGAGGTGAACACGTTGATTTGAAATTAAGTACACTCGAAAGAATTGCCGGTTTTTTCGGCTGCAGTGTTCTTGATATTTTAGAAGAAGTGGATGATATAAACTAAAAAATTTTAACTGAAAAAGCGTTAGTGCTTATCTTACTGATATTACTAAACTCAATCCCTGAATAATCAGGCAATTTCTTCAGGGTTCAATTCAAAGGCTTCAACAGTTGAATAGTCTGTCGGAAGTATAAAGACAATACTTTTTGATGTTGCTTTTTTATCCATCTGCATTAATTCTACCATTTTTTCTTTATTAAATTCCGGGATTTCGCGAAAGTTGTATTTTTTTATTACATCCTGTGCCAGAAACATATAGTTTTTGTCTATTAAATTCCTTTTAACTGCCAGATTAAACGCAAATTTCATACCCTCAACAATGGCTTCTCCGTGGGTATATTTTTTGTATTTTGTAATCTTTTCAATTGCATGGCCGTATGTGTGCCCGAAGTTTAAAATTCTTCTCAAACCGCTTTCTTTTTCGTCTTTTTCTACGACTGAAATCTTTAATTTTACACAAATCTCTATAAGTTTTGATAAAGTTTTTTCATCGCGGTTTAGAATATCTGCTGTTTTTTCGCTTAAAAAATTTGTAAGGTTTAATTCTTCTTCACACTTGCAGCTTTTTTCTATGAAAGAATATTTTACAACTTCACCAAGTCCGGTTTTGAACTGTCTGTCATCAAGTGTTTTTAAAAATTTCGGATTAATAAATACAATTTTCGGCTGATAGAATGAGCCGACAAGGTTTTTGCCGTAATCTGTATCAATAGCTGTTTTTCCGCCTACAGAACTGTCAACGCAGGCAAGCAGAGTTGTCGGAACCTGTATAAAATCAATTCCCCTCATATAAGTTGAGGCAGTAAACCCTGCTAAATCGCCTGCAACTCCTCCGCCTATTGCTATTATTGCATCATTTCTTGTAAGCTTCATTTTTAAAGCGCGGTCGGTTATTTTTTTATAATTGTTGAAATTCTTTTCTTTTTCTCCATCTTTTAGAATGAATTTGTTTTCTTTCGGGATACCGAGTTGTTTCCCGTAAAGCTTTTCAACTTTTTCTGATATTACGGCAAGATAATTTTTCCCCTCAACTGCAGAAAATATTTTTTCTGCAAGAGCAGTTATTTCTTCATTTTTTATAATAATAGGATAACTTTTTTCATTTTGTTTTATTTTTACATATAAATCAGCCATTATTTAATGCTCCGAGAATTTCTTTTACAATATCTTGCGGTGTTTTTCCTGTTGTGTCAATGGTTATATCTGCTTTTTCGTAATTCTTTTCACGTAACTGCATTATAGAGGTAATTTTTTCAACGGAAAAATTTTTCTTTAAAAGCGGCCTGTGATTTTCCTGTTTTATTCTTTCATAAATAGCTTCAGGAGTTGCTTTAAGATAAATTACATGTGATGTTTCAAGCATGAGTTTTCTGTTTTCTTCATTTTCAAATGCTCCGCCTCCGGCTGAAATTATGTAATTGTTTTCTTTACAGAATTTTTTAATTTTTTCTTTTTCAAGCATTCTGAAAAATGGTTCGCCATGTCTCAAAAAAATTTCCGAAATTTTTTTCTGGGTGCTTTTTTCTATCTCCGCATCTATGTCTGTGTAATTAAAATCAGGAAGCTGTCTGCTTAATTCCCTGCCAACAGTGCTTTTTCCGCTGCCCATCATGCCGATTAATACAATATTACTTTTCATGACTATATTTTACAATAAACACAATTTAATAAATCAGGTTATAATGTGATTTTTTAATAATATAAAAAGCCGGTTTTTATTTAAAAACCGGCTTTTTTCTTTCTTTTTTTTATTTTTACTGGGCGGCAATTTCCTGTCCGTTTGTCATTTTTGTTAAAACTTCGATTGCTTTTTTAAGTTGAAGGTCATTTTTATTTTTAACATCTTCTTCTGTAAGCTTTACTTCTATATCAGGTGTAATACCTTTTTTGTTAATATCTGTGCCGTTAGGTGTCAAATATTTTTGTATTGTGATATTAATGCCTGATTCGTATGGAAGTTTATTAATTTCCTGAACAAGACCTTTACCAAAAGACTGTTCTCCGATGATTACGGCTCTGTGGTTATCCTTCATTGCTCCTGAAAAGATTTCCGAAGCTGATGCAGATCCCTTATTTATAAGAACTACAACCGGTTTTTTTGTATAAACACCTGCAGATGCTCTTTGAGTTTCTTTGTACCCGTCTCTGTCAACTGTGCTTACAATTGTTCCGCCGTCAAGAAACATATCAGAGATATAAATTGCGTTTGTCAAAAGTCCGCCGGGGTTTGAACGAAGGTCAATAATGAACCCTTTTTTGCCGCTGTTATTAGTCAGGATAGTTCCGAATTCCGTTGCAGCATTCCTGCTGATGAAAGAGCTAAGTCTGATGTAACAGAAATCATCTGGCATTTTTACTTCTGCCGGAAGTTTTTGGGATATTGATTTAACTTCTATTTCCGCACGGGTTATTACATATTTTTTAGGCGCTGTATCTTTTCTCTTTATGAGAAGAGTAACCTGCGTACCTTCTTTACCTCTGATTTTATCAGCGGCTTTATCTACCGTAATACCTTTAGTACTCACGCCGTCAATTTCAAGAATTTCGTCGTCAGCCTGCAGACCGGCTTTTTCTGCCGGTGTATCTTCAATCGGCGCAATTACCATTAACTTTCCGTCCTTAACCGCAATTTGAATACCTATACCTTTTAATGATCCCTTAATAGAACTTGTTTCATCTGCAAATTCTTTCGGATCCAAAAATTTTGTATAAGGATCGTTTAAACTTGCAACCATTGTATTAATGGCAACATATGCATCTTCATTAGTGTGAATTTTGCTGTCATATTTGTGGCGCCATTTTGCCCAGTCCTGCTGGTTATTTGACTGGTCAACAAACTTGTTGTTAATTAATCTCCATACATTGTCGTATAAGTCAACGGGGCTGTATGCAAATACATTATCTCTGATTACCCAGCCTGAAAGGAACAAAAATGCTCCAAGAAATATAATACTTTTTTTCATAATGTTTCTCATTCTTTAACTGTTTCCCTCCAAATACTCTTAACCTTTTGTGCACAACTTAATTATTAAGATGTTTTTTTAATAAAAAAGTTTCCTTAGTGCCGGTAAGAATTAAAAGTTTTTTATATTTTATATAATACCATAATTTTTTTAAAATTGGTAATTTTCATTATGCCGTAAAACTATTTTTTTTCTTCACACATGATTAAATATGACAACATGTCAAGTCTGGAGATGATTTCTGTATAGCATTCAAGGGTAACGCCAAGATTGTTTTGAGCTGCTTCTCTGCTGATTTCAATTGTTTTTAGAATTTCTTTTTTCAAATTTTGATTCATCATAAATTTTTCCTCACATTTTTCCACACAACGGATTATATAACATAAGGTAAAATAAATCAATAAAAAATGGAAATAAAATTAAAAAATATTAATCCGCTGAATAAAAAATGTCAATACGGCTGATTTTCAGATGTTTTAATATTGCCGATAATAAAAAAATGGATAATGAATATCTGAAGAAATTTGCACAGCATTTAAAAAAAATCAGAAAAGAAAAAAATATCAAACAAGATGATTTTTTAGATGTAAAGGGAATTTCACGTTCAACTATAGCAATGGTTGAAACTGCAAAAACGGATATCACTCTATCAAAATTGAAAATAATAGCTGATGTTCTGGGTGTTAATCTTAAAGAATTGCTTGATTTTGATTAATCAAAGGTTATTACGGTTATTTCCGGCGGACAATTAAATCTGACCGGCAGAATACTTGTTCCAAGCCCGTAGGTAGTATATATTTTTTTCCCGTTGTCATCGTAAAATCCGTTTGCATATTTTTTTCCGAATTTTGAAGGTACCGTTACTGCTTTCGGAAGTCTTACCTGTCCTCCATGCAGATGACCGGCAAGAGTTAAATTGACACTATACGGTACATCGGGCAGTATATCAGGTGTGTGGCTGAGCAGGATTACTGGTTTTTTGTCTATAGGAAGCGCTTTTTTCAGATCTGGTGTGCCGGTTTGCATGTCATCTACACCTGATATACAAAATTTGTCAAAACATATGTTGCTGTTATATAAAACTTTTATATTATTTTTTTTAAGTTCTGAAATAATTTCTTCTTTTCCCTGCCATCCGTCGTGGTTTCCTATAACTGCAATGGTGCCGTATTCCGAATTTATACGGGAAAATTCAGCTGCAATTTTATCAATTGTCATTGATGATCCCTTTTTGTGCCCGCTTACGTAATCACCGCCAAGTAAGACTATACCGGCATTTTGTTTATTTATTGCACGTATAACACGTTTAAGCCTGTACATTTCATAAGGTTTGATATGAAAATCGCTTGCAAAAACTATTTTTAAGCCTTTAAGTGCCGGATCATTTATTGTAATTCGTTTGACAGTCAGTATATTGGGCTCAATGAAAACTGACCAGATAATAAGACAAATTAAGATTAAAATAAGAATTTTCATGTTATATATTATAATACATCTGATTATAATATACCCGAATGGCTATGGATAATAATTACGGGAATTATAATTAATTTGTAATGACATAAAAAATAACTTCCAATACCGGAAGTTATTTTTTATTTTTTTTATGCTTCTACATATTCTCTTAAGCGTTTGCTTCTATTCGGATGGCGTAACTTTCTTAAAGCTTTTGCCTCAATTTGTCTGATACGTTCACGTGTTACCCCGAACAGCTGGCCAACTTCTTCCAGTGTTCTCTGGCGGCCGTCGTCCATGCCGAAACGAAGTCTTAAAACGTCGCGTTCTCTTGGTGAAAGTGTGCACAATACTTCTGCAAGATCTTCACGCAGTAGTTCTGACGCAACGGTTTTAATAGGTGCATCGGCCTCTTTATCTTCAATAAAATCTCCAAGACGTGAATCTTCTTCTTTACCTATAGGTGTTTCAAGAGATAATGGTTCCTGAGCGATTTTGATAATTTCACGAAGTTTCGGGATTGAAACATTCATCTCAATTGCAAGTTCATCTTCAGTCGGTTTTCTTGAAAGTTCCTGAGCAAGGCGTCTTGTAACTTTTTTCAATTTATTAATTGTTTCAACCATGTGAACCGGGATACGTATAGTTCTTGCCTGATCAGCGATTGCCCTTGTGATAGCCTGTCTAATCCACCATGTTGCATAAGTTGAGAATTTAAAACCTCTTTCATGATCAAATTTTTCTGCAGCACGGATAAGCCCGAGGTTGCCTTCCTGAATTAAGTCAAGAAAAAGCATTCCGCGGCCTACGTATTTTTTAGCAATACTTACAACCAGACGCAGGTTTGCCTGAACGAGTTTCCTTTTAGCAATAGCACCTGGGGTTCCGCCTTCAAGAATTTTTCTTGCAAGTTCAATTTCTTCATTAGCTGACAAAAGTTTAATTCTTCCGATTTCTCTTAAATATAATCTTACAGGATCATCAACAGCTATTCCTTTTGGAACTTCAAAATCAGATTCAGAGCCTTCCTCGTGGCTGTTCATCATATATATGTCGTCTAAATTGACTTTGTTTTCCATTTTTTCGGTAACAATGTCTTCGATGTTATCGGTGCTGATATCCATATTCATGTAATTTACACCGTCTGCATCAGCTGAAAGGGCACTGTCATCATCAATATCATGCAAATCAAGATTATCTTCATCCATAATACTTACGATAGAGGAGCTGCTTTGTCTTTTTTTACTCATTCATTTTCTCCAATTTTAATCTGTTATTTATCTTATCTCTTAGCTGCATTTGAATTTTCAGGGCTTCTGTGTCATTGTCATTTGCGCTTTTATATAAATTTCGTATTTTTTCCTGTTCTTTTCGGGTTTGACATTCGTTGATTTTGTTAATATTTTCTCTGATTGCTGTTGCAAAATCTTCATCGTCAAGGTTCTGGAAAGTTTCTGCGATACTTATTAAATCTGTTAAGATTTTCTGGGTATCCGGTTCATTGACAAAAGCTGTATAGAGCTTTTCAATTAATTCTTTCACATTATTTACGGTACATATTAATTTGTCAATTGTAGATTTTACATTTATTAACGTTTCGTCCGTAAACGGGGTGTCGCCTATCATTTGCCTGATTTCTTCAAATGAGAAATGATTATCGGTTACAAGAAAAACGCTCAATAAATTTTTTTGCGCTTTTTCCGAAATTGATATATTTTTCTTAACAATTTTTTCTATACTTTTTTCTATTGATGCTGAATTGTATTGTGATTTTTTTATTTCGCGCATCAGGGCATTTTCATCAATATTCAGAGTATTTGCAATCATTCTTATATATTCTGATTGTACGATTTCATTGTTAATTTCCTGAAGAAGTGGGATAATTGCTTTAACTGTTTTGTTTTTTTCCACAGGTGTTGCAGGTTTATCTTTCATAATACTGTTAAGCTGGAAGTCGAGCAAAAGGGGAGCATGTTCCATATATTCTTTATAGCTTTCTGCTCCGACTGAGCGTATGAATTCATCGGGATCTTTACCTTCCGGCGGAGCAATAACTCTTATTTCACAGGCATATTTGTCATTGGATGTTGAAATATAGCTTTCATCAAACTGTTTAATGTTTCCGAGACCGGTAAAGGCTTCTTTAATAAGTTCTGCGTTTCTGTTAGTGGCTTTTTGCCCTGCGGTATCGGTGTCGAAGGACAGATAAATCCTTCTGGACGGCGTGTACCTTGAAAGGAGCTTAATATGGTCAGCCGTAAGCGATGTACCGCAGGAAGCCACAGCATTTTCAATTCCATGAGCCTGTGCAGAAATTACGTCAAAATACCCTTCCATTAATATTACACTGTCATCATTTTTTATGGCATCTTTGGCAGTGTAAAGCCCGTAGAGTAGTTTGCTTTTATTGTAAATAAGCGAATCTGATGAATTTAAATATTTCGGTGTCTGGTCTTTTTCAATTGCTCTTGCACCGAATGCGACAAATTCTCCAAATTCATTTTGTATAGGTATGATAATACGGTTTCTAAATCTGTCTATGTATTCGTCACCGTCGCGGGTTTTTATTATCAAACCTGCCTTTTCCATTACATTTTCTGAAAATTCATTTCTGAATTTTTTGTAAAATACTGCAAACTCCTTAGGAGCAAGACCAAGATGATATTTCTCAATAATATCTTTTGTTATCCCGCGTTCGGCCAGATATTCCAAAACGGCGGTTGTTTCAGGTTCTTTATCTTTTAACAGTCTCAGATTATAAAATTCAGCAGCTTTTGTACAGGCTTTTATCATTTCTTCTTTAAGCCCTTTTGATTCGGATTTGTGGAAGCTTTTCGGCATTTCAAGTCCAAACCGTGCTGCAAGTTCGCGAACGACTTCAATGAAATCTTTATTCTGGGTTTTCATAAGGAATGTAAGAGCATCACCGCCTTCACCGCAGCCAAAGCATTTGTAAATCCCCAAATTGGGGTTTACTGAAAAAGAAGGGGTTTTTTCTTTATGAAAAGGGCATAATCCCCAGTAATGACCGCCGTTTTTCTTTAGTATTACCTGTTCAGAAACAACCTCTACAATATCGAGGCGGTCTTTAATTTGTGATACTAATTCTTCAATAGTGTTCGCCATAATTTCAGTTTATCATTAACACAAACATAAATCAAAAATATACCTATTAGGGTAATTGATTAAGAAAATTCCATGTATATCATTAATTTTATTATGAAAAATCTGTTATCCTTGGCAGAAAATAAAGATGTTGTTTTTGTAAACAGTGTTAGAGAGCTTAAAAATATTAAAGGTCTTATAAATAAAAGGCTCTGCATAATTAAAACAGATTTTAAAGATATTGATAAAATAAAAAAATTTTGCAAAACCCACCCTAATCTTGAAGTGTGGCTGGCGAGCAGGGATATGTCCAGACATAATATTTTATCCGCTAATGCATCAGGCGTCAGAAATGTTATAGAATATCCAATTAAAAAAGAAGTTCTGGATGATTTATTAAAAGATAATACACAAAAAATTTTGGGCCGGAGTTTGGAAAAAGATGAAACAAAATTCTCTTTTTTAACCGGCCAAAAAGTTATGATAGTTGATGATAATCCTTTCAATATTGAGCTTTTGCAGGAGACGCTGAAATCATTAAACCTGAATTTAACTGCCTGCCAAAAACCTAAAGAGGCTGCAAAAATTGTCGACTGTGAAAAATTTGATTTATTTTTACTTGACATTATGATGCCTGAGCTTTCCGGTTTTGAGCTGGCAGAAAAAATCCAGCAGACAAAGCTTAATTCCGATACGCCGATTGTTTTTATTTCTGCTCTGTCTGATACGGAAAATAAAATTAAAAGTTTTGATTTGGGCTCTTATGCTTATATTGAAAAGCCGTTTAATATTAAGGTTGTTAAATCTCAGATATGCAATCTTTTGAAAACAAACTGTGAAAGGGAAAATCATAATAAACAACAGGATTCTTACTGGGCAATGGTTACGCATGATATGAAAGGTCCTGTGCAGGCTGAGCTTTCTGCGCTTAATTTTCTTTTAAAAACTAATAAAGGGAATTTTAATGATACGCAGGTTGAAGTTCTTAATTGTATGGTGAGTTCCGCAAAATACCTGCAGGCACTTATTGCCAATGTTTTACACAAGCATAAATGTGATAATGGAAATGCTGCCATAACAAAGAGTAAAAATTCTTTTAAAAAGCTTATAGGTGAATGCTGTGACGAATTGCAGTATATTGCTTCTGATAAAGATATTGTAATTAAGACCTTTTACGATAGCAGTATCTGTGATTTTTCATTTGATTACGATGAAATAAAACGTGTTCTGCATAATATATTGACAAATGCATTAAAATACAGTTACAGGCACAGAGAAATTATCGTAACAGTTAAAGATGACAAAAAGAATGTTATAGTGTCTGTTGAAAATTACGGTATAGGTATAGAACTTGAAAATCCGGATGATGTTTTTGATAAATATACGACTTATGGAGAAAAATATAAAAGTATTAATACAGGGCTCGGATTATATATTGCAAAACAAATTGTTACTGCCCATGGGGGAGCTATACATTTTGCAAGTGTTGTAAATGATAAAACAATTGTAAAATTTACTTTACCCGCGATATAAATTCGCGTAAGTGAAAGTTTTTTGAAAGACAAAAGAATGGCAAAAAACTCATTAAGTTACTCGATTGTGTGAAAATTTCAGTATTTATGGCTCTTTTGAATTTTGAGTATAAATAATGTTATCATCTTTAGCTTTAATGGCTGCAGCTGTTCGATTTGTTACCCCGAGTTTCTTATAAATATGTGTGAGATGCGCTTTAACTGTATGGTCAGTAATGCATAATTTTTCTGCAATTTCCTGATTACTATCTCCATGTACAAGTAAGGTTAATACCTCAATCTCTCTTCCGGTCAGTTCGTCTTTTTTCGTTTTCATATTTCCTGTTCTACTCTTTTTTATTTGAGCTTCCCAACATATTTACAATATTAACAAAACGAAATATTATTACTATTAGCCAAAAGTATATATTTCAGTCATACTGCTGAAATCCACGAAATCGGTTAAAATTTCTCATGTTAAGAATTGTAAAACATGATGTAAAAAATATATACCATATACGCAATTTTTAAATACAAAAATACTTTATATAAATATGAAAATCAATTAAAAGGAAATTATTTATTAAGAGAACGTGAGTAAATAAAAAACGGAGATGGAATATGGTATCAATTAACGGAAATTTTGGATTTTTTGACAAAAACAACAAACCTGTTGACAAAACTGACAACAAACAAACAGATAAAAAAGTTGATGTTCCTGTTGGCAAATCACCGGAAAACCAGTCAAAGGTTTCTGAAGCAAGAATGGAAGAACTTTTGAAACTGGAAGGCGAACAGGCAAAAGCCAGATTTAATGAAGCATTAGGATTTTACAAACAGCCTTCTGCTCCAAAGGCAACTTTAACACCGCAGAATGTTGAATTAACGCCGGAAGAATTTGCAATAACTTCAAATATGGCTATGGACAGAAATCTGATGACTTTAAATGAAATGACAGGTATTCCGAATGAACCTTTAAATAATGCGGCATTACATTTGTTAAGAAACGATGTTGACGGATTTGGCAAACAAATCGATCTTGATAAATTGAATGAATACCTGACACAAACATCACTTGATGACGAAATATCCGCAGGATTTACCGAATACCTTGCTTCATTAACTGTATAGACTTATAAATATTTATTTACTCACTATTTAAAGAACCGATATATACAATCGGTTCTTTGTTTATGTAAAAAAATGTTACAAAATTAGATTTTTGGTTAAAGATAATTAAATATTATGACGTCATACATTTTGTGAGTAAATAAATTAACTGATTTTCGGTTAAAAAGGAGAAAACAGAAATGACAAAAGTTAACGGAAATGGCGGCGACAAACAAAATTTAGAAGCTTTAAAAGCCTATTATGAAGCTTTAAATTCAAAAAAAGCAATTAAAAATGAAAAAACTGAAAGTGCTAAACCTGTTATAAATTTTAAAGGTACTAAAGAAATTCAGGCAAGTGCTCTGGATGCAACAGCCGCACAGATCTGGGGTGTTCAGCTTTCTAAAGTTGATAAATCAGATGCAGCAACCACCAAAAGAATAGAACAATATTTTAATACACCTTTTATGGCTTCACTCGATGAATTGCAGGGTATTGAAGCAGAAGATAATTTTGCGGCATACGCTATGGCAAATATCAAAGGGGTTGATCCTGATAAACTTTCTAAATATATGGGTAAACCTTTAGGTAATGAAACGACCGCCGGCGTTACAGAAATTTTAGACGCATTAGTTTAACTTATAAATATACACATTTACTCACACAAAATTTAAAGACCGGTTTTCAAATCGGTCTTTTTTATTTCTTTCATACGGCGGGAGCATAATTACTTGCATCTTATTTTTATTTACCTACAAAATTTAAAACTTTAAACCCGCGTTTTTTCTTTTCAAGCTCAATATCCGGCAGCTCGTAACATTTTATACAGCGTGCTTCATAAGTTTCGTCCCCGCCTATCATAATCAGAGGTGAATTTTTGTCTGCAGGTTTACCGTCAATAAGCCTTTGTGTGCGTGTTGCGTTTTCACATCCGCATTTCATACACACGGCATGGAGTTTGTCGACTTTTGTTGCAATACACATAAGCTCCGGCATACTTCCGAAAGGTTCTGCTTTAAAGTCAAGCTCAAGACCTGTCCCGATAACTTTTTTACCTTCATCCATAAGTCTTGATATAACTTTTACGATATTGCTGTCAAAAAATTGCAGTTCATCAATAGCTATAACTTCATCTTCCGGCTTAACAAGCGTCATAATCTGAATTGCATGCTTAACTTTGATTGCATCAAGCCAGAGACCGTTTCTTGATTCAATATAATCTCCTTTTGAGCGTGTATCAATATCCGGAGATATAACTTTAACTTTTCTTTTTGCTATAATAGAACGTCTTACACGTCTTAAAAGCTCTTCTGTTTTTCCGCAGCTCATCGGCCCGGTAATTAGTTCAAACGAGTATCCGAAATCCATCTTTATGCTATCTTCCCAAAATCTCTTTTTACAATAAAAATTATACAACCTGAAAAAGCATTTGAAAAGTAAATTAATGTAAAATTTTGTCCCGTAATTTTTTCAAACCTGCTCCGTAGAAATATCTTAACTGTTCCGGGAAATTATCTTCAATATCAATCATATACATATCATGAACGGTAAAAGCTTTAATCAGGAATACAATTTCGCTATTCTTTGTCCAGATAACCTGCGGGGTATCGTTTTTAAGCGGCTGTGTAATTCCAAAAATTCCTTCCGTATTGTCAGCTGTGAGAAAAACAAATTTGCCGTTAAAATAGTGTTCAAGCATAGGGATTCCTGAATGCTGGAATGACTTTCCGAAATTGCAGATAAAACTGTCATATTTTACTATCTTTACGTCAAGACCGCGGTTGTATGCGTCCAGAAGATGCGTTTCAAGATATTTGTAGTCTTGCGAAAAGAGCGAGATAAAAATTGTTTTTTTTGCATTTTTTATAATTTCCGTAATTTTGTCAATAATTTTTGTCCGCCCCGTAATTGAAAGTATCGGTTCTGTGTAATCTTCTTCTTTTATATCGGGAAGTTTTTTCTCAAGAAAATTAATTGTAGATTCAATTTTTCTTTTGTATCTTTTGGTTAATTCTTTCGGTTTTATAGGGGTGTAGGTTACGGGCTTTGTATTGGAAGGGATTGCTATGTGTAGATTTTCAAGAGTTTTTAGCGTATCATAAGCCCTTGATTGCGGGATATTTGCAAGTTTGCTAATTTCATAACCGGTAGCAGGGAATTTTTTTAACAGAGCAATATAAACCTTTGACTGGTATTCATTGAGGCCTATTTCTTTCAATTTTTCAACAATTTCATCCATAAAATGAGTTTAGCAAATTTTTTTGACAGAGGCAAATACATTACGCCCTCGGATGAGCGTTGTTATAAACTTCTTTCAAGTGTTGTGTTGATACATGAGTGTATATTTGTGTGTTGGAAATGCTTGCATGACCCAAAAGCTCCTGTACTACCCTTAAATCTGCACCGTTTTCTATTAAATGTGTTGCGAAACTGTGCCGGAACATGTGCGGAGTAACATGTTTTGGCAGATTAATTTTTTCGACTACATCATTTATTACGTTTCTGATGGTTTTTGTTTGCAGTCTGTAACCTGTGTTATTTATGAAAACAGGAGAATTCTCACCTGTATCCGGAACGGGAAATCCTCTGGGAATTAATGCTCTTGCACTATCTATATAGCGTTCCAGAAAATTTTTTGCCCTGTCTGTTACAAGAATAACTCTTTCTTTAGAACCTTTACCAAAAACCCTGATTTCGTTATGTTCAAGGTTTAAATCCCCGAAATTTAAACCGGAGAGTTCTGATATACGCATTCCGGTTGCCCATAGCAATTCCAGAATTGTTCTGTTTCTGTATCCTGAAGGTGTTTCTATTTTTGTATTGTTTAAGATCTGCTCAACTTCATCTGGGGTCAGAAATTTTGGCAGAGATTTAGGACGCTTTGGATTTGTAAGGTTCATAGCGGGGTTTGAATCAACCTTGCGCTCCCTGTATAAATATTTGTAAAAAGTTCGTAATGATGCAATTTTTCGTGCAACTGTAGTTTTTTTGTAATTAAACTTTTGTATAAAATGAAGGTATTCACGGATTTTTGAAAAATCAACGTCCTCGCATGAGGTTTCATCAATCCAGACAAGAAAGCTTAAAATGTCTGAACAGTAGGCTTTTGCTGTATGTTTTGAAAAATTTTTTTCAGCAATTATGTATGATTTAAAATCTTCCAAATCCTGTTTTGAATCTGTGTTTATGCTCATCTTTTTACTTCATTTATATTATTGCTTTTTTATATAGACTATTATACAATATTTTTGGAAGATTAAAAAATTAATTAATAATTATTAAATCCTGCAGGAGAAAATATGAATTATAAGAAGTTATTAATATCATCTATCGTCGTTATGACTGCCCTATCAACACAGGTGTATGCAAAAGAATTACAGGCGCAGGTTCAAAAAAATACCGCTAATAATGCAAAAACAGCGGCAAAACCTGCTGCTTCAGTTCCGTCTGCAACACAGGCTTACCCCGAAATATCAAAGTTGATTGAATATAACCATTGCGCTCAGGCTGATGAAAAAATCAGACAGCTTTTAAATCTAAAGCCTAACGATATTAACCTGCAGGCTTTGAGAACTGTTTCTCTGGCTAAACAGTTTAAATTAGACCCAGCACAGAAAGAATTGGATAAACTCTTGAAACAATACCCGAAAAATCCTACTCTTCACTATGCTCAGGGGCTCGTGTATCTTCAGAGAACAACTTCTTCTGACGTTGATTACATTAAAAATACAAGAGGGCTGATTAACAGCTCAATAAAAGAATTTGTAACAGCCGTTACTCTTAATACAAAATATTACGAAGCGTATAATGCTATGGGCGTTGCAACTTTAAAACTGGGCAACAAAAACGATGCGATGGATTTATTTAACACCGCGATTAAAGTAAATCCTTCTTTTGCGACTGCTTATGATAATATCGGCGTTGTTCAAATGATGAGCGGAAATCTTGATTCCGCGGAAGATTATTTTATGAAGGCTATGAAATATAATTCCCACAACCCGACTGCCTGGTATCATATGGCTCAGGTTGAAACCCGTCGTGGAAATTACTCAAAAGCTTTAACTTGGGTTAACCACTCTGTGCATGTAAATCCTAACTCTTCGCCGGCTTTGACATTACAGGGTGAGTTGTATTTGAAACAGGGCAATCAGGCCGCTGCTATTAACTCTTTCAAAAAAGCACAGCTCGTTAAACCTGAAAATTCACGTGCTTATATGAACCTTGCAACAATTTATGAAAACCGCGCTGATGAAGAGTTTGCAATGGAACAGTTAAAAACTGCTCTTGCCATTAATCCAAACAATCAGGAAAGTAAATTGAGAATTGCTAATATGGCTCTGCATACAAGAAAATATGATCAGGCTCTTGATTATTATTCAAAACTTATCGGTGATCAGAACTATAATGATGAGGCGATTATCGGTCTTGCAAATACTTATTATGAAATGGCAAAAGAAAGAGGCGGTAATGAAGGTATAACAACTAATAAAGAAGTTTATCTCGCCTATGACTATATAAATCAGGCTATTGAAAAATGTCCTCAGGATTTGGAACTTCACCTTGCAAAATTAAAACTTGCAAGACTTGTTCATCAGGAACCGTTATCCAGAGACAGTTTGAACTATATTATTCAGGCTGCCGGCAATAACCTTATGGATACGGTTATTAAAGGTGAAGCTTATCTTGCTCTGGGAAGAGAAAAAGATGCTGTTTATACATTTGAGAATGCAATTAACTTCTCAAATTCCGTTGATGATGATCTTTACCTTGCTGAAATTCTCGTACATAACAAGCAGTTCAGAACGGCAAGACTTGCCCTTCAAAAAGCTCTTTCAAAAGATCCGGGTAACATTATTGCCAAGAACGGTATTGATTACATCAATCTTTGCGAAATAAAATCAAATGAATTCTTTGATATTGCCCAGAGAGAATATCAGCAGAATAACTACGCATCTGCAATTGAGTATTGCAACCGTGCAATAGACTTCTATCACAACAGCCCTCAGATTGCAAAGCTGAAAGCAATGTCTTATGAAAAAGAATTGAATTACAGAGGCGCAATAAAATATTACCAGCAGTATCTGGCTATGAGCCCCAATGCAACTGATAAAGCTGAAATAGATAAAAAAATCGAAAAATTTAAAACAAAAGCAAAATAAAAAAGCTTAATGTAAAAGGGATATGAAAAAATTCGATATAAGAAAAACGTTTGAAATATTTTTGAGAGAGCCCGTCAGTGTATTAACTGAGGGGCTGTTTCAACTTGTAAATATTGAAAATAATATCTTCAGTCAGAAGCCGTATGTAAATATTGATTTTGTAAACAGGAAAACCCAGATTACTGTTGTTAATAGTGAAAAAATGTATAATTTGTTTCAGAGAGTTCTATTTAAAAAGAGGCTTAAAGAACAGAAAGAAAAAGTTTCAGGTAAAAATTAATCCTTTTTATAATGTAAACATAAGTGAACTTGTAGATTTAAATATTAATTTTTAGCAATTAATTTCATGATATTATAAATTTATGACTACAAAATACATGCAGGCAAAGTTTTTAATAAGTGCTGAAAAGCTTTCGCAGTGTCCGGCTTACACACTGCCGGAGTTTCCGCTTCTCGGCCGTTCAAATGTCGGGAAGTCTTCGTTTATTAACGGACTTGCAAATCAAAAAAAACTTGCTAAAACTTCAAATACTCCCGGAAAAACAAGGTTGATAAACTTTTTCCAGTTTTCAGATAAATTTATGCTTGCGGATTTGCCGGGTTACGGTTACGCAAAAGTGTCTAAGGAAGCTCAAAACAGATGGCAGAAGTATCTTGAAGAATATCTTTTAAAACGAGAGCAGATTACGTCGCTTGTTCAGCTTATTGACGGCAGACATGACATTCAAAAAAATGATTTTCAGATGCGTGAATGGGTTGAGGCATATAACCTTCCGATTTTTACGGTAGTTACAAAAATGGATTACGTCTCAAAGTCAAAGACTTTGAATGTTATAAAGAATGTTGAAAAACAGTTTGGCGGTGTTGTTTTGCCTTTCAGTGCTGTTGACAGCAGATATAATGAAAAGATTTTCGAGCATATTTTAAATTTTGGTAATTAGCCGTCTTTCTTATTTTATATCCACTCAGGATAGTAATTAAGCTCTATTATTTTATTTGTTTTAAGTTTTGCATGACCGCCTTTTATAAAATTTGTCAGAGAACCTGTCGGAGGCAAGATAGTAAGCGCCCATTTTAATGGAAAAACCCATAAACTTCTGTCCTGTCCGAAACGTTCGTATGTATAATCAATTTTATCAGCATCAATATTTTCGAATTGAAAATCACCGAAAATTATACTGGCAGGAATGCCGTTCATTCCGCTTGAGATTGTTGTTTCAATTCTTGCCGGAACAGTAGTTCCTTTCGGGATAATTATTTTTCCTTTGTACACAACATCGCTTACAACACGGAATGTTACCGGCTGTCCCTCATATACGCTGTTTTCATTTTTTACATCTTCTGTTATGTGCAGTCTTATCGGAACTTTTACCGTGCTTTCGTAATTGTAATCTAAATGCGGCTCCGTCCTTGGAGGATTAATATTTGTAAAATATGCGTCCGCAAAATCGTCTTTTACAATTTCTGAAAAGCACGGAAGCGTTATTGAAAATAAAAGTAAAGCCGTAAAAATAATCTTATTCATATTTTAACTTTTCCTTTGAACCGCTTTTGATTTTTTCTTCAAGTAATTTTCTGTTATTCACAGAAGTCAGAAGAAAGTTCTGATAAGCCGGATTTTCTAAATATTCGTTATTGGCCAGAAAATACGGATATTTTGTGAAAATATATTCATAAATGTGCGCAAGCCGTTTAGATGTCAAATTTTTATTAGAGATTACGTCCTGATAATGTTGCGGGAAAGCTTTATTTATAAATGTTATAAGTGCAAGCGGATTGTATCCTGCCTTAACCATATAATCTACGGCTCTTTTATCCGCCACCATTTCAAACTTTTTAGGAGCCGCTTTAACCTGAAGTGCGGTAAGCCAGCCGTTTCCCATGCCGTTAAATGTTCTTGAAGCATTTGAAATCTCTCTTGCAAGATATGCTGCGAGCTCATTTTCGTCTTCAATATACTTGTAATACTCTCTAAACATTACTATCTGTCTGCTTGTAACAGTCGTATCCATTTTTAAAAGCGAATCTTTTGCGTCTTTGTCATAGACAAAAATAATTCTTCCATCAATCTTATTTGCATTTAAAATCTGTGTTCCAACCCTGTTAATTCTGTTTTGAATGCTTTGTTCCTGTATTATCTCTTCATCAGTAACTGCAAATGCGGCAGATGTTATAAAGAATAAACACAATAAAACTGTTATATATTTTTTCATTCTTAACTCCGTATGATTTTTTATCATGATATATTAATATGTTATGAGAGTCAAAATATTTTAAGAATACATTAAATGCAGGATTAAATTAACATTAATCTGTTTTAAAATATAAATGGGTTAAGTAATATCTTTTGGGAGAGTGGCTTTTATGGAGGAAGTGTTTTATCCGCAGAATAACGGTGAGATTTCAAATTCTATTACGCAAAGTTGGACTGAACAGGCTCTGGAATGTTACTCAATTAAATGTGACTGTTCAAAGTGTTCGTTAAAAAACGGTAACTATTCGTTTAAATGCCAGATGCCGAAGGTTATTGATATTTTGATTAATTCTGCAGGGCGCCCGCAGCTTACATAAATAAAAAAAATCGTTGAAAAATGTTCCAACGATAATGTATTGTTATTTAAATTTTTAGCTATCCCAAATCACGGCAGCTGTTCTTAACAGCAGGGTTTTATCGGGCAAAACCCTCTTTGTGAAATTTCACAAGTTTTGCAAGATGCCATTCTCTTGCACTTATTTCATCTATTTTGTTTTTGATATCTTCCAATTCTGCAAGAAGTGTATGTAAGTCTTTTCTTTGCGGAACAGGTTTTTCAAACTGTTCTTCATCTTCGAGCCAGAACAGGGGGAAACAGTTGTTTTCAAAAAGTTCTTTATCGTTCATAACACCACACCCCGTAATAATCTTATGTAGTTTCTTTTTTCTGATACTGTGTAATAAATGCATGAATCATATCAACTAAATCAAAGTTGCCGTATTTAAACGGATAAGGCTGGTTTGCATATTCGCTGTCGGTTACTTTTTGAAGCTCTCTAACCTGTTTATAATCAAGAGAATTAAAATCGAAACTTGTCATTTCGCCATAATCCAGCATCAAATCTTCCATATCCATAATCTTTTTTTCTTCATCCATATTTGCACACTCCTTATACAATCTGTCAACAAAATTTTTATCGGATGCGGAACGGAAAATCTTTAAGGTTTAATATTGATTTGTTACATATTTTTACAATTTCCTCTATTTGGAGGTTTGACTTTTTAATGAAAATCATTAACATGTCTTTGAGAAGTTAGTAACCGAGGTTGTAGTATGGCTAATAATAACGGAATATTATCCGGTGTATATGCCGGTTTGACAAATACTTATTCATATCTTGCTTCACAGTATCCGAACGGGCTTACTCTTGAAAATTTGACTGAAGCAAGGACTAAAACAACAAATTTAGGCGTCTTAAATCAGAGCTTTGCATCGTATTTACAAAATAATTTTGCTAGTATAGATAATGATGGCGACGGAATTATTACAGCAGACGAGATGAACTCTCTTTCTACACGTATTTCAACACAAGGGTTGACAAAAGCCGAATTGACACAGCTTTATGCATCCGGTGCAAGCGGACTTTCTGATAGTACTATGACAAAAATTCTTGAGCATTTTGATGAAATGGATACTAATCATGACGGAAGAATTACAAGTGCTGAGATTTCTGCTTATGATGTAAATTGTGCGAGAATGGAAGTAGAAGATGAATTTAACAATAAACGCGCGACTGATATGTCGGTGTTTTACGGTGACAGTTCATCATCGTCTGACACTTATAGTTTGTTAAGTTACAAATATAAATCCGGCAGTAATTCATAGCTCATAGACTAAACCAATTTACACACTAAACTTAGTAACGATACATTTGGAAAGGAAAATGGCTCCCTTTATAAAAGGAGCCATTTTGTTATTTTTGACCGTTAAATGCTTGAAGACCTATATATTTTGCGGCCGAACCGAGCTTCTGCTCAATCCTTAAAAGCTGGTTGTATTTTGCCATTCTGTCAGAACGGGATGCTGAACCGGTTTTTATCTGTCCGCTGTTTACGGCAACTGACAAGTCGGCAATAAATGTATCTTCGGTTTCTCCGGAACGGTGTGATATTATTGTTGTATAACTTGCGGCATGTGCCATTGATATTGCATCAAGTGTTTCAGATAAAGTTCCAATCTGGTTTACCTTAATCAGAATTGAATTTGCAACATTACGTTTAATACCGTCCGCAAGACGTCTTGTATTAGTCACAAACAGGTCATCCCCGACAAGCTGGCAGTGTCCGCCGAT
The DNA here is from genome assembly GCA_944325005.1 of Candidatus Gastranaerophilales bacterium. Classification (GTDB taxonomy): domain Bacteria; phylum Cyanobacteriota; class Vampirovibrionia; order Gastranaerophilales; family Gastranaerophilaceae; genus Stercorousia. The sequence goes on along the minus strand of CALUYO010000010.1, from coordinate 6,316 downwards.
ACGTCGGGTAAGCATTTCCCAGCCTTCCCAATCCTGTTCTGCCATACCATCTTCTATTGAAATTATAGGATATTTTTTAACCCATTCTTCCAGAAAATCAGTCATTTCCTTATTATCAAAAGATTTTCCTTCTCCTTTAAGTTCATATTTTCCGTTATTATAAAATTCAGAAGATGCAACATCAAGACATATTTTTATCTGATCTGTATTGTAGCCGGCTTTATCAATGGCTTCAAGAATTACGTCAATACCTTCAGAATTTGAATTTAAATTAGGAGCAAATCCGCCTTCGTCGCCTACAGATGTAGCCATACCTTTATTTTTCAAAACCCCTTTTAATGTATGGAAAACATTACATCCCATCTCAATTGCATGAGAAAAACTTTCTGCTCCGACAGGTGCTATCATAAATTCCTGAAAATCGATGTTGTTGTCTGCATGAGCACCGCCGTTTATAATATTCATCATAGGAACTGGCAGAGTTAAAGCATTAATTCCGCCTAAATATCTGTATAAAGCCATGCCGTAAGCTTTTGAAGCAGCTTTTGCAACTGCAAGAGAAACACCTAAAATAGCATTGGCTCCGAGCTTGGACTTGTTTTCTGTGCCGTCCATGTCAATCATAAAAGTATCAATTTCTTTTTGGTGAGAAGCTTTTTCACCTATAAGTTCCGGAGCGATAATGTTGTTGACATTATCTACGGCTTTTTGAACACTTTTACCCATATATCTTGATTTGTCGCCGTCCCTAAGCTCCAATGCTTCAAAAATTCCTGTTGAAGCACCTGATGGTACTGCAGCACGTCCTCTTACTCCGTTTGTCAATTTAACATCTACTTCAACAGTCGGGTTCCCTCGTGAATCCAGAATTTGTCTTGCATAAATATCTTCAATAAATGTTGACATATAAAACCTCCTAATACCATTTTTCATGCAATTCTGTCATAAAACTTTTAACTTTGCAAGTAGCTGTGCAATCTATTTTTAACTTTATAAATTATATGTTTCATACTGCCAAAATATCCGAAAAACATTATAGCAGAAGCACTTACCCAGGCAATAGGTCCTGCATAAAATATTCCGGTATATCCAAATTTTATCGCAAGATATACAGCCGCAAAAATTCTGACTACAAGCTCTGCCGTACAGGCAAGCAGAGGAAATAGGGTTTCTCCCATCCCCTGAAGCGCATTTCTGTAAATAAAAATCTGTCCGAGAAAAAAGTAGAATATTGTACTTATTAATAAATAATTGTGTGCAATATCAATAATTTCTTTTGTCCCTGTTCCGATAAATGCGCCTATAATATCAGTTCCCCAAATACGCATTACAAATGCCATAATTATACTCAATATAATGTTTATTGTTGATGTTTTTATAACACCCAGCCTTATTCTTTTAAACTTTCTGGCCCCAAAATTCTGTGCAACATAAGCGGCCAGTGCAACTCCGAAGGACATCATAGGCAGTGTTGCAATTTGTTCTATTCTGAGTGCAGCTGTAAATGCTGCAATAACATTTGAACCAAAAGAATTACATACACTTTGTATAACAAGAACGCTTATGCCGATTATTGAAAATTGAACGGCCATAGGAACACCTACACGTAAATGTTCATAGGCTGAATTAAAAAAATCTCTGTCAAATTTTATAAGCCATTCATGCCTGTGTATTCGTAAAATTGGCATCCTGTATCTCACAAATAACAGACATAAAAGAACGGAAATCCCCTGTGATAACAATACTGCTATTGCAGAACCGGGAACACCCATGTGAAAAACCTGTATGAAAATCAGAGCTAAAATAATATTTATCAAAGATGCAATAATTAAGAAATACAAAGGAGTTTTACTGTCACCAAGCGCCCTTATAATACTTGAAATCATATTATACATAGTTGTAATTATTAAACCCAGAATAATAATTTCAACATACCAGTAAGCGTTATGATAAATATTTTCCGGAACATTCATCCAACCTAAAATAGGGTTTAAACATAATGAACAAACTACAGAAAAAATAAGTGTTACAATAGTGCTTAGAATTGTTGATACAACAACTGAATTTCTGACCCCTTCAATATCTTTAGCCCCGTATCTCTGTCCTGTTATAACTGCAAAACCGTTAGTCAATCCTACAATAATAAAAGTTATAAGAAAAAATACCGGAGCAACAGCTCCGACAGCTGCAAAAGATTCAACACCAAGCGTACGGCCTACAATGACAAGATCGGCAATATTATATAACTGTTGAAAAATGTTCCCTATTAAAAGAGGAACCGAAAATAAAAGTATATGTTTTAAGGGGTTTCCCTTTGTCATGTCCGTAATCATGAATTGATACCTTATAAACGCTTTCTCTCTAATTAATATTATAAACTAAAAAGATAAGTTGCAATCAATATAGCAATATGCTATAATAACTATATAGATTAAAAAAGGAGCTGTTTAATGGTGAAAAAGATTTGTATTAAATCCCATCGGGGGGGGGGCGCTTAGAGCTTATTGACCGTATTTTTTCCGGTTGTAAAATAAAAAAAATTTGCTATAATAGTGATATGGAACATCATATCAGCAATAAGAATTTTAAAGGAAAATTTTGTTTTACTATTTCAACTTGGACTCCGCAGGTAACGACTTTCAAAAATATACGTCGTTGTGCATTTACTCTGGCAGAAGTTCTTATTACATTGGGAATTATAGGTGTTGTTGCTGCTATGACAATGCCTGTACTTATCCAAAATTCTAAAGAAAAGGAGTATACTGCAAAATTGAAAAAATTTAACAGTGTCATGAATCAGGCATTAATGATGGCAATAAATGAAAATGGTATGATTGAAGATTGGGGTCTTGCCACTGCCGGTATGACAACTGAGCCTACTGACGAAGAGCGTGAGGCTGGTAACAAATCAATAAATTTATTCTGGGATAGAGTATCCCCTTATTTGAAACTTGTTTCCCGTTGTAATTACGGTGATGACAGCTGTGCAAATAAATATGATCGAGAATCACTTGATGGCACTGCATTTAGCAAGTTTACTCCGAGATTGGTGTTTGCTGATGGTACAACAATAGTAGGGACTACTGTTTCCAGCGGTACTTGCAGCTCTGTTGTCGGTACAAGTAAAATGTTACAGAATGTATGCGGTCAGCTTTTTATTGATTTAAACGGACCAAAACCTCCTAATGCAACAGGAAAAGATGTTTTTCTTTTTTATTTTACCAAATATGGAATTGTACCGATGGGAACCGCAGAGGAAACATCTTATTCATTGGATAAATATTGTAATTTATCCAAGAAGAATAGTTTAAATGGATATGGCTGTGCAGCCTGGGTAATTACAAATGAAAATATGGATTATTTGCACTGTAATGATTTAAGCTGGCATGGGAAGACAAAATGTAAATAAAAAAAACTTGAAATTTAATTTTGTTTATGCAAAGATAGGACTTGACAGTTAATTGGCTGTGTAAATATTATGGCAAGGTAGCTCCCGTGAGCGTAGCGAACAAAATTCAAATTTTTATGAGAGCATCGCTCGAGCCAACTGAGCCAAAAACAATTGAATAATAATGTGGCAAGGTAGCTCAGTTGGTGAGAGCGCACGGCTCATACCCGTGAGGTCGAGAGTTCGAATCTCTCCCTTGCTAAATAAAAAAGAGGTAAGGAATAAATCCTATCCTCTTTTTTATTGTTATATTTTTGTAGTTTTTTGTTGTAATTTAACGGGACATTTTATCTGAACGCATAAAAAGATTATTCGGCAAAGTTGGCTTTGTGTTTGACCTTTAGCAGTCGGAAGTAATCGTTTTATATGTTACAAAATGGTCTTTTACTGGTCATCATTGTCTCATTACTGTCCAAGAATTGTCTAAAATTTTCTATTTTAAAACCAATGTTATAGACGATTTCGCCCTCATAATCTAAATTGTACGGCTAAAACGATTATTTGACATTTTAAGTAAATAAAGTCCGGTTGGGTTAAAATTTTTAAAAGAATATATTAATTTTTCGTTTGCATTAATTTTGTATAATAATCATTCATAAAATTTTTGTTTATTTGTCTTGCGGAATTAAGCATTCCTTTTAAACTCATTATTTCTTTGTCTGTTTTATTTTCTTTATGTTTCAAAATGTAAATTTTATGTTGGAGTTTATTTGGTACTAACAATTTATTATCTGGAGAAATTACAGTTCCTGTAGTTTTTTTATATTGATTCTCATTAAACGTTTTTGTTTTTTTCTTATTTATTGAAAGTCCTTCACTGTTTAATCTATTAACAACATAATCTTTAAAAGATTGTGGGATTGGTTGCTCACTAGAAAATGTCAAATCATCAACAAAAAGAGTCATTAATATACCATAGGATTTTGCTTTTTTATAAATATCATTAAAGGTTTTCTTATAAGCCCAATATGTCAACAACTGACTTGAAGGTGCTCCGGTCGGTAAATGGTTATCATATGTTAAAATACTGGTTAATAGACTAGCTATATCAGCTTCCATTTGTAAATCATATAGTAAGAATTGAAAAACTTTTTGTTTTCTTGAATTTGGAAAAAACTTTTCAATATCGCTACAAAAAAAATATTTTCCATTTATATGAGCTCTTCCATTATCGACGTAACAACTTCCTTTTATTCCTGCTTTTACAAATTCTGGGACTTCTATTCTTTGTAATAAATCATTAAATCTTTTATGAAATTTTTTTAAATGATCTTTAGGTTCTTCAATTTTTCTTTTTTTAGGTTTATTTTTATCTTGTATATTATAAATTTTGTAATTTGATTGGTCTAAGGTTAACTTTTCAAGCAAATTATATTTTTGGACATAGAACATTTCTAAAAGTTTTTTTCTGCTTTTTAATTGATATAATGGACTCTTTTCTATTGAATACGTTTTATTCTTGATTGTTTCCAAGTGTTTTATCCTCTAGAGCTCTTAGTAACATTAGCATTTGATTTCTGATAATATTTTTAAAAGGTCCTCTTTGTGAATCTAATTCTTCAGAAAAAAACAACAATGCTGAGGGTGTTGTATTAAAGAATTCCGCATATTTTTCAATTAAATCCATTGAAGGCTTTTTGTTTCCTTTTTCAATATCAGAAATATATCCTGCTGAAACTTGAATTTTATCTGCTAAATCTTTAATTTTAGTACCATGAAATGTTCTTATCAATCTTAGTGCTTCATTTAATTTTGACATTTTCGTTTCCTTTTGCATCAAAAAAGAGGAAGTGTTTTAGCTAAAGTATTTCTCAATTATAATAAGAATAATTCTTACTACGAGCCATACCCACTTTGGTGGTTTTTTAATACTCATATAGAGCCTCCTTTCATATTTCACCTGACACATTCAGGTCTGCTCCTTTTATGAAAGGTTGTAAGAAGTGAACACCAAAGTATAGCATCTCCCTCTAATTTTACTGCCAGCGATTTGCTCCTCGCTGGCTGAGTACGCCTATAATTCTATTATGCTGTTCTGTATCTTAAGCAATAATTCTTTTACCATAACTTTATTATTAATAATTATTAGTTATCAATAATATTTATTACTTAATATTTATTATCGGCGTCCCCGGTGTTTGAACCGACTATTGTCAATGTTCGCAAACCAATTTCTTGGTTTTATTCTATTTGGAGCATTTGACTCCTTACATGACCATTATAAAAAATAAAAAATTTCTGTCAAGGATATTTCTCTACTAGTGAAAATAATTCACTATATGCTGTATTATTTCACTTCATTAAGATTATACGAAATTAATTAATTCAGATAAATATAGCTATAATTATGTCCTAATGATACAAAAGAAAGAAAAAAGGAACACATTTCCGACTTCAGAGTTAATCTGTATGTATGGACGACGAATATATAAGTATTAATAAAATCGCAGAATTAAAAGGCTTAAAAAGTACCCGTTCGATAAGACTTGCAATCAACCAAGGTAAGTATATTGCAAGAGAAGTTGAAGTAAGAGGCGGGAAATCGTATGAAATTCTTTATTCTTCATTAGAGTCTGATATACAAGATAGATTAGATGAAGAAGAATTAAAAACAACATCAATTGTTCCGTTTGAAAATAAGGTGAATTTTGTGTCCGAAAATGCAAGATTAACAGCACTTGCACGAGTGGATATAGTAACTGCCTTATATAATATTCGTAAAAAATATCCAACTAAAAAAGAGGCTGATTCAGTATTTTTAGATTTATACAATAGCGGAATGTATTTGCCCCAAATATATAAGTTTGTTGGTTCAATTTCGATAGGTACACTTCATCGTTGGGTTAAGATGTTTGACAATTATGGAAC
>CALUYO010000009.1 GCA_944325005.1 Candidatus Gastranaerophilales bacterium | reverse complement strand
ATCCAAGGTATAACCACTGCCGCAGCTCTTATTACAGCTTGAGCCGCCATCAGCAACACAGCTACAAGTGCTCTCGTTTAATTTATAGCCGGATGGACAACTTTTTGTACAAGCGGGACATTCACTTTGGCTATGAGCTTTACTACCGTCCCAACAAGTTACATAGTCAGGACATTGTGATTGATACTTAGCGGTACTGCCGTCCCAGCATTCATACTCACACTCACATGTGTCCTTATTTAATACCTGACCACTTAGATAACACTTACGACTGCAAACACAACTTCCGCTCGACTCATCATAACTATAATTGCTCGGACAAGGATTTTCACAAGCCCAGACATTAGAATAAGAATTAGTCCAGACTTTACCACTAGGGCATTGTATTGTATATGAACAGTTATTACCTGACAATGAACTGCTTACAAGACGCATGCCAGAATGATCTGTGGTAAGTTCTTCAGATCCCTTATATTCGTTTATATCACTCCATATGCTAGTAAGATCAATAGTGTTGGTATAGCACCCAGGAGTATAATCATATGACCACGATGACCTAATGAATCCACAATTCTTCACTCTGTCAGGATCAAAAATATCATTGCTATCGCAAAGATTATTACAACCATTTAGAGCCGGGTAACCAAATGTCGGATAACCATTAATCGTTCCAGGGCATTTTTCCAGAGGTTCATCACCATTCTGCGATGTATCTGAAGCAAGATAATCCTCACATGCGCCTGTATAAGGGTTATGATAAAGTGGCCCACCAAATCTACCTATATAATCATGGGTGCTTTTCCTCCCTGCACACGCATAAAAAGTATGGGTGGAAGAACCGCCCGATGCTGCTTTTACCATATTTGACGACAATATATAATTATAATAAATATCTGCTAAAGATGATTTGATACGTGCATAACTAAGATGAAATTGTTGAAATTTAGAGGCTAAAAGAGAATTATAATCCTGCTTATGTAAAGCCTGTTTATACTCAGGATCGCTTGGATCCCAATTGATTAACATCTCGGTAGATATCTGTCGTAAGGACGAATATGCTGAATAATAAGTATAGGAGATGATATTATCTAATTTCGCTTTTGTTATACCGATACTGACTGCTACAACAACAGCGATAATCAACATTACTACTACTATCTCGGCAAGTGTATAGGACCAAAACCCGCGTCCGGAAGGCCTTAAATCGCCCCCCCCCCGATAAATTCAAGGAAATTAATCTTCTTCATTTTTATGCTCCATAATTATTACTACAGTATTAATTATATATTAATTTATTACTTTTTTCAAGTTTATACAAATATTGAATGATTACGAAAAAAAATTTTTAAGTATAATTAAGTATAATCAAAATAATTAAATAAGGAGAAAAAGAAATGCTGGAATATTTTTTGGGTTCATATATAGTAACAATAGCGGGTTTAATCGGCGCATATTTATGGGGTGAGCACGTTCACAGCGGGACAGGTTTGACCTGTGTATTTATTGCAATAGTTCTTGGGATATTGGAAGTTAGTTTATCCTTTGATAACGCTGTAGTTAATGCTATGAAACTTGAAAAAATGAGCCACAAATGGAGGCATAGATTTTTAACATGGGGTATTATAATAGCTGTTTTTGGGATGCGATTTGTATTTCCAATATTAGTTGTTTCTATTTTTGCTAAATTAAGTATGATAGAAGTTGCAAAAATTGCGCTGACAAATGCTGACAAATATGCTTATTACCTGCATCAAACCCATGCTCCTATTGTTACTTTTGGCGGGATGTTTTTGATTATGCTCTTCCTTAATTACTTTTTCAATCATGAGAAAGAAGTTCACTGGATTAAACCGATTGAAAACTGGTTGTCACATTTTGACCATATAAAAGGTATTGAAGTTATTCTTTCTCTTTTGATGCTTATTGCAACACAAAACTTTGTTCCGGCAGAACAAAAAATACATGTTATGATTGCAGGTATTTCAGGGATTATAACATATCTTGCCATAGACGGCTTTACTCATTATCTTGAAAAACATGAAGAAATGCGTCTTGCCAGCTGTGCAGCAAAAGGGGCCGGATGCACAGGACTTATCAGCTTTATTTATCTTGAATTAATTGATGCATCATTCTCTTTAGACGGTGTTCTGGGAGCTTTTGCCTTAAGTAAAGACATTATAATCATCTCAATCGGTCTTGCAATCGGTGCTATGTTTGTTCGTTCTTTAACAATTATGCTTGTAGAAAAGAAAACATTAAAACAGTTTTTATACCTTGAACACGGTGCACACTGGGCTATCGGAGCTCTTGCCTGTCTTATGCTGATATCTACAGTTAAAGAAATTCCGGAAGTTGTTACCGGTGGTATAGGTTTAGGCTTTATAGTTCTCGCATTTATTTCTTCTATTATGCATAACAGAAAAATGGACAGACTTCTTGCAGAAGGGAAAAATAACGGTGAAAATGCTTAAACTTCCGCTTGTTTCATTTGTTGTAACCTCTTATAATTACGGCAAATTTATCACAAGTACGCTTGAAAGTATTAAGGCACAGACTTATAAAAACTTTGAGATAATAATTGTCGACGATTGTTCTGCGGATAATTCCTGTGAGATTATAGAAGAATTTATTTCTTATAATCAGGATTTAAAAATTACATTAATAAAGCATGAAAAAAATTTAGGACAGCTGGCATCAATGATAACAGGATTTAAAGCCGCAAAAGGGCAGTTTGTAAGCTTTATAGACAGTGATGATGTGCTTATACCAGAATATACTCAAAGCCACATAAGAGTTCACCTTGAGACTTCTGTTTCTTTTACCTCCTGTCAGATTGTTGAAATCGGAGAAGATGACGAAATTCACACGATGTATTCAAATGCATCTCCGCATTGTGATAAAATTGAGACTTTGCTGGCAGGAGAAAAAAGCAATTTTAAAATATTAAAAAATAGACGTTTCGGAGGCTGGTACTGGTCCCCTAACAGTTCTGCAATGTTCAGAAAAGCATCCATAGAATTAATATCGGATTATAAAAATACTGATAAGTGGAAAATTTGTCCCGATAAATTTTTGTTCAATTTCGCAAATTTAATCGGTGGTTCGGCAATAATTTTCACCCCTCTTATAGGTTACAGGCGCCACAAAAATAATGCAGGCAATTGCTCTCTGGTAACAGGGGATAAAAGACTGCACAGCGACTATATTACAAAAATAAATATACAGAATAATTTAAAAATCCGTCCCGAAACAATAAGATTTCTATGGCAAGAGCGAAACAAACTCGGAAAAAGAAATACCCTCAAGCTAATCTCAACGGTACTTCTTTCATATTTATTTTAAGTTTATTAATCAATCTTCCAGCTATGAAGATATTCTTCCTGCTCCGGAGTTAATATATCAATATCAATGCCCATTGATTTAAGCTTTAATTCCGCAATTTTAACATCAACTTCATGAGGAAGTGTATATAATTTATTTTCAAGTTTACCTTTGTTTTTAACAAGAAATTCAATACCTAAAGCCTGATTTGCAAAACTCATATCCATAACGCTTGCTGGATGTCCTTCCGCATTTACGAGATTTACCAGTCTGCCCTGAGCAAATACGTAAACAGATTTTCCGTTATCAAGCTTGTATTCTTCAAGGTTAGGTCTAATTTCACGAATTTCAACAGCATGCTTTTTCAAACCTGCGACATTAATCTCCCAGTCAAAGTGACCGGAATTAGCTAAAAATGCGCCGTCTTTCATATTCAAAATATGCTGAACATCAACAACATGTTTGTCACCCGTAACAGTGAGGAACACATCGCCTTCTTTTGCAGCCTCGGCAATCGGCATAACCCTGTAACCTTCCATAGCGGCCTCAAGAGCTTTAAGCGGATCAACCTCACATACAATAACATTTGCTCCCAATGCTTTAGCACGAAGCGCGCATCCTCTGCCGCACCATCCATAACCGGAAACAACAACAGTTTTACCTGCTATAAGGATATTTGCACCTCTGATAATCCCGTCCATTGAACTCTGTCCCGTACCATAACGATTATCATAAAGGTGTTTTGTCAAACTTGTATTTACTCCTACAGCAGGGAACTTTAGTTCTCCCTGAGCTTCAAGAGCCTGAAGTCTTATAATACCGGTTGTAGTTTCTTCTGTAGAGCCTATAATTTTTGATGCTAATTCGGGACGTTCAGCATGAATTGTAGAGACAATATCACACCCGTCATCAATAATAATATCAGGATTATGATTTAAAGCTTCCTGAATATGAGCTTTATATTGCTCAACAGTCTCACCGGCAACGGCAAATGTCGGTATACCGTAATGCTTTACAAGAGCAGCAGCAACATCATCCTGTGTTGATAAAGGATTTGAAGCAACAAGAATTGCATCCGCACCGCCTGCTTTCATAACAACACATAATGCTGCAGTTTCTTTTGTTACATGAACGCAAGCCGAAAGTTTCAAACCTTTAAACGGTTGTTCTTTAATAAATCTTTCCTGAATTTGTTTTAAAACAGGCATATCTTTAAATGCCCACTCAATTTGGTTTCTGCCTTGATCAGCCAGATTTATGTCTTTAATATCACATTTCATATCCATAACTTGCATTTAATTTTCTCCTTTTTAAGCTGAATTATAACAAGAAAGACATCTTAAATCTTTTATTGTAAAAATTTCTTAATAATATAATACATGATGTCAAAAAATTTTCTTTAGTTGAGTTATAAATTTAGTAGTAAGGAGTTTTCACGTGAAAGTTAGTCTAAATTTAAATCAACCGAATGTAAAAAATAATGTAAAATTTGAAGGTTACAAACCTGTAAAATCTGAATACGGTGATAAAGAATATGAATTTAACTATGTATATGATGACAGTAAATACGACTGTTATCTTGAGCTTTATTCCGTAAAAAAAGATGCAAATAATAATTACAGTATTGTCAAAATTTTAGATAAATTAGATTCTATACGTGACGAAAACCCCAATAAAGAACGCGGGATTAAGCTTGAAAGCGGTAAAGCTACTAAAATAGATTTAGCCGGCGATTTTGATATTGCACCGGATGAACCTTTTGCATATCATTATAAACTTTATCCGAAAGATAATCACTCTGCCCCTCCAATGTATGTGTTAGATCCCGGAAATATGATTAATCCGTCAGTTAATACTCATAATGCTTATGATGTTTATAACATAGTTACGGACAGAGCATCAACTGTTTCTAAAGGCGGAGCAATGAAACTTATTGTTCCGGATTGCCACAACGTTATATGGAAATATGACAATAAAAATAATATTGTAATGAAGTCTCCTGAAGAAATAGTAAATCTGCTAAGTTCTTCTAAAAACTTTGCCAATAAAATAGGCGGTTCCCTTGCCGGTATTGAAAGATCACTTGAAGAAGGCGAACTTGATAACTTTACAAGAATCATTACACTTCCGCTATTTACTGACGATAGCTTAACAGCCCATGCCTACTGGAATAAAAACTGCTTCCAAATGGCACAGAGTCTTGGAAATATAAACAACTATACTTCTATCCAGAGAAAACTTTTTGCCAAAGGAATGAATCTGGTTTCCGACGGAGCCTATGTTAATGAAGGTCTTGAAGGTGTTCACTTCCAGCACATATTAAAATGGGGAGAACAGTCCCCGTATTTTTACTGGTTTAATATTTCGGGACTTCAAGACAGCCCGCTTAGCCTTGGCGTTTTCGGCAAAAACATAGAACATGTCACACACAGATTAATAAACTCTCCATATGAATTCAAACAAAGAGATGACGGAACTATAAGTGTTAAATCTGTTAAATACGATAAAAATAAACCAACATATATCCAAATTTATGATGACAGACTTGTCCATGCTGATAATTTATCAAATAAAGAATTAATTGATGCATATAAACGATTTGATAAAAATTATCTGGATATAAACAACCATAATGATACTGTAATACCTTATCATTTCAGGATTAATCCGGAAACATACAAAGAAAATGCAGAAAAAATTAGTGCTTACAATAAAACTGCACCTCAAAATAAACGAATTGATTTAAAAAGCGGTATAGGTACACGTACAGTTGCACAATTTGAATATTTCGGACTTGACGGAAAACATGAGAGCGGTTTCTATACCTGGGACGCAAACCCAGATATTGCGAAATTAAATTATGTATATTCGCACAGCGATACTCAGGCTTTAAAAAATATAGATGACCCTAGAGAAAAATCCCAGAAAATTGCACTGCTAAAACGTAAAAATATGGAAGTACAGGATTATGCAGTCAGCTCTGCCCAGTACTGGACAAAAAAAACTAATCAGATATTAAATCTTAATGTCGCCCAGCATTTACGTAATATTCAAAATATGAATGCTGATGATATTCATAAATTAATTAAAGACCAGTCCAACGGAAGAGTATTCCCTAAAAATTTGAATATATCAAAAGAAGTAATTGCAAATGTCCTGAAAGACCGATATAATCTTACAGGTGCTGAATCTGTAGAATCATATAATGACTATATCGTTCAGGGACTTATGGATGTACCTCTAGATTCAATTGAAGTCGGGGATGATATTGTATCTGTACTTGCTTCGCCATATATCTCAAAACGTGCAACTAAAGAAGATCAAATAGGTGTTTCAAGATACGAAATGTATCAGAACGGCAATATGCACCTGAGACCGGAATATAAAGATGCTTATGAACTTACGGATAAAATGTATTCAAAAGAGATGTATGCACTTGCAAAAGAAATATTAACAGCTGTAGAATCAAAACTGCCGGCTGATAATAAACTTCATGACCAATATGGTAATTCAACTCCGTATGGTAAATATGTAATCCCGTTTTTGACTTCCGAAATTGCAAGATTTGCAGTTATAAAAGCAGTAGCTCCCAAAATAATGTTTTACTACGATAAAGAAAATGGTGAAATTACATATGATGACTACAAAACTTTAAAAAATACATCTCTTTCCGGAATGGGAATTATTGCAGACAGTCCGGAAGATGAAGCAATTTCACTTGTAAATCACCTGAGACGCGGCATAAGAAATATTCCGGCAGCTGATAAAGAAAAACTGGCAAGCGCTTTAGTAAAATCAATCAAGGGCACAAATCTCGACAGTTTTAAGCTTGCGGAAATGATTGTTGACAGAAGTGAAGCCGGTTTGGACTGGAGAATTGATGCAACAAAAGATATAGGTGATATTGAATCGCTAAGAAACAAGAAAACCGATTTTCAATATACATGGAATAAAATTATTGAATTCTGGTCACGATTTACTGATGCAGTTAAAGAATATCACCCTGATGCATATATTGCAGCAGAAGTTACTGACTTAGGCGATATATATACTGACGGATACGGAGACAAATCCGGAGAAAGATTTGCCGGAAAGACAGAAGCAATGAGAAAACTGCTTAATGAAGCAGGGTTCACAACAACTGCAAATTATGACTGGTTCTCTTCTGATATAACTAAAATCTTCGGTAAACTATTTGACTTTGACGGAAACAGCAGTCCCGAAAAGGGTTACGATCAGGGAAAAACTATTCTTGAAAAACTTGTCGGCGGTGATAACTTCCTGAATTCCGGCTCACTGGAATCGTTAATTTATTCATATACATTTGCAGGCAACCATGATAAATGCCGTGCTCTTGACGGATTTTCAATGGATATGGATCTGGTTTACACAGATTTAACAGAAAAAGGAAATCATTACCGCGAAAGAGCCTATAGAATTCTTAACGGTGTAAAATACGGAGAAAATGTAAATCAGGATTCTATTGACAACTATAATTTTAATCGTGTAAGCAATCTCACTATTGCAAAATGTGAGGCAATTGCCAGCGGAATGGGTAAAGCAAAAGAAAAACTCGGTTTTAGCCAATACAAAAAAGACTATATATATGACAAAATGATTCAGGCTTTAAAAAATATATCTAACGGTTACTATAAAGGCAAATTATTTGAAGCAGAAGGTTTCGGATCAAAAGATTATAGTATAGCACTGGATATTGTTCTCGATGAAATGGATTACCTGGAACATGATGCAAATAAAAGATTAACACCGGAAGAAAGGGAAAAACTTAAAGACCAGACTTTGGAAAGAATTATTGATCCTGCAATGTCACGACTTCTCGGACAGACAAAATTTCTTGTTGCATTATTAGGAAATCCAACGCTATTTGCAGGAGATGAATACGGTTCTACAGGTTATGAAACTACAACCAAAAATATATATCTGCAAAACCGTAATGTAATACGTGAGGACTGGGCCGATCAGGATAGTTCAAGTTTCAAAGCATTCGTAAAAAAACATAAAGATAATATGCTTAACGCATTCAAACTTCGTACAAGACCTGAACTTCAACCTCTTAATGACGGTACTCCATTTGCATTAAAAGAACAAAATGCACACTTTAAGTATGATGTTTATAAAGATGATACAAATAAAACACAAGAAAACTTTGAAAAAACCGTAGAAGGTGATACGCAGGTCTCTGCGTTGCTCAGACAAAGCCCGAACGGAGCCATGACAATTTCAGTATTCAATACAGCAGGTTTAAACCATACATTTGACAAATATTATGACCCTGCAGAACTTACTTTGAACTGTATTGACCTGAATGAAGACAGAGGCGGAAAAGTAGGACTCAAAGGCGGTTTGAAAGCCGGTATGAAATTTAGAAATGCAAATGAAAACGACCATACAATATATTATGTAAATGATAAAAACCAGATAACAGGGCCTGATCAGGCTCCGATTAAATTTAAAGATTCAACTTTAATTCTTTACCATGAGCCAAGTTTCACCGGAAGAAGGGTAATGTATAACCCTCAATATAATATTGTCTCAAATCCATATTCACAGGTTAATAAAGAAAAATACAATATTGGTGAAAAACTTGCAATCTTAAGTAAATAATAAAAATGCCCGCTTAAAACGGGCATTTTTATTCAATTAGCCAAAAAATTTTCTGATCTTTTTTACAGTATCTGATGAATACGGCGGATACATTATATTCATATCAATATCCGGATTTTTTACCATAATGCTTTTCAAATGTGTAAAAGTATCAAATGTATATTTTCCATGATACCTTCCTGTTCCGGAATATCCAAAACCGCCAAACGGCATTTCAACACAGGATGTATGCTGAATTGTATCATTAACCGCACCTCCGCCAAAAGAAAGATTTTTTATAATCTTCCAATAAAATTCCTTTTCTTTTGAAAAAACATATAAAGCTAAGGGTTCCGGCTTTCCTCGTAAGTTTTCTATTACTTCTTCAATATTACTGTATGAAATTATCGGAAGTATCGGTCCAAAGATTTCTTCCTGCATGCAGGGAGCGTCATAAGACTGAATATTAAGAAGTGTAGGTTCAATATATAATCCGCATTCGTCAGTTTCCCCTCCATAAATAATATTTTGAACCTCCTGAGAAATCAACTCTTTAAGTTTTCTAAAAGCATCAGTATCAATAATGCGGCCGTAATCCTTGCTTTCCTGAGCAAAAACTCCGTAAAAAGATTTTATTGATGCAATTAATAGATCTATAAGCTCCCGTTTTACATCCTCATGTACAAGAACATAGTCAGGAGCTATACAGGTTTGACCTGCATTTAGAAATTTCCCCCAGGCAATTTTTCTGGCAGCCTGTTCTATATTAACATTTTTATCAACAATTACAGGGCTTTTTCCCCCAAGTTCCAGAGTATACGGAATAAGTTTTTGGGCAGCAGTCTCTGCAACTTTTTTACCTGTTTCAGTGCTTCCTGTAAAAAATATATAGTTAAAATCTCCTGACAAAACTTCTGATGACGGAATTTGAGCAGGTAAAATACATTTCACATAATTTTCGCTGAAAGTTTGTGCTATTATTCTGCAAATAACCTGAGCAGAAGCAGGTGTCCGTTTAGATGGTTTAACAACCGCGCAGTTTCCGGCAGAAATTGCACCTATCAAAGGCAAAAATGCCAGTTGAAAAGGATAATTAAACGGAACTATGATTAATATCACACCATATGGTTCTTTTAAAATATACCCATTTGAAGGTTTCAGGTAAACAGGAGTTGATACTCGTTCCGTTTTTGTCCATTTTTTCAAATGTTTTATGGCATAATCTATTTCCTTTAGAATAAAACCAATTTCTGTTGTATATATTTCAAAATCAGATTTTCTTAAATCATCGCGAAGAGCCTGAACTATTTCCGGCTCATAATGTTTTATGTTTTCTTTCAAAAGTTTTAGCTGCTTAATTCTAAAATTAACATCTTTAGTTCTATTTGTATAGAAAAACTCTTTCAGGTTTGCTGTTATATCATCAATCATCATAAAACTATTAAAAGCCTAAAATTACAAAGAATAAATTAGCAGGTCGGGCTAATTACACTGAAAATCTAAAATGAACAAGATCACCATCCTGAACAATATAATCTTTACCTTCAAGGCGTGTAACCCCTTTATCTTTGCAGGCAGCATAAGAACCATTTTTTACAAACTCTTCATAAGGAGTAATTTCTGCTCTTATAAAACCTTTTTCAAAGTCGGTATGTATAACACCTGCGGCCTGCGGAGCCTTGGCTCCTGCAGGGATTGTCCATGCATGAACTTCTTTTTCACCGGCAGTAATAAAAGTTCTTAAATTCAAAAGTTTATAAACGGATTTTATCATTCTGTTTATTCCGCTGTCCTCAATACCAAGTTCTTTCAAGTATTCTTTAGCTTCCTCTTCTCCGAGTTCCGCAAGTTCCTCTTCTATTTTTGCAGAAATCAAAACAACTTCTGCACTATGCTTTGAGGCATATTCTTTAACCTGCTCTGTATAAGAATTACCGTCTTTCAAATCGTATTCGGAAACATTAGCAGCATAAATTACCGGTTTTGTAGACATTAAATTAAGCTGTTTTACAACAGGAATTTCGTCTTCGTTAAAATGCTCTTTTACATTGATAAATGTTGCATCTTCCAGCAATTTTTGCATTTTTTCTAAAACAGAAAGAAGCAAAACTGCATTTTTATCGCCCGATTTTGCGGTTTTAGAAACTTTTGCAATCTGTTTTTCAACAGATGCCATATCTGCAAGAGCCAATTCCGTATTGATAACCTCGATATCATCCAGAGGATTAACTTTTCCTGCAACGTGAATTGTATTCGGATCATCAAAGCATCTTACAACCTGAATTATTGCATCAACTTCTCTTATGTTATGTAAAAACTGGTTTCCCAATCCCTCTCCTTTGCTTGCACCTTTCACAAGACCAGCAATATCCACAAATTCAATTGCTGTCGGGATTATCACATCTGTTTTACAAAATTTTGCAAGAATTTCCAACCTTTCATCGGGGACATTAACAACTCCGATATTAGGTTCAATAGTACAAAACGGGTAATTAGCGCTCTGCGCATTTTTTGCACTGGTTAAAGCGTTAAATAAAGTTGATTTTCCAACATTCGGCAAGCCTACAATTCCGGTTCTGAGCATTATAAAAATTTCCTTTTTCTTAATATTTCACTACTATAATTCTACAGCAAACAAATACAAAAAAAGCGGGAAGATTTTCCCGCCTTATCAAAAATATACAAAAAATTTAATATGTCATTTCCCAATTGTCATTCAATATATTGGCAAAAGGCAACCAATTTCCTGAAGCCTTACTACGTTGCTCATCAGTTAAAGGAACAGAACTACCGCTTACCCAGGTGTCAATTGTTCCGTTATTATATACGCCCATAAAAAACAAATCTCTGCCGACAATATTGGGCCCCTGCTGCCCGTTTATATCAACGGCCATGTTAAAAATTTTGCCGTCAGCATTACTATATAAAGGACGTATAGCTGCTCCGCTTGCTATAACATAAGATTTCGGCGTTGCATCAAATGAATTTTCAACAGTGCCATTTAAATTTTTATAACTGTCCGCAAAACATGGTGATGTCATTGTATCACATTCTGACACAATTTTATAATAATTTTTTACAAAAGATTGAATTGCTGCAGTAGTAGTAAGGCCTGCTTCTGTTAGATTTACTGCATTTTTATCAGTTTGGTATTGCAAAAGCGCCTGACTGAGCTCATTATAGGACTTATGAAGCTGGGTTACATAAGTTTTTCGCTGATGATTTTGCATTAATGTCGGCACTGTCATCGCTGAAACTACACCGATAATACCCAATGTTACAAGCACTTCAGCCAAAGTAAATCCAAAGCGTGACACTTGAACCGGCATGGCAGGTTTGAATAAACTTTCAAAATTCAGGCAAAGAGCTAAAAAGCGCCCCCCCCCCGAGCTAACAAATTTAATAATTTTCTCATAATCGCTCCTTTCAATAATAAAAATAACCTATACTAATTATAGGCTATTTTTTATTAAAATTCAAGTTTAAAAATAATTTAGGCTACATCTTCATCAGAAGGTCCGATAACCTGTATGCCGAATTTTGTTCTAAACAGGTGTTTTACGGTATCGCCCTGAATTTCATACATCATTTTATTAAACAGATCATAAGCTTCACGCTTGTATTCAATTAGCGGATCCTTTTGACCGTAAGCTCTAAGGCCAATACCTTCTCTCAACATATCAATGTTATGAAGATGATCAATCCATTTATTATCAACTACACGGAGCAATATATCTTTTTCAAGATTTCTGATTACATTATTTTCACTAAAAGCCTCTTGTGGAACAGCCTCCGGATCGTATTGAGAAATAACCTGATTATAGAAATTAATAACTTCTTCTTCATGCTGCCTGTATGCAGTAATTGCAAGCGTTTTCAATTTATCATAAATAGGTTCAAATCTTAAATTTTGAACATCAGAAACCTGAACACCTGACAGCTGCGGAATAATAGAGTGAAGTTCTTTAATCATTGTCTGCAAATCTTCATAAACATATTCTTCCGGATGCAAATCAGGAGCAATATAGCTTCTTAGCAATCTGTCAATTTCTTTCTCAATCATGTAATATATATCTTCTGACAGATTTTTACCTGCAAGAACTTTTCTTCTCTGTGCGTAAAATTTTTCACGTTG
This sequence comes from Candidatus Gastranaerophilales bacterium, assembly GCA_944325005.1. Taxonomy (GTDB): domain Bacteria; phylum Cyanobacteriota; class Vampirovibrionia; order Gastranaerophilales; family Gastranaerophilaceae; genus Stercorousia. Next base: position 47,641 of record CALUYO010000009.1, on the reverse strand, counting down.
AATATTCATTACATCATCGTATTCAAGAACTGACTTTCTTATATCAAAATGATAAGTTTCAACTTTTTTCTGTGCTGACTGAATTTGTTTTGTTATAAGAGTATTTTCAATTGCAAGATCCTCTTCTACATTAAGCATATTCATAAGGGCAGTAATCTTATCACCGCCAAAAATTCTCATCAAATTATCTTCAAGAGATAAGAAAAATCTTGTAGAACCCGGATCACCCTGACGAGCCGCACGACCTCTCAGCTGATTATCAATACGGCGTGATTCGTGGCGTTCCGTACCAATAACGTGAAGTCCGCCGGCTTCTACAACTTTAGCATGTTCAGCTTCTGTAATTGAGCGGGCTTCTTTCAACGCTTTTTCTTTTTCTTCTTCGTAGTTCGGACTTTCAGGCGTAACCCCTTTATTATCAAGCATATCTTTTGCAAGAAATTCTGCGTTTCCGCCTAACAGAATATCCGTACCGCGTCCTGCCATATTAGTTGCAATTGTGACAGCTCCTACACGCCCTGCCTGTGCAATAATATAAGCTTCCTTTTCATGGTGTTTTGCATTTAATACATGATGAGGAATGCCTTTTTGCTTCAACAGAGCCGATACGTATTCGGATTTTTCAATACTGATTGTTCCGACAAGTACCGGACGCCCTATTTTATGCATTTTTATAATATCTTCAACAACAGCATTAAATTTCGCGCGTTCTGTTTTATAAATTACATCAGGATAATTAATTCTGATATCAGGTTTATTTGTCGGTATTGTTGTAACTTCAAGATTATAAATTTTGCCGAATTCAGCTTCTTCTGTCATAGCAGTACCGGTCATACCTGAAAGTTTCGGGTATAATCTGAACAAGTTCTGGAAAGTAATACTTGCAAGAGTCTGAGTTTCATCCTGAATTTTTACTCCTTCCTTAGCTTCAATCGCCTGATGAAGTCCGTCAGACCAGCGTCTGCCCTCCATTAAACGACCGGTAAATTCATCAACAATAACAACTTCACCGTTTTTAACTACATAATCGGTATCTCGCACGAATAATTCTTTTGCTTTCAAAGCCTGCAGAAGATGATGTGCATACTGGGTATTAATATCAAACAAATCTTTAACGCCTATGATTTCCTGAGCTCTGTCAATACCGTCTTCAGTCAAAATAATATTTTTATTTTTTTCATCTACCTCATAATCTTTAACCTTTTCCAGCTGCGGAGCTACTTTGGCCATTAATTGATAAGTTTCCGCGGATTTTTCAAGACGACCGCTTATAATCAAAGGAGTTCTGGCTTCATCAATCAAGATACTGTCAACTTCATCAATAATAGCGTAATTATAAGGTCTTTGAACAAGCATATCGAGACTTGATGCCATATTGTCACGAAGATAATCAAAACCAAATTCGTTATTTGTACCATAAGTAATATCGCAGTCATAAGCAGCTTTTTTAGCCATAAAATCATCTGCTGTTCTACCGCCGGAAAGAATTACACCAACAGAAAGCCCTAAAAATTTATAAATTTTCCCCATCCATTCACTGTCACGTTTGGCGAGGTAATCGTTTACCGTAATTACATGAACACCTTTGCCGGTTAATGCATTCAAATAGGCCGGCAGTGTAGCAACAAGAGTTTTACCTTCACCGGTTCTCATCTCTGCAATATGACCGTTATGAAGAAAATATCCGCCTATCAGCTGGACATCAAAATGACGCATATTTAAGACACGTTTACCGGCCTCTCTAACAGTTGCGAAAGCCTCAGGTAAAATTTTATCCAGAGCTTCTTTTTCTAATTTTCTATCAGTTTTAAAATCTTTAGATGTCGGGCGTTTGGCAAGAATTTCTTTAAACTCGTCTGTTTTTGCTCTCAATTCTGCATCAGTCAACTGCTCAAACTGCGGTTCAAGGGCATTAATATGGTCAATGATGCCCATAATACTTTTAACTTTTTTTTCGTTAGGATCACCCAACATCTTTAATAAAAAACTTAACATTATAAAATTTTCCTCTCCATTCCGGTACTACTTATTTTAATACTAGCATGGACAAGGAAAATTTGTTTAAAATCTTAATGAAAAATTTATTATTATGTACTAAACATCGTGAACACTTTTTCTACGTTTTTGCTTATTAAGTTTTTAACAGTGTCATATTCAGTTGTTAATGCTGAAAGTTCAGTATCAATATTTTTCATCTTTAATTCAAGTGATTGTTCTTTATAGTTTAACTGGTTTTTCTTGACGTTATATTCAGCCTCAGCCTGAGCAATTGCATCTTCGTCCTGAACTTCCGCGATATGCCCGCTGGCGGTATAATGTCCCTGATAATAATACCCGTCATTATTGAGTGTTGATAAAAACAACTGCCCGTTTTTCAATGCTAAATTTAAATAATCCGAATCTGTTACCTGCTGCTGCTTCATCGTATCTGTACAAGCACCGTTCATACATAACTGGTTATACAGCATATTATAAAAATCAGCATTTAATGCATCCTGTTCTGTCATAGCATTATCATTTTTTATAATAAAGTTATATGCAATTTCATCTGTGACATAGCTGCTGTCTTTTGCTGAATCACTATCGATATATAAGCCGTTTTCATACCCTTCCATAGAAATCGCAAAATATGTGAGATAAGACTTTAACATATTTGACAAACTTATTGAAGAAATATTGTTTGTTCCTTGAACAATACTATTTGTCCCCTGTGCCGTAGAGATTGCATTTTTCACCGAATTATATGTATTTTCCCCTCCGGAAGATGAAGTCTGAGTAGCATTTAACAATGCTTTTGTAAATTCATAGGCATTGTTCAAAGCATCTTGAGACTCCTGATCCACGTTCAAACCTTGAACATTAGCGGCATTGTTCATACCTAATGTATTTGCCATATTTCCTAAAATCTTCTCTGCAATAGCAGATAAATCTGAGGCGCTCATTACTCCGGACATTTCATAACTGCCGTCCACAATATCTCCAAGAGTAAGTTTAGATAATTCATTTGTATCTGTAATAGCCGCACCGTTTTTAGTAATTATAACTTTACCTGCATCAGCATTTTTATCAGGAGATGTTGTTGTACATATCTTATCAGATCCAATCAGATCGACAAGATTGATACCATAAATAGCATCACCTGCACTGTGTTCGACTGAGCCGTCTGAGCCGGTCACATCTTCTGCATAAGTCGCATTTTTCAAATAACTAATAAATGCATTTGTTGTAAAGGAGTTGGCAAGTGTTTTATCAATAATCTCTCCGCCAACACCTGAAGCTGTATAACCTTTTTCACCTAATGCTTTTATTGCTTCAATAGTAGATGCATCAGCCTGATTTCTGACACCAAGCTGATATAAAAATGCGTTACGTGAACCATCCGTTGTAGAATCATCATTTCCCATAGAGCGCTTCGCTATCGGGTCGCCGGTTTTTGCATCTATAACTTTGGCAGCAACCGCAGCCTCAAACATACTTGTAGATAAAACAATTTTGCCCTGAGAATCAGTAATCAAATACGGATCATACTCGTTAAGAGCAGAAGGCTGCATCAACAAGTCATAAGATAAATCGTATGTATCATCATCAACAGTATCCCACACAAGTTTTGTAGCATTTAAAGAACTTTGATACTCCTCAGACGCTCTTTGTAAATCACGCGTAACAGAAAGTTTTTGCTGAGCAATTTGCATGGATTGAAACTCGCAATTCATTTTTCTTGATGTTATGGCCAAAAATCTTGCTTGTGAAGCTGCCAATCCCATTTCAGTAACGCTTTCCTTTCGATTATCTTAGTAACAACATGTCTGTTATTCGGTTTGACGGCTTTTTTACGGCAAAACTTTAAAAAATATATGGTTTATGTAACGAATTATTAACATTACTTCAAATCTATTAAAAGATCATACATTTTGTCAATTTTATCTTTTACCTCAGAAAACTGATCTTTTAAATCTACAAAACTATGAATTGTAACAAATTTTTCTTCTATTTCTTCCACAATTTCCCGATGTTTCTTTTCTAGCTGTTCCGGAGTTACGAAAATCTTCTGCTGCACAAAAAACATTAAAACAACAATTATTATTGGGGAATATTCTATAATTTTTTCCATAATTTCCTTTCTTTAAAGCGTTATCGGCCAATAAAAATCAACAAGATATGATGCCGCATCCATAGGGTGAGATAAAAATTTAAGTTCTTTTGACTGCTTAATCTGCTGGTAAGTCGGAATATCTATTTTGGAAGAACCTTCTTTGTATTTAAGGTTATAAATGTTATAAAGAAGTTTCTCACATTTTTTATCCACAAACAGACAAATTTCGCCGTCAGCGGAACGGACTTTTGCATTAAATGCCATAATTCTGTTTTTTATAGGCGGATTAAATGCTTTTATCTGAATTTCTACATCATAGCCGTATTGCAGAAGCTTTTTCTTGATTATTACATAATTTGTATATTCGCTTGTACAGCTTCTGTTATCGCCTGATGCATCGCCGTTAACAATTACTTTTCCTTTATGATTAGGGTATCGTCTGTAAAATTCATCACAGGCTTTTGAGGTTGTTGTATTTTCCATTGCAATTTCGTCAAAATAAAAAACTTTATCATCAGTTTTATGCGCAAAAACCCAGCACATAGGATCAACATTAAAGTCGCAAGAAATATGCAAATCCATATCCGGCTGATATGTAATGTCTTTTATATTTGCATCAGTAAAATCTTTTATTACAAGTCCGTTATTGTATTCCCCGTTCTGAGCAAGAACAAAAATATTGTAATACTGTTCATCATAAAGTTTTTTCAATTCATCACAAAAGCCTTCGGGCAAATAAATATTCTGGGTTGTCGGAGCCGTAATCAGCCTGTAATTCGGAGCCGGATTTTCCACAAAAGTTTTGTAAATCCACCCTCTTTGCATCTCTGGATTTGTATGCCCGAAAATACGGTATGTGAAATTTTTCCATACTTTTTTAACCCTCTGCCTCATACGCCCGAGAAGCATTTTAAAAGTGTCATACGGAATATCAGACATTTCCTCAATTTCTACAAAGCCCAGATTTAAAGACTTTAATTTATTCGGTTCGTCAAAATGTCTGAAAAGAATTTCTGAGCCATTTTTAAAAGAAAGTTTCTGCAAAGTTGATGACCATTCGTAGTCTAAACCTTCAACAAAACCGAAATTTTCTAAATGTTCAAAGTAAGTTTGTAATGTCGTATCTCTTACAAGAGTATAAGTCTGGGCGCCTACAAGTCCGCGGACGCCAGGGAATTTTAATGCAAGCAAAATTCCCAGAAGCGAACCTGCAAAAGTTTTTCCCGAACCGTAACCACCCTGATAAACCGCAACATCCAATGTATAATCATGGGGAATTTCTAAAAATTCCCTCTGAGCTTTTAATAATTTGTATAACATAATTCCCTAATCTTTAATTAAAACGTGATTTCCGTTAATAGTAACCCATTTACCTTCTGATGAGCTGCCTGAACTTTTTCCTGATGAAGATTTGGATTTCCCGGACTCTCTGCTTTCTCCGGAGTTTTCTGAATTTTGCTTACGTTCTTGCATTGGAGAAGAAGCCATTGCCATAAGATACTTATTAAACTCTGAATAATTATTATTTCCGATTAATCCACCGGCTTCATCAAAAGTTTCTTTCCCCAAATTCCCAAACGGGTTAGGAGTATTTTCCTGCTGCAAATCACCTATTTGGTTATTTGCAAGACGATTATCAATCTCGCTTTCATATATTTTGAATAAGTCAGGCTCCATATTTGCGATGTCCTGTCTTGTAATATCAACATCAGAAATTTTATTAATAAAGAACGGATGTGATTTTTTATACTCGTTCAACGGAACAGACTGTGTACAATCTCCCATATTATCAATACCATGGGACTGAACAGAGCCGAACGGAGTTTTTGCCATAAACCAGTTCTGGGTATTAGGTATAATATAAGTTATTCCAACATTTTCTTTTAGTTTTGAAACCGGATCATGCGGATCTCTGTAATTTGTCACCAGATTGTCATAATTTTTATTCTTATCAACATAATCTCCGCCGACACCATAAGCGTTAAAAGTTGTAGTCTTAAGTCCATATTGAACACCAACAACCGTTGCCTCTGTACCGCCTTCAGAATGTCCGATTGAAACAGTGTTTTTAGAATTTAAGCCATATGGCTTATCTAGCATATTCTCTGCAAATTCTTGAGCTAGTTTAATTTGTTTACTTTCACCTGTCAAAGCCATTTTAGCATTTGCACCCCAGTCTTTTGCACTGAACCTGTCTGTTCCCACAAAGCAAATAGCATATTGTCCATCTTTTTCATAAAGAACAGCTTTAAAATTGCTTCGTCGGTCATAATCACCGTCAATCTTTGTCCAACCGTTTGATGTAGTGGCACCATCTTTCATTTTCACCATTTTGTTTGCTTCCGAGCATAAAATTTTGTATTCATTAGCCATTGCATGTTTGTTCATGTTTACCTTCCTTTCTATTTTTTCACATTAAAATAAAACCGCTGTTCTCAGCGGTTTGTAAAAATCATACTTCTCAGCTATTCTTAATTATTTATCTAAATCTATACTTATTCCAAAAATTTTTCGGTCATATCTTAGATGAAATCCACTATGTATATAGATATCATCATAATTTTGATAACCTAAATAAACTCTAAACAGCATATCTTCAGCATTCATACCTTCATAAAACGGGGAGGGCTTTACTGATAATATTACATCTTTTACTTTTCTGTCATAGTAATCATTTTGAAAGACAGAACCCTTCAAGTCTTTAATTTCACCGTTACGCGTTAAGATAAATTCATAAGCGGCACCCCAACCCCGAAGGTGAAATATTTTTGCATCTTCAAAGGCTTCTTTTAATGCTATACTATAATCTTCCAAATAACTCCAGAATATAGGATTAGTTTCCTTTGTCATCTCTACTCCGCGTGGAGGAATATCTTCACCGAAAACAGGTATTTGAAAGAGTATTAACATTATTACTAAAATTAGTTTCTTCATTATCATGCTTTCAAACTATTTCTTAATTTTATTTGTCTAGATCTATACTTATTCCAAAAATATCTCTATTATATTTAATATGAAATCCATTATATATATCTATATCTTCATAACTTTGATAACCTAAATAAACATCAAACAGCATATCTTCTGCATTCATACCTTCATAAAACGGGGAGGGCTTTACGGATAATATTACATCTTTTACTTTTTTGTTATAGTAATCATTTTGGAAAACAGAACCCTTCAAGTCTTTAATTTCACCGTTACGGGTTATTATAAATTCGTAAGCAGCTCCCCAACCCCGAAGGTGAAAAATCTTTGCATCTTCAAACGCTTCTTTTAATGCACAACTATAATCCTCCAAATAGCTCCAGAATATTGGATTAGTTTCCTTTGTCATCTCTACTCCGCGTGGAGGAATATCTTCACCGAAAACAGGTATTTGAAAGAGTATTAACATTATTACTAAAATTATTTTTTTCATAATTATATTCTACTAAAAAACTCTTATTTGTATATAATACTTTTGGTCGTGTTTATTTAAGGGAGAAAGTGCCGCTAATGCGGCACTATGATTTATTCTCTTCAAGTAAAAAATTATTTGCGTTCTCTATCCCGTATTGTTCAAGTGCAAATTTAAAACACTCAAGCCAATCAATTTTCTCCTCAACCTCAGGCACTTGAGCAAATGAACTCACTACTTCAAACAACTCTTTTAAGCGGGATTTTCTCTCAAATGATGCCCTTCTATCTCCATATCGATAAACATAGTTTGCGTTTCTGACATTATCATCAATTTCCATAAAGCTTGTTTTACCCCTGTCATTAACGCCGATAAGCTCTTTCCCAAGTTTGAAATACGAAATTATTTCAGCAGTTTTTTCTACCATAGGAACAATTATTTTTCTGTTGATTGCATCTAACATCATATTTAATCGTGCTTCCTGACCGCTTACAGAATAATTAAGTTCCGTTGCGGTACGTTCTGCTGACTGAAGGTTTCCTGCCATATTCTTAAAAATTCCCGTTGCACTTTCAATTGTTGATTTAAAATAATTTAAGAAATCCCAGCCGACCATAGCTTTGTCAAATGACAACGGAGTCGGTGCTGTAGGCATTAATGCCGCATCGTATTCTATAATTTTTCCGGGTTTTACATCCTGCTGTCCTTTAAAACAGCCTTTCGGAGCAAGATAAGGAGGATTCATCATTAAAGTAAGCGCATCTATCTGCTTATTCAATATAGTTGAGGCAAGACTATTCAGAATTAAGGCTACTCTTAGAGGAGAAATCCCTCTGCCTGTAACAGGAGATTCTATAATATTTGCGTGAATAAACGGATTTATCACAAACGGATTGCTTTCAAAACGTATTATTTCACGTCTTGCTGCAACAACTATCAGCCAATTTTTCAAAAGTGTTCCGTCTGATAACTCAATATCTCCCCAGAATTCCAAAATTTCTACTTTTTTGCCTTCCACAGCGTTTTCATCATTATTTTGCGATTTTCTTGAAGCCACCACTCCTTTCAATATTTCCAACTTCCTGTCATCCAAAAGGTTATTTGCTTTATCTGAATAAAGTTCATCTATTGTTGAATAGGTTCTGTAAATTTTTGCACACTTATCCCAATTATCTCGATTATATTTGTCAAAAACAAAGTCTTCAGATTTGATATATTTAACCTTTGCATTATCGTAAATAATCTTTTCATCAATTGTAAAACTTTTTTTATCAGGTGTAAGAATTTGCTCTTCAATAGTTTTAGCACGTCTTATAGATTTAATCTTTGTTTCCCAGCCGACAAAAAGAGTAGCTTCGCCTGTTTCAACTATTCCGTCAATAACCTTCTCAATTTCATTTTCAATATTCATTTGTTCAAAAGTATTTACAAGCATAGCTTTCTGCCTGTTTGCGTAACTTTGAGTCTGCGGAGTAGTTCCGGATACATCAAACATTGCGTCCGGGTGTGAATACAAATTCTCACTTATATGTGATTTTAATGTCTGAGCAAGTTCATAAATATCAGGAAGTTCTACTCTGTTATCCCAGCCGTTTATTTTTGGAATATCGCAATTATATATTGCGTCTCTAACAAGCTTTATATCTGTGAGCTGTGCGCTTCGCTGTTCATTAAATCTGTCATATTTATCTATTATACTTGCAGATAAAAATTTCTCTTCCGTATCAGAAAGTTTCTGTGTTAAATCTTCTGTTTCTATCTTCATTTTTTACCACCTTTACTAATTGTTTTAAGACCTACTTTTTAAATACCGAATATATTTCTATATCCTGTAACTTTCCATTTCTTAAAGTTTCATTTTTGAGCAATGCTTCTTTTACAAAACCTGATTTCTTTAAAAGCGTTTTCACTCGATTATTATCCGGATAAACAAGCGCCTTAATCTTTTTTAAGCCGTAATTCTCAAAACAGTAATTTATAAAGAATTTAGCGCATTCTTTTGTGTAGTCGCCCCAAAATCGCCTGTCAAAACAGGTCGTAAGCTCAGCACTGTGAAACATATTACAGTTCCCGATAATATTATCAAGATATACAAAACCGCTTACGGTATCTCTTTCTACTATGACAAAAAAGAAAGGAGCAGTTCTCTGTACAAGATTATAAAAATAATCGTAAACCGTTAATCCGTTCAATGCATAATCATCTTCAAGATACTTCAAATATTTTGTGTATAAAAATAAAGCCTGCTCAAAAAAAGCAGGACTATCAAAAGGATCTCTAAATTCAGCCATTAAAATACCGCTTTCTCAAATTTCACATAAGCATCATCGGTAGTAAAGGCATTTAATTCACCTTTAAGCATCTTTTCTCTTATGCTGTTTTGAATCCCGAGTATTCCGTCTGCCTGAACTCCGTTAACATAAGTTTCGCATTTTGTATGACGGTTAAAATATTTGAATATGGCATATTTAGAGAAAATTTTGTCAGGAGGAACATTTTTTATATTAGTATAAATTTTAGGAATAGTTTTATTTTTCGATTTTTTCATATCTTCCATAAACTCTTTTTCAATCTTCATTTTTATAAGATCTTCCAGAGAGGCGTTATTCAAAAGTCTCTCTTCTGCATTACTGTTTTTCATAAAAATTCTCCTTTTTTAAATTTTGCTGTCATCAAGGTTTGAAATTGTTATAATTTTTGCGGATTTATATTCAGCCTCATCCTGCGAGGAACTGAAACCCAAGTATTTGCACAGACTTTCCAAAGCCTTCAAACCTGCAGATGTGTCACGGAGTTTCTTTTTGCCAGTGACACATCCCTCTTTATCAAGAATGTCTTCTTCCTCAAGAGAAAATTCCGCAATTTGTAAAAGTTTTTGAACCACATATCCTTTATTGACTCTTAAAGAAGATATTTGATTTTTTAACTGAAATTTTATTTCTTTAATAATTAAATCTTCCGACAAAAGTCTGGATGCGGTTTCCTTCAGATCTGCAGATTTATAACCTGCATTTCTGGCAGAAAGCTCTCCGTTAAGAGATTTTATATATTCTGTAACAAATTTCTTTTGTTGTTTTGATAGTTGTTTCATCGTCCTGTATGGTATAAATTATGTATTTTTCTTTACAAATCTTTGTATAATTTGAAATTTTTGAAAAAAAATTGTATAATAATCATGCTATTTATATTTCGGCTAGTGTAAATCTTAACAGGAGGGGAAAATGAATTTTAAACTTCCTGTTTTTTTTATGCTACGTATGTAGACGCACTAAGTTTCACAAACCTGTAAAAAATATTGAAATACACCTTCTTACCTTCTATGCAATTTTACTGAGGGTGCCTCATCCATACTTGCTGAAATTCTTGCACGCATGTTTGCAAGAGCCTCCTTATACATACTGTACCAGTAGTTAAAACGAACATGCTGGGGGTTGCCTTTCAAACGCATACAGGCGCCATACACCAGCAAAGGCTCTGCAAACGGATCAGGAATAAGAGAAGAATCGTCTGCATACTCCATTGAATATTTTTCAACACCTTCAGAACTCTTTGCACAATTTTTTGTATAGTACAAAATTTCTATATTTTTGTCTTTATTAAAAATCGGAAGCAAAATTTTATCATTAAACAAACTATACGTATTTTGAGGTTGAGAGTTAACAAAAAACGTTTCAAAATCGTCATAATAATCAAACTTAGCTCCATCTGCAATTAAGGTTTCAATTCTGCCGTCAATTGAATTTTCGATTTCTCCTGTATTTTCTGGTAAAACAAGTTCCGCTTTTCTTAGAAGAAAACTCCATCTGTCAAACCCGCAAATTTCCGAATTTAATATGTTTAAAATATTTTTCAATTTCTTATGATCATTTTTTGTAAGCTCCGAAAATGCATTAACCTGTTTATAATTTAATTCTACAAGACATTTATTTATAAGTTCTAAATAGTTCATAAACTTCCTTTCCAAGCTTTTAAGAAAAAACAGTCTTAAAATAAGACTGTTTTTCCCTAAAAGATTTTTTGAATATTGCTATTTTATAAGACCTTTTTTTAATTGGTCCATAATCGCACGTTCGTGTCTAGCAAATTCTGCGCCGCTCATTTTGCCGATTTGTTCACGAGTAAAAACCAAATTATTTAAGCCGTCATAACCGGAGTTTTGTGCATTTGCACGCAATCTCTGTTTTGCGCTTTCATTTTCGCTGTTTAATGTTTTTTCGTGCTGCAATTCTCTCAAATATCTTTCAACTGCCGTATTTTCTATTTTTTCTATAAGTGCAGATATTTTAGAGAGTTCATCCTCATCAAATGCGACATTTGAGTTCCTTAAATAATCAAAAACATCAATTCTTCCGTCTCTATTAAAAAATTCAGGCGGAACACTGTTTTGCATTTGTCCTGCAGCAGGTATCTGACCGTTCTGTTGACTTAATGTATACTTTTCAAACGCCTTTTGAGTAACATAATTCATTAAATTTTGTCCTTGTTCCTGGGTCATAACACCTGTTTGTACAAGATTTTTTATCGTTTTTAAATCATTAACAGCCATCTGTTTAAATGTTTCTGCATTGTTATTCAAAGGCTGTTGAACTCCTTGCGCCGCTTGCTGATTACCGGCATAGGATGAAATATTTTGTATATTTTGTCCATTCATAACATTATTCCTCACTTTTCATATATTCAACCGCAAGTTCAACTGCGTCATCTATAAAAGATGACAAAAAAATTGAAATTACCGGCTTTAAAAAAGCAGGCAAAGGAATTTTATCAATAACATATTTAATTGCCATTTCCTTCTTTTCCTGCCCTTTTTTGCTTCCCAGAGCTTCTTCCGCTTTAAAAACAGCGGTTTTTGCAAGCTCTTTTATTGTTTCTTTTAACTTATCAAACATAAACTACCTCATTATTTTTTTAAACAATGCACCTCCGGAATAAAAAATTTTTACCGGAGATGCATTACCGGGGTAAAAGACAGAACTATGCTCCTGTATCTTCTAAATCGTCCTCGGGTTCTGTTGGAACTGAAGGTGCAGAGGGTGCTGTAACAACCATTTTTGCGAGAGCTTTCGGCTGAACAACTTTTGCGCCATACAGATATAAACCTCTAACAAGATCAGAGAAACTGTCTTTATCTCTTAAACTTTCAATTTTAGCCAATTGAGAAGCAAATGTAATAGCTTCATTAGTTCCGGCAAGCACGTAATATTTACCGGATACATCAGTTAAATTAGTGCTTACGAGAACATCCATGCCTGCAATTCTGCCAATAGCACCTTCTCTTAAAGTTTCATCAGCAACATTATGTGCACCAATGAACTCAGAACTTTGAAGCAGATAAGATTCAATTGTAGGGTTAATAACAACCCATGGTCTTACTCCGGAAGTTACTGCATTTGAATTTTTTAAACATAATGCAAGTTCTACGAATTTTGAATAAACTGTTGTTTTATCAAGAGTAACAGCAGCATCCTCACTTCCTACAATATTTGCAGAATCTACGCCGGTATGCAGAGATAAAATGTATGCATCCTGAACTTCTTCAATAGCTTTCTTAGCATTTTTCAAATGAGCTTCCATAATATCAGCATTAGCCTGAACCTGTGCGACATCATTGATTTTAAAGGCAAAAAATTTCTTTTGATCAATTAAAAGTTCTTGAGAAGTAGGTTCCAATTCCGAATAAGTAATATTTGAAGAACTTAAAGTTGAAATTGCAACATCTGCAGGAGTAATAATTTTAACTTTATCACCCTGATTTTTAATTTCACCTTCCCAATTTCTGTTCACACACTGGAGCATTACACATTCTTTTGAAAGCATGTAATTTAACTTCTGGCTCCATATTTCAGGGATAAATGCAGAATAAGCATTGTCAGTCATTTTTTTGTTTCCTTTCTTTTTCTAACTACATAAAACTTGAGCGGCGGTATTCAAAAATTAATCATCCATATAAACTTCTCTAAACTGCAGTCCGATAATTGCGCATGATTGTGTAATACCATCTCCGGACACACAAAGCTGGACCGCATAATTTGCTTCAGAGATTTCGGCTTTTTCTAATGTATCTTTATTTATCGACCAGACAGGCACCACAGCATCTTCTTCTGCCCAGTGGCATGGCAAACTGTCTGATGTATCATCTCCCGCCCATATCAAATGATCCTGATGGATAGAATATATTCGTTCGAGATCATCAGAATATTCACTGTCATAATCTTTATAAACAGAAAAATAAAAATCATTATCATATTCTGTATCAAGAAGAAAATAAAATTCGTCAATCATTTTTCTGTGATGCGGATTAGACAGTGCCAGAAACGGGGACTTCCACATAAACTTAATTGCACTTCCGTTAAATGTCGTACCAAAATCTTCTTTATATATATTTCCATCTTTGTCAGCTGTATATATTAATCCTTTATACACACAGGCCGTAACAATATCCTGGGGAATAACACGTTTATACCATGCTTTATTAACATAATCATTTATCCAGACTGTATGAAAATATTCATCATCCGCATAAGGCATAAAGAACCACATCTGGCTTTTTGCTTCATAATGCAGACATATAGTATTTTCCAAATTCACAAAAAGAGAAAATTCGTTTTTAATTTTAGAAGAAATTTCTCCTCCAAGCTGAATTTGGTTTAATTCACCGACCTGCTCAAGAGCAAAGATACCGTTGCTTAAAAAATACTGTTTATTTTCAACATTAACAATAGAATTTGCACCCACAGCACCTTTACTTGCAAATAAAATTATGGCAAAATCATCAGGACTTGTACCGGTTAAAAGATAAACACTATTATTCTTATAAATAGCGAGATAATCTTTATACGGTTTTAAGGCAGTAATTGAGCCCGTATCAGTGTAAAACTCGTTAATATACCCCGCATCATTTTCCGTCTCAAAGTCATCATAAGTTCCAAGTGCTGAATAATATACAGTTGCATCTTTTGCTATCCATATTCTTCCCTTATAAACAGCCATAGTCCCACCGGTAAGAACTTCTCCTTCGAGATCCTTTAATCCGCAGTCAACAACATCATAAGTTAAATTGTTTTTTATATAAAATAATCCATCTGATTCCGTCATTATGAGAATACCGGTTAAAAAATTAAGAAATACCGGTTTTTTACCGGTAAGAGTTTTATCAACCTGAGTTTTGGTTAAATGATTTTCATCATAGATATAAATTTTACCTGATACGGTTGTTATAACAAGTTTGCTGACATCATAAGAATTTATTTCAGCCATTCCGGTAATTTCTTCATCCATTTCCAGAAATAAAGAGTTTCCTTTCTGTTTAACAACTCCTCTGTTTTGCAGAATTTCAACATTTTCGGCATCTGACCAGAAAATCTTTTTTGTATCAAGCCCTAATTCAGTTTTAGTTAAAGCCTGATTAATCCCACCTGACAGATCGTAATATTCGACTTCCATTGTTTTCTCCTGTAGTTTTTAATAATAAACCTTATACCTTAACTTTTATACTCACAAAGTTTTTGTTTATACCACTTTATTTTTGAACGTATGAAACTGCCAATTTCATCTTTTGCCACCCACGGGTATGGGGGAAGATAAATAATATCAATTTTGCCCGCTGATGTAGTTCTCGGATTTTTAATACCAAATTCATAATGTGTCATCACTGTATGCGGGGTAATATCAAGATTATATTTATTAGTAAGTTTTGCACAGAGTTCCATAGTACTTTCAAATTGTTTTTTCAAAATTGGATAGTTACCGGCATTAGTCTTGCTTTTAAACCCAGCCATAGCGCACATAGAAACACCTATACTGCCGGTATTACCTCCGCCTGTATGAGCTGCATATTTTCCTGCTCTGCAAAATTCATTATCTTCAGGTTTAAATTTCCCGCTATAAACTATTCCATCCTTATCTATAAGAAAATGGTAATGTTCTTTTTCATAATCAGTCGGATAATATCCTCCTGCGGTCCAGTGTACTATTATTCTTTTCATAATAAATATCCTCTAACCAATCTTTATTCATTAGTTTATAAATTATGGCTGCATGCGTTCTGTTCTGGGCATTCAACTTCAAAACAGCCTTATCAATATGGTTTCTGACAGTCCCATACGCTATTTTTAATTCGACTCCGATTTGTTTATCGGAATAGCCCATTGCAACCAAAGTTAATACTTGAAGTTCCTTTGGAGATAGTGCCATTTTTCCTAATTCCTTTACTTTATTATTTACACTCAGCATATAAAAAAATAGGCAAATTTCATTCATAATATTTCCGTTCAAAAAAAAGGGCGGGTAATCCGCCCTGAGAGTAAGATAATTTTAAGGATTGATTTTTAAATCTCTATTTTCTGTTAATCCGATTTTTAATGTTCTGAGATTAGAATAACATCTTTTTTTAACACCAAATTCGTTATAATTCAGATAAAATCTTCCATAGCTTCTTTTACTGTAATCTATCGGGCGAACTTCATACAAAATGAAATTTTTTAATTTTTTTATAAATTCTTTTGCTTTTTTGTTAACTTTCCTGACAATAGAAATATTATCATTATTATCAACTCTTGTAAGCTGTACGACAGTATGACCGCATACAGGGCATTTCAACAGATAATCCAATTCGCACAGCATAAAGTTGTCCTCAGGCACAAGACGATAAGTTCTGGTCTTATGCAAGGCACCGCAGCAGTGAATATATCCCATACTACTATCCCCTATAACCCTTGTGGTAAACGATTTTGCCATCTGACGGGCGTGAACCTTAACCACATTTTTAGTATAACGTATTTCCGAAAATTTAAAAGTCAGTGCTTATATATTAATGTAACTGTGTCCATGATTTCATGGAGAAATTTAACTTGACAAACCACGCAAAATCGTAAATAATAAGGTTAATAAAAGAAAGCAAGGAGGTCAAAATTATGGCAACACAAGCATTTAGAATTGCCCCCCCCCCACAAAATGCTTATTAAATAAGAGGATTGGGTACTTCAAAAATTTATGTGATTTTATACTTTACAATAATTTCAAAATAGGTTATAATGATGTTATACATCGCTATTTAAAAAATCACAAATTCGCATTCACTCTTGCAGAAGTTTTAATTACACTTGGAATTATAGGTATTGTTGCGGCATTAACAATGCCTGCACTTATTGCAAATCACCAGAAAGCAGAAGTAGTTGCGAAATTAAAAAAAGTTTACTCTGTTATGAATCAGGCCGTTACTATGTCTATTGCCAATGATACCTGGACACAACCTCCAACGGACAAAAGATATGATAATGATGCTCTTATAGAATGGATGAATACAGCTCTGGTTCCATACTTAAACGGAGCAAAGATCTATGACACAAATCCAAACCAACAATTTAATACAAACCAGGATTCTTATCCTACACTTATACTTGCCGATGGCAGTGCTTTAACCTTTAATAATAATAATCAAATACACATGATATATGATATTAATGGAAGCAAAGGTCCCAACAGGGCCGGACGCGACTGGTTTTATTTCTTTCTTGACTATGAGCTATCAGACTCAGAATACAGAATGAAAACCGGAAGACACTTTTATCCGGCAGGATGGGCCTACTCAAATGCAGGAAATCCAGATGAAGATCTGTCTGACAATTATGTCTACAATGATAGGGATAAAATGATTAAATTCTGTGGGGAATATGCTAATGGCGCCTCAAATACGTGCGCACTGCTTATTATGTATGACGGCTGGCAAATATCAAAAGATTATCCATGGTAAAATTATTTAACGCACAATTCACAACACATTTGACAGGCGCCAAAAACTTTTGAAGCTTTTAAATTTTTTCTGAAACACCTGTAATGAGGGAGATTAAATACCTCCTTCAGTTTCATATCCTTTACATTTCCGATTTTTTGAGAGAGGCAGGGATAAACGTCTCCGGCAGGTGTAATCATCATATTTGAATAAGGATACAAACATGGTTTATAAATCTCTGAAACAGGTTTGTCAGCCGGTGTATTAAAAAATTCTTCAATCTTTGCAAGCGGATCTTTTGAATATTCAAACTTGGGAGAAAATCTTATTTTAACCTTTGATTTTTTACTCAAGCTTTCCAATTCACGGTAAACTTCTTTAAAATGTTCCATATCAAAATATTTTTCGATAGGATAATTTGCATTAAATTCAGGAACAAAGCTTTCAAATAATACAGAATTTTGTTTCAAATTATTATTTCGCAAAAACGAAATAGATAAAAAGTTAAACTTCTTTTCATCACACATTTTATACAGTTTCACCAGATCATCAAGATTATTTTCCAGAACAATAGTTTTAATATCAATCATCGGACGTCTTTTTCTGGAATTCATATTATCAAAATTATCCATAATCTTATCCCAAATTCTTGCTTTATTACGGTTTATATTATGGTTTTCACCATAACCGTCCAACGATACGGATAACAACATCATTTTACTTTTAATAAAAGCATCAATAATTTCTTCATTAATCAAAATCCCGTTTGATACAACATTAAGTTTACCAAACGTTTTTTTAGCTGTTTTCATTAAAATATCTATAAAATCTTTTCTGATAAGAGGTTCACCGCCGACAAGAGTGACGAATGAATACCATGGTATCTGATCAATAATTTTAAACCATTCATCAGTTGTTAATTCATTCTTTTTTCTGTCCTCACCTACATAGCAATAAGGACAGTTTAAATTGCACCGATAAGTCAGTTCAAAGAAATATCTCAAAGGAATTGGAGCCAAACCGCTTCTGCTGCTGTACCAAGGCATAGCATATAAATTTCTTCCTAAATCAAATAAATTTGACAGATTTACCATATTAACCGCCAATTAAGATTAAGCTAACCCAAATTACAAGAATACCCGATAAAATTCCTACAATAGACTGGTGCCAGTCCCCGTATTCTTTTGCAAGCGGGAGCAGAGTATCAAACGAAATATAAATCATAATTCCGGCAACAGCTGCCATTAACGCACCTATTAATACCTGTGGCAAGAAAAGTCCAAAAATCAACATTCCAACCAATGCTCCTATCGGTTCTGTTATACCCGACAGTGCCGCATAAAGCATTGCATATCGTTTTTTACCCGTAACATGATACATAGGCAAGGCAACTGCAATACCTTCGGGAATATTATGAATAGCTATCGCTATTCCGACAGAAAGACCTAGAGTAATATTCTGTGTAGTAGTGAAAAATGTAGCCATACCCTCAGGAAAATTGTGAACACAAATCGCGATTGCCGTAAACAAGCCTGCGCGCTTAATTTTGTAATCTCTATGGGCTGGCGCATCAGGATGTAAAACATCATCAGTATCAATATGATCTGGCAAAAAGTAATCTATTAAAATTGCCACAATTAACCCCGCAATAAATCCGATGAGAGTAATCCATTGATGATTATTGGGGAAATTGGCAAAAAGCAGTTTATCAGCCTCGGGAAGCATATCCATAAACGACACAAATATCATAACTCCTGCTGAAAATCCTAACCCCACAGAAAGAGCTTTCAAATTATCTTTTTTAACAATAAATGCAATTCCGCCACCTATAGCGGTAGATAAACCTGCAAACAGGGTGATTAACATTGCGGGGCCAAAATTTTGCGGTAAATTCATATTATTAATTCCTTTCTGAATTATTGTAGCACAAAAGAAATTAGTTTAAATATCAACATCTTTCATCATATCAACAAGCGTGCTTATTGTAGTTTCCATACTAACAATATCAGAAGTTCTCTGCTGTAAAAATGCGTTAATCTTAGGCATCATCTCAATTGCAATATCAAGTTTAGGATTTGACCCCGGCTGATACATACCAACATCAATTAAGTCTTTATTTTCACGATAAAGGGACATAATAGTACGCATTTTACCCGCCGCTTCTCTGTGCTCAGGTGTAACAATTGACGACATAAGCCTTGAAATACTTCCTAAAACATCAATTGCCGGATAATGGTTCATTTCTGCAACTTTTCTCGACAAGAAAATATGCCCGTCAACAATCCCTCTTACAATATCTACAATAGGATCGGAAATATCATCCCCTTCCATTAATACTGTATATAAAGCGGTTACAGAACCCTTCGGACTGTTTCCGGCACGTTCAAGAACCTTTTGAAGCCATGAAAAAATTGATGGCGGATAACCTTTCATAGTAGGAGGTTCACCAAGAGACAGCCCGACTTCTCTTCCTGCCATAGCACAACGAGTGACAGTATCTGTCATTAAGAAAACTTTTTTTCCCTGATCTCTGAAATATTCACAAACCGCCGTTGCTGTTAACAGAGCTTTTTGACGTATCAAAGGCGGCTGATCTCCTGTTGAACAGACCAAAACGGATTTTGCCATACCCTTTTCGCCAAGTGCATCCTCTACAAATTCTTTAACCTCACGTCCTCGTTCTCCAATCAATGCAACAACGTTAACATCAGCATCAGAATTTCTTGCAATCATACCTAGCAGCGTACTTTTTCCAACACCGGATCCCGCAAATAATCCAAGA
Organism: Candidatus Gastranaerophilales bacterium; assembly: GCA_944325005.1. Taxonomy (GTDB): domain Bacteria; phylum Cyanobacteriota; class Vampirovibrionia; order Gastranaerophilales; family Gastranaerophilaceae; genus Stercorousia. The sequence continues at coordinate 27,636 of CALUYO010000009.1, read as the reverse complement.
CGCTGACCGCATCCCATTGTCATACAACTATCAATTGCTCTAACACCTGTTGAAAACACCTCCGTAATAATCGGTCTCTCAAAAGGCCCGGGAGGAGGACCCTCTACCGGCCGCCATGTCGCGCCCGTTGTATCAAGAGGTTTACCGTCAATAGGTTCACCCATAGGATTAATAAGTCTCCCGAGAAGAAAGTCGCCTACAGGTATAATAATAGGTTTCCCCGTTGATGTAACAAGACTGCCCTGCCCTATACCTTCTCCATCATAAAGTAAAAGCAACTGCGCAGCTTCACCTTTAAATGCCTGAACCTCAGCCGGCTTTTTGCGTCCGTCTTTTGTTTCAATATAGCATAAATCACCGATTTTCAATCCGGGCAGCTTTACCTCAACGGTCAAACCCAAAAGCTTCGAAACAGTCCCCTTAAAACGAAATAACTCGGTTTCATCAAGCTTATTTTTAACCCTTTGTTTTAAATCATCAAGCCTGCTTGTATCTAAACCTTCCATACCACTATTATAACGTTTAATAACTATTTTTCAATTTTGTAACAAAATACTTGATTAGATAAAGCTTTTGTGATTTTATAAAATTGGAATAAGGTAATTCCTCTTAACCTTATTCAAGGATCATTCAGACAAAGCGGCGGCTGCGTTGGATGAAAGATCCGACGGTTACATAAAAAATATGAAAATAAGGGAAAATCTAAAATGTTAAAAATCAGATTAAAAAGAATGGGCGCAAAAAAGAACCCATCATATAGAATTATTGTAATTAATTCAACTACAAAACGTGAAGGAAGACCTGTTCAAGAATTAGGTCACTATAATCCAAAAACTAAAGTTATGAAATTGGATAAAGTTTCAGCTTTAGATTGGATAAAAAAAGGTGCACAGCCTACAGAAACTGTTGCTTATTTAATTAAAAACTGTAATGATGACGGTACATTAAATTATGTAAAGAAAGAAACTGTAAAACTTTCTAAAAAAGCACAAGCTAAAGCTGCTGCAGAAGCAGAAGCAAAAGCTAAAGCCGAAGAGGAAGCTAAGGCTGCCGCAGAAGCTCCGGCTGAAGAAGCAACGGCTGAAGCATAAAGAATTTATAAAATAAAAAAAAGACCGATTTATTCAATCGGTCTTTTTTTTATAACTAAAATAATTAATCATTATATTTACTAATCTCAACAAAATAATTTTCCAATGCTAAGTATCCCTTATATAGCTCGTTTGATATGTTTGCATAACTTGTTGCAACTATAAACTTTAATTCCTTAGTTCTAATTTCAAGAATTGCATCAGCATCAGCCTTCAAAGCTTCATCTGCAGAAACAGACCACTTTTGCAAAAGAGCAAGTTCTTCATACATCTGCTTAACAGTTGTATATTCAAGAGTATTAAAATCATATTTTGCAAGCAAAGCCTTTTCTGCATTAGTAATTCTCGGTATAACAGCCTGAAATTTAAAAACTTTTTTAACTATAACATAGTTATCTGCAAGCTTGCGGTGAGAATACGGAATAATATTTTTTGCAAGAAGTGCTGCATATGAACGTGAAGTAAATACTTCTTCATTTCTTGAAAAAGCACTTCTTGAAGTTAAATCAAAATTTGACTTTTTTTCTATTAAATCTTCCGGCATTTCTACCCCCTGATATAGAAATCATACAAAAAGAGCAGAGTATTGTCATGGTAAGAAGGCAAATTTTTTACATGATTTAACAAATATAAAAGAACCCGCTTTTAAAGCGGGTTCTTCAAAACTTATACAATACCCAATAAGCCCGGCTAGTCAGCAAATTGTTGCATAATTTCAAAAGGTTTTTCTGCAACTCTTAAAGTTTCTTCATCTATAATTCCTCGTTTTAATTCAGAGAAAGTTGCTTTCTTAGAGTTAAATTTCTTTTTCAAAAATTCATAAGAAACTTTCGGGTCGCATTTGTCACCGCATGTAAACAAATCAACTGCTGCATAGCCCAATTCCGGCCAGGTATGTATTGCAAGATGACTTTCAGAGATAATTACTACACCTGAAACACCATAGGGATTAAACATATGAAAACATTTTTGGACAATAGTAGCACCACATTCAAGGGCGGCATCCACCATGTATTTTTCTACTTTATCTAAACTATTTAATGTGTTTGGATCACATTCAAAAAATTCTGCTAAAACGTGTTGTCCTAAGTGGATTTCTTTTTTACCGTTTTCCTTAAACGCTGTAAATGGTGATGTTACTGCCAATTCATGTGCCTCCTATCTAAAATAAATGTATACTTAATAACTATTACTACAAATTTGTTATTGCAATAAACATATTACAATAAAAATTCGAAAATTTGTAAAATTGACACTTAAAAAAAAATTTTTTACATATCTTTTCACACAAATATGCCTAAAAATAAGTCATAATGTATCATTCAAACAGGCTATTTTTATTAATATTTTTTAACAAACAGAGTTGTTTTTTTTGTATTTTATATATAGAATTCAAATATGAATAAAATTCTTGTTATAGATGACGATTTGGCGATAAACGAGCTTATAAAAGTAAACTTAGAATTATGCGGATATAAGATTATACAGGCATTTGACGGAGTAAAGGGATTTGCCCTATGCAAACAGGAGCTTCCATCACTTGTAATTCTTGATGTAATGATGCCTGATGTTGACGGTTTTACTGTTGCACAGAGAATTAGAAAAAATGATGCAACAAAAGATATCCCGATTTTAATGCTCACGGCATTATCACAGATTAATGATAAAGTTAACGGTTTTAATATCGGAGTAGACGATTATCTTGTGAAACCGTTTGAAATGGAAGAACTTCAGGTTCGTGTAAGAGCTCTTTTAAAAAGGACACGCCAAATTCCTGAAAGTGCATCAACAAGAGAACTTTTAACACTTGGAGAAATCACGCTTCTACCAGAGCTTTACAGTGTTAAAATTGGAGAAAAACAGGCAAAATTAACTCCGATAGAATTTGAAATATTCAATCTTCTCTTCCAAAACCACGGCAATATGGTTTCTTCTGCACAACTTTTAAAAGATATCTGGGGTTATTCTCCTGATGACGATATTGAAACAATCAGAGTTCATATAAGACATTTGAGAAGCAAAATAGATAAAATAGCCGACGGTAAAAAATATATAGAAACAATATACGGAGGCGGATACAAACTGAATATTTAAGTTTTCTATTTTTATATGGATAATTGTCAGGAATTTCTAAAAATAAACAGAACTTAAAAAAACTTAAAGATAAGGCAATTTTAAAAATTTACGACATTTCCCTTGTAAAAAGGGAAGAATTTTATGCAAATACAAAAAAGCTTCAATACAGCACATCAACAGAAATTCAGAGGCATACATATCGCAAATTCAACAAATTGTATCAAAAATGTTGAAACCAGCATTGATTTATTTCAAATAACCCCAAAAGACAAATTTTTTTTGAAAAATCTTCGCGAAAGAGTTAAAATGAATGAACTTATGCCCGGTACAAAAATTACAAAAGATGAGTTTGAACGATGGCAGGAAATGCTTAATCTGGCACTGGATAAAGGTCAGCTTAATGATAGAAAATGTATTATAGCAGCCCAAAAGAATAAACCATGCGGTATTATAACATTTCAACCAGGTAAAAATAAATACTATTTAGATTGCATTTGTACATGGCCGGCAGAAACCGGCAAGAAAGTGGCACTTGCCGGTCAAACATTATTTAAACAAATGTTTACAGATTTTTTAAACAGCAGAGCAAATTTTATAGATCTAACTGCAATATTAAACGGACCTTTTGACACAGTGTCAAAATATACAAGACTTGGTTTTAAACAAACCGGCGGAGAAAACTGGCTTGTTACAATGAGGACAAACAGAAACACCACAGAAAAAACAATGAAGCACCTTGACGATATAATAAATACAATTCAAACAAAAACTAATGAAGATATTAACCTTACGGAGAAATTAGAATTATAAACTTATTTTTCCTGCTCATACCCGAAATTTTTTAGGGAAGTTTGTTTTTTTCTCCAGTCTTTTTCAACCTTAACTTCAAGTCCTAGAAAAACCTTTTTTTCAACAATTTTTTCCAGATCCTCACGGGCTTGCATACCTATTTTTTTAAGAAGATTCCCGCCCTTGCCGATTAATATCCCCTTCTGGCTTTTTGTTTCACAGTATATTGCTGCATAAATTCTGTCTATATCTTCACTTTCTGTATAACTTTCAATCTTAACAGCAACCGAATGCGGAATTTCATCAGATGTATTAATAAGAATTTTTTCACGAATAATTTCTTCCGTCACATCACGCATGGTTTCTTCTGTCACAACATCTTCCGGATAAAGTAACCCACCTTCTGGCAAGTATTTATATATATTTTTAATGAGAGTATCAATGTTTCTTCCGGTCTTAGCTGAAATTTTTACAACAGGATAATTCTTTTCAAATAAAAGTTTATATGATAACAGATTTTCGTCAACTTTATTTAATTTTTTGAGTTTATCAACCTTGTTCATCACAATAACTAGAGGTATTTCAGTCTGTAAAATATTTTCCGCAATCCATCTATCCCCCTTTCCGGCAGGTTCAGATCCGTCTACAAGAAATAAAATCAAATCAGCATCAGGAACAGCCATTTTAGATTCATCAAGAAGAAATTCTCCAAGCTTATTTAAAGGTTTATGAACACCGGGGGTATCTATAAAAACAATCTGACCTTTATCTGTCGTATAAATACCCTTAATTCTTTTGCGTGTAGTCTGTGCTTTATCAGTTGCTATAACAATTTTCTGTCCTAAAATTTGATTTAAAAGAGTAGATTTTCCGACATTGGGTCTTCCTATTATTGCTGTGAATCCGCTTTTCATACGATATATTTCCTGTAATTTGTGATATAATTTGTTCATAAATTGTAACATAAAAGTCTAAAATTTTAACAAAGTGGCAATTTTTTTTATCTCAAAGTATTATATAAATGTATAAGGGAAAATTTAACGGTAGAAAATGGCAGTAAAAAAATCTAATATAGCAGCTATGGCACTCTTGCTTGCTCTAACAGTTATACCTGTATCAGAGACGTTTGCAAATGCCGAAAATAATAACCTTGTACAGCTCGATTTGAAACGAGCTTCAGATAATTCTGTTAATGTAACTTTATTTACCTCAAATACATACAACGATAATGTTCTTGTAAGAAAAAAATCAGACAATAAATATGTAATCCTTATACCTAAAGTTCAAAGTAACGGTTATAGTAACTCCAGCCTTTACGGGGTAAAAGATTTAGTTTCAAATATTGATGTAAAAACCGTCAATGATACAAGCGGAGGATATACGAAAGTTACACTTATTACAACTAAACCGCTTGATATTAAAACAACTACTCAGAAAAGTGCTCCGGTAACAGCAGAACAAAAGGAATATAAAACCCTTATTGCACAGGCAAATGCCGTAAAAAATAATATATCAAAACAAGAACCGGCAAAAAAACAGCAGCCACCTAAAACAGAAGTTACTGTTAATAAAGCACCTGCAGCGCCAAAAGTCTCTCAAAAAACTGTTGTCAAAGCAAAACCTGCAGTTAACTCCTCAAAACCGGATCCATCTAAAAATATAAAACCTATTGCAATAAAAACCCCGTCAAAAACAGATGTGAAACAAGAGCCTAAAGTTCCGAAAATCAAGCTTGAGGAAATTAATCCTCAGGATGAGAGAAAAACAAGAAAAGAACAGCTTGCAGAACTTATCGAAGAAGTAAAAAAAGAAAAACAAGCAGAAATGGCTCCACAGGAGACTATTTCTCAAGTTAATACTATTGCAGGAACAACGTTTGATGCCCCAATTAAAGATATTAAAGAACTTCCACCCGCAGAAAAAGTCTCTATTCTATCTTCAATAAAAAATAAGCTAAGTAATATAAATATTAATAATTTACCTAAGCCCGTAAAATATGCATTATTACCATTGCTGGCATTAATTTTTATTTCAAAATTTATAAAAACATCCATAAGAAAGTCAAAAGAATTGAGAGAATCTTTTATTGATAATCTCTCCAAAAGACCGCCAATACTTAATACCGTTAAATATAATAATATCGTCAATAATGATGAATTATCATGGCAGCAGAAATACCAGCGTTATCTTGACGCCTCTGCAAAACCGGTTCCACGTGCTGATAATAAAGGGCATTATACATTTATTAAAACTCCTGCAGAAGAACCGTTACAACAACCCGATGTTAATATCGAAGCTAAACGGCAAGAACTGGAAAAAATGTTCTCTGAAGCAGAGCCTCAAAACATCAAAAATTCAGTTCCGGAAATTGTTGAAGTTCATAGCGAAGAAGATGCCATACAGAGAACAATTAAACTTAAAGCTTTTGATACACGCAGAACATCTCTTAGCATAACGAACCGTGATAAAATCAGAAGCAGATTTAAAAAATATGAAAACGAAATTCCTCTTAGAGAACAGAAAACTGTTGAACTGGGAGACTCTATTCTTCATTCAAATACAAGAAGGTTAAAAGACGCAAATTTAGATTTAGCTGATGTAGAAAACAGAGGTATACGTATGAAATTTAAACCTACAGAATACATTATGTCATCCATTGATGAATTTTTCTCAATTATTGATAAAGAAAAAAACGCAGCTCAACTTACGACAAAGCCGTCTGTAAACGCAAAAAATCCGGTTTCGCAAACAAATCCTATTACAAAATTGCGTAATGAGACAAAATCATCATATATTAACGGGCTAATAGTAAAATCCGGTTTTAATATAGATGATAATAAAGGTTTCTATATAGTAAATCTTGACGGCAAATCAGCTTTAATAGGCAAAGTAAATGATGAAGTATTTGTATTGAAAAAATTTGATACAAACGTAACAAATCCTATTCAGGTAAGACATGATAACGCTAATGTTTATATGGTCAAAGCCGGCGGATTTAAGTCACTTGTAGAAGTTAACGATGACAAAATGGGTGTACTCATAGAATTATAACAGGTAAAAAATTGTGAGAACAAGCTTTAGATTAATATTTTTCACAATTTTGACATGCTGTATTTTCTTGTGCGGATGTGCAAAAAAAGAAACATATACAACTATAGAATTTGCAAGCTGGGGCTCAAAGTCAGAAACAGATATTCTAAAACCTCTTATATCAGAGTTTGAAAAAGAAAATCCTGATATAAAAGTGGATTTTATGCATATCCCTCAGAATTATTTTCAAAAAATTCATTTACTTTTTGCTTCCAACACTGCCCCCGATGTAATATTCATTAATAACTTATATTTACCGGTTTATGCTAATGCAGGAGTTCTGGAAGAATTAGAACCGGAAAACGGATTTTACCCTCAGGCTCTTGAGGCACTAAGCCTTAATGGAAAACTTTATGCGATTCCGCGTGACGTTTCAAATCTTGTAATCTTTTATAATAAAGATTTATTTGATAAAAAAAATATTGCATATCCTGATAAGGGTTGGACATTTGACGATTTTCTGACAACCGCAAAAAAATTGACAGATAAAAATACTTTCGGAATAAGTTTTGAAGAAGATCCACTGTTCTGGCTTCCTTATCTTATGAGCAACGGAGGCGGCATCTTACCGTATGACATAGATAAAGAAGAGAGTCAACAAGCTCTAAATTTTTATGCAGATTTAAGAAAAAAATATCACGTTGCTCCTTTAAAATCTGAAATTGCAAGTGCTACAATGGCCCAAATGTTTCTTCAACAGCGCATAGGAATGTACTTATCAGGAAGATGGATGGTGCCTAAATTACGGGAAGAAGCGGAATTCGACTGGGATATCACAGAGTTTCCAAAAGGAACTAAAGGAAGTATTGTACAATTGGACGCATCAGGCTGGGCTGTTTCAAAATCGTCAAAACATAAGGAAGAAGCAAAAAAACTCGTTAAATTTTTATCTTCAAAAGAAAGCAGTGAAAAATTTGCTCAAAGCGGATTAATTGTTCCGGCACGTGAGGATGCGGCAAATTCAGAATATTTTTTAGACGGTCAGAAACCGGAGCATTCAAAAATATTTTTAGATATAATAAAGACCTCAAAACCTACACCTGTAACAACTGATTACAGGGAAATTACCGACAAATTGAAAAAAGATACGGAAGCGAGATTTAATTAAATAATGAAAGAATATGATTTTTACATAGTACCAACTCCAATAGGAAATCTTGGAGACATAACTCAAAGAGCAATAGAGACTTTAAAATTCGTTGATATTATAGCATGTGAAGATATGAGAGTCACTCAGAAACTGCTAAATCATTTTGACATCAAAACAAAATGTATCTCATACCACAAATTTAATGAGAAAGAACGTATAAATTATTTTCTTAATATGCTGGCAGAAGGGAAAAAGATTGCCCTTGTCTCTGATGCAGGCACTCCATTATTCTGCGATCCCGGAGCTGTCATAGTAGATGAATTGCGCAAAAAACATTACACTGTTACTGCACTTGCCGGTGCTAATGCTGTTGCAACATTTCTTTCCCAGCTTCCAAGAGGAGATGAAGATTTTACATTTGCAGGTTTTTTACCCAAAACAAAATCACACATTGAAGATTTATTAAAAAAGTACAAATCAACAGATCTGATTTTCTACGAGTCTCCGAACAGAATTTTAAATACTCTGAAGATAATAAAAGAAATCAGACCTTATTCACGTGTTGCAATAGGCAGAGAACTCACGAAAATCTTTGAAGAAATAGTTATTGATGATACTGAAAAAGTTATTGAACATTTTCAAAATAATACACTGAAAGGTGAAATTGTTGCATTGATTTTCAGAGAAAACAATAATCACGAAGAAATAAATATTGACGAAAAAATTTCTCTTTTAAAATCAAAAAATTTTAAAGCAAAAGAAATTTCAGTAATCCTGTCTGAACTTTATAACCTCAATAAAAACGATATTTACAAAAGATGTTTAAATAATTAACATGTTTCACTTTTTTTAATTTATGATATAATATTTTTAGGATAGTATAATTGAAGTTTTTAAGGTAGAGATTTTTTGAATTCACAGAATAAATTATATATATCTTTAATAGCCCTGATGTTGGTTTTAATGTGCCCGCTTCAGAGTGTTGCGAAAGTAAATTTTTGGGGAGATAAAACCGAAACAGAAGTACGTGACCTCCAGCCTCCTTCTGCGGCACAAACAACCTCTGAAACAGAGACACCCACAGCATCCGGAGCTGTCCACAAAACAACTTCCTCTACCGAAAAAACTGATAAACGAACAATTAAAAATATTGAAATTTTGGGAAATAACGTAATTGATACCTCTTTAATCCTACAGCAAATGAAGCTTCAACAAGGAGATATATATAACAGAGAATTAGTACAGCGTGATTTAAAATCTATCTACCAGCTCGGGTATTTTACGGAAAATATGAGAGCTATCCCCATAAATAATACTGACGGAACAATTACGTTAAAAATTGTTCTTGAAGAAAATGCTCCGGTAACTGACTTTACCATAGAAGGTAATACCGTAATCTCTACCGATGAAATACTAACCTATCTTTTGCCTATGAAAGGTAAACCCCAGAATATTGCCGAAATAAATGAGGCTATTGCAAAAATTCAGGATTGTTACAGTTCGAAAGGCTATATACTTGCGCGAATAGATGATGCGTACGATGACCCCGACGGAACAGTAAATATCAGTATTAAAGAAGGAACAATTAACAGGATACTGATTTCTGGCAACGAAAAAACAAAAGATTACGTTATTGAAAGAAACATTCTCACAGAACCCGGGCAGGTTTATAATGAAAATTTGTTAAAAGAAGATCTCGTAAGGCTTTATGCAACACAGGCTTTTAAAGATGTAACAAGAGAGATTGAACCGACCGATGATCCGGATAAATATGACATTACAATTAATATTGAAGAGCAAAGGACTGCAAGCATATCTGTAGGCGGCGGTATTGATTCTGTTACCGGTGTGTTCGGATCAGTAGGAATTTCAGATAACAACTTCCTTGGGAGAAACGAAAGACTATCCTTAAACGGTATCGCGGGTACCGGTGTTATTTTAAACGATTCATCAATCAAAAGAAGAATGAATCTGCAGGCTGAATTAAGCTATTTTAAACCATACTTCTACAATGCAGATACCTCATTAATGAGTAAAGTATTCTACAGAGATTTCGGCTCATACCAGGTTCCGCTTGCAATTGAAAGAAGAGTAGGTGCTGAAGCGACTGTTGCACACAGGATGAAACACAATAAACATGTAACCGGTACATTCTCTCTCGGTATAGAAAACATAGATGTTTCAGAAGGTGACGGAAGAAAAATCAGCAACCTTTATTCAAGATATAATATCCCTATTTCTGAACGTGCAAAACAACTTGAGGGCGGCTTATTCCTGTCATTAAGTCCCGCATTGCTGTATGATACACGCGACAATGCTACCGTTACACGAAAAGGGACAATGGCAAGTTTAAGATTTGATGAAGAAATCGGCGTTATAGATTTTGACAAAACCCACGGTAAGCTGACCGGTATGGTTAAACAATATATTCCTGTAGGAAAGAAATCATCATTATCATTCACCGCAAAGGGCGGCGGAAAGATACACGGCGACAACATGCCTGAAGTAATGGCATATAGATTAGGCGGACCTTATACCATCAGAGGTTTTAAAATGAGCGGTGTAGGTACAGGTGATGCATTCATTATGGGTAGTGCAGAATTTGCAACACCTATTCCTTTTCTTGACAGGACACGTATCAACTTCTTAAACAATCTGAGATTTACTGTATGGGCTGATGCAGGTAAAATCTTTAACCCGTCAATTACAGACCAGATATACGACAGACCTCTTTATGCAGTATCTGCAGGTATAGGTTTGAAATTATATATTCCCGGAATGGGACCGCTTTCAATCGATTACGGTATTCCGCTCACCAATCCGGGTGATAATGGCAATAGAGGCGGATACTTTACTTTTGGTGTAGGCGACATAATGTATTAATATAATAAATTCCTTAGGAGGGTATGACAAATGAAAAAATTCAAATTAGCAGCACTTTTAATGACAGCAGGATTATTCATTACTCTTGGTAATCAGGCAAATGCAGCAGGAGTAGGATACATTGATTATCAAAAAGTTCAAGATGGCTTTCCGTTTGCACAACAGGCAATAAAAGAAATAGATGCAAAAGCCCTTGAAATGCAACAATATATGGTTGATAAAGAAAAACAGTATAAATCTTTAGATACTCCGCTAAAAAAACAAAATTTTGAAGCTCAAACCGCAAGAGAATTTAAACTTAAAGAAGAAGCTTACATGAAACTAAAAGCTCAAAAAGAAGAACAGGTGTACAATAAAATTCAAGCAGCAACAAAACAGGTTCTTGTAGAACAGAAACTTGATGCCATTGTTGATTACAGAGTAATCTTTGTTGGCGGTGTTGATATTTCAGATCTTGTTATTCAAAAGTTAAAAAGCGGACAGTTTTAATATCGGAGAATAAATGAAATATTCTGAACATGGAGAACAATATCATATCGGCCTTAATAAAGGTGATGCCGGCGAATACGTAATTTTGCCCGGTGATCCTAAAAGATGCGAAAAAATAGCGGCATATTTTGAAAATGCAAAAATAGTTGCAGACAGAAGAGAATTTACAACCTATACCGGCTATCTAGACGGGACAAAAGTCAGCGTAACATCAACCGGTATAGGCGGTTCTTCCGCATCAATTGCGCTGGAAGAACTTGTAAATGTCGGTGCAAAAACATTTATACGTGTCGGTACATGCGGAGGAATGGATATTGATGTAAAGGGCGGTGATATAGTAATAGCAACAGGTGCGATTCGCATGGAAGGGACTTCTAAAGAGTATGCTCCGATAGAATTTCCTGCTGTTGCAAATCTGGATGTAGTAAATTCTTTAGTTCAGGCTTCAAAAAATCTGGGATATAAACACCACACGGGAGTTGTTCAGTGCAAAGATTCTTTCTACGGCCAGCACAACCCAGAAAAAATGCCCGTTAATTATGAACTTATAAATAAATGGGAAGCATGGAAAAAAATGGGATGTCTGGCTTCCGAAATGGAATCAGCCGCACTTTTTATTGCAGGGAGTTTTCTTAAAGTCCGTGTTGGTTCAGTATTTTTAACTGTTGCAAATCAGGAAAGAGAAAAACTGAACCTTGAAAATCCGGTAGTTCATGATACAGATAAAGCAATAAAAACAGCAATAGAAGCATTAAAAATCTTAATTGCAAATGACAAACACTAAGGAGTAATTATGTACAATAAAAAAATGCAGTACGTTATCAAAACCTGCCCGAGCGACAATACTCAGGAACTTCAAAATCTCTTAAACGAAATGTCTATGAATGACTGGGAATTATATAGTATGCAGGAAGTTGAAAACGAGGATGGACAGGTTCTGTGCCACTGCATTTTTATGCGTGAAGCATCATCATCCACAGACGAAATCAATGCAGATACAATAAACATTTCTACATTTAAGAGCCAGATGGAAAAAATGCTTTCTCCCGAACTATCTCCCTATGAAATTTGTCTGGATATTCAAAGCAAAATTCGCGATCAAAAAGCAAAAATTGCAAAAATAAAAAAAGAACTTGAAGGCGAAGCTCCAGCCTCGGTCAGTAGAAAAAAGCTAAATGATAAAATTTCCGCCGGTTTGAAAGAACTCGAAGAACTAAAATTAAAACTTGCCAGAGCAACATCTCCCGATACAATGTATACAAAATTAAAAGAAGAAAAATTGTCTGTCCATCTAAGTGAAGAAATTTTAGGATATATTGATACTGATAATGATATTAATGAAGAAGAACTTGTTGCAGAAACTGTAAAATCGCGCTTAAAACTCACGGAAGAACTAGGCTATGTTATTCCGAAAATAGTTTTTCAGGATGACGAAAGCCTTAATCCTTATGAATTTACAATCAGAATCCGCGGTTTAGATGTTTTAAAATCCTGCGTTTATCCAGGATATTTAATGTTTTTTGCAGAAGACTTGCATCTTGAAAAAAAAATTAAAAACTCTGTTTCTGATATTGATAAAATAACAGGGCGCCAAATTATCTGGATAGAAAAAGATATAACAAAAGATTTCTGGCAAAAAGGCATGTCCGGTTCCGAATTTATTGCACGAGCATTAGAATTCTGTGCAGTTAAATATGTAGAAGAACTTTTGGATTATGAAGAACTTGATAAATATATTAATATCGTAAATGATACGAATGATTTTCTTGTGTCGAATATAATTCCGGATTTTATATCCCTTTCTGATTTACGTTTTATTCTAACCAGTTTAATCAGAGAAAAAATTTCGATAAAAGATATTACATATATCTTTGAAAAAATCAATGATTTTGCACAAGAAAGTACAAAATCAGATTTAATAAAAAAAATACGTCTTTCGCTATCCCGCCAGATTTGCAAATATAACAGTAATCCAGAAGGGATAATAAGTGCTTTTGAAATCTCAGACAAAACACTTGATAAATTCATGCCGAATTTTGACGAAAGTGATGATGCAATTATACGAATAGACGCCGGTTTTGCAGAACAATTAGCAGAAAAACTTACAAAAAAAATGGTACAGCTAAATATTGATAATCCCAAATTGATTGTACCTCTTGAATTCAGACATTTAATATTTACACTTTTAAGTAACTACATGAATAATATAACAGTGCTCTCAAGGGAAGAAATCGGATGTAACGCTCAAATAGAAGTTATCTCCGAAATTTAACAATATGTAACAAATTAGCAAAAAAAATTTTATCGGGGTTTTGAACAAGTATGCGTGTATTAGGGATAAATAATAATCAATTAACATTTCAAAGACGTCCTACAAAAGAGGAAGAGCCGGAATTAAAAGCGGCATGTAATAAAGCATTTAATGAAATAGGTGCCAAAGAAAGAGTTGTAATTACTCATGGTTCATGCTTTCCTGCATCAGGCAGAGATTCCTATATAGGGTCTCCTTACGGTAATGCAGCAAAAGAATATATTAAGTTCTTAACATTGTATGGTTTTAACGGAAACCAGCTTGGACCAGGAGGAGAACTTGAAGTCATAGACGGCAAAGTACAACCCTCGCCGTATAATTCATCCGCTTTTGCAAAAAATAAATTATTTATTGATCTTGAAGAGCTGACTAAAGATAAATACGGGAAAATTCTTTCAGAAGAAACATTTAAAAATGTCACTAAGCTTCCTGAAATCAATGATAAAAATTATGATATGACAGATTTTAATGAAGCTTATAAAAGCTATAACACTGCACTGACAGAAAGTTATAATAATTTCAAGGCAAAAGTGTCAAAAGGCCAGCCGGAAGCACTGGCATTAAAAAAAGAGTATGATAAATTTCTGGAAAAACACGATGCAAGATTAACAGAAGAGGGTCTTTTCCATATTTATTCACGCAAATACGGTACTGACAGATTTGAAGAATGGCCTGATGAAACGGCCCGAAATATAATCAGGGATGTACAGAAAGGTGACATAGATACAATAGAAAAATATAATGAAATCATTGATGCAAATGAACATGAAATAAATCAGTACAAATTTGAACAATTTATAGCAACAAAACAAATTAAAGAAAATAAGGACTGGCGTGATAAACAGGGATTTACATATATAAATGACTTTCTTGTAGGATGCTCAAAAATGGATAAATGGCGTTATCAGGACGCATTTTTGCAAGACTGGGAAATGGGTGCAAGAGAAAGCGGAGGCAAATCACAAAGATGGTTTATCCCTGTAATTGATCCTAAAAAAATATTTAAAAATAACTCTTATGAGTTAAATAGCGGAGGCAAATTCTTAAAAGAAAAAATTGATTTTGCACTTGAGTTTTGTGAAAATATAAGAATTGATCATGCAATGGGACTTATAGAACCTTATATTTTATCGAAAAATGCACCGGATGAGGATTTTGTAGAAGGAAATGAAAAAGATCCTGATGTAGAAAAATACATTTCCGAACTAAAAGATAAAAATGGAAAAGAATATGATAAATACTGGGATTATCCTAAACTACTAACAAACCTAATACTGCCGGCATTAGAAGAAAAAGGAATTACGCCTGATAAACCGGTCTGGGAAGATATATGCAGCTATCCTGCAAGATTTGTCCAAATTTACGAAAAAAAACTTAATTTGCCCAAAATTCAAAATATTGACTGGGATAAAGCTCAGGACAAATTATATAGAGACGGAAGAAAAGATGATTGGTATCTGGTAGGTTCACATGATAACGAACCGGCAATGACTTATATGAAGCGTATAGGCGATATGAAAGACGGATCAAAAGGTGAATTTACAAGAGAAAAAGACCAGTGGAGTCCGGAATATCTTGCAGGATATCTGAACATGGATGACGGCAGAGAAAATATCGGGCAAATAAGAAATGAACTTAAAGAATTATATAGAACAAATGATAGAGAACGTGTTCGTGCAAAATTTGCAGAACTTATGACAACACCTAAATTCCAGATATCATTCGCAGACCTTTTAGGAATTACTGATGTTACATATAATATTGGCGGTTCCAAACGTGAAGAAAACTGGAAAGAACGTATAAGCTCTGACTATCTTGACAAATATTACGAAAATCTTGCAAGCGAAAATCCGACTGCTTTAAATATACCTGAGTTATTGAAAAAAGCACTTCAGGCAAAAATTGATATGAAAGTTATGAACACAGAAGAAAAAGATAGAGATAAAACAAGAACAGAGCTTAATGAAAAATACAAACCGCTCCTTGATGACTTGCAAAAATATGCAGATATATTAAAAGAACCTGAAGAGTAAAATATTTTTATTATTCTTCTCTGTGTGTACCTGCTTCAATTCCCGGAACACATAAGAACAGCGGAACTATTCTTTGTACAAATGATGAGAATTTAGATTTTTCTGACATCAAAGATATTGCCATACCCAAATCATCAACGTGCGGGGCAAAATCAGAACCTTTAATATCTCTTTTAACTTTTTTATGGAATATTTTTTCGTTTAAAATATTTGAAACTCTGTTACCAGTAAATATCCCGATACCTAATGATGCAACAGTTGCTATTGATGCAGGAAGTGCTTTTAAAGCTTTATTAAAAACAATTGAAGCTTTGCCCTTTTCTGCAATTTGCGGTACAAAATTTAAAATTTTCTCTTTATGTTTGCTGTACAACTTTGATGCGGCACCTACACATGCAATCGGAACTAAAACGTTACCCAAAAGCTGATTAACCGCTTCTTTAAATTTAGCTTTTAAATATTTTTTATCATCTAAAACAGCCCCTCCTGCGGTACCTCCTGCAACAGAAGCTGCAGCCAATTCAATAATGTCTAGCGGATCATCAAGCTCTAAAACTCTTTTACCGGGCTGATTTTTATTATACATCCCAAAAATTGCCCAATCTTTAACAGGAGTTTTTTTAATTGCAGAAGGAGATAAAGAAAAGCCCTGTCTTTTGGCAACATGCGCTAACGCTGCACCGACCCCCAGAGCTGATGCTGCAATTACTCCGGCTTTCATTCTTCTGTCTTTTTTCTTATTTATTTCAGTCTGGT
Organism: Candidatus Gastranaerophilales bacterium; assembly: GCA_944325005.1. Taxonomy (GTDB): domain Bacteria; phylum Cyanobacteriota; class Vampirovibrionia; order Gastranaerophilales; family Gastranaerophilaceae; genus Stercorousia. Next base: position 11,028 of record CALUYO010000009.1, on the reverse strand, counting down.
TTAAATTATTGCTTACAGGAGTTACTTGCATATTACACACCTTCTATTCACATTGTAACAAAAACAATAAAGAAAAAACATTGCTACATTATTTAACAAAATTAACAAAACTTAATTAGTGTTCATGTTACATTTGTCGTGTAACAAAATATTAAAAAAATATTCTTATCAAGCAAAAAAATTTTTTCAGGAATATTAAATAAACTGTTCGAACGGTAAAAAATTATGAATGTAACCCCTCAAACAATTTCTAATTTCAGTTATCCCCGCAGATTTGTCCGCGGTATTGCAAGCAGAAGTCTTGCCCCGTTAATTCTGCTTGAATGTTTTGTAACCGGCGGAAGGACTTTACAGGCATATAAAAGAGGCGGATTTGAAGAAGCAAGAGAAAGATTTACTGAAGAATCAATCGGTGCAGCTTTCTGGTTTGCCGGCGTCAAAATGTTTAATAAAATGAATGACCATATAGGCAAAAAAGTTCTAAATCTGCATACATACGATTTTGATGCTCAGGAGGACGGGGTTAGAAAACCGCTTAAAAACTTCTTATATGATGATAAAGCAATTAAAGCACAAGCAAAACTTGAAGGTAAAACCGGTAAATTTATAAAAGAATTAACAAAAGAACAAATTGCAAAATTCAAATTCCTGAAAATTGCATCAAGCATTCTGCTTGCAAACGTACTTGTAGGCTTTGTTGTACCGAAAATTAATCAGCATATTACAGCTGTTTACCATGAAAAACACTTTAATAATCCGGACAAACAACCGGTTAAACCAGCTGTAAATACATCTGAACAAAAATTATCAATGGATAAATTCATAAAATCAGAAGAAAATAAAAAAGTTTCTTTCGGTATGAATTACAATACGCTTTTATCTGTTGCAAATAAATTTGAAAATGATCCGACATACCAGCTTCTTTCTACGGATGCAGGTATTGCCGGCGGGCGTGCTGTCAGTTCAAGAAATAACCATGAAAGAACTGAGATTCTATTCAGAGATTTAACTTCAATATATTTCTATATGTTTAGCATGCCTAATATCAACAGGTGGTTGAACCAGCTTGAAGATGGAAGAAAAACAAGACTTGACCCTGTTGCTGCAAAACAGGTTACAGATCACTTGCAGGCTGTTTTAGACGAAAACGGCGGGAAAATGAGTGTTGAACAATTCTCTAAACAAGTATTCGGTGACAATGCGAATGTGGGTTATATAGATAAAGACCTGCTGCAGAAGTTCAATGAACATAAAGTTGTTACCCTTGATACTTTCAAAGAATATCTGAAAAACCACAAAACTTTCTCAGCTGATGCTATAAAAAAATACTCAAACCTTGCAGAACGTATGTCAAAACTTCAACCGGAAGTTGAAGGCGTTGCAGTATTGACAAAAGATCAAATCAAAGACATATTTAGAGAAGGTGCTATTAACATGCCGGAATTCCTGCAGAATATATTCAGCGTCTCTACTCAAAATGCATCTACTGATAAATATAAATATGTAAATTATGAAGATCTTAAAGAGTTAAAAGAAGATATCGTTCATTATGTAACAAAACTCGTTAACAGAGCTGAAAAACACAGTAAAGATATAACTTCAGACACATTGAAAAAATTCTGCAGGGAAAACTTTATTAAAAATACATTCAACTGGGGTATAGGTTTTGCAGTTTCGGCATTGTTTTTATCAACTCTCATTCCTAAAATGCAATACTGGATAACAAAAATGACAACAGGTCAAAATAAATTCCCCGGAACAGCTGATTACTCGCAGGAGAAAAAAGCGAAAAAGTAGTTAATATTTACTTGTAAAATATTTTTGCGCGTGCAATAATTCTAGTATTGAAAGGCCCTACAATGTCAAACACTTTAGTATATTTACTTAATGAAAAAATTTATATTAATCTTACTAACAGGTGTACAAATGACTGTATTTTCTGCCTTAGAAACGATAAAAGTGATGTAAAAGGACAAGAACTATGGCTGGATAATGAACTATCAACATCAAAAGATGTTATTAAGCAATTTGAAACAATTTTAAAGCAAGTTCAAACTAATAAGCCGGAAGTTATTTTTTGCGGATACGGAGAGCCTTTACTAAAATTCAATGAACTTAAAGAAGTTGCGGAATATATTAAAGCTAATTATCCTGATACAAAAATTCGCGTAAACACAAATGGACATGCGAATTTTGTATACAAAAAAAATATTGTTCCTGAATTAAAAGGCTTGATTGATGAATTTTCAGTCAGTCTTAATGCTTCATCTAAAGATGAATATAATGAACTTTCTCAGCCGAAATTTAGTGAAGCATATGAAGAAGTAAAAAAATTTATAAAAGCTTGTGCTGACGAAAATATTTCCGTCGTTGCAAGCGTTGTTGAAGGTTACAAAGGAAGACATCTTGACCTTACAGAGTGCGAAAATATTGCAAAAAATTTAGGAGCAAAATTTCGCGTAAGGGAATGGATACCAAATGGCTATTAATAAGGAGTAAAATATGTTAATTCAATCTATCTCAAATCAAAACAAACAAAATTTTCAAGGTAAAATAGATATTATGCCGGGAGACTTAAGTTATACTCCGGCTAAATATGTAAGAAAAGCCTATTCTGCAATTGAAGAAAAAATTAAAGATAAACCTTTTGACTTGTTTATCAGACAAAATCACGGAAAACATAATGTTACAGTTACCGCACAAAAGGAAAAAGACTGGATGAGAAATAAAGGACTTAAAGAAGAAGTTCTGGTTGCGGATCAGGCGGATGTGTACGAAGCAGTTGCTTTAAGCCTTATTCAACAGTATGAAGAAAAAATGAATATTGCTAAACCGACTTTTACAGATAAATGTAAACAATTTTTTAATAAATTAGGTCAAAAATTAACACAAGATAATTAAGTTAAATAAGAAGAAAAGAAAGGAAAATTGATGAACATTTTAGACAAAATCATGAAACCGAAATCAATAGCGGTTATTGGTGCGTCAACAAAAGAACACACCATTGGTTCGGATATTATGAAAAGATTACAGGAATACAAGTTTAACGGAAAAATTTATCCTGTAAACCCTAAAGGCGGTATAATTGAAGGTCTGCAGGCATACACATCAGTTACAGAAGTTCCCGGAGAAGTTGATCTTGCAATTATCGTTGTAAACGCTAAATTTGTATTATCAACAATCGACCAGTGTCACGAAAAAGGCATCAAAGGTTTATGTATAATTACAGCAGGCTTCAAAGAAACTGGTGCTGAAGGTGCTGAATTAGAAAAACAATTAGTTGAAAAAATTAAAGAATATGGTATGAGATGTGTAGGTCCAAACTGCTTAGGTGTTGTAAACACTAACCCTGAAATAAGAATGGACGGATGCTTCGCAGAATCTTTACCTGAACGCGGAAACATCGGTTTTGTTTCTCAATCAGGCGCTTTAGGCGGCGGTATTTTAAATATTTTAAAAGACCTTAACTTAGGTTTTGCACAATTCATCTCAATCGGTAACCAGGCTGATGTAAACGCTGAAACAGCTATTGAATACTGGGAAAATGATGAAGATGTTGAACAAATTCTTCTTTATATGGAATCAATTCAAAACCCTGCTAACTTCAGAAAATTAGCATCAAGAATTACTAAAAAGAAACCGATTTTAGCTTTAAAATCAGGTCGTTCAGCAGCAGGCGCATCAGCAGCATCATCTCACACTGGTTCATTAGCCGGTGCTGACAAAGCAGCAGCAGCATTATTGCATCAATCAGGTGTTATCAGAGAATTTTCTTTGAAAAACTTGTTTGCGACAGCAAAAGTATTTGCAAACTGCCCGATTCCAAAAGGCGACAGAGTAGCAATTATTACAAACTCAGGCGGCCCTGGAATTATGGCAACAGACGCTGTTTGCGAATACGGTATGCAAATGGCTAAAATTTCAGATGCAACAAAAGAAAAATTAAGAAGCTTTTTACCGGCAGCAGCATCTGTTAAAAACCCGATAGATATGATTGCATCAGCACCTATCGAACACTACAAACAAACACTTGAAACAGTTATTGCTGATGAAAATGTTGATATGATTATCACAATCTACCTGCCGTTCTTAGGCCTGAAAGATATTGACGTTGCAGAAGCTCTAATGGAAATTAAGGCCAAAAATCCTCAAAAACCAATTATTGGTGTATTTATGACTAAAAATGAATTCTTCACAAAACTTTCAGATATGGATGTAAATATGCCATTCTTTATGTATGCTGAAGAAGCTGCTGATGGTTTGAACAGATTAAATCAGCAGAGATTGTGGATGGAAAGACCGGAAGGCAAAATTCCATGCTACGACGTTGACAGAGCTAAAGTAGAAAAAATTATTGCAAACTCTATCAAAGAAGGCAGAGCACAGCTTACAACTCTTGAATCAATTGACGTACTTCAGGCATACGGTATCAGAGCTTGCAAATACGGTTTAGCAACAAATGAAGAAGAAGTTGTTGAACTCGGCAACTCAATCGGCTATCCTGTCGTAATGAAAATGACTTCAAAAACAACATCTCACAAAACAGATGTAGGCGGTGTTGTTGTTAACATCAAATCAGAAGAACAATTGAGAAAAGAATACAAAGGACTGCTTGAAAGACTTGAAGCAAAAGGATTGTTAGACGGTCTTGAAGGTGTAATCATTCAGGAAATGGTAAAAGGCAACCGTGAAATGGTTTGCGGTATTGCGACAGATCCTCAATACGGTCCTATGATGATGTTCGGTTTAGGCGGTGTATTCGTTGAAGTTATGAAAGACGTAACATTCAGAATTGCTCCTTTAACAGATGTTGATGCTATGGATATGATTAAATCAGTTAAGGCATACAAACTTCTTGAAGGTGCAAGAGGTACAAAACCAGCACAAATTGAGCAAATTCAAGAAACATTATTGAGATTGTCACAGCTTGTAAACGATTTCAAATTCATTGATGAATTAGATATTAACCCGTTGTTAATTTCTGAATCTACAGGTGAAGGCATCGCTGTTGACGGTCGTATCAAAGTAAGATTAGAAGAAGCAAAAGAAGCTTTAGGATGCACTTGCTCTGAATGCTCATGCTGCCACTAATATTCTTACATTAATTAAGATGAATAAGAACGGGATTATTAATTAATCCCGTTCTTATTATTATAAAATGCAGTAAACGAAGGTTTTATAAACGACTGAGGAGTTTCATTACGCTTTTTTTTAACCTGCTGATTATATCTATACTGTGTCCACAAACGTGTTATACCTGCAAGCGTAAATCCCATAAATAATAGAGAAAATGCGTAAGGAATGCCTGTTATAATTGCTTTTTGCTTAACAAGCTTATTCATTACATCCTGTGCATTTAAATTTTTATTTTTTGCAATTCTTTGAGCAATTTCCGGCAGCTCTTTACGCGAAGGAATATGTATATCGCCTGCTGATGTTTTTTGAAGTAAATCAGGATATTTATTATTTTTTATAAGATATTTCTTAAAGCCGTAATCAAATAATGAGCTTCCAAAAATCGTATAGAAAACGACCAGCGGAACACGTGTCCAAACTTCAAGAAAATCAAGTGTCCCTCTATCTTTTGCAGCAGCACTATAACCGAATAATCCGCTTATTGCAGTCAGGGCAAGCTGACCTTTGCTCAATGCGAGCTTTCCGTCTTTGCTGTCAAAATCAAGTTTTGTATATTCATGCAAAAATTTATCGAATTTTGAGTTTTTAATCTTCGGAAATAATTTTGTAACCAGATCAGCCGGCTCTAAAATTGTCTTAAATAATTTTTGAGCAGTATCCGATTTATGTCCGTAACGGGCAATTAAAACAGAAGCCCACAAACCTCCGAGAGAAAGCAGAGCTCCTTTTTTCAAATTTTTCTTTGCATTCTGCTCAACCTTTTTCTGCTGCTCAGCATCCTCTTTATTAGTTTTATCCAGATTTGCTATATTATCAAAGTTGCTTTTTTTAAAAACCTTTAATGTAAAAAGATTTTTGGCAAAACTAAGCATATATTCGGCAACAGGCACGCATAAACATCCAACAACAAGGGCTGTCTTTGCAGCAATAATCCTTTTATCAAGTCCTCCTTTTTGAAGTTCTTTATTTTTCAAAATACTTGATAAAGAATCTGTCAACGCAGGATTTTTTATAGTTTTATCAGGAATAACAGCAGGTAAAAGTTTTTTTCTCAAAAGATGTTCACCGATTAAAGGAGGGGCAAAGTAAAAAATTCCTGACTCCAGAAATTCAAGAAAACTCATATCTCCAAAATCTGCCACACTTCGTGCAAACAAAGCTTTCGGAACCCAATTTGTAACAGTATCCTGAATAAATCTTGTATGAGATAAATTTTCCTGAGATTGAATAAATTTATCAAGGGGTTTAACAGATTTTTTCAAATTTTTATATAAAGTGTTCTGCTCAAAATTATTAACTTTATTAATCATAACAATTCCTTTCAAATAACTGCAAACAAAAAAACTGCCCTTTTGAGGCAGTTTTAAAATTTTTTATTTGAAAGCATCACATTCGCAACAAAAAATACAAACTGCCGTAACCGGAGCCTTGCATCATCATATTCATCATCATTGCGTTTGTAATATTGTTCATAATTAAATCTCTAAAAAATATTCTATACAAAAAAATATCTTTGTGCAAGTAATATCTAATTTATATTTATAATTTTATCAACCGTTAAACCAAGAGCATTAGTAAGTTCCACAATTTTCCTGACAGTCAAATTTTGTTCACCGCGTTCGACTTTTCCTATGTAATTTGTATGAACATTTGCCAATTCGGCAAATTGTTCTTGAGACAAACGTTGTTTGGTTCTTTCTACCCTGAAATTTAAGCCGATTTTTCTAAGAACATCTTTATAATCTGTCATAATAAAATTTTATACTATTGACAATGTTCATTCTATACTATTATAATAGTATATACAGTATTATAATAGTGCATTTGAAAAGAAAAAAAATGAAAAGAAACGTTTTTACTCTCGCAGAAATATTGATAACTCTCGGCATAATTGGAGTAGTCTCAGCAATGACAATGCCGGTACTGATTAATAAAACCAGAAATAAAGAACTTCAAACAGCCTTTTTAAAAACTTATTCGGAATTTCTCTTATTTACAGCAAAAGAAGGAGTTACAATTCCCGAGTACACAGCGAGTAACAACAACGGAATTTCACAATCCGCAGCAAACTTAATTTTTAGCTATTACAACAGTGCATCATCTTTAACATCTTCAGGTCAGGGTTCAGAAGATGCTGACGGTAATTTTATCGCTTTTTACGATATACATTATTTAAACGGGAAATTATATTCGGGGGGTGCAAACAATTCATGCAAAAACTCCTCATTTCTATGTGATAATACGGGCTTTAAAGGAACATCATCCGGTACAATATTAATTTTAAATGATGCCCCCAAACCAGGTGACAACGGCCCTGTGATTTGTGTTGATATCAACGGCAAAAAACGACCCAATCGCTACGGTGTAGATTATTTTATGTTTATATTCACAGTGGATGGCAAGGTTTTACCTGTAGGACAAGAGCATAAAAATAACCCTTCATCATGTAACAGCAGCTACGGCGCTTGCGCAAACTTTAATAATATAGGTGCTGAATATTGCTCAACAACAAATTCCAATATTTCACAAAATACATCTTGCGCTTACTATGCATTAACAAATACTCACCCCACAAAAAAAGGAAAAGATTATTGGAATGATTTTTTAGGAGAAGTATATCACAGATAATTGTAAAAATTTCTTAATGAATAAACAAAAAAATTTTTTATTGCATATTATAAATTATGTGGTCTAAATATAAGGGGTACTTATGAGAATTTCAGCAATTAAAAGTTATCAAACTAATCCAAATTTTCATGGAGATAATTCATCTGGTAAAACAAACAGATTAAAAAATGCAGCCGCAGCTGCAGCAGTTGCAATTGCAGCAGCAATACCTGCTGACGATGCAGATGCACAGATACTTTATCCTCCTGTATACCCTCCTGTTTATCCGACAATAACAGCTCCTCCGTCATTAAATCCTGTTCCGAATTGCTTTATTGTCGGAGATAATAGTAATGTTGACTATAACAAATCAATGCGTCAGGTTTTCAATGAAATAGATGCCAATGGTAATGAAAATGGTGTAATTTCTGCAAGTGAGGTATTAAAAACAGAACGCCAAAACTGGAATAGATATAGTATATATTGTCCGTTTACACAAACACAGGCTCTACAAACACAGGCAAAATTTAATGCACTTGCCGAAACATATAACGAAGAAGATTCTAATCCTAAAACCATTAATTATAATGAATACAAAGCCATAATGAAGGATTACATGGAAGCTAAAAAAGTTGCAGATTTTATAAACTTATTTACACTTCCCGGCATCATGTATCCTCCTCCACCGCCGCCACATCATCACCACTACTACTCTCCGCGTCATAGACATGATGCACCGCCACCGCCGAGACACCACAGACATTAATATGGCTTTATAAATGTGCATATTAATTACTATTGACAAAATTCAAATAATAGTAGATAATATATTTAAAAAGGAGGCTGAAATTATGGTAAGACAAGCATTTAGGATTGCCCCCCCCCCGCAAAATCTAAGGTAAACAAGGAGTTTGAAAACTTTAAACATTTTGCATTTACTTTTGCTGAAGTTTTAATTACTCTGGGGATTATTGGTATTGTTGCAGCATTAACTATGCCTGCATTAGTTAGCCATCATAAAAAAATAGTTTTGAAAAACCAGTATAAAAAACTATATTCCACATTATATCAAGCTTACAATAAATCTGTTTATGACGTTGGCGGTATAACAGATTGTTACCACATAGATGTAACTACAAGAGTACAAGGTAAATGGAACGATAAAAATATTTGTAAAGATTTTCGGGAAGCTGTAGAAAGGAATTTACGAATATCAAAAATCTGTACATCGAATGGAGCAGATAACGGCTGTCTACAGCAAGATCAATATAAAGGACTGGATACCCTTATAACAGACAATCCTGATTACACAGAAGACGAACTTGAAAATAATAATAAGAACTGCGGAGGATTAAACAAGAATACTGTCAATAACCGAAATCTTGTTTACGTACTAAATGACGGTTCATTAGTAATATCTTATACAGTCGATAATGTTCCTATTTCAATGCTTATAGATGTTAACGGCCAAAAAGGTCCAAATAAATGGGGCCACGATTTATTCAAATTAGCTTTTTCCAAAGAAGGGAACAACTATAAACTGTTACCAGAAGGATGTGGCGTAGATTCTTATGAAAAAGGAGGAATATCTTCCAGAGAAATGTGGAGAGAAATGCACAATTAGAATTTAAATTTATGCTATAATTTTTATATGAATTACATATTCTATTTTCTAATAGTAATTTCAATAATAGTTGGTGCAATAAACGGCAAACTAAACGACGTTGTTAATTCAATTCTTATAGGGGCTGAACTGTCTGTCAAAGTTGCATTTTCCTTAATAGGAATTATGGCATTCTGGCTTGGAATGATGAAAATAGCAGATAAATGCGGATTAATTGTATTTATTTCCAAAATAATCAAACCTATAACTAAAAGACTGTTTAATGAAATTCCTGAAAACTCCCCTGCAATAGGGGATATTGCCATGTCTTTCAGCGCAAATGCATTCGGACTTGCAAATGCAGCCACACCAATAGGAATAAAGGCTATGGAAGAATTGCAAAAAAACAATATAGATAAAACTTCCGCATCAAATGCAATGTGTATGTTTCTGGCAATGAGTACGGCCGGATTTCAATTAGTTCCGGCAACAGTCATTGCCGTACTTATAGGTATAGGCTACAAAAATCCCACAGAAATTATTGCCCCGACACTTTTAGTTACATCAATAACATTTTTAAGCGCAATAATAATGGCAAGAATATTTCAAAAATTCTGGAAGCCACAGTTCCCGAATAAGGAGGATAAATAATGTTTCAGCTAATAATGAACATAATATCACTCTGGGCACTACCTGCTATAATTATAATAATTTTAACACTCGGACTTGGCCGTAAGGTACCTTTATATGAAACTTTTACAGATGGAGCCAAAGACGGTTTTAAAGTTGCCATAAATATTATTCCCTATCTTGTTGCAATTATTATTGGAATTTCGATGTTCAGAGCCAGCGGAATAATCGAAATGCTTGCCCGAAGCCTAAATCCAATTCTAGCACATTTTAATATTCCCGCAGACACAATTCCTATTATGTTTGTTCGTTCACTCTCAGGCTCAGCAGCGCTCGGTGTTTTTTCAGATATAGCTCATAACCTTGGTCCAAATGAGTATGCTACTAAAGTTGCAGCTGTAATGGTAGGCTCAAGTGAGACAACTTTTTATGTTCTTGCAGTTTATTTTGGGGCCGTTGGTATCTCCAAACTACGATACGCACTTATCGTTGGCCTTCTGGCAGATCTTATAGGAATTGTTGCAGCAGTCTCGGTCTGTAATTTGATGTTCTAAAATCAGTCTCAATCCAACTTTGGGTAAATTGATATGCTTTATTTTTTACAACAGATTTTACAAGTACAGCATAACTAATATCAATAAAATTAATTTTCGAAATTCTCTCTATAACATAATCCTTTGAGCCGCAGTTATGACAAAAATGCTTCTCCGGAACAATTTCCCCATTTTTTATAACACCTTTTAGTTTAACATCACAGCAAGCACATCTTATAATATACCACTGATTTTCAACTAATTCGCCACAATCCGGACAATACGCAAAATCAACATCTGGTGGGACATTCAAATGTGAACAAATCTTATTTCTTTTAAAAAACTCCAATATAAACATACTAAAGTTTTAATGATAAGCAGATAAAAGTCAAAAAAAAAAGAAGAACTTGATTAAGTAAAACAAATCAAATTCTTCTTTTTTAAACAAGGAGCTGGCAGCGAGTTATCTTCCCGGGCGGTGGCCCGCCAAGTATTGTCACCGAGGTGAGTCTTTACGAC
>CALUYO010000008.1 GCA_944325005.1 Candidatus Gastranaerophilales bacterium | reverse complement strand
ATCCAAGGTATAACCACTGCCGCAGCTCTTATTACAGCTTGAGCCGCCATCAGCAACACAGCTACAAGTGCTCTCGTCTAATTTATAGCCAGGGAAACAGACTCTGTCACAAACACAAGACTCGGTTGAGTCATCATAACTAAAATTGTCTGGACAAGCTTTTGTACACTCCCAAGCTTCAAAGAGCGGATTATAAGTCCAAACGTTATCCCCAAAACATTCCATTGTATATGTACACTTCCGACCTGACAATGAACTTTTAACTCCTATATAAAAATCATCATAATATACAGTAAGCTTATCAGAGCCATTATAAGCCTCTATAGAATTCCAGAGTGTATTATTCACAAGTGTTTCACACCCAAGAGTATTCCCAGCATTCCAAAATGCGGAATTAACAGAGCCACAATTATCGCCACTTGGATAACAAGAGTGATTACATCCATAACCATTATCGAATGTTGGATAACCAAAGTCGAGCCCAGGGCATTTTTTAAAAGGCGGCTCTGCCTTGCTAAACCAAGTATCCGTATCACAATAATCCTCGCATTCACCAGTATTAGGATTGTGATACAGGTGACCACAAGCATAAACCCCTGCACAACCATAAAAAGTATGGTATCTAGAACCTACTGAGGCAGCCTTAGCGATATTGGATGACAATACATAGTCATAATAAAGATTAGCTATAGATGCTTTGAATCTTTCATAGCCAAAATGAAAGTCTTGAAATTTAGAAGCAATCATTTTTTTGGGATCTCGTTTAAAGGCCTGTTTATATTCGGGATCAGATGGATCCCAGTTGATTAACATCTCGGTGGATATCTGTCGTAAGGACGAATACGCTGAATAATAAGTATAGGAGATGATATTATCTAATTTCGCTTTTGTTATACCGATACTCACTGCTACAACAACAGCGATAATCAACATTACTACTACTATCTCGGCAAGAGTATAGGACCAAAACCCGCGTCCGGAGCGCCTTAAATCGCCCCCCCCCCGATAAATTCAAGGAAATTAATCTTCTTCATTTTTTATGCTCCATAATTATACTACAGTATTAATTATATATTAATTTATTACTTTTTTCAAGTAAATATAAAAAATTAAGATTTTAAATAAAAAATTAATTTTTCCTTAAGGAAATTAAAATTTTTATAAATTCGTTATATAAATATAATGTAGACTTGAATTAGGAGAAAAGGAGAGAATATTATGTTAAAACCATTAGGCGACAGAATTGTTATTAAAGTTATTGAAGATACCGAACAAACATCAGGCGGAATTTTTATTCCTGACAGCGCAAAAGAAAAACCTCAAAAAGGTGAAGTTGTTGCAGTAGGAGCAGGAAAAATTAATGACAAAGGGGAAAGAGAACCTATGGATGTTAAAACAGGCGATATTGTTCTTTATGCAAAATATGCCGGCACAGATATTAAAATGGACGGTACTGAATACAAAATTCTATCGGTAAAAGACGCATTAGCAATTATTGAATAATTTATATAGGAGAAATAGAAAATGGCAAAACGTATAGTATTTAATGAAGAAGCAAGAAAATCGCTTCTTAAAGGTATAGATGCAGTAGCAGATGCAGTTAAAGTAACACTTGGGCCAAAAGGCAGAAACGTTATCTTAGAAAAGAAATACGGTGCTCCTCAAATAGTTAATGACGGTGTTACTATTGCAAAAGAAATTGAACTTAAAGACGGTCTTGAAAATGCCGGCGCTCAATTATTAAAAGAAGTTTCATCAAAAACCAATGATGTTGCAGGTGACGGTACGACAACAGCTTCAGTATTAGCTCAAGCAATCGTTAGAGAAGGTTTGAAAAACTTAACGGCAGGTGCTAATCCGATGTCTATGAAACGCGGTATTGACAAAGCCGTTGAAATTTCTGTTAAAGAAATCAAAGATATGTCAAGACCTGTTAATACAAAAGAAGAAATAGCTCAAGTTGCAGCAATTTCTGCAGGCAACAATAAAGAAATCGGTGAACTTATAGCTGAAGCTATGGAAAAGGTAGGTCATGACGGTGTTATTACTGTTGAAGAAAGCAAATCTTTCGGAACAAACTTAAAAGTTGTAGAAGGTATGCAATTTGATAAAGGTTACCTGTCACCTTACTTTGTAACAGATGCTGAAAGAATGGAAGCTGTTTTGGAAGATGCTTATGTATTCTGCTGCAACAAGAAAATCAACCTTATTTCAGATATGGTTCCGTTATTGGAACAGGTTGCACGTGACGGCAAATCATTACTTCTTATAGCTGAAGATGTTGAAGGAGAAGCTCTTGCAACACTTGTTGTAAATACAATGAGAAAAGTTTTAAGAGCAGTTGCTGTTAAAGCTCCTGGCTTTGGTGACAGAAGAAAAGCAATGCTTAAAGATATTGCAATTTTAACAGGCGGTGAAATGTTCACAGAAGAACTCGGCATTAAACTTGAAAATGTTACAACTCAAATGTTAGGTAAAGCAAAACGTGTTACCGTTACTAAAGATGAAACAACAATCGTTGTAGGTGATGAAACAAAACAAGCTGTCCAAGACAGAGTTCGTTTAATCAGAAAACAAATTGAAGCTTCAGATTCTGAATATGATAAAGAAAAACTTCAAGAACGTGTTGCAAAACTTTCAGGCGGTGTTGCAGTAATTGAAGTCGGTGCTGCTTCGGAAGTTGAATTAAAAGAAAGAAAATTGAGAATTGAAGATGCTCTAAACGCAACTCGCGCAGCTAACGAAGAAGGTATAGTACCGGGTGGCGGCGTTGCGTTAGTAAGAGTTCAACAGAAACTTTCAAAACTTGTTGATACAACAACATTCTCATCAGATGACGAAAAAATCGGCTTCAAAATCTTAACAGCCGCATTAGATGTACCTTTAAGAGCAATCGCACACAACGCGGGTGCAAAAGCAGATGTTGTAGTAGATACTGTTACAACTCACGAGTCATCTTACGGATACGATGCATTGAACGATGAATATGTTGATATGTTCAAATCAGGTATCGTTGACCCTGCAAAAGTAACTCGTTCAGCTCTTGAAAATGCCGCATCCGTAGGTTCAATGTTGTTGACAACAGAAGCTGCTGTTGTTGATATTCCCGAAGAAAAATCCGAACCTGCAATGCCTGCCGGAATGGGCGGTATGGGCGGTATGATGTAATTCACAGATCATACATAAATAAAAAAAAACAGGTACTGATTTATTATCAATACCTGTTTTTTTTTATTCTTGAATCAGCTTTCTTAACTCTCTTTCAGAAACTTCCTGTCTGTTAGTTTTACCTTTATCATAAGTTACAAATGTCCCATTTTCAAAAGCAACAAGTTTATTGCCCAATTGTGTCAAACCTAGTTTACCTGATTTTAAAGCAGAAATTTTGAAATTGATTTGATCTTTTTCTGATAAACTTCGAATGTCACCGGGAAAATATTGATTTGTAGAATTTTTCACAGTGTAAGATGGATTTTCACTGCTATTTATCACATTATCTGCAACATCAGAAAGCTCTGCCTCTTCATTATCCTTATACTTATCTATACATGCCCTAATCTGAGCATTATCCAGAACTTTGCCATCTTTTTTAAAAACCATAGAAGTTTCACCTCCTATTGTAACGTATTCTGCTTTTAAACCAGCAGGTATGTCATCATTTTCGCCAAGCCCGAGTAATGCTTTTATTTCCGAATTAAACTTACTTTCAGTTACATATTTGTTTTTACCCATAGTTGAAACAGTTACTAGATTTTCACCCAACGTTGTTTTTCCGGTCTCTTCATCAACAACAACGAGTTTTCTTACTTTATTACCATTTTCATCTTCAAATATTCCTATCTGTTGTTTTTGCCCGTTAACTTCGCGCTCTAAAATCTTCGTTTCAGGAGGAAAATCACCGGAAATATATTCGTTTTTACCAAAACTCTTTGTTGCCGCTATTGGTTCTCCGAGTGTACCATCTTCATTTATAGCTCTGCGAACTTTTTGACCGTCAATATTTACAACAGCAATATCCTGTTTTTCTCCGTTAACTTCACGCTGAATAATTTTTCCGCCAAGCTTATCTACCATATCCTTAGCAGAATTTTGAACAACACCTTCCGGTAATTCAATTTTGTCAAGTTCTGTAGGCGGGGGGGCTATGTTTTTTCTTCCGGGAGCTTGTGCCGTAACCACTACTTCAGGAAGTGCACCGCCATCAATAGGTTCATCAGTTTGCCCTGAATTAGAGTCCGTAATCTCATAACCAGCAGCCTGTGCTAATGCCTTCATCTCTTCTGCACTATAATCAAAAGATTGCCCGGCCTGCATACTTGAATAATTTGTTGCCCGATTTGTCTGCTGATGAATTTTATTAAGCATATTATAGAGATTCATGGCATCTTTTTTGGTAAGCCCCTTACCATCTTTATCCTTGATTAAACCTTTTTTAGCAAGATCGTCAAAAACAGATTTTAACTCAAAGGTAATTCCTGAGGAATTTGCACCTCTGTTTTTTAATTCTATTTTTTGACCGCTCTCAAAGACCTTATTAATACCGTCAACCATGAATTGAATAGTTCCTCCTCTTAAGTTTAGTATATATTATATATATAAAAACATTTTGCTTTAATTATTTTCAATATAGATACTTTTGTTAAATATTTGTAACATACTATGACTAAAAAAATACCTGCTTTCAGCAGGTATTTTTTTAGTGAAATTTAAGTTATTCTGTTTTATCAATAATATTGCCGTTAGCATCCACACCCAAGCCGTAATGCTCAAGATTTTTAAGATAATATTCTACAAAATTTTGCTCTGGTTTTGTTAGTTCAAGCCCACTGCTCTTCTTACTCATAAGGTCATTGTATATAGCATTGTGTATTGATAAATTTGTAGATACATTTTGCATAGTCATTTGGAGCATAAATCTGCTATTTGCTTTAATACCTCTGAATGAGTATTGTTTTGTACCTTCATCATATTTAATTTTATCATCAAAAAAACCTCCGGGCTTAAAGAATTTGGAAGCCTCGCCACCACCAAATACATTCATTTCTGTAGCAAGCAAAAATCCATCGCCATTTTCACCTGCTGTAATTTTATATTTACCAATTACACCTTCACGTTCTACTGTCGAAAAAGGTATTTGCTGCTTATTTTTGGATACAGTTTTATCGGGTATCTTTTGATTATTATCAGGATTTTTTACATTTGCCGGTTCATCTGCAGTATCCTGTTCTTGAATTTTAACCGGCGGAGTATCAGGTTTGTCCATTTTGGGATATTCAATTTTTTGTGGTATCTGAGCTCCCTTATCATCCTCAGCTTTGTCCGCCCCGATTAAATTTGAACTATCATTATTTAATACAGAATTTTTGTGTTCTTCATATTCTTTTAATTTTTGATTTTTGAAATTTTCGTATTCCTTAAGTTTTTTATCCCTAAAGTTTTGATATTCTTTAAGTTTTTTCTGTTGAAAATTTTTATAATCGTCAAAAGCGCTCGTACGTTTTTCTGTGGAATCTCTGCGAGCACTACTGTTTGTACCATTAAAGTTGTTATCATTACCGGGACCGATATTTGATATTTCTGCCATAGTAAATATTCTCCTACATTTTTACTTCACAGAGTAGAATATCGGAATTGATAATAAAAAAGTTTAATAAATTTTATGAACTGTTACAAAACTTAATCAAACAGTACGCTTGATAAATATCTTTCTCCTGTATCTGGCAGAATTACTACAATCAATTTTCCTTCATTATCAGGCATTTTAGAAAATTCTAAAGCCGCAAACATTGCAGCGCCCGATGAAATTCCGCATAAAATTCCCTCATCGGTTGCAAGTTTTCTAGCTGTTTCAACAGCATCAATATCCCCGACAGGATAAATTATATCAACAACTTCTCTGTTAAAATTTCTGGGAACAAAATTTGCACCAATCCCCTGAATATCATGAGGTCCGGCAGGCTTACCAATCAGAACCTGAGATCTGAATGGTTCTACAGCCACCGTTTGTATTGCGGAATTTTTTTCTTTTAATCTTTTTGCTACTCCTGAAATTGTTCCTCCTGTCCCAACCCCGGCAATAACTATATCGACCTTACCGTCAGTATCATTCCAAATTTCTTCAGCAGTTGTCTTTTCATGAATTTCTGGATTAGCCGGATTATTAAACTGCATAGGAATAAATGAATCCGGTATCTGTTCTCTAAGTTCCATAGCCTTATCAACAGCACCGGTCATTCCTTTATCTCCGTCTGTCAAAACAAGTTCGGCTCCAAAAGCCTGCAATAATTTTCTTCTCTCAAGACTCATTGTTTCCGGCATAGTTAAAATCATTTTATAGCCTTTTACTGCGCATACCATCGCAAGTCCAATACCTGTATTCCCGCTTGTAGGTTCGATAACCACCGCACCAGGCGTTAAAAGTCCGTTACGTTCAGCTTCTTCTATCATATTTAGAGCCGGACGATCTTTGATAGATCCTGCAGGATTAAAACTTTCCAGCTTTGCTGCAACGGTTGCCAATCCATCCTCATTTAATTTATTTATTTTTACAAGCGGAGTATTACCGATTAACCTTAAAACATTTTCTGCTATCTTCATATTAACTTAATCCTTGTGTATAAATAATATAAAAGGGTTGATAAAAAATCAACCCTTTTGCTTTATATAATAGATTATGCAAAAATACTACTCAGCTTCAGGAGCAGATGGTTCAGGCGCAGGTCCTTCCGGTCCGGGGCCGAAACCAGGACGGGGACCAAATTCATGATGTCCACCTTTTTTATGATTTTTTTCGAAATTTTTACGTCCTTCTTCTTTCATTTTTTTCAATTCTTTAAGTTGTTTTTTAGTCAGTATTGCTTCAAAATCTTTCATATTTTGCATACGAAGTTCATGAGCGGCACGCTTTAATGCTTTGATCTCTTTATGCAATTCCGCAAGTTTTTCCTGCTGCATTTCAACAGCCATTCTTGAACGTTTAACTGCCTCTACTTCCTGACGTTTTTCTTTTAATTTTTCCATAATCGGTTTCATTTGTTCAAAGCTTTTTTGACGTAATTCTTTTGCTTGAGCTTTTTGCTCATCTGTAAGTTTCAAACGGTTTTCGAAAGCTTCCTGACGTTTTCTGAACTCAGGACTTTTAGGAGGTTTTTTGAAATCCGGAGCTGCGGGTGCTTCAACAGCAGGAGTTTCTGCTGCGGTAGTTGTCTGAACAGCAGCTTCATCAGCATAGCACATAGCAGCGCCTGCAAATACTAATACACTAGCCATAATTAAACTTTTTTTCAACATAACTTTTTAATCCTTTCTTTTTTTACAATAAATCTTTAAGCATAAGTGCCAGTTCTTTTTTTGCGTTGTACAACCTTGATTTTATAGTCCCTACCGGACATTTTATCTTGTATGCGGCATCTTCATAAGAATACCCGTATATTTCACATAACATTATAACTTCTTTGAATTTTGGTTTTAGAGAATTTACAGCCCGAGTAATCCGTTTTTGTCTGTCGTTTGAAATTAACCTCAACTCAGGTGTAAATTTTTTATCTTTAACAGTATTTAAAATTTCATCATCATTTGTCAAATTATCACGATTGCGCTTTTGCACTGATTTTAAATAATCTTTTGATACATTTTTTGCAATCGTATTTATCCAGCTCTTAAACGAGCCTTGTTCAGTGTATTTGTCAGCATTTTTCCAAACTTTTACATACACTTCCTGCTCCAGATCTTCATTTGTTTCTTTTGTAATCAGCTTTATTATACTTCTTACATTATTTTGATTGCTTTTTATAAGCTCTTTGAAATCCATTACCTGCTATTCCACCATTAATAACCCGTACGAATCAACCGGAAAACCATAGTCTTCCGCACTCAAGGTAGTACCGTATTTTATAATATCAGAAATATCAGTATTAAAATTTACAATACCAAGAGCGGTTCCGCTGATTAAAATCGCAAATACCGCACAAGCCATTTTCAATTTTGCGGTCCTAATACGTTTTGCTCTGTAATACGGCTTTACCTCTTCCAGCAAATTTGAAACTTTATCCATAATTTCCTGTTCTTCGCGACAGTCTTTACAAGATTCAACATGCTGTCTTAATGTTTCATCGTTACCGAAAGTATATAATGCTTCATATTTAGTACATTTGCCTGTCATTTTTTTAACCTCTATACTTATATAACGATGATTTAAAAAAAAAGTTCATTTGCTTAAAAAATTTCTTCGTAATATTATAACATATGTTAATAAAACTAGCAAAAAAAAATATTTACACATTTTATACGGCTTGGAAATAGCAATGGCAATAACAGATATAATAAAAAAGACCTGTAAATCACTGGGCGAAAATAATAAACCGACATATGTCGTAATGGCAATTGCGGCAGTTAAAGGGATTTGTCGTCCCGCCTTTACAATGATGGACAAAACAGAAAATCCCGAAACGAAAAAATACACTGCATTAAGAGAAGGATTAACCGAAGTAATTGCAATTCCGGCATACTGGGCTTGCGGCGAAATTGCAGGAAAATCTGCAAAAAAAATATTTAACAGTGATGCTGCACTCGCCGGCAGAGCAGAAAAAAATCTTATGTTTATGGGAGTATGTACTGCCGCTTTATTTGTAATTCCTGCCCTCTGTTCTGTGGCAATAAAACCGATTATGGATAAAATAGGATTAAAATCCCCAAAGGACAACGAGAAAAATAATAAACCGTCAGATCCATCCCCTGTCATTAAGCCGGCACAGTTAACTCCGCCTGTTACAGCACTTAATACTTTTCCCAGAATGAGTACATTTACAAGCAGACCTCAAACAGGGCTAAGGGTAGGTGGCTTATGATAGGAGCGGTAAAAAGTTTTGTAACAAGCTCACAGCTTGCAAATATAGCACAGAATACAACCCAGTCAGTTGCAATAGAAACAACATTAAAGTCTATTGGCCGCCCCGGATTTATTTTAATTGACAAAGATATTGATTCCGATACAAAACAGTATGCTGCTGCTAAGGAATTTCTTTATCAGGCAACATGTCTTGGTGTGTATATGGCGTTGATTGTGCCTGTATTCAAAAAAGGCGGATTTAAGCTTGCTAAAAACGTTTTATTCAAGAATACCGAAGGATTTGAACACTTTAAAGATGTTAAGGCATACATGCACTACAGAAAACTGGCAGATAATCCTTCTGTTAATAACAGGTTAAAAACTCTGGAAAAAGAGCGCCTTACTGATAAAACAAAAATTAAAGATAAATACGATGAAATTTTACAGGCAGAACTTGCAAAAGAAAAGCCCGAAAAATTTGCATACGTAAAAGGTGCCGTAGAATTGAGCAATATCATAGGTTCGGTACTGGGTCTGGCAATTCTTGCTCCGCAGGTAAGCCACGCCTTTATCCACCCTGCACTCAGATTTTTAGGCCTGGAAAAGAAAAAGGCAAAAGAAGTAGAGCATATTTCAAAAGTTGATACTAAAGCTTAGTAAGTCATTTCCCAGTTATCGTTTAGTATTCGGCCGAAACACCCTCCAGTTTCGGATTCACAGTCAATTGACTCCCTAGCTTCTTTTGTTAACGGTGCAACATTATTAACCTCATCAGTCGAATCATCATCAATTAACCCATTGTTATAGACAAATAAGAAAAATAAATCGCGTCCTTGAACATTAGGCCCCTTACTACCATTTATATCAACCATGTAAAATAAATGTATACTCTCTCTAACGGCATATTTAAGCCGGACAGCAGCACCATTTGCAAGTACATATGATGCATGATCCGGATCATAATTATCTAAAACAGCACCATTTATATACTTATAAGTATCTGCAAAACAGGGACTCTTTGCAGTATCACAAGCATTTATTACCTTCATATATTTTTCAATAAAATTATTACAAGCCTCCTGAGAATTCAATCCGGCCTCTATTAAATTAACGGCATTTCTATCAGTCTGATATTGAACTAATGCTTGGGAAAATTCATTATACACTTTATGTAATTGTGTTACATACGTTTTACGCTGATGGTTTTGCATCAATGTCGGTACTGTCATTGCGGAAACCACTCCGATTATACCGAGAGTTACAAGAACCTCTGCAAGTGTAAAACCAAAACGTGCTGTTTGAAGCTGCGGGAATAGCTTGCAGAAATAGCCAATACCTTTAACAGGAGCCTCTAAACGCTCCCCCCCGAACACTAAAATTATACAAATTTTTCATAATTGCTCCTTTCTTTCTCACATTTATTTTAACATATTTGTAACAAATATTCAATGGAGCGATTAGAAATCATTTCAGCTTTTAACTTCTTATTTTTACGTTCTTTTTTAGGCAGCTCTATATGCTCGACAATACCCCAGTTTGAATTTATCGGCTGAAATTTCGTATGATTTTCATCTGAAATATATTGAGTAAGAGCACCGAGCATTGTTGTTTTAGGGAGAACAATCAAATCCTCCCCGTTAACAAGTCTTGCCATATTAATACCGGCAAGCAATCCTGTTGCAATAGATTCCGTATAACCTTCAGTCCCTGTGAGCTGACCGGCAAAGAACAAATTTTCCCTTTTCCTTGTTTGCAAAGATGCATTTAATATTTTTGGAGAATTTATAAACGTATTTCTATGCATAACGCCATATCTGACAATATTAACATTTTCCAATCCCGGAATTGATTGAAGTAATTCCTTTTGAGCTCCCCATTTTAAATTGGTCTGAAAACCGACCAGATTAAATAACGTTTTAGCAGAATTATCCTGACGCAACTGAACTACAGCATAGTTTTCAATACCTGTTCTTTTATCCACAAGGCCTACCGGTTTCATCGGGCCAAACCTGAGAGTATCAACCCCTCGCGAGGCAAGAACCTCTATAGGCAGACAGCTTTCAAAAAATTTTGCATTCTTTTCAAATTCTTTAAGTTCAATTTTAGGAGCATTAATTAATATATTATAAAAAGTTTCATACTCTTCTTTGTTCATTGGACAATTTATGTAAGAAGCTTCCCCCTTATCATATCTGCTGGCCCAAAATGCTTTCTCAAAATCAATACTGTCTTTTTCTACAATGGGAGCTATAGCATCAAAAAAATGTAAATGCTCACTCTGCGTAAATTCCTTAATAGAGTTAGCCAGAGCTTCCGAAGTTAAAGGTCCGGATGCCATAATAGTAAAACCTTCAGGAATATCACTAACTTCTTCTTTTATAATATTTATATTCTCGTCATTCTCTATTCTTTCCGTAACAGTTTGAGAAAATAATTCTCTGTCTATAGCAAGTGCATTTCCGGCGGGGACAGAACATGCACGTGCTATTTTTATCAATTCACCGCCTAAAAGTTCCATTTCTTTTTTTAACAACCCTGAAGCATTCGAACAATCCGAAGCCCCAAGACTATTTGAGCATACAAATTCGGCAAATTTACCTGTTTTATGTGCACCTGTTGATTTTTCAGGACGCATTTCATACAAATTCACTCTTAAACCACGTTTAGACAGCTGTAAAGCAGCCTCTGAACCTGCCAGACCGGCACCAACAACATTAATTTCCATAAATTGAGTTTATATCGGACAAAAAATAGTGTCAATTTAAATATCCAATCGGGTGATTTTTTATCTATCATTAGAGTTTATTACAAATTTGTAAACTTATTATTATAATTGTAGTAAAAAACTTGCATATTGAATAGAAATTAAGTATAATAAATACACTTAATACATTTATGACCTTTTGTTAATTTTTTTTAAAATTCATTTTCAAAAAAGCAATAAGTGTAAAAGAAAAGTTTTTTAATATGTGTGTAGTTATGAAAATTTAAAGTAGGGAAATGTCAGTAAAAGCAATAAATTCATCAACAAGTGTTGCAAAACACAACAATCTTAATGACGGAAAAAATAATAAAAATCAGCAATCCTTTACAGGAAGCTTTAATCCTGTAGTAACTTTAATGGATGCAATTGATAGAGGCGGTTTTGCGGCATCATTTATTGCTCAGGACGGAATCGGCATGGTTGCCCCGAGAATTTATGAAGGGTTGAACCGTAATAGAAAAGAGGATGAAAACGGGAAAAAAACAGGTCCGCTAAACTGGGAATTTGCCAGACGCGAAGGTATTCGTGAAATACTCAGCGGCCCGAGTACATTCTTAATTCCTCTCGGCATCCTTACAATTGCGAAAAAAACTTCAGGTACTGCCAATAACGTCCATGTCAATCATATTGAAGCTTTAGGACAGGCTTTTGCTGAATACGCAGCGAAACATCCCGAACAGTTAAAAGATACAACTGCCTTTAAAAAAGGCTATTACACACAGGTTTTGGGAAATGCATTGCATAATTCTACGGATAAATCACTTTCGGGTGAAGAATTAAACCAAACTGCACGTTCTCTTGCAGATAAACTCGTTGAGGCAGAAACTAAACGCGCAAACAAAGATAAAAAAGGAGCAAAAAAATTATTAGGTGAAATTGTGGATGAATACATGAAAATCCGCAAACAGCATGCCGCTCCATCAAGTAATGAGCTAGAAGTAGCACTTAAAGTCGCAGGGAAAGACAAACCGCTTGGGACTAATATAAAACGCTTAACACAGAGCTTAACAGATTATTCCGGAGATGCTTTAGAAAAAGTCAACAAACATCTGGCGAAAAATGCAAACGGCAGTATTGACGAATATGTAAAAAAATTCAATCTGCACAGAGCCGGAACAAGAGTTGTCTCCAATCTTGCGATGTGGTCTGCTGTTGTTTCTTTCTTCACATTTATTCCAAAACTTTACAACCTCGGACTTAAGCATGACCCCGGTTTAAAAGGGCTGGAAGAAGAAGTCCCAGAAAATCAGACCGATAAAACTTTAGATAAAAAAGAAAGTAAAGTTAACGAAAATAAAGATAAAAATGTAGCATTCACAGGCGGTTTTATTTCCAGAACAGGTGAAGCCGCAATGAAAAATGGCAGCATCGGGAAAATTCTAAAAAACTTTGAATTTAACGGAGCATCAATGTCAGTACCTGCCATGCTTACAGTATTATTCGGGTTCTGTTTGCCTCCAAGATATATCAACGCAAAAAGTGATAAAGAAAGAAAAGAAATTCTTGTTCGTGATATATCAAGCTTTACAGCGATATTATTCGGAGCAAAAGCATTAGCAAGAGGCTTCTCAGATGTATTTGCAAACGTTTCCGGACTTGCATTGAATGTAAAACCCGAAAATCACAATAAGAGTTTGTTGCATAAACTCAAAAATTACTTCACAGCGGGCTCTGGTATTGAAGTGCTGACAAGTGAACAAATCGTTTCTAAATACAGCAATATTAACGAATATAAAGACGGTATTAACGGTTTCTTTAACTTCTTGCAGGAAAACGGCGGCGATGTCAAAAAAGTATTGAATATTGACAAAACAGTTAAAGAAAATGCAGAACAAATCATTAAGAAATTTAATGGTAAATCTATTAAGGAAGCCACACTCGAAGAAATTCATGAAGCATTTAGAAAAGCTAAAGGCTCTGAAGCTCTTGAAAAAATATATACTGTATTCTCAGGCAAAGATAATAAATTTGTTAACAGAGCAAAAACAATGAATAGTGCATTCGGTTTTGCATCTACACTTGTACTTGTTCCTGCATTTATGATGTGGCTGGCAAGGTATTGTGAAAACATGACCCAAAAAGCTGTTGCTAAAGAAAAGGAAGAAAAAGCAAAAGCAGCAGCTAACACACAACAGCCCCAAACAGCTACATTAGCAGCAGCCACAGCAGCTTCAACAACAAGTGCTGTATCAGGAACAACTGTTAATGATACAGCTAGTGTTGCAACTAATAAACCTTCAATGGCTGGATTTTTGAACAGGTAATACAAAAAAATCCCGCAAATACGGGATTTTTTTGTGAAACATCAATAATTCATTTCCCAATTATCATTTAAAATATTAGCAAAAGGGGTCCAGGCAGCAGAAGCTTCACCTGCTTTTTCTCTTTGCTCTTTAGTTAAAGGAGCAGTTACAACACCATTACTATATACATCAAGAAGTCCATTATTATAAACACCCATAACAAATAGATCTCGCCCCAGAATATTTGGACCTTGTTGCCCATTAATATCAACATAAAGATTATATAATTTGTCTGCAGCTTTCTGATAATAAGGCCTTAAGGACGCACCATTGGCAATAACATACGACTTATGATTTAGTTGAATACCTGAAGTAGCTGCTCCATTCAAATCTTTATAACTGTCAGAAAAACATGGAGATCCCATTGTGTCACATGTTGAAACTACTTTCATATAACTTTCAATAGCATTTTGAAAAGCTTCATCGCTGGTCAAACCTGCTTCAGTCAGATTCACAGCATTTCTATCACTTTGATACTGCAGTAAAACCTGAGAAATTTCATTATAAACTTTATGTAATTGTGTTACATACGTTTTACGTTGATGGTTTTGCATCAATGTTGGTACTGTCATTGCGGAAACTACTCCGATTATACCGAGAGTTACAAGGACTTCTGCCAAAGTAAATGCTTTTTTCATAATTAAAACCTCATTATAATTGTGACTAGTTACATCATCATTATAACAGCTTCTATTTATTTTACAACCTCGAAAAACAGCGTATAAGAGCTCTAAAACGCCCCCCCCCCGCGTATTACAGATAATATCTTTTTCATAAACAGCTCCTTTCTCGTAATTATGTTTCAACTATAATTATAACTTATTCCTATATATTTTTCAATAAAAAAGAACCTCAAATGAGGTTCTTTTTTATTATTAGTAATAGTTAACTAGTCTTTTATTAATGCGTTAATATCTGCAACCATAGCATCCGGATCAAAACCATGAACTTTAGCGCCTGCTTCTAAATTCTCAAAGTGAGCTGCAGCACAGCCGATACATCCCAATCCATATTTTTGAAATACTTCAATACTTTCCGGGCATTGTTGAACTATATCCATAATGTTCATATCTTTAGTAATTTTACCAGCCATAATATTTCCTCCTTATATTGACTTTAAACATAATATCATTAAAAACATTATACAATAAAAAAGAAGGATGTGTATTTTTATGGAATTTCTGAAAAAATTATTTAAAGACGAAGACAAAGTTGTAGGCTTATGCAGTTTTAGAAAAAAAGAACAAAAAGTTTACTCTTTCATCCCTGAATTCAGTGCAACAAAGCTAATTTACAGCACAAATACAAAAAATAATTTCCTCTTATCCTAGGCAATACAACTTAGTACCACGGGACGGGTCACCCAGTGCATTTTCATAAACAATTCCGTTTGGTCTGTTTGGATTTGCCGCTCCAAAATTAAATGCATTTTTTACAAAATTATCAGCAGGACGTGCATAGCTGCCATAAACATTTGTTAGACTTTGTGCCTTATTAATCCCCAAAAGTTGCTGTATAGACATAATTTTTTACTCCAAAATTTCCCTTATCTATATAAAGAAAATTTTGTAATAAAAATTGCGTTATTATTAAGAAATTTTAAGCTAATAAATCCAAATGACGAGCCTGTGTCTCACTCCCTGCAACACGCGGATGATTTAAGTTATAATCATTATTAGACTGTTGAGCAAAAAGCCCTGTATCAAAACGATTTGAAACAGCTCTATTTTGACGGCTGTTCTCAAAAAGATTAACCGCATTAACTCTAAAAATATTATTAGACCGTATAGCTTCAATTCCGTTCATATACAATTATCCTTATATATATTAAAACGCAAATAATAATGATTTTTCAAATATTAAAAAATTTGTTACATTTTTAACAATATCGTTATTGATCACTTTCGTGATGCTCATTATCTTTCATTAACTTTGCAAAATCAGACGGTTTAATACTTTGTACAAATTTTTTGAATTCCTGAGCTTCTTCCTCATCTTTAGCTGAATCGGTTGACACTGAGCCATTTGAAATAACATTTGCCGTAACAAAAATAGGAGCATCAACTCTGATTGCAACAGCAATAGCATCAGAAGGTCTGGAATCAATTTCTAAAATCTGCCCTTCGCTATTTGATAAAAACAAAGTTGCATAATAGGTATCCTTTTCAACGTCATTAATCTCTATTTTATCAAGCGTATATCCGGTTTTTTCAATAATATTAATAATTAAATCATGAGTCATCGGACGTGCAACAGATAGATTTTCAATTTTTCTGATAATTGCACTTGCCTCAGCAGACCCAATCCAAATAGGTAAAGCTTTTCTATTCTCTTTATCATGTAAAACAACAATCGGGGAACCTGTTCTGGTATCAAGGGCAATACCCATCACTTTCATTTCAATCATCAAACAACGCCTTTCTATATAACTTCATCAATATTTTAGCTTAATTAAAAATAAGGGTCAAGAAAATATTTACGAAAAAAAATATTTATGTTAAAATAATAATATGCACATGTCGTAATAGTATATTACGAAAAATTTAATTAGAAATGGAGTAATGGCCGAGTGGCTGAAGGCGGCACCCTGCTAAGGTGTTATGTGGAGCAATCTGCATCTAGGGTTCAAATCCCTATTACTCCGTTTTTTGGTATACAGATTAGGAGTTAGTGAAGATATAAGTTTGAAAAACCGCCCAGTGTGGGCGGTTTTTGATATATAATTTTATCTAGAGAATTTTTAAAGCTTAATTTTTACCACATTTTATTAAAATATCTCCTAAATTCTCTTTTTGAAATTTTAAAGGTGCAGATTGAATATAAAAATCTGTAAAAATATACAAAATAATAAAAATAGAGACATTATTGAAAATTTGTACTAAATATGTTTTATAATATAAATATGAACTTAATTTATAAAACAATAAATGTAATATTTGCAATATTTTTCACAGGGATAATTATTTCAATATTATCTAATACTGAATATTTTATGATTAATGATTCTATAAATTTTAGAATATTATCAATAATAACATTAATAAGTATGTGGTTACCAGTTTTTATAAGAGCCAATATTTTTATAATATTAATATGCATCTTTATTTTTATTATTTATTTTGTTCTTTATATTTCTCATCCATTGCTATAGCACTTATTATTTTTTATAATCAGGCAACAAATCATGCATAAGTATTGAACAATCACAATATGGGTATTTACGCCCTCTTTCTCGTCCTAACCTGTTTGCTACTTGATCTCTTTCTGAATCAGCAATAGCTTCTTCAATAGTTACTTTGTGAGATCTGGCATACATATTATGCCATTGATCGAATTTTTCTTTTTGATCACTCAAAAACATTGCATATTTTTCACCCAAAATACCCATTTCTTGTGTAGCTTCACAATTTGCTTTTGAGTGATAGTATTTATCCATTTCAAATTCTTTTAAATGATATGCATGATATAAAAGTTCTATATAATTTGATACAAAGATTTTTAGTGTGTTAAAAAATGCTCCAATAGGATTTAACAAACCTAAAACATCATGCAATAATGTTTGCCATTCGGCTCTTTTAGCATACATATATGCATAATCATTATCAACATTATTTTCGCACCAAAGTAAGTGTTTTCCATACTCTTCACTTAAATTTTCTAGGGTATTGTTTGCATCTTGTATTAAATTCTGCACTCTTAATACATCTTTTTCTAAATCTTGTACATTTGTTTCTACTTCAGATAAAAGTGTTTCAGTTTCATTTATATTTCTTTCAATCTCACTAATTATAAATTCAATTTCATTTATTGTATCACATGGCTCTTCATTATCATTAGAAGTTTGTGTTTTTGGGTTGCGATTATCCTCGACAATTTCAACTGTGCATCTGCAATTTGGATGAGGTCGTTCAGGTATTTCATCATAAAAATCAAAAACTCTCCCATCTAATGATTTACAAACATCACAAGTCTGTTCCCCATTTTCCGAATGCCAAACATATTTGTTATAACTTATTCCACCTTTTAATACGGTATTTTCAATATTCGATTTTTCAGCCTCAGCATCTTTTTGATAATCATTTTCACTCAATGTATTATAACGGTATAAGGATTTTTTAATATTCTGTAAATTTGTAAATTGTTTAAGTATTTTATTTTTATCTTCGTTACTAAAAACAGGATTTGAATGATTTTTTAATAGATTTTCTTGATATCTTGATAAATTATAAAATGTATCTTCTATATTTTTGTGATTATTCAAAATCTGCAATATTTCATTTTTTAAATTTGCCATATATATCCCCTTTATATATATTTGTAAACTAGTGTTGAATAATATTCATATTACCATTATTTTGCATATTTGTCAATTATTGTTGAGTTTTATCTCAGTTATGATACAATATGAATATGAATAAGCAGGAACAGCTAAAAAAATTTGGGACAGTGCTAAAAACACGACGTCAGGCTTTAAAGCTTAGCCTAAGAGATGTAGAAAAACTTTCTAATGTTAGTGCAGCTTTAATTACAAAACTTGAAAACGGGAAAATGGCAAATTTTCCTAAAGCCATTACAATTAAACAATTAAGTGATTCTCTAAAATTTAATGATGAACTATTCATTTTGGCTGATATTTTATTTGAACCAAAAGAGTTAAAAAAAGATAGCCCAAATCTTGAAGATGAATTAAGAGAATTATTGGCAACAAAAACAACTCTTAATTCAGAAAATATAAATCAAGTTTTATATTTTGTACTTGGACTTGAAAAATTACAAAAAATTGAGCAATTAGACCAGTTAAACAACTTTTAATATATACTCAAATTCTTTTTGTTCCTTTAATACTATATCAAACAGAGTTATAATTTTATTAAAAAATTTGCATATAAATTAATTCTTTTAATTCATGTCTTTTTAGACAAATTTAAATATTATATTTAGTTCTTACAATGTATTCTAAAGCTCAAATAAACGAATTCAAATTATCATCATCTAAATATACTTAAAGATCTATAATAACCATTATTTTATTATCTCCTTCTATTTATAATTCATTCTCTATTATTTCAAATTTATCAAAATCAACTATTATCATCTATGTTATTATTTTAAATAGATTCATTCACATTTATACAGACTATATTTAGTAAAATATTAAGTACAAATTAAATTTTATACCTTAAGTATTCAACATCAACACAAATACTTGAAATTACTAGAAAAGAGAGTAATACTTGACATAGGATGATAAAATGGAATAAATTTTTCCTTTGAGTTTAAATCTCTTTTTCTCCGTTTTTTAGTATAAAGATTAGGAATTAGTGAAGATATAATATTTAAAAGCCGCCCATACTGGGCGGCTTTTAGTATGTGACTTTATTTAGAGAATTTTTACAACTTAATTTTTACTAATTTTTATTAAATTTTCTCAAAAATTCTCTTTTTGAAATTTTAAAGGTGCAGATTGAAATTATTTAATTTCCAAATTTTTATAGTTGAAAAGATGCCAAAATTTGCCTGATTTTGGCGGAGTTTAGCATTTTTTATAACCCGAAAGATTTTAAAATTTCATCAGTTGTAAAATATGGTATTTTCCCTGTCTTTTCAAAATATTGGTCTGGTTCTAATATTTCATTCTGGTTATGGCAATAAAGTTCCAATTCTTTGAGAAAATCTTCCCAAGGAATAGCATTTTCAATATTCGCGGCACGCCTGTCCATTTCTTCAATTTCGGCTTGGGTAAAGCCAGCCTTTTTCCATTCGATATCTTCAAATTCTTCTTTTGTTAGTTCTAGATTTTCCTCTTTCATAACTTTTACTCCTTATAATTTTTCAATGTTCTGCAAACTTGAAATGAATCATATTCCTGATAATAATGCTTGATAATAATTTCTTTATTCGTGATTATCCAATCTTTGAGAGCTTGCATTTCGGCAACTGTAAACACAATTTTTTTATTTTCGTAATTATTGAAGGAACCATCAATGTATATCTTCACCCAGTTGCTGTTATATTTTTTGCTTCTGTCGTTTTGAAAAAGTAAGAATGGAGGTTCTCCTTTATTTTCTATACACCTTAAATGTATACACATCGGAAGGCCTGTTTCTTGTTGATTAAGTGGAGTCAAGAAAAAACTTTCAACTTCTTCTATAACTTCATCCTGTTCAAAAAGTTCTAACATATTTGAATTTATATATTCGTATTTTAATGTTTTTATCGGTTTCATACTATCAGCCTCAGCTTGCTTTACTTTTATTTTTAATATAATATGTGTCAATTTTGGTTATATATTTCAAAGTTCTATAAAATATGCATTATCTTGATTTTCTTGTCTGATAAACAAATATTTGCCGCCTATATAAACTTTTGCTTTGGAATTTCTCTTATCTAGTTTAACAATTTCTTTTAATACATCAATTAACTCTTTAAGTGTTGCCATAAAACTCCTTATAAAAATTTGTATAACTTATCTATTGTCCAATCCGGTTCGTGCACCCCTGTTAATATTGCTTCAATTATCTCTTTAGGCAAAAATCTTAGTTTCATTAATCTATAGATATGAGTATTTGCTTTTTGTTTCGAAGTAAGTTTGTTTTCAAACATTAATTTATGGTAATAAAAGCTTTTTACAATTGCCTCTAAGAGGCATTTATTAATCTCTCTTTTTTTAATATCACCTATAATGATTTTGCTCCCGTTTTTAGTTGTAGTACTTATTCTAATTTTGTAACTTAATTCAACAATAGATTTATTATCATACTTTGGGGTATCTAAAAGTTGTTTTCCAAAGATTAAATATTCTATAGCCTCTCTAAGAAGAGTTTTAGACAAAATTATAGAAACTGATTCTTTTGATATTTTTACTTTTATCAGGATGTATCTTATAAAAGTAGTATCAATTACTTTTTCTTGAAGTTGTTCTAAAATAGCTTTTTGCTGAATTAATTTATAATTCTCAAATACTTCTTGAAAAATGTTCTTATCCAGAGTATATTCTTTTATTTTTTCAGTAACAAAATTTTCAATTTCACCTGCTGAAATTTTTGATACAGAACCTAAATCTTGTAATCTATTTTGAATTTGGGCCTGACTAACATAGTAGCGATATCGTTTACCGTTTTTTGTACTATGCGTTGGAGACATATAATTGTTGTTATCGTCAAAAAGTTTTCCTTTAAGAAGCGAACCACTTTCAGCATTTGTTGAATTTTTTCTGATTAAGGTATTCTTAATTAATAGCTGTTGAGTTTGATTGAAGATATCAAAATTAATTATTGGGTCATGAAGTCCTTCATAAACATTATTTTTATGTACAATTTTGCCAATGTAAGTTTTATTTTGCAAAATTTTATATATATGCCCTTTGTAAAAATTTTTACCGCTTCTTGTATGAATATTATTTTTATTCAAATATGTTACTAATTCAGGTACTGTACCTATTTCTAAATATTTTTCAAAAATAAGTTTGACAACTTTAGCTTCCTGAATGTTAATTTCCAGTTTCCCATCTTTTTTAATATAACCAATAGGTGGCATACCATTTATCCACATACCTTTTTTCTTTGATGCTGCAAATTTATCACGAATCCTTTCTCCAGTAACTTCTCGTTCAAATTGTGCAAAAGAAAGTAAAATATTTAAAGTTAGCCTACCCATAGAAGTTGTTGTATTAAACTGTTGTGTGATTGAAACAAAAGAAGTCTCGTGTTTATCAAAGACATCTACAATTTTGGCAAAATCCATTAAAGAACGTGTAAGTCTATCAACTTTATAAACTACTACAATATCAATTTCACCGTTTTCAACATCTTGTAAAAGCTCTTGAAAAGCCGGACGATTAATTGTTCCACCAGAAAAGCCGCCATCATTATATTGTTTTTCAACTAATTCCCAACCTTCGTGTTTCTGCGATTTTATATAAGATTCACAAGCTTCTCTCTGTGCATCAAGGGAGTTAAAATCTTGCTCTAATCCTTCTTCTGAAGATTTCCGAGTATATATTGCGCATTTAAAAACTGTTTTCATACTACATTAATCGCTCTTTGCATTTTTTTAATCAAGCCTAAAGACACAAATATTATCATTAAAAAGCATCCTCTCCATTAGTACTGATATATTTGTAATAAGTTTCAGCTCCACTATTTACTTCAACACAAGCTATTCCCTCTATAAATTCCTTACTTGAAGTTCCGTACATTAACGGTATTACAAAATTGTTATCTTTATCAATAAATCCACAGCGCCCATCTTTTTCAACAAGACATATTCCGAATTTAAAGCCAAAGTCTCCAATCATATCATACTCGATAGGAATAACTATTTCATTTTTAGGATTTATAAACCCATATTTCCCATTTTTTTTGACTCTAGCAAGCTCGTATTCATAAAAGCTGTCACAATCGTCATATTCAAAAGGAATTACTATTTCATTTTCTTCTCCTAGAAATGGAACAATCCCCCATTTACCATTCTTCTCCTTTGCGGTATAAGGTAGTGATGATACTCGTTTAGTTACAAACATAATAACATTAGATTTTGACTGTGGTTGAAAAATAGACTTCCCTTCAAAATTTACTTTTTTATTAATACCATTTTTTTCTAAAGTATAGCCATTAATTCCTACGTAGATATAATCATATATGCAAGGAATAATTATCTGCCCTCTGCGATTGATTACGCCATGTAAAAACTCTTTATTACGTACAATAGACTGATTTGCATGATCAAATCCAAACGGTTTAAATTTAGTTTTAAAAAGGACTTCCCCCTTTTTGTTAATACAAAAAGTATCTTCGCAATTTGAAATATTCACAAAAGCCTTACCAAAACTAAAATCAGTCGCTTTCTCAAATTTGTTTTTTAATTTTTTCATTTTACTAGTCCAAAAAATTTCTTACCATTCCAACTTGTTCCAGTAATTTTATTTGCTATTGCTGAAAGACTTTTATAGTTTTTCTCTTCGAACAAGTAACCGTTTTCAAGTTTTGTAACTTCGTATTTTATTCCTCGAAATTCTCTAACTAGTCTTGTTCCAGTTTTAAGTTCTATAGAAAAAGATGGGGTAAATGTAGAGAGACCTCTCTCATAATTTTCAATTAGTTTGGAGATTCGGTTTTGTTGGGATTTGTTTAAAGTTCCATTTGCTTTATGCCATTTTATATATTTTGTAGCATATGCTTTGTGTATATGTTTTGGTAAATCAGTACCAAAAATATTTTTCCATTCATTTTCGATTTCGGTCCTGTTGTTTTTCATTACTATCACCTCTTTTAAAGGATTGCTCTTTTTACGTCTGTTTTCAACTAGTTAGACACAAATCTTTTCTATTTCTTGAATAAATAGGTTATCTTGATTTTCAAATATTTCATTAATACTAATTTTTTTGTTGGTTGTTGATATGTCAAATTTATCAACTAGAATAACATTGCAAAGTTGCTTTAAATAATCAAAAGTTTTTATAGCTTTTAATAAACGATTTCTACCTTCAAAATCAAATGGAAAACTCGTAAAGAACTTTACAGATTTATTTATATCAATAATTAATTCAACAAATTTTTTAGTAGTACCACAGGATGTACCACCGCCTAAAGGAGCCACAAGAATTATTTCATTATAATTTTTTATTGCAGATAATAAATCTTCTTTACTTTCCCTCACGGATAATTCAGCAAGATTAATATCTCCTTGAGCAGAATATTCTCTACAAGTACTTTTTCCTATCCTTAATCCGTTATATTTTTCTATAACATCTTTATCAGTATCAATAAAAAGTTTTGGATATTTCTTATCCAGTTTTGAAACTATTTTGCATCCACCTTCTCCAATACCGATAATAATTAAATCCTTATTCATGTTACCTCCTTTTGTTTGTTTATATAAATCATATTAAAGTACAACTATGTCAAGTTCGGTGATACAAATGTACATAAATTTTTGTAAAATCATTAAAATATCGCTGTATCAATCTCTAGTATTGCGTTTTAAGAAAATTTACTAGTTGTTTTCTTTTTCTGGAGGGCTTTACAAACTATTTAAAGTTGTATAATAAAGTAATAACAAGACTTTTAGTGATATAAATAGGAGGAAAACCAATGTTTGTAAGTAATAAACTCATTACAGTCAAGGTAAAAGATCTAAAACCTAACCCCAATAATCCTCGCCTTCACCCTGAAAAACAGAAATCAATACTTGGAGCTGCATATAAACAATTTAAATTTCTTAACCCGCCCATAATAAACAAAAACAAGATGATTTTAGCAGGCAATCTAAGATATGAAGTTGCAAAAGAGCAAGGCATTGAAGAAATTCAGGTTATTTGTTTAGAGCATCTATCAGACAATGATATTAAAGCTTTTATTATAGCCGAAAATAGAATTGCAGAACTCGCAGGTTGGGATAAAGAAGTTCTAAAAATTGAACTTCAATACCTTACTGATATTGGTTACGAAACAATTTTAACAGGTTTTGAAATCCCAGAAATCGATTTGATAGTAAACGAAACTGTTATAAACGAAACTGTTATAAACGAAACGTCAGAAGATGAATTACCAAATGATTTAGAAATAATTCCCCGTTCAAAAGTCGGTGACATCTGGAAATTAGCAAAACATATTTTAATTAATGGGGATGCGTTAGATTACAAAGTATATCAATTATTGTTTAAAGACGGCAAAGCAGATATAGCATTTGTAGACTATCCATATAATGTTAAAATTCAAGGGAATGTTACAACTAAAAAAGAGCACAAAGAATTTTATCAAGCTTCAGGCGAAATGTCTAAAGGTGAATTTATAAATTTTCTCAAATCTGCTATGAGGTTGCAAAAAGAATTTTCAAAAGATGGCTCTATTCATTTCGGTTGCATGGATTGGAAACACATTGAAGAAATAGTTACAGCCGGGAATTCTGTATTTGATGAACTTAAAAACGTTTGTATTTGGGATAAATGTAGTGCTGGGTTAGGAAGTTTATATCGTTCTCAACATGAAATGATATTTGTTTATAAAAACGGGACAGCTCCACATACAAACAATATTCAATTAGGTTCATACGGACGCTATAGAACTAATATCTGGAGCTATAAGGGAATGCACGTTTCAAATCCGCAAGCAAAAGAACTACTAAAACTGCATCCTACAGTAAAGCCCTCAAGCCTAATTATGGATGCACTTTTAGATTGTTCAGACCCAAATGATATTGTAATGGATATTTTTGCAGGTTCTGGCTCTACTTTAATTGCGGCAGAGAAAATCCATCGAAGAGCTCGATTAATTGAAATTGATCCCCATTATTGTGATGTAATTATTCACAGATTTGAAAAATTAACAGGGCAAAAGGCTGAATTAATAGGAAATATAGGAGACAATCAATAATGTCAGATCTTAATAAGGATTATGAAGTAGGTTACAAAAAACCGCCTAAAGAACATCAATTTAAGCCAGGAATCAGTGGAAATCCAAAAGGTAGACCTAAGCTTATTCAAGATTTTAAGACTGATTTTCAGGACGAGTTAGAAGAAACTATAACCTTAAAAGAGGGAGGTAGTATTAAGACAATGACAAAACAAAGGGCACTTATTAAAAGACTTATAACAAGTGCTCTAAATGGGAATATGACATCAATAAAGTTGGTAACCAGTATAATGAGTACTTTACCAATAAAACCTAAGGACATAGAAGAAAATCTTTCAATTGAAGATGCTAAAATTCTTAGAGATTTCATAGAAAGGAATAGCAAATAATGAATGATAAAAAAGTATTACAAGCTGCTATGAGAACAGATTTTTACACATTTGTACAAAAAGTATTTTCAGAAATTGATAATTCTCAACCTTTTATTCCCGCAAAATACTTGCAGATTTTAGCTGACAAATTACAACAGTGTGCGGAGAAAAAACATAAAAGAGTTATAATTAATATGCCACCAAGGAAAATGAAATCAACGTTAGCTTCTATTGCTCTGCCTGCTTGGTTACTTGGGCGAAACCCGAATGAAAGAATTGTTTGTGTAAGTTACTCTCAAGAATTAGCAAATAAATTTTCTAGAGATAGAAAAAAATTAATGAATTCTGATTTTTATAAAGAAACATTTGCTACAAGATTAAATCCAAATAAACAAACTGAGCATTTACTTGAAACTACAAAAAATGGATATTGCCATGCAACCTCCGTAGGAGGCACATTAACCGGTAGTGGTGGTAACTACATAATTATTGACGATCCTATTAAAGCTGCAGATGCTATGTCTCAGACAATCAGAGAAAGCGTTAATGACTGGTATGATAATACCTTAGCCTCAAGACTTGATAATAAACAAGAAGGTGTAATTATTCTTGTAATGCAACGTTTACACGTAGATGACTTAACCGCACACTTATTAAAACAAGATGGTTGGGATGTGTTGTCTTTACCTGCAATTGCTGAATCAAATGAAGAATATTTATTATCTAATGGCAAAATAATTACAAGACAAGCAGGAGAAGTATTATGTCCTGAAATTGAAGCACTTGGTGATATTTTAAATCTCAAAAAAACAATGAGTAATTATAATTTTTCGGCACAATATCAACAGCTTCCAATTCCGGAAAAAGGTAACATTATTAATTTTGAACACTTTAAATATACAGATTCAATACCTTCAAATGGGACTGTTTTTCAAAGCTGGGATATTGCTTTTAAAACAGGTAATAATAATGATTATACCGTATGTATTACTGCGATTGTCGTTGAAGAAAATATATACATTACAGATATATATAGGGATAAAATTGATATTGGAAAATTACCACTAGAAATAATAGCACAGGCTCAAAAGTACCAATGCAGAAATATAGTTATTGAGGCAACAACTAGTACTGAATTGCTTTTACAAGAACTTTCAAAAAGAAATATTTATCCGATAAAATTTAACCCTAAAGATTCCAAAATAGTAAGAGCAAATTATGCAAATGGACCATTAGAATATGGACAAGTATATTTAAAAAGTAATGCACCTTGGTTAGATGATTTTAGGACAGAAATTGTATCATTTCCATATGGTCGACATGATGATCAAGTTGATGCATTTTCTCAATTAATTATTCAAGTTAAGCAAAATAACAATGTAGCTTCAACACTTGAACGAGTCAATGCAATGGCCAATTATGTTAAATCAGAAGAATATAAAGCTATGAAATATGCTAGGTTCAAACAACTAGGCTTACACAAACTCTTTTAAACTAAATTAATTTGGAAAAATTTAGCAAAAATCTTTATAAGGGCAATATTTACAAGTTTCATTACCTGGAGTTGGATTAAATTTATAATTTTTTATGTTTGAAATTGCTTCTTTAAATTTTTCATCAATAGCTTTGCAGTCGTCTTGAGTTAAATTCAAAGTAAAATTATCTGTAAATTCTTCAGGGAAAATAAATATTGTTTCTTTCACAGTATTACCTGTAGATTTTTCAAAATAATATTTATATAGCCCCATTTGATTGTAATAATCTTCGTGCTTTCCATCTGGGCAAATAATTTTTGAATCTTTTGCGCCACCTGTTTTATAGTCATAAATAGTGTAAGTTCCGTCAGAATTCTTATCTATCCTGTCTATAATTCCATAAAATTTTATTCCATCAAGCTCAAAATTTATAGGTTTTTCAACTTCATAGAGCATTGAACTTGGAGTGTTGCACATCTGAATATAATATTCACTAAGAGCCTTTTCTCCTCGTTCAATATAAATTTCTCGTTGTTTATAACTCGACATAGGCAATTTATCTAATGCCTTTTTAAATTCATTTATAAACTCTTCTTTTGTTGGATATTCATTATTTAGTTTGGCAAATTTTACAGCAAACTCACAAGCTGAATGGACAGCTTTACCAAAGCTCAAAGGATCAGGATTTCCGTCTTTTGGAGATAAATCTAGAATATAATTATAAAAATACTGGCGTGGACATTTTAAATAAGTATTCACTGCACTTGGGGAAAATGCTTTTCCTTCAAGTTTTTTATCAACCATAGAACAAAAATCTTTTTCGTAGTCATAATCGAGTTTTCTGAGAGCTTTTATATTTCCTAATAAGAAGGTCGAACTGTCATAAGTAAAAGGTTCCTGTTCTATTTCAAAAACATCTTCAATGCTACTGATAAATTTTGTAGGAGTTTGAGTTGAACCGTTAATATTTTTAGGGTAAGAAAGTCTTAATGTATGTTTTGCTCTTGTCATACCGACATATAAAAGTTTAATGCAATCTGATTTTTTTAACTCTCTTAACTCATTATCTGTTTTGTACTCTGATGCATCTAAGGGAACTATAGGTCTTAAAGATTTTGAACTACTTTCCCAATCCCTGTTTTTCAGAGTAGGCATATAAACATATTCAAATTCTCGCCCTTTTGCTGAATGATAAGTTGATAATTGAACAGCATTCATTGCAACAGGAGATTTGTCTATTTTTATCGGAATTTCATCAGTAAAACACATTGTCAAATATTCTACAAATTCTTCTATACTGATTTTCTTTTGAGTGTTTGAAAAATTAACAGCTTCATCTACAAGTTTTTTTAGTCCTGAAATATTTTCTATTCTATTAGTCTCAGAATTAATATAATAATCAAATATCCCGGTTTTGCATCCAATTTCTAAAACTACATTTTTTAATGTTTCATTTGTTTTGTAAGACAACAAATGATTAAAAATATTGATAAATTTATCTATTTTTTCAGGCTCTATAAGCTCTTTTTTATCAATAGAATTTATCATTTCTACAAAAGATTTGTAATGAGATTTTTGATTATAAATAGTTTCAAAATCCTTTGGGTGAATATTAAAAGGTTGTGATAATGCTAATCTGAAAAATTTATCAGAATGCAGCTCAGGATTTATAAGTAATTGCATATAATAATACAAAATATTTGAAGATATTATTTGAAATATACTCTTACCTTCTTTTAATTCTGATGGAATATTTTTTTCTTTTAGCATTTCAGCAAATGTAGACAGAGAATTATTATCCCTTGTAAGTATTGCAATTTCTGATAGCTTTTTATTGCTACTATCATCTTTAGGACAATCATCTGATTCAATAAGACTTACAATTTCATCAACAATTTCCTGATACTCTTGGAGAATGTCTGCATAATGATAAAACCTCACTTTTCTATCTTTGAATGGTAATTTTGTATTTTTAGAAACTAAATGTTTATCAATATTATATTGCGCAAATTCAGGATTAATTTCTAACCTTTTATCATCTTGTTCTACAATTTTTCTCGCTGTATCAAGAATATTTTGAGTAGATCGCATATTTTCTTTTAGACAAATAACTTTAGTGTCCGGAAATTCTTTTAAAAACCTCTCTACATTATCAATTCTTGCTCCTTGAAATGTATATATAATTTGATCATCATCTCCAACGACAAACACATTTTCACTCTCAAGAGCTTTAGTTAAATGAAAAACTATTTCATTTTGATTTTTGTTTGTATCTTGATACTCATCAACCAAAATATATTCATATTTATTCGCAATTTTTGATAAGAAGGCAGAATCAGTTTCAAATTTTTCTAAAACTAGATTTATCATATCGCTAAAATCAAAATATCTTTGTTCTTCCATTTTTGACTTATATAACTCATAAAATTTCCAAATCTCTTTAACTTTTGCGATTCTCTTTTCAATATCGTCAATATCTGTTAATAATTTTTTAGGAACTTTCTTATTGTTTTCGTTTAATTCTGCCAGTCGATTTTTTAATTCAAAAAATTTCGGTGCCCAATCTCTATTTGTTTCTATATTGTAGAAGAATTTTTCTTTGGTCAATCTGTTTGCTTTGATTTCTTTTATATTATCTCTAATTTCTTTTATAAAATAATAAGGATCATTTCTTTTTGTCCTATAAACTTTTGAATCGATTTCATCAATACATTCTTTTATAAGAGAGATTGATACCGCATCAGGTATTACTTTTATATTGTCAGACAACTCAAAATCAATTGTATTTTCTAAAATAATTTCATTACAAAAGCCATGATAAGTATATACATTAACACCGACATCAAGCTTACCTAATTCTTTTTCAAGCCTTGTTTTAACTTCATTAGTTGCAGCATCAGAAAAAGTAAGACACAAAATCTTTTCAGGATTAATACCTTTTTCAATCATATTCTTAATTCTTTGAATCATTGTAAAAGTTTTACCTGTACCAGGTCCTGCAAGTACAAGATATTTGCCATCAATATTATCAATACATTCCTGTTGCTTTGAATTTGGTGTTATTGTCATTTTATAAAATTCCTTTTTTATTCTTTAATTAGACTTTTTAATGTTTCCTGATACTTTTGATGCAAAGATTTAGGTGCAAGAATTTCAACAGCATTCCCCCATTTAAAAAGGTTCCACATAATATGTTTATCACCACTTGCTTTAAAGGTTACTATTACGCTGCCGTCATCTTGCAAATTTATTTTTTGAGTCGGATGAAAATTATAATTCATAACATCTTCCGCTGCTTCCGGTATAAATTTTAATTTAACATCATAGATTTCACCAAAATATACTCCGAAAGATTTTTGAGAATATTCTTGCAAATTAAAATCTTTTGAATCAAAAGTTTCATTTGTAAGTTTGACATTTTTTAATTTATGCAAAACATAATTATACTCACCTTCACCCTTTTGAGGTTCTCTTGCTATAAGATGAACTTTTTCCCCGTAAATTAATCCCAAAGGTTCTAAAATTCTGATTTTATCATGGTATTCAGCTCGCAATTTGTTTTTTTCTTTTATTGCTTGACGAATAACAGATACCTGTTCTAAATCTACTTTAAAATTCTGAGTCTGCCTTATAGCATAACCTTCTGAATGAAGAATTAATTCAATTTTTTCATCATCAATTTTCGTAAATTTGTGCTTTAGAGCTTTCAT
Organism: Candidatus Gastranaerophilales bacterium; assembly: GCA_944325005.1. Taxonomy (GTDB): domain Bacteria; phylum Cyanobacteriota; class Vampirovibrionia; order Gastranaerophilales; family Gastranaerophilaceae; genus Stercorousia. The sequence goes on along the minus strand of CALUYO010000008.1, from coordinate 53,098 downwards.
TTTTATTATGATATCTTCAATTTCAGCTTGAGAAAGATTGTCACAAGTCTTTTTTAGATTTTCTAATAATGCAATATCCTCATTTGAAAAAGTCACCAATTCATTCAAAGAATAGTTTGTAAATCCCCATCTTTTACAACGATCATCTGTTTCGATTTCATCAACCTGAGGAAATGATGCCAATACGGCATCTCTCATTCTTTCTGCAGTTCTTCTTGAGATATTATATCGTTCTTGGATATCATTCAAAGATACACCATTAAATCTTGATAACATGAATATTATCAAATCTAAAATATCAGAAACTCTCGAATATCTTGGTTTATCTTTCATAATTAAACTCCTATTGAATTTATTGTATCATAAAAATACGTCCAATATGGTCGTCTAAATTTATTCTTTTGCTTTAAAATTATATAGAGGTTTTAGATGGTCTAAAATTTTTGCTGATGGTTCAATTGCTCTAATTATTTCATCACTATTTTTATACGCACCTGGAGACTCATCAAGTGTTGCCAAAGATATACAACTTGAAAAAATCCCTGTCATTTGATTTTTATATTCTTGCATTGTTAATTGTTCTTTTGCTTGCATTCTTGACAATGTTCTTCCTGCTCCATGTGGAGCAGAATTATTCCAATCAGAATTTCCTTTCCCAATACAAATTAATGAACCGTCTGCCATATTAAGGGGAATTAAAACTTTTTCATCTTCTTTGCAAGAAATCGCTCCTTTTCTAATAATCCCATCTTCTCCAATATAGTTATGGATAGTTTCAAATTCATCATCTAATTTCCAACGCATTCCAACCATTATATCATGTGCCATAATTTTACGATTAAGTTTCGCATATTCTCGACAAAATTCAGCACAATCTAAATAATCCTGAGCATCTTTATCTGTTAAAAATGAAAGCTGTTTTAGTTCACCCTCTCCGTAACAATTTTTTGTGATAGCCAAATCTTGAAAATAGATAGCAAGTTTCAAACCAATATTTCTTGACCCACTATGAATTATCAAGTATGTTCCGGTATCACCTTTCTCCAGGGAAATAAAATGATTTCCACCTCCTAATGAACCGATTTTATTAATGTGATTAACAAAATTATCTTTCAAAAAATCTTTGCAAATTTTTTTTGTTTTTTCAATAAAATCTTCAGGTACAAGTTCACTAAATCTCCTTCTACCATCCCTTCCAAAAGGAATATTTCTACGGATAACTTTATCCAATTTCTCATAATCATTTGTAATGTCATTTTCACTCAATTTTATAACATGCATTCCACAAAACTGATCTACCCCAATAATATTTGGAATAATTTCACCATTCTTAGGTTTTTCTGCTGTAAACCCAATGGTACAACCTTTACCCTTATGACAATCTGGCATAATTCGAACTTTGCAATCCTTAAAAATAGGATGGTTACAAATCGAAAACGTTTGATCAGTTACATCCTTATCTTCAATTTCTGTAAAAATTTTTGCGGAGGTATACTTCCCTTGAATTTCATACATATTATTTCCTCACTTTCATTTTTCTTGCAATTTGTGCTACTATTCGTTCTTCTATGTGGAGTCTTTGTGCGACCGTTTTAATATCAAAATGGCATTCACTCCAGATTTTCTTAAATTCTGCGTTTGTTATTGCAGTTCCTTCACAGCGACAATTTGATGGAATTTTGTCTTTTATTGAATATCCTTTAGATTCAATAAAAGATTTAAATTGACCTAAATCATTCCATTCTCCTGAATTTCCAGTCCATTCCTTAACTTCGGAGTTATAAAAATCAGAGACGTACTTAATAATCATTTTCATATTGCCACTGAATACGACTTTGTTTGCTCTAATTAAATATTTCATATTAAAATTTCCTTTCTGGAATAAGTATAAAATAGAAGTACGTCTTATTTGGACGTACTTCATTAACGCTCTAATTATTTTACATTTCAAGTGTTTGAAAAAGTTTGTAACTTATTCCACTAGAGCTTTAGCTATTTTATAAAAATCTTTTATTCTTCCTGGATTATTGTTCAGAATTTGTATTATTTCATTGTATAAATCTTTAGCATCATTTTGATGTTCAAAATTAAATACGTCTGAAAAATTAGCGTCTAATACCTGTAAAATTTTCTCTAATGTTGTCATTAATGGATAATTCCTACCAGTAACAATATTACTTAAAGCTGTAGGTTCTATTCCAACAAGTTCTGCTATTTTTTCTTGGCTTATACCTCTTTGTTTAATTAGTTCTTTAATTCTGCGACCTAGAAGCTTTTTCTTATCCATATTTACATCCTATTTGTATCTTGAATAAAACAATCGTACAAATAAAATTACGAAAACAACACTTTTCTATACTGATTTTAAATGATGTAATTCAGTATAAGATAAACTATAATTTTCCCATTCTGGATTTTTTACTAAATATTCAGTACTGGTAAGATTGAATGATACTTTTTGTATCAAAATACTTGAGGTTCAATGCAATAAGAGCAATTACTTGTATAAAAATAAGAATTTCTAATACGTCCATTTTAGACAGAGTATGAATTTAAAATAAAAATTGAAAGGAAAATAGAGATGTATAATTGGCAAATAAAAATTAATAAGAATGAATGTTTAAATGTTAAGGTTGAAGTTGTTTTTAATTCAGAATTTAGCAAGGAAGAAATGCAAGAAATTCAAAAATTTTATGATAATCAAAATAAAAAAATTAATTTTAAAGAAAAAGTTAAAGTTAATGGGATTTATCATAAAAATAGAACCAAATTAATTGCAAGTTGGCAATCTAAATCCAAGCAGTCTGAAAATGCTTTAGGTTTTATTATGTTTAATCCGAGTTTTGCAAATCCTGAAAATAGTGACGACACTATTAGAAATGCTATCAAATTTGCAAATCAAGAAGGTTATAATAAAATTGTTGTTTTTAACCTATTTCCTATAAGAATTTCTGGATCGGATTTTGTTTGCAAATATTATAAAAAAGAATTTTTGAAAAAATATGTGTGTAAGATAAATTTTGATGATTTACCTAATGCTGTTGTATTGTGTTGGGGAAAATTACCCAAAAATATCCCATACATAGATAAAATAATTGAAAATTTATCTTCAAAATTAATTGATAAGAATAAAAAGTTATATCAAATAGCAGATGATGATTTTCAAAGACATTTATCTTCGCCATCTATTAATTCTATAAAAGGAATTAGTCAACTAAGATTAACAGAGATAAAATCTATTTACAAATTTAATAACTAGTAACAGTAAAATTATAAATCACGTTAAAAGAATATTCTCAAGCAGGAAAAATGAAAGGAGTTTATGAATGACTAGAGAACTTATTGAAATTATTAACAACGTAAATGATACAAGCATAAAACCTGAGTCAGAAAATTTTATTGTAAAAGAATTAGTTTTAAACAATGGATTTATGGTATTTTCTAAAAATGAACAATATAATTCTAAAGAAATTAGTAAGTTTAATCTTAGATATTTGTTTGACAAATATCCATATAAACACAGATATTTTGCAAGGTATAATTTAAGTTCAAATGATAAATCAATAGTATTTATTTTATATAATCCGAGTTTTGCAAATCCTGATGAAAATGATGATACTATCCAAAATTGTATAAAGTTAGCTGAAGGTTCTGGCTATGGTATTGTTGAAATCATTAATTTGTTTTCGCTAAGAACCCCTAACCCTTCAAAATCGGCTCTTAAAAATACTAATTCTGTAAACAAAGAATTTATTATAAGCTACTTAATGCAAATAAGTAATGATGAAAATAAAGATGTTGTATTGGCTTGGGGACTTGGAAAAGAAAAAGATTCATATTGTAAAAATTTAATTGAAGAAATAGAAACAGTTCTTAAAAATAAACAGACTTTTATAATAGGAGTAAACAAAGAAGTTGTAAATGAATTTAATCACCATCCGAGTAGCCAAGTTTGGAACGGTTTAGGTGGTTTTGAAAACTTAGCAATTCTTGTAAAAAGATAACTTTAGCAAATCTTTGATATAGATTGCGTGCAAATCTGTTATGAAAACAAAATAATAAACATCTAAAAAGGTCGGAAATTATAAATTTCTGACCTTTTTAGATTAGTATGTTTCAAAACCAATAGTATTTTTTAGGATTTTGTTTTTTTGACTTTAACTCCAGCATACTAATTAGATTTCTGTAAAAAACTAAATTCACTTTTATCAATATCTAAGTTGTCAATTAATTTTATCAAATATTGACATAATACAGCGCATTCAATGGCTGAATATTTCGAGCGTCATTTAAGTTTATCATTTAATTTATCAAAATTTTCTATCAATTTATTAACCATATTGTAAATTCTTGCGTACAATGTATGGACGCAAGAATTATGTCATTCCTGGACAGATAACTCCAATCATTTGATTATATGAAAACTCATAAGAATAAATTATAACTAAAAAGTTAGTATTGCAATTTAGTATGATGTTAATATTAAAAATTTATAAAGATATATTAATGTTAATATTTATATTTAAAGTGTTAAAATTTTCTCATTTTAATGATATTATTCCTTTATGGATTATATGAATATACCTCCATATTTATTAGATCAAATTAAACGTGGTCAAGTTGTTTTATGCTTAGGTTCAGGAGCTAATTACGGTGCTCGTAATAGCAAAGGAGAGGAAATCCCTATTGGAAATCAACTTGGCCAATTGTTAGATAAAAAGTTTTTAGGTGGGAAATATTCGAATAACTCATTAGATGATATTGCGTTATTTGCAATTACTAACTCTGATGCTAGGACTGTACAAGAATACATAAAAAAAATTTTTGAAGATTACAATTCCCCTACTTATCACAGTCTTTTACCGACATTTCGCTGGCATTCAATTGTTACAACTAATTATGACACATTAATAGAGAATATATATAGAAATACAAGAAATAGGGCTCAAAATTTAGTACCTTTTATTGATGATAATGATAGGATTATTGAAGCTTTAAAAGATTCAAATTCTGTAAAATATATTAAATTACATGGTTGTATTACAAGATATACTGATGTTGGTTGTCCACTAATCTTAACAAAAGACCAATATATAAATTGCAAAATTGGTAGAAAAAGATTATATGATATGTTTAAAAATGATGCTAGTGAGTATCCGGTTATTTTTATAGGACAAAGTTTGAGTGATATAGATTTAAGGTCTTTAATTGGAGAGTTAAATAATGATCTTAAATCTTCACCACATAGATATTTAATTATTCCGAATGTGGATGAATTACAAATAAAAGCCTTTGAAAAAAGTTTAAATATTACAGTACTACCTGGAACTTTTGAAGATTTTTTACGAACTTTAGATAATAAGATTCCTGCAGATTTTAGAAGTCTTAATTTTAAAGAAAATCCTAATAATAGAGATATACCTGTTTTTAAATTCTTTAAGAATGTTGAGCAAGAAATAAGTCAACCATTAAAAAATTTTCTAACAAATGAAGTTACTATTGTACACAATAATATGAAATATGAAACAGTCAATCCTATAAAGTTCTATAAAGGTTTGGATTTGGGTTGGTCACCTATTATTCAAAATTTAGATTCAAAAAGACATTTAGTTGAAAATATAATTTTAGAAAATTTTCTTTATGATGATATAACACCAAAAACAAAACTCCAAATAATGCTTATAAAATCACATGCTGGAGCTGGTAAAAGTGTATTGCTAAAACGTTTAGCTTGGGATGCCGCTAATGAATACTCAAAATTGTGCCTTTTTATGAACGATTATGCTGATATTGATATTATGGCCTTACGAGAACTTTTATCATATTGTTATAAGAAAGTTTATTTGTTTATTGATAATGCATCCAGATGCATAACTGATTTAACAAAAATTGTAAAATCTTTGGGGAAAGAATCTTGCAAGTTATCAATTATTCTGACAGAAAGAACGAATATTTGGAATGTTTCATATGAAGATAGATTTCAATTACCTTTACAAACTTATGAATTAAAGTATTTAGATTATAAAGAAGCTGGATATTTGTTAGATAAATTGTCTGAAAATAATTCACTAGGGATGTTAAAAAATTATACTAGGGAAGAACAATTAAAAAAATTGTTAAACAATTACGGAAAACAATTATTAGTAACATTATACGAAGTGACCAATGGTAAAAAATTTGAAGATATTATAAAAGATGAATATAATAATATATCACCAATTCTTGCACAACAAATGTACAAAACTGTTTGCTTATTAAATCGCTTAAATTACCCAGTTAGAGCAGGAATAATAACAACAATATATGGTGTTAATTTTAGTGAATTTGAAAAGAAATTCTTTAAACCATTAGAAGAAGTAATTATTGCAAAACAAAATAAATATGATAAAGATTGGTACTATGAAGCTCGACATCCATATATTGCAGATATGGTGTTTAAGCTTATTCTAGCAAATGAAGAAGATCGTTATGACTTTTATATAAAGGCCTTAAAACCTTTGAATACTCTGTATGATACAGACAAAAAACTTTTTAGAAAACTTATAAATGCTAATAAATTATTCGAAATATTTAAAAATGAAGAACTCATTTCTCAAATATATGATTCGGTTGAAGATGCATATGAAGATACTTCATACTTATACCAACAAAAAGCAATATTTGAGCTATATAGAAATGAACGAAATATATCTAAAGCAAAATCATACTTAAAATACGCAGAAGAATTGTCCCCCAGAGATAAATCCATACAGCATTCAAAAGCAGAATTATTAATTATTTTAGCTTCAGAAGCCTCTAATGTAGTAGAGTCTGATAAGTTGCTTTCTGATGCATACAATATTGTTAATAATATTTTGATTGACGATAAAAATAATAGATATTGGTATTCAACATTAGTAAAAATTGAATTAACAAGATTAAAGTTTTATATGATACATAATGAATCAGATCTAACAGAACCTGTTATACAAGAAATAATAAGTAAAGTTGAACAAAATTTATATATTGGTCTTCAATTATTTCCGAATGATGAATATTTACTTAAATATGAATCAGAATTAGCAGAGATTTTAGAAGATTCTCAAAGATTATTTGAAGCACTAAAAAAGGTATTTGCTGTAAATCCAAGAAATACATTTATAGCTATAAGATTAGTAAAATATTTACAATATAAACATCTATTTGAAGAAGGATTAAATACTATAGATAAAGCAATTGAAGCAAATCATTCTGATTGTAAATTACATTTTATAAAAGCTCTATTACTATTTGAATATGATGAAGAAAAATATAGAGAAAGTATAATAAATCATTTATCAAAATCAATTATTGACAATACTGCTAATATTTCTGCTCAAATTCTATATGGTAGAGAATTGTTTATTAATAATGAGTATTTTGAAGCAAAGCAAATATTTGAAAACCTGGAAAATTCTTATGAGTATGCTGATGAGAATGTAAAACATAAATTATTATTCCCTATTAATAAATTGTATTCTGGGGTAGTTGTAAATAAAGATTATACATATTGTTTTATAGAAGCAAATGAACTCCCGTCTAATAAACAAATATTTGCATACCATAAAAATAGTACTGAAAGCGTTTGGAATAGTATAACAACTGGAGATTTTGTTAAATTTAATATCGCATTTACAATGCGTGGGCCTAGTGCTACAAACATTATCATTAGTCATTAGAATAACTGAAAATATTAAAATATCGGAACAGTATTCAAATAACCATCTTCCTTGTTAAATCGCTGTTAAATATTTTAGGGAATTTCACTAAAAAAGCTGAAAAAACCTCTTTATATAGACTTAATATTTTTTAATTTCACTGCTAAATATCAAAAATACACTGCAATTTGAATATTAACAGGGAAATGTTCAGAGCCTTTTGCTCTGTGGACTAAGCTCTCCGTTTTTTGGTTCAAAACTAATGAAATACAGGCTAAGATCAAAAAGGTACAATCTTCCTGGCAAATACATCATTCACACTGTTGCTCCTGCTTGGCATGGTAGTAAGGTTCTTTAATATAAGCTAAAATTTTTCAGGGAAATTTTTTGTTTTATTGCAATGTTCATTAGTGCATTTTATTAACAGCTCGTTTGTTTTAGAATCCATTTGTTTATATATGCAAGCTTTTTTATCTTTACAACCTATACAAACATAACGTTTTGTATATTTACAACTAATATCTTCATCCTGTCCTCTATAATTTGAACACCCGTAAAAATAATTATCATCTTTATGGCGTAAAACCAGTATACCTCCACACTCCGGACATTGTTTTGTAATATGATTACAAGTATCATTACTACATTTTATTAATCCATTATCGTTGTAAAGAAAACCTTTTTCACAAATTGGACAAACAGGTGCCGATAGGCCGCAAAAATCGTTTTGACAATAGAAAAATTTATTGTTTTCATTTTTAGGTCGAATCATTATACCTGTTTGGCACTCAGGGCATTTTATAGTTGCATAATTATCCGGTCTATTACAAATTGCCACAGGATAATTTTCTTTTGGATCTTCAATTTCTAACAAAAATGAAGATGGTTTTGCCGTTCCAACCAAATAAACCTCTTTTTTTGCTCTCGTTAATGCGACATATAATAGTCGGCGTTCTTCCGCATTTTCAAATGTATCTTTATTATTCATCACAAGTTCCATAATGGGATCATCTTCTTTTGTATTAGGGAAAGCTCCTTGCCTTAAACTTAAAAGTATCACATAATCCACCCCCTGACCTTTAGAAGCATGTATAGTTGAATAAGAAAGATTGAAAATTTTGTTATATTCTTTTTTTAGAGCTTTTAATGCTTTTAATAAGTCTTTTGAGTAATTATTTTCAGCTTTATCAAGGTTGTATCTTGTTAAAATCATTATTGAAAATTTTTCTTTCGCTTTTTGGTTTGCAACAAATTCGTAAATTTGTTGCAATATTTTTTCAATTGCGCTTATTTCAGATTCATCGTACCAAATTAGCACAGCCGGACGATTGCTTGTTATATTTGCTTTAATATCTTTCTTTATCTGATCAGGATTTTTTTGTATAAATTTTGATGAAACCTCACTTATGTTATCATTAAACCTGTATGTAATATTAAGAGTAATAATAGATGTCCCGCGTTTCCCCTGTTCCTCAAATTCCTTAGAAAAATTGGACATTATAGAGATATCACTTCCTGCAAATCTATTTATTGCTTGCCAATCATCTCCTACTGCAAATAATTTACTGGTTTTGTTTAATGAAATCAATTTTTTTAAAAACTCTGCACGTCCCCTTGATATATCCTGAAACTCATCAACCAAAATGTATTTATAATCAAATTTATTGACCTCATAACATTTATACAATTTTTCAGATGCCGTAGTAATCATATCTTCAAAATCATATTGGTTATTTTTTTCTAAACATGTTTGATATCCTTCATATATTGGTTTAAATAATTTTAGGAATAGTTGTTTTCTTTTAATATCATTGATTTGAAAATTTATATTATTTATTTCATCTTTATTATTAAGTTCTCCTAAACTTTTATAAAGTAAAAGTTTAACTTCTTTTAACTTTAATATGAGCTCAGCAATCTTAAAATTATTCCCTTTATAAAATTTTAGAAATTTCGCAGTTAATTTTGTAAAATTATCTATTCCCTTAATATTATTAAGAATCTCAAACCTTTTTTCAGGCGGCAAAACATGAGAAATATCCACCTTTTTGGCTTTTAATTCGGTCTTTAGTTTTTTTATCAAATTTCTTTCAAACTTATCATAGGAGTATAATTCAATTAAAATAGTGTTATTTTCTTTATGAATATGCCTTTTCCATTCAATACTTTCATTATATTTTTTTGAGTCAATATAATTTGCAGTATTACCGTCTTTATCTATACCAAAATACTCAATATAAATATCTTTATGATTTTCATCTGCCGGAATATAAAAATCCGGTTTATATTCTCGACGATGAATATCTCTTTGATAATTTCCTTTATATTCAGTTTCATATTCATACGGAACATTATGTAGGAACAGAAAGTTCGCGATATCTAATTCGCCAAAGCTTTTAACTTTATCATTTTTTAATGATAACAGCTCCTGCTCATGTATATAATTATCATATTCTCCTTTTGTTTTAAAATCATGAATATTTTTTGTTTTATAATAAAAAGATTGAAAATAAAGGAAAAATAGCGGAAAATTAGATTTATCTTTTTTCAGAACCTCAAAAATTTTTTCTTTTACAAAGCTTTGATATTTATTTTTATCATCGCAAAATGGGGCCAGAGATTTTTCCGAATCACGATTAATACTAAGTCCGAATCCATGAAATGTTTTAATATGAGGTATTTTTGTATTAAGAAGTTTTGTTACTCTTTTTTTTACTTCAGCACATGCTTCTTTATTAAATGTTAAAACAAGAATGTTATCAGGGTCTGTTTTTTTATTCTCAATAAGATATTGAATTCTTGCTTCAATAACTTTTGTTTTCCCCGAACCAGCTCCGGCAACAACAAGAACATTATCTTCATCCGTAATTACAGCTTCAATTTGTTTTTTATTTAAATCTTCAAAGTATACTGCATTTCTTTCCGGTTCCTCCGCCAGGAATTTTTTATTATTTTTATCTCTTTCTGCATCTTTATTTGTCAGGTAAGAATTTAAATACGGATATTCTATATCAAATTTTAAATTTGGAAAAAGTTTGCATATTTCAGCTCTATAGGACAATGCCCTGCTGTTATTATTAATATTTTCTTCATAAAATAAACTATTCTGCAAGTAAGATATATAACTTTCCGAATTAAAGTAACCTTTTATTTTAGAATCTATATCTTTATACTTTTTACACAGAAGTAATGCATTCATCCATTTGTCAGCATGCTGCGTCTTTCTTTTATTCAAAAAAGGTAATTCAAATACTTCATTATAAACCGTTTGTATTTTAACAGAAGAAAAACAAATTCCTGTCTCTCCGGAAATTTTACTTATTTCATTATACTTAAAAGTCCGAACATTTCTTTTTGAAGATAAAACAATATTTAAGTCATTATATATAACAAACTTTGAATACTCCGAATTAAGAAAAATTCTGAATAATTTATTTGTTTCAATCTTAAATATTATGTGCTTTGACATACATATATTTTAAAACCTTACCCATGATTTGAAAATCCTATATAATAAGGAGATTACGACTCTTTCACTATAAACACTTGTTAGAAAGCTATATATTATTATTTTTACTTTACTTGAAGTCGCAAATTTTTTAAATATAATAAAAATTATGAAATACAGAGAAAACGTAAGAAACTTTTGCATAATCGCCCATATAGATCATGGGAAATCGACATTAGCCGACAGATTGCTTGAATTTACCGGAACAGTTGCCCAGCGTGATATGCAAAACCAAATACTGGATTCAATGGATATCGAACGCGAACGCGGTATTACAATCAAGCTGAATGCAGCGAGAATGAATTATAAAGCAAAAGACGGTAAAAATTATATATTAAATCTTATTGATACCCCGGGACATGTAGATTTTTCGTACGAAGTTTCGCGTTCCCTTGCAGCCTGCGAAGGAGCGCTTTTAATAGTAGATTCTACACAGGGAGTAGAAGCACAAACTCTGGCAAATGTTTATCTTGCAGCCGAACAAAATCTTGAAATTATTCCTGTAATAAACAAAATTGATTTGCCCTCAGCTGATGTTGAAAGAGTTCGCTCTGAAATAGAAGAAGTTCTTGGCATAGATGCATCTCTTGCCATTCCGGTAAGTGCCAAGGCAGGTATAGGTATTGAAGATGTACTTGAAGCTGTTGTTGATTTAATCCCTCCGCCTCAGGATACAAGCGAAAAACCGTTACGTGCACTTGTGTTTGATAGCGCTTATGACCAGTACCTCGGAACTTTATGCTTTTTTAAAGTAATTGACGGAAAAATACGACGCGGAGACAAAGTCAAATTTATGGCTTCTGGGAAAGAATACGAAGTTGTAGAACTAGGTTATCAGACACCAACACGTGTTCAAACAGATGAATTAATCTGCGGTGATGTCGGGTACTTTGCCGGTTCTATTAAAGAATTGACAAGATTTGTCGGAGACACACTTACAACAGTTGATAATCCGGCAAAAGAGCCGTTACCAGGTTACAAAGAAGCTCTGCCTATGGTATTTTCAGGGATGTATCCTGTTGATAATGATGACTATGCTAATTTAAAAGAAGCTCTGGAAAAATTAAAACTTAATGACAGCAGTATTACTTTTGAACCTGAAACATCAAGTGCACTAGGTTTTGGTTTCAGATGCGGATTTCTCGGCATGCTGCATATGGAAATTGCGCAGGAAAGACTTGAGAGAGAATATAATCTGGATTTAGTCACTACTGCTCCGTCTGTAGTTTATAAAGTATATAAAACAAACGGTGAGATGGTTGAAATCGATAACCCAGCAAACTTGCCTCCGGCTCAGGTACGAGATTATATTGAAGAACCTTATGTTAAAGTTCAAATTATTACCCCGAATGACTATGTCGGAACATTAATGGATCTGGCACAGGCAAAACGTGGAATTTTTAAAAACATGTCTTATATTGATAAAATTCGTGCAAGCCTTGAATACGAAATACCTCTGAGTGAAGTTATTACAGATTTTTATGATCAGTTAAAATCGCGTTCAAAAGGTTATGCCAGTATGGATTATGAATTCTGCGGGTATAAACGTTCAAAACTTGTTAAACTTGATATCATGCTTGCAGGAGAAGTCGTTGATGCCCTGTCTATAATTTGCCATGAAGATAATGCCTTTTATATCGGACAAAAATTAACAACTAAATTAAAAGAAATAATTCCACGCCAGCTATTTGAGGTTCCGGTACAGGCAGCTATAGGCGGACGTGTAATTGCCAGAACAAATATCAAAGCTATGAGAAAAAATGTTCTTGATAAATGCTATGGCGGTGATATTTCAAGAAAAAGAAAACTCTTAGAGAAACAGAAAAAGGGTAAAAAACGTATGAAATCAGTAGGACGTGTAGAAGTTCCTCAGGAAGCTTTCATGGCTGTTTTGAGTCTTGATGAAGAATAGAACAGAATTAATTACCTTAATTATTTATATTAAAAAAAAATTATACGACTTTCTTCGCATAAAACAGAAGCTTTAATCGTAAATAATTAATTTGTTACGTTTAAAGAAAGGAATTTGCGATGACACACGAAAAAGATAAAGAAACAATAAAAGAAAAAATGCATAATGCCGGCGAAAAAGTCAAAGAAAAAGCGCATGAGATGAAAGAGGATATTAAAGAAGGCGCAGAAAAAGCTAAAGAAAAAGCGCACAATGTAAAAGAAAAAGTTGCGGAAAAAGTCGACGAAATGAAAGAAAAAGATAAAAAAGATAAAAAACATAATACATAGAAAAAAAGAGGCCTTTGGGCCTCTTTTTTAATCCATAGTTTTATAACGCTTCAACACTGTATCTTTAATGTAATTGTCATCAGATTTTAAAGCATTAATTAACACTTCATTATCAGGGTTTGCCCCTGCATTAATCAGCAGTTCTACAATTTTAGGCTGTTTTTTCTTAATAGCATATGTCAAAGGTTTTGTATAACCTGCGCACTGATTAACATCTGCTCCATATGAAATCAGAGTTTCAACGATTTTAGCATCCTTTTCACGAATAGCCATAATTAACGGTGTAATTCCCGCCAGTTCTTTATTCGGGTCAACCTTATTATCAAGAAGAAGTTTTACAACTTCATTTTGATTGCTTGCTATTGCCATATATATAGCCGGAGTTTTCATAAATGTTGCATCAGGACTCATTCCAGCTTTCAAAAATAAATCTACAAGATCAACATTTCCATTACTTATTGCATTAAAAAAATTAAAAGTGTTGTATTTAATATCCTGAGCCTGAATTTTTGCGATATAAGCTTGATGCATATCCGTTTCAGCATCCGCATAAACCACAGTTTGAACAGCAATCAGCATAAACAAAATTGTTAAGAATCTTTTCATAATACTCCCTCCTTACGGTCATACATATAATAACATTGTTTACTAATTTTGTATACTATTAACAGCATCTTCTGTTGAAAAAGCAATATCATTATGAGTTATAAGTTTTCTTAAACCCAATTTTAAAGTTGATGCAGCAACTTCTCTGTTATTAAAAATAATTATGACTCTTACATTTTTGCCTTTCAGTGTTAACACAAGATCTTCAAGTGCAAATACAGCAGAAATATCCATACTTTTAATATTTGAACAATCTATAATAACAGTTCTGTTATCAATTACTGCATCTATTCTAGATGCTATTTGTGATGCAGAACCGAAAAACAGTGTTCCGTCAATATGCATAATCATTGTTTTGTTCTTCAAATCTTCATCAATATAATTTTCATCCTGTAAGTCAGACAGCCCGACAACTTTAATATCAGTCTGCCTTGCGACATTTGCGGCAAAAAGAATTGATGACAATACAACGCCTACACCAACTGCAAGAATCAAATCGTCAAAAACAGTTATCAGAAAAACAAGAAGCATGACAATTAAATCATTTCTCGGGGCTGCCTTTATCAATCTGATAAATTTATAATCAATAATACTTACACCTACTTTAATCAAAATTCCGGCAAGTACAGCAAGCGGGATTTTAGAAGCTACAGGAGCAAAAAATATAACCACAAATATTAGAAATAAAGAATGAATTACGCCTGAAAGTCTTGTACGTCCTCCGCTTCTGATATTAATGGCAGTTCTCATTGTTGCACCGCAAGACACAACACCTCCAAAAAGAGCGGCAGCCATATTACCTATTCCCTGCCCAATTAACTCTTTATTAGAATTATGTTTTGTTTTTGTTAGAGAATCGGCAACAAGCGAAGTCAAAAGAGAATCTATTGAACCTAAAACAGCAAGAGTTAATGCAATAGGTATAACTGTTTCTACTTCAGACAGCTTAAATGCCGGAAAAGCTAATGCAGGGAAACCTCTGGGGATTTCACCTATTGTTTTCACATCAAAGTTGAATATAACAGCGATCAGCGTTCCCAATATAAGCGCGATAAGAGGCGGTGGTATAATCTTTGCAATTTTTTTTGGAGTACAAAAAACTATTAATAAAGTTATAACACCCAGAATTACACTATGAAAATCAACGGCTGTGAGATTTTTTACGGCATTAATAACACCCTCAATCGGAGTTCCGCTAAAATCTATCCCTAAAAATGAATTCACCTGTAGGAGAATAATTATAGCACCTATACCACTCATAAATCCTGATATTACAGGATAAGGAATAAAATTAACAAGTTTACCTACCTTTAAAAGCCCTAATATAATCTGAAAGAGACCGGATAAAAGTATTGACGCAAATATTAAATTAGGGTTCTCAGAATGCAAAGCAGCGACAGAGGCTATTACAACCGTTAATGGCCCGGTAGGACCGGAAATTTGTGTCGGGGTACCGCCAAAAATTGCCGCAAGCATACCAACAATTATTGAACCGTAAATGCCGGCTGCCGCACCTAACCCGCTTGATACCCCCAGAGCAATTGCAAGAGGTAAAGCTATTACACCGGCAGTAATTCCGCCCAGTAAATCTCCTTTAAAGTTTGATAAAATCCCTGTTTTCATAATGTAAGTCCCCGTATAATACCTTAAATATTATATAACAGAATATTTAAGATTTTACAAGAGGACGTATGTTTATTTTTACACTAAACCTTCCTTCAAAGCCTTTACAGCTGCCTGAGTTCTGTCGTCCACAACAAGTTTTTGTATAATATTACATACATGCGCTTTTGCCGTATGCTCTGAAATTGTAAGTTCCTGCGCTATTTCGTTATTTGAAAGCCCGTCCACAACAAGTTTTAAAACTTCATATTCTCTTTGAGTAAGGTTAGCATGCTGTTCCTTAAACATTGCTCTTGACATTTGTCTTGGCGGAATTACTCCGCAGTTTTTATCTCTTAAAATAGGTACTACCTGCGGATCAAGCCACATCGCACCTTCTTCAACTGTCTTTATAATCATTTTTAAAGCATCCGTACTAATATCTTTCATTACATACGCACAGGCGCCCGCATGAAGTGCATCAATAACCTCTTGTTCGCTTAAGTGTGACGTCAGAATTACAACTTTTGCTTTACTGTCAATTTCAAGAATTCTCTTTGTTGCCTCTATACCTGATATATCAGGAAGTCCTATGTCCATAACAACAACATCAGGATGCGATGTTCGAAATTTTTCAACCGCTTCTTTCCCGCTTTGTGCTTCAGATGCGACTATTATTTCATCCTGTCCTTCAAAAAGGGACTTTAATCCTACACGTATAAGTTTTTGATCTTCTACAAGTAATATATTTATTGTCATAATAATTTCTCCCTATACTACTTATAAAATTTTTCAAAAGTTAATTAATCCCTTTTATATGAAGAAATAACGGCAATATTATCTGATGTTAATTTGGAAATAAAATTTGTATTCTAATTTAAAATGAACAAAATTCTACAATCATCGTTATATTAATATAAAGCTTTTTTAGTAACAATGAAAAAAGGAGAAATGTATGACTGAAGAAATCAAACAGGAAAATTACAAACGAGAAACCTGGACTATTAGCCCTGATTTTGGCAAGTTTTTATTAACAATTCTGGCATCTTTTTTAGGCTCTCTTATTGCACTATGCTTGTATAGCGCTGCGGTAAAACCATCTTTTAAACCGTGTAATGTACCGCCGCCGCCCAGATTTGAAGCTCCTATGCATCATAGGGGAGAGATCAGACCAGACTGCCCGTATAAAAAACATAAAATTCATGCTCAAGGTCCGGGAAAAAATAAGATAAACAAACCGGATAAAAAAGTACCGGAAGTCAAAAACGATAAAAAATAACTTAAATATCAGTCACAGACATCCCTTTTAAAAAGGGATGTCTGCTTATATAAAGAATAAAAGGTTGCAAAAATTTATAAAAAGGTTTATAATAAGAAAAAGTCAGGAGGATGAATATGTTTAATAGAGATGCTTTAAGACTGCCCCCCCCCCGCAAAATATAAATGGCTCTAGTGGTTTCACACTGGCAGAAGTTTTAATTACTCTTGGAATTATAGGAATTATTGCTGCACTTACAATGCCTGCGGTTATTGCTAATTACAGAAAACAGGAAACACTCTCCAGATTAAAAAAAGCATATACAACTATTAATCAGGCTTTAAAAATGTCCGAAATTGATAACGGAGAATACGAATACTGGGAAGATGGCCAAGCTCTCGGTGCAGATGTATATTTACAAAAATACTGGCTGCCATATTTTAATGTAACCCAAATTTGTAACAATTATTCTGACTGTGGATATGAAAGTTCTCAACCATACAAACTTTTAAACGGGACAAAATCATCCATGGTATTTACAGGAAGATTAAACAGAGTGCCGTTTGTTACTGCTGACGGGATTGTATACTCAATATCAGTAGCAATTGGTGGTGATACCAATGATCCGGATGCTGCAAAAAACAGCAGTATTATTTATGTTGATATAAATGCCTCTAAAGCTCCAAATACAATTGGTAAGGACCTTTTTCTTTTTCAGCGGGTAAATGGAAAGGGAATCTTACCGCATTGCCATGATTCCGGCACAAATTACATAAATACAGACTGCTCAAAAACAGGAGAAGGAAACTGTTGTGCACAGAAAATAATTATGAACGGATGGCAGTTTCCGAAAGATTATCCTTATAAATAATTGTTAATTTAATGAAATCTTAATATTTATTAATAGCAAAAGATTATATTTTGGATTATTATGTATATGGTAAGATACATAAGGTATATTTAAGATGAAATATTCAAAATATTCAACGGTAATTATAGGGAGCGGCATTGCAGGTTTATATGCTGCATTAAAGATAGAACAGCAGGTAAATCTTCCTGACGGATTGCTTCTGATTACAAAATCTAAATTGGGAGAAAGCAATTCAAGGTATGCTCAAGGCGGTATGGTTGCTGTAATGAAAGAAAACAAATCAGATTCTACAGCATCGCACATATCAGATACGATTAAAGCCGGAGCGGGACTTAGTGAATTTAACACTGTAAAATTCATATCCGAACATTCTGATACAGTTGTAAAGGACCTGCTTAAATTCGGTGTTGAATTTGACCGCGATGAAAATAATAATTTATGTTTTACAAAAGAAGCAGCACACAGTGTAAGACGAATACTGCATTCCGGCGGCGACGCAACCGGAAAAATGATTGAGCAGGCTTTATGTAAAAAGGTTAGTGAAAATTCCAACATTGATATATATGAAGAAACAGTTGCGGTAGAACTTCTTACCAGCAAAAATGAATGTAAAGGCGTTCTTGTATTTAATGACGAAACACAGGAATATGAAACAATATATTCTCCTGCAATCATCCTGGCCACAGGCGGAATAGGACAATTATACAAATTTACTACAAATCCTGCAGGAGCCACAGGCGACGGTTTTGCTCTTGCATACAATGCCGGGGCTGTAATGCAGGATATGGAATTTGTACAATTTCATCCGACAGCTCTTGCTATCGACTGCGGTGAAAACAGGTTTTTAATCTCTGAAGCGGTAAGAGGCGAGGGAGCAAAACTCTGTGATGGAGATGGGGTTGAATTTATGTCTAAATATGATGACAGAAAAGAATTAGCCCCGCGTGATATTGTTACCCGTGCAATTTATAATGAAATGAAAGAAAATGACGTTGATAATGTATATTTAAACGCTGCTTGCATAAATACGGAAAAACTTTCAAAACGCTTTCCAAATATTTATAAAAAATGTTTGGAAAACGGAATAGATATTGCACATGACTTTATACCTGTAGCTCCGGCCGCACATTATTATATGGGCGGGGTAAAAACAAATCTTAAAGGAGAAACTTCAATAAAAGGGCTTTACGCAATAGGAGAAGTCGCATCTACAGGACTTCACGGCGGGAACAGACTTGCCAGCAACTCTTTGCTTGAATGTGTTGTATGTGCATATTCAGTTGCAGAATATTTAAAGTCAGTCGAATTAAAAACTCCTAAACAAATTGATGAAAATATAAAATCTCTTCTTGATAAATATACCGATGAAGATGTTATTCTGGATGAACTTGATATACCGGAAATGAAAAAACAACTGCAGGAAATAATGTGGAATTATGCAGGAATTTTCAGAGATGAAAAATCTTTATTAACGGCTATAAACAAAATAGAAAAATTAAAATCCGGTTTTCCACGGAATTATAAATGTATTAGCAGAGATGAATATGAATTTAAAAATATGCTTCTGACCTCTTTGTTAATAGCAAATTGTGCATTAATGAGAAAGGAATCCCGCGGCGCCCATTGTAGAACTGATTTTCCTGACACAATGGAGGAATGTATACACAGCTGTATTACCAAAAAAGAAGGAGTTCCAGATTTTGTTAAATAAGCTTTATGTACAGGACCATGTCAAAATGGCACTAATAGAAGATATCGGCTTTGGCGATATTACAACAGAAAATCTTGCCGGAGAAACCGACATTCTGAAAGGAGAGCTAAATACCCGCAGCGAGGGTATACTTTGCGGATGCGAGGTTTTTAAAACAGTTTATGCAGCCCTGTCTGAAAAAGTAAAAATTAAATTTTATTTTAAAGATGGCGACAAAATAAAAAAAGGTGACAAAATTGCGGATATTGAGGGGCCGGCAAAAGATCTTCTTACTGGAGAAAGAGTTGCCCTAAACTACATACAAAGAATGTCCGGAATTGCAACAGAAACCCGTAAATATCAGGATGCAATAGCTCCTTATTCCGCTAAAATAGTTGATACAAGAAAAACAACCCCTAATTTCAGAGCATTTGAAAAATATTCTGTTAAAATCGGAGGAGGCGCCTTACATAGGTTTAACCTTTCTGATTGTGCTATGATTAAAGATAATCACATAAGACTTGCAGGTTCCATTACCAAAGCAGTTAATAAGTTGCGTGAAAATCTTTCCCATGCGCATAAAATAGAAGTTGAATGCGATACTTTAGAACAGGTTAAAGAAGCCGTTGAAGTTAAAGCCGACATTATAATGCTTGATAACATGCCGGTAGAAATAATGAAAAAAGCAGTTGAAATAATAAATCACTCCGCAATCATTGAAGCAAGCGGAAATGTTAGGCTTGATACAGTTAACCGGATTGCATCAACAGGAGTAGATATAATATCTTCAAGCGCAATTGTAGCAAAAGCTCCAACCTTAGATCTTGCTCTGGATATGTAAATTTTGAATTTTATAAAAAAATTGTAAACTTTCTTAAAACAGGTGTCAAAAAAATTTTTTCTTTGTTTTAAAATGAATGTAGATACATTTAAAGTTTGGTGAAAAAATGAAGGTAAACTCAATACAACGTGATATGACCCTTAAACAGGGTAATTTAAGGCTCCATTCGGAATCTCAAAACTTTAGAGAGAAGAATAATGCGGGCGTGTATGAAAATAGAGGATATAATGCAGATTATTGTGGCAGTTTTACGGGAAAGAGTGAAGCTGCCACAACTGCTATTAAGAAAGGCTTTGTAGACAAAATACTAGCAAGTAAATGGTTCGGGAAGTTTGCGAAATATTCGAATGACCATAATATATCAACAAGTGCATTAATAGCACTCGTTCTTGCTGGAGTTATGAGACCGGCAACTATTATGGCTCTCCCCGGTAAAAAAGATAAAGAAGACAAAATTTATGCATCAGGACATGCAATGGCTTCCGGTATAATAGGATTTCTGGTATCAACTGCCATTACAAGCCCATTTGATGAATCAATTAAAAAGTTCTTTGGTGAACCGGATAAATATTTAATAGAAAAAAATGTAGCAAAAAAAGCCGGACGAAAAGGATCAAAACCAACTCTTGAAAGAATGAAAAAAGCAATTGCTTACTTAGATAAAAAAGTTGAAACAGCAAAAACAGCAAAATATTATGAACCTTTACTGGAAAAACTTACAAAACAAACAGGCGCAATGGAAACTCTCGCTAAAAATATTCCTGACTGGATAATCGGAGTTCCGCGTGCAATCTTAACAATTGCACTGATACCTCCTATTCTTAAATACGTTTTCGGCGTTGAAAAGAAAAAGAAAGAAGAACCGCCTAAAGACACAGTCGTAAATAATAATAGTATGGAAATACCTAAAATGGATTTTATAGAAAAACCTGCTTTTCAGCAATTCAAAGGAGGTGTTAAATAATGAATGTAAAATTTAACACTAACTCTTTTGCAAATAACACACAAAATTATAACCAATATAAACAAAAACAGCCGAATTTCACAGGCAATCCGCTTCAGAACAGTGCAGATGTTGCAAGTGAAATAATGCAGGATTCAAATTTATTTGGGCCGTTTTTGAAAATATATGACAAATTTACAGACGGAATAGCAAAACATTTTACATCTAAAATTGTAAACAGTAAGCCTATTATAGGTCTGGCTTCCAAGTTTAAAAATAGTGATAACCTGTTTCAGCACTGCCTTACAGTAGGTTCAGTGATTACAAGCGGACTTTATATGGAAAAAACGCTCACTAATGATAAACTGGATAAAGACAGAAAGAAAACGCTAGCTGTTAACCAGGGGCTCACTTTCCTTGTGTCAACTGTCGGCGCATACAGTTTGGATAAATATGTTAAAGGATGGTGGAGTAAATTAACTGAAAAATTCGCAGGACACCTTCTTAATGACAACAAATTTGTAGAAAACTTCCATAACCACAATAAGACTATTAAAGAAGCAAACAAAAAATTGGAAGAAGCAGCAAAAGGAACCTCTGAAAAGCCGCTTTTAAAGAAAACTGCAAAACTGGAGGAGTTTGTAAAAATGCAGCCGTCTTATAAAGCACTGGGAGAAAATGATGCAAAAGCATTAATTAGCAAAATTAAAGGCATGAGTGTTCTAAGAACAATGATAGTATTCGGCTTCGTTTATCGATACTTTGTTCCTGTAGTAGTAACAAAACCTGCTAACTGGTTATGTGAAAAATATCTTGATTATAAAAAAAGTAAAGATAACGGGAAAAATCAACCTTCAACTAAAGCATAATTAAAAATACAAAACAAAAAGATTTATTACTAAATATGTAGTAAATCTTTTTGTTTTACTTGATAATTTTTAATTTTTGTAGTATATTTTCGTGTATAGATGGGGTAAATACGTGGAAAAAGATTACCTGAATTTAGACTTAATAGCTAAAGAATGTAACCTGTTTGATGCGTCCGACATCAATTCTGTTATCCAAAAAATTCAGGCTCTTGACGAAGTTTATGAACACGATAATCTCGTTAAAATTTATAATTATTTTTTGAGCGTTTCTAAAGAACCGGAAATTTTAATGAACGTTATTCAATGCACTGACAGGCTTAGAGATAAGTCATCTTTAAGTCCGCTTCTGGATTTGCTTTTAATGAAAAAAATTGATGATGAAAAAGATTTATTTATAAATGTAAGAGCAATGTGCGCCAAAGCCATCGCAAATTTAAAAGATACATCTGCGGTCACTCCGCTTTTATACTGTCTGAATAATAAAGACGAAAATTATAAAGTAAGATTGGCATGTGCAGATGCTCTGGGAAGAATTGGCGACAGATATGCGGTTGCGCCTTTAATAGAAGTAGTAAAAGATGAGGAGGAAAAATCAGTTTATCTGAGAGAAACAGCAGCTTCTGCACTTGGAATGCTCGGAGACTTAAGGGCAGTAGATCCGCTGGTAAGCATTTTAGAAACCCAGAAAGGTATCTGGAATAAATTTACGTTTCTGAAAGAACGTGTTATAGAAGCGCTCGGTAAACTTAGACTGGACAACGATGACAGAGTTTTTAATGCATTAAAAAATTCTCTTATGGATGAATCCCCGCAGATAAGAATTAATGCAATTGAAGCTATTATGGATAGCGAAAATCCACAGGCTATTGATACAATTAAAACTTGTATGATAGAGGATGATAATGAAGAAGTTAAGAAAAATGCCCTTATTGCTTTGTACAATCTTGTCGGCAGAGAAATTCTCGATGAAGTTGCAAACAGCTCAGATTATCCTGACGTATTAAAACTTGAAGCTGTTTCAATGATTTCAGAATACGAAGATGATGAGGAAGAATGCAAAGATGAATAGAGGAATTGTACTTCTGTCCGGCGGTCTGGATTCGCTTGTAAGTCTTGGATTAGGAATACAAAAATACAGTGTGTCACTTGCTCTGACATTTGACTACGGGCAAAAATCTGCAGAATATGAAATAAATGCATCTAAGGCAATTTGCAAATTTTATGGGATAAAACATGAAGTAATAAAACTCAATTGGCTGGCAAATATTACTCATACAGCACTTGTCGGAGGAGGCGAAATTCCGGAAGGGAAAGAACTTGATAATCCTGAACAGTCTGCTAAAAGCGTATGGGTACCAAATCGCAACGGTCTATTTTTAAACATTGCAGGATGTTTTGCTGACGGAGAGGATTACGATTATATCTTAATCGGAGCAAATAAAGAGGAAGGGACGACTTTCCCGGATAATTCCAAAAACTTTATAGACAGTATTAATTCTGAATTCAGGTTTTCAACCCGAAAATATCCCGAAGTGATTGCACCCTTGCTAAATTATGATAAAAATGGTATAGTAAAACTGGCATTAGAACATAGTATTCCGCTAGAATACGTCAGAAGTTGTTATGCCGGAGGCGTAAAACACTGCGGGAGATGTGAATCTTGTAAAAGATTAAAAAATGCTTTAGAATACAACCATGCAACATATTATATAAGGAAGCTTTTTTGAAAACACAATTTTTAGAACAGGAAATTAAATATGAAGGTTGGCAGCTGTCGCCACACTGGATTTATAAAAATTTCAAAATTCAAGGTGATGCAACTGTCGCATTTATCGGGGAGTGCGAGGTTAAATTAACCGAAATGGTTGATATTGAAGATGTTATTAACAATGAACCGATTTACAGCAGGTCTATGCTAAGTTTTATATCAGAACAGTTTAATGTCAGTCTGGTCGAGGGTGTTTTCAGACAGAGACTTTTAATTTGTATTATAAAAGAAGCTCTTGAAAAACGCGGTTTTTTAATTACAAGAAACGGCGATGATTTGTTTTTTGATGGAAAAAAATTGACAGTTTCAATAGCTACAAAATCTGTCAATTCAATCTTAATACATACCGGTATAAATATTGATTCTGCAGGAGCACCGGTTAAAGCCGGCGGCTTAACAAGCGAACTTGGCATCACCGGTATACAAGAATTTGCAGATGAAATTCTTAAAAACTATTCTAATGAAATTAGTGATATAATATTAGCATCAACAAAAGTCAGAGGTGTATAATGGAAGAAGATTCAAAGCGGCCTTCACACATAAGCTACAAAGAATATCAGAAAAAAATTACCAAAAATCCAAACGACGGAATTATAATTTTTGTTTCAGCATTTTTTATTTTGCTTTTACTATTTTTGGGAATTGCAAAGCAAATCTCACCGGAAGTTGATGTTTCAATAGGTGACGAAACACCTTATGCAAATGAGGAAATACAAAAAGCCCCCGTAGATGAAAGACTTAAACTGTTGCAGGAAGAAGATGCCGCAGTGAATGGGGAAGATAATACATTTGCAACAGAATTAGATGAAAAAGTTGTCATTCCTGAGCATAAAAAAGATGACAGGCAATCAGATGAAACACCAAAAGAAGAAGAACCAATAACGCTTCCTGATAAAGAAGCTAATCCTAAACCTGCAGAGACAGCTTCTCCTGAACCTAAACCAGCTCCGGTTCAGCAACAGGTGCAGACACAAACTGCCAAAGTTGTTGTAGGTTATTATGCAACAAAAGAACAGGCTGAAGTTGCAAAAGGAATTATTTCAGAATCCGGTTTAAATATATCTCCGTTTGTACGCAATATCGGCGGAGCTTATACAATACAGGTAGGTTCATATACAACAAGAGAAAAAGCTCAAAGTGTTGTTAATGATTTGTTGAGAAACAATTATCCCGCAAGAATTATTATGGAGTAAAGACATTTGGATGATTTAGCTAAATTAAAAACCGGTTTTGAACAAGAGCTTAATAATTTCTACATGGATACAATCAAAGAATATAAAACTCAAATTGCAAAATATTCTTTGATTGTTGATAGTGGTAAAGCCGTAACAAAAGATTACGCAAATTTATTTAATGCTTATGTAGGACTTTATAAATTTTCGCAACATAACAAAAATGCCAAAGTTAGCAAAACTATTGTTGATGATATTTGTAATAAGCTAATGGCATATATTAAAAAAGATATTGTGGAGGGGAATTCAAAACTTAAAGCCGAGGCTTACACTTATCTTGCAAATGTTTGTATTTATCGTGAAGATAATCAAAAAGCAATGGAGTGCTATAATAAAGCTGTTTCTATTGACAAATCATTCCTTATGTATAGGGCGGATTTCAGAAACATTGCATTTAACGACCGTGAAGGAGCACTGAAGGACTATAACGATGCCCTTACTGTAGTAACAGATCCTGAAACTATTGAATTGATTAAATTTAGTATTCAAAATATTGATGCATTAAGACATGCAAATGACACTCTTAAAAATGTCAAAATGATACTGTTCAAGAGTATACTTATTATTACTGTCACTATTTTATTAGTTGCAGCTATTGTTTATTTTGAATTCTTTAAATAATAAAACGAGGTCTTTTAAGACCTCGTTTTTAATTAAACCAGTTGCAGGCATCCCCTTTGCATAAAATGTTTTCTAAACTAGACATTACATCTTCTTTTGTCATTTCATATGTAACCGGAGTTATTGAGATTTTGTTATTCTTAACAGCAGCAATATCTGTATTTGAATCTTCCGCTTCTGTAATTAATTCTCCTGCCATCCAGTAATAAACTTTACCTCTTGGGTCAATTCTTTTTTCATAATTGTCCGTAAACATTTTACGGCCCAGTTCTGTAATTGCAACACCTGCGATATCTTCCTCGTCAAGCGCCGGAACATTAATATTCAGAATACTTTTTTTAGGAAAAGTAAATTCTTTTAACTTTGGTAATAATAAATTAACAAATTTTGCTGCATATTTAAAGTGCTCATATTCATAATTCATACTTGCAAGCGACATAGCAATACTCGGCACACCAAGCATTGCTCCTTCCATAGCACAGCTGACAGTTCCGGAATAAAGAATATCGGCTCCGAGATTTGGCCCGTGGTTAATCCCTGAAATTACAACATCAGGCTGCTCTTCAGGGGTTAAAATTGCATTAATACCTATTTTTACACAATCTCCGGGGGTTCCCGTTGTAACCCAGGCCCTTTTGACTCCATGGTAAGCTTCAACTTCTTCTACACGTAAAGGTGTATGCAAGGTTAGTGAATGTCCTGCAGCACTTCTTTCTCTGTCAGGAGCAATTACATATACATCATGTTCCTGAGCCAGTGTTTCAGTAAGGCATCTTATTCCATTAGCAGCAATCCCATCATCGTTTGATACTAATATTTTCATATCTCTCCTTTAAATCCTTTTCTAAACCAATATTAATATAATACTATAATTACTTTTAAAATAAAATATTAAGTTATGTAACAAAATACATTTATTAAATTCATAATATAGCAATTATATATACGAAAAATTTTTTTATATATACAACACGAGGAAATGCATAAAACGAGGAATCAAAAAACGTTTTATTGCACACTACACTTCACACTATTACGAGGAATTATTCAAAGAATTCCAACGTCGTTTTCGTAAGGGAACGGCGTTTTTTTTGTCTTGCTTGAAAATAACATAACCGTATGATATAATAATAAAAAAAGGAGTAATTCTATGGATAGTAAGCTAAAAATCGCCCCCCCCCCGAAACCATATTAGGTGGAAGTTTTAGACTGATTAATACACACATAATCCATAAATATGCATTTACTCTGGCTGAAGTTTTAATTACTCTTGGAATTATAGGTGTTGTTGCTTCATTAACAATGCCTTCGTTAATTACAAAATATAGGGAAAAAGAAACTGCTGTTAAATTAAAAAAAGTGTATTCTATTTTGTCTCAATCGTATATTACAGCTTCCGACAGATACGAAAATCCGCTTTACTGGGTCTGGGCCCCGCAAGGAAAGGAAGTAAACCAAACTCTGTCAGATTATTTAATAGAAAATTTACAAGTATTAAAAATATGTGATACAAACGAATGTATTCCAAATGTTATGTATAAACGCTTAAACGGTGTTGAACACGCAAATTATTATAATCAGGGTTCACTTGTAAGATCTTTTATTCTTAACGACGGAACGTTGATAATATTCTGGGGTTCAGGAGAATGTTCCGAAGAACATACTACCTGTGCAAACATTCTTGTTGACCTTAACGGCTCTAAACAACCTAATCAATACGGACGCGATTTTTGGGGGTTTATGCTTACTCCTACAACAATACTTCCATTTGGAGTTGAAGATCATCCATATGCATTTTCCACATCCTGTAACAGAAATCAAGATTCATATTTAAACGGAATTGGTTGTACAGCATGGGTAATTTACAATGAAAATATGGATTATCTTCACTGCGACGACTTAAACTGGGGTACAAAAACAAAGTGTAAATAAGCTTACTTTGTAACTACAGCCAAAATTTCTGCAAGTTTACCTGATTTATTATTTTTAAATTTAATTTCTTTTTTGGTTTCTTCCGGGGTAAACTCAGATTTCTGGTAATTGATTAAATATCTCATAAACTCAGGACTAAACATCTTACTCCTTTACTACACTAAAATTCCCTACACAACTTGTATATATATAAAAACACAAAATCAAAATTTATTGTCAGAAATTTACAAATTATTTACAATAGTTAATGAGATGTTATAATTCTTATATATAAAGGATTTTAATATGCGCCAATCATCAATTATTGATATAATTTCACCGACTATGGCCGGTCCGTCCAGTTCGCATACTGCAGGAGCCGTAAGACTTGGACTGCTTGCCAGAAATGTATATAATGCAAAGCCTGATAAAATTGTATTTAAACTTTATAACTCATACGCACTAACAGGAAAAGGCCATGGAACCGATAAAGGATTGCTTGCAGGGATTCTAGGTTTTTCTGTAGATGATAAGCGTATTAAACATGTATTTGAAACGCCGGAAGCCAAAGCAATTAATTATGAATTTGAATATTTAGAAGACTTTAACAGACACCCGAATGCTGTTGACTTTATATTTGAAGGCGGTTTAAATATGACCATTTCCGGAGATTCTATAGGAGCGGGAGAAATCATCCTGACAAAAATTAACAGGTTTTCCGTTAACCTTGATGGAAAATATAACACATTACTGTTCGTTTATGAGGATGTTCCCGGAGTTATTTCTAATGTAACGCGTATTATTCAGGAAGATAATGTAAACATAGCATCGCTTCATTGTGACAGGAGCGGAAAAGGCAAGGATGCATCTATGTGTATTTGTCTTGACGGAGAAATTTCAAAACAATGCCTGCACACTGTAAGTGATTTAAAAAATATGTATATTGTCAGATATATAAAAAAATTGGAAAGTTAAAATATGGAAAATATAATAAGTACATTCAGGCAGTTATATTATACCTGTAAGGAACAAAATAAACCGATTTATGAAACTGCAATAGATTATGAGGTTTCCAGAGGTGAATACACAGAATATAACTTAAGATTACAGGCAAAAAAAAGTTTAGATGCTATGAAAGAAGCTATAAAAATAGGCCTTACATCAACAGAACCATCCCCAAGCGGAATGAGCGGCAATGATTGTGATAAACTTCAGAAAAGTTTTAAAAAATCCGTTTCAATATTAGGTTCTACAGCCCGAAAAATTATGACATACGCCCTCGCCACAAGTGAACAAAATCTTAGAATGGGCACTATAGTAGCCTGCCCTACCGCCGGCTCCTGCGGTATAGTTCCGGCAGTCTTGATTGCTTTTGCAGAAGATAACAATATTGCGGAAGGAGAACAAATTAACGCATTAATTACTGCAGGAGAAGTAGGACGAATAGTATCAAATAAAATGGCTCTTGCAGGTGCTGTAGGAGGTTGTCAGGCCGAATGCGGTGTTGCATCGGCAATGGCCTCTGCAGCTTTAACACAAATGCGCGGAGGGAATATTAAGCAGATAATAAATTCAGCCGCACTTGCTTTAAAAAATGTTTTGGGTCTAACCTGTGATCCGGTGTGCGGGCTGGTTGAAATTCCCTGCGTAAAACGAAATCCATTTCTTGCAATTCACGCAGTTACTGCATCTGAACTGGCAATGGCAGATATAATATCAAAAATACCCGTGGATGAAGTAGTTGATGCTATGGAACAAACCGGCAAATTGATGTCACCACTGCTAAAAGAGAGTTCTCAAGGCGGACTTGCAAAAACTAAAACAGCAATCATACTTGAAAAAAATATACTCAAATAAATTATTAAATTATGTAACAAATTTAAAAAATTTGGTAAATTTTATGGAAATTATGTACTTAGTATATATATAAGAGATATATGAGTAAAATACTAAGGAGATATAATTATGGCAAATTTTCGTGTTGACGCAATCGGACTTGATGATAAAACTCCCCGTACAGGATATACTTCTCAGGTGAAAAAGAAAAATCCATGGGAAGAAATCGGCGCAGCAATGAACGGTATCGGTTCTTTAATGAATTTGCCGGAAAATTTTAACAGCGCATTTACTGTGGGTAAGCAGGGCGGAGTTCAGGAAGCAGGGGCGTTTAAAGCCTAAACTTTGCAAAAAATTTTTATTTGTAATAAACTAATCTTCGAAAGAGGATTAGTTTATTTATGTTATTAACAGCCGATATAGGAAATACAAGTATAACACTCGGGCTTTTCGCAGAGGACGCCCTTGTAGAAGAATATAGATTAGCGTCAGACAAAGATTTATCACTTGAAGAATATGAGGTCCTATTAAAGACACTATTTAAAGATTTTAAAGTTGACGGGTGTATTATATCGTCTGTTGTAGAAGAACTTACATGCAAATTTAAAACAGCAGTTGATAATGTTTGTAAGATTAATTCAATTGTTTTATCAACCAAAATTAACACCGGTGTTAAAATTTGTCTTGATAGTCCTGATGAAGCAGGAGCTGATAGAATTGCAAATGCTGCAGGAGCTTATGTTCTTTATAGTCATCCTGTAATTGTAGTAGATTTTGGTACGGCTACAACCTTCGATATTGTGAACGGAAATGGAGAATTTATAGGCGGTATAATTGCACCGGGATTGAATCTTCAATTGAAAGCTTTAAACAAATTTACATCAAAACTGCCGAGGATTGAGGTTGCTCTTTCTAATACTGCTATCGGGCACAATACTGCTGATGCAATTCTTTCAGGTGTTTTAAGAGGATCTGCATCTATGATAGACGGTCTTATAGAACAATGTGAAACAGAATTGAAAGAAAAAGCTGTTGTTGTCGCAACCGGCGGTTATTCAGGCTTGATATCAAACTATATGAAACGGCCTTTTGATTTTATAAATCCAACATTAACACTTGAGGGATTAAGACATTTATACCAGATAAATAAATTAGATATCATAAGTAAATTGGAGGAAATTGCCCATTAAATTTTCATTCCACACCTGAACGTCAGATGGAACAGATAAAACAACAGGGGCAAAATTCCATATGTATTTAATATTTGCTTTCACAAGAAAGTCTGCTGTTGACTGGGCAAAACGTGCAGGTACAGTTAATATTGCAATATCTGCTTCTTCTGTTTCTGCTATTTCCGGGAGTTTTGCTATATCTTGAATTACCATACCGTTAATAGATTTTCCTATTTTTTCAGGTGCGTTGTCGAATAGCGAAAGAATATTTAAACCGTAATCTTTAAAGTTTCCGTAATTTGCGATTGCAGTTCCCAGATTGCCGGCCCCAATAATAAATGCTTTTTTAGTTTTTTTAAAACCAAGTGTTTTTTCAATAGATATTTTTAACTCTCTGACAATATATCCGACCCTGTTTTTGCCGGAATTATTTAAAAGATTTATATCTTTGCGGACCTGCGAATCATCTATATTGAGCAATTGTGCAATCTGCTTACTTGAAATGAACTCAATTTTTTTATTTATGTAATCAGATAATATACAATGATAAAGGGTAAGCCTGTTTATAACTTTGTCAGATATTTTTTTATTCATAGATGCATTATAGCATAAAGCTGTTTATATGTGTAATAACACAAAAAAAATGACGGGGTTGTGATCTTTCTCCGTCAAGCTTATGAATTATATATGTATTGTTGTGTTAGTTTCAGCTTCTCTCAATGCGATTTTTTCTCTATATTATATATATACCCACGAACTAATTCTTTTTAACTATATGTAAAGAAATATTACTAATCCTTTAGAATTAGCTAAAGTAATTTCATATCCTTACGAATTAATTATTTAAACGTTTTTCTTCCTCTTTCACAAAATCCGCGAGCTGTTCAAGATGTTTATCTTCTATTGCTTCTATTAATTCTTTTACGGATTTAATTTTTCCTAGTGCAAAGCCCGTTTCCGCCAGAAGTACGCAGTCGTTGCAGAGTCTGTAACCTTCGTATTCTATAGAACCTGCAAGGCATTTATTTTCTCCGCAGCAATCACAGTCAAAGTATTCGTCTATGATATCCGGATTATCCTCAATATCATCCAATCTCATCTGTTCAACAACCTGTGACATTTCTTCTATAATTTCTTTTTCCGGTTTCATTCTATTAAACCTTTCATTTTACTAACAGCTTCAGGCAGACCTGTAAATACAGCGCGTGAAATAATGCTGTGTCCTATGTTTAGTTCGTGCAGCCCCGCAATTTCATGCATTCTGTGAACATTTTCGTAATTCAGTCCGTGTCCGGCATTAACCTGTAAACCTAAATTTTGAGCTAATTCTGCGGATTTTTTCAGTTTTTGAAACTCTTGTTCTTCCTCTTCATATCCAAAACATTCAGAATATGTACCAGTGTGCATTTCAATAAATTGTGCGCCTGTTTTGGCTGATGCCTTGACCTGTTCTTCATCAGGGTCAATAAACAGACTTACGATAATTCCGGCATCCAATAAAGGTTTTATAAATTCTGTAACCTTGTCAAGCTGTCCGGCAACATCTAGTCCGCCTTCAGTTGTTATTTCCTGGCGTTTTTCCGGTACAAGGCAGATTGAATAAGGTTTTATATCCAGTGCAATTTGTTGAATATCTTCAGCCATAGCCATTTCAAGGTTTAAACGAGTTTTCAGCTTCCCTATAAGAGAGTAGACGTCTTCATCTTTAATGTGCCTTCTGTCTTCTCTTAAATGGGTAGTTATTGAAGAAGCTCCGTTTTCTTCCGCAATTTCTGCCGCTTTCTCAACGCTCGGTTCAACTCCGCCTCTTGCGTTTCTAAGTGTTGCTATATGATCTATATTCACGCCTAATAACATTTTTACCTCTTTTCTTTTGTTAATTTTAAAAGTGCCGTATATGAAGGTAGAATCGTAGTTTTACCTGACATTGTGGCTTTATCTATTGCTTTTTTTATATTTGGTTCAACTATAATTTTTTCCTGAGGAATACCTGCATATTTTAATCTTGTTGCCATATCATTTGCGCGTGTTCCGGAGGTTATAACAAGTTTTTCTGCATTTTTTAGCTGTTCAAAATCGCTGTCCCAGAGCCACGAAATATCTCTGCCGTCTGCATAATTGTCATTAATTGCGATAACAATATTTGATTTCAGATCAACTGTTTTTAAAACTTCGCTTGCTCCGGTCGGATTTTTTATAAGCTGTATTACAGTCTGGCTGCCGTTAATAATGCGTTTTTCTGTACGTCCGAATATTGCATGATATGTATCAAGAGCTTTTTGTATTTCTTCCTGGTTTAAACCAGCTTCAAAACCGAATGCAATTGATGCAAGAGCGTTATATGCATTGTAAAGTCCTGTAAGGTTTACTCGAAATTCAAATGATATTTCTCTGCTACGAACGGTAATAATCGAATAGTCATCATAAACTTTTACGTCTGCTGGATAATTGCACTCCGGACGTTTATACCCGCATTTCGGACAGTAATAGTGCCCCTGCTGTGCAAAAAATTGTTTTGTATATTTTAGTTCTTCTCCGCAGGAACAGTTAAAAATTTCTGACGGAGCATTTGATTTATGTTCGTATGCACAGTGGTATTCAACATTTTCAAATCCATAGTAGACAGCATATTTAGTGCGGTTAAATGTTGCTACAATCGGGTCATCCGCGTTCAAAATAAGTCTTAAATCCGGATTTTTGTCTATAGCATTTTTTATAAAGCCTGCTGTTGTATTCAATTCGCCGTATCTGTCAAGCTGATCCCGAAAAAGGTTTGTTACAACCAGATAATCTGATTTCATATAATCGTAAAGTTTGGTAAGATAAGCTTCATCAGATTCAATTACCGCATAATCAAATCTTTTCAAAGGTTCAATTTGAAGAGCAAAGACATTTGCAACACCTGTAAGCATATTGGCGCCTTTTAAGTTATGAATGACTTTCTGGTTTGCAGTTTCAAGAATATGCGCTATAAGCCCTGATGTTGTTGATTTTCCGTTTGTTCCGGTAATTGTAATTATTCGTTTTCTTATATATTTAGAACAGTATTTAAGAAAATCAGGTGATATTTTCAAAACAAGCATTCCGGCAAAAGATGTACCTGATGATTTGTTCAACAGTCTTATCCCCAGATATGCGCATTTTGCAATTATTAAAGACAGGTAAAATTTTAATTTCCTAATCATAAATAGTCCTTTAGACGTATTCTCTTTCCCTTAATATTATTCTATACTTCTTTAATATAATAATACAAAAGTAAGAATAATAAAAATGTATTTATTTATTGCAATAATTTTTATAGCAGAGTTGATAATAGCTTGCACGATAATAAACTTTATAGTGAAGGCAGATAGACAGGTTCGCCGGTATAATGCCTGCATAGAGGCGTTTAACCCCCTTGCTGAAACCTGTCTGCAATATACAAGATGTCTTGTTTCTGTATTTAACGAATCATTCCAAAATTTTATTGTTCTTGTTAAGAAAAAACAGGAGCAGCTTATATATAAAACTGTAATTATTATTGCAATTTATTCTATTTTATTTTTATTTAAAATAAAGTCCGATAAAGCACGAAAAATTTATGGTCTTATCGGCGCAATTCGTGATTTAGCCTTTGAATTCGCCGTTTAACTTGTAATCTTTGAAAAAATATGCTAAAATAATAAATGAAAGACGAGGTTATGTTATGAGTAAAAACAAATCATTAATGTTTGGTATGGGTTTGCTTGCCGGTGTTGTGGGCGGACTTATTGCCGGTGTGCTTTATGCACCGAAACCCGGAGAAGAATCAAGACGCCAGATTAAAGAAGCTGCGTGCGAATTATACGAAAAAAATGCTCCGGCAATTAAGGAAGCTAAAAAGCAGGCTCTTGAAAATATAGATCTTATGAAATATAAGCTGGAAAGACAATTCAGAAAATTTAATAATATGATAAAATCAAAGAAACTTCTTAAAGCAAAAGAGCTTGAAGAAATGGACGATGAATACAATTATGAAAATTAATAAATAAAGGTAAACAAATGGAGATGTCACAAATAGCGTTAAATCAAGGCTTAACTTTTCTAACCTGGGCAACAGGTATTGTTATAATTGTTGTTGCAGGTTTTCTTGTTAAACTTTTGATTGACCTTTCAGTTCTAGCAAAGAATCTGAACCAAACTTCAATTATTGTCAACACAGAATTAAAACCGACACTTAAAGAATTAAATGAAACATTGAGTTCGATTAACGAAATTGTAAAAAATACAGATAAGGGAGTCGGTGATTTTAAATCTGCTGTCGGAAGATTTATTGATAAGACAAAACTGGTTTCGGGCACTTTGTTCGGCGGATTGATTAAAGGGTTTACAACTGCGTACAACCTTTTTAAAAAATAGTAGTTTCCGGTAATTAATTATTAAATCGGAACTGTTATAATGTACACGAAACAAGTAAAGGAGATATAATTATGTCAGCAACTAAATTTTTAGCAGGTTTCATCGTAGGCGGAGCAATCGGTGCTATTGCAGGTGTTCTTCTCGCTCCAAAATCAGGTGAAGAAACAAGAGCGATGATTGCAGACGGTGCAAAAGAAGCTATGAGAAGAGCAGACGAAACCGTTAAAGAAATTCAATCAAAAGCAGATGATGTTGTTTCAGATATGCAAAGAAAAGGTGATGAAATAAAAGAAAAACTTCAAAACCTTATTAACCAGCAAAAAGAAGCAAAACAAGAAGCTTAGTAAAAAAGGGCGAAAGCCCTTTTTTATTGCATTACCAAGGATAATCAGGAGTTATTTCCCAGCCGTCCAGCATAATTACGCCTGCACAAAATAATCCTTGTTTTTTACAAGCTCTCCAATCCCCACCATTCATCAAATCATTTCGAGATGGAATTCTGTCTTCGCTCTGACCGGCGATATAACCAAGTCCATATGGTATAACCCCTTTTTTAGCATCAATATTGAACATAAATACATCTCTACCATATCTGTTTGGTCTTTTTAATCCGTTTATATCAACAATTATTGTTGTTGCATTATATTCTTGAACGGAAAGAGGATAAGGTGCAATAAAAACGCCGTTTGAGAGGATTAATTTCTGAGCTGAAGTAAAGTTGCCGAAGCTGTCGCAAATACCGCCGTTATTGCAATAAATATGAGTGTCTGAAGGTAATTCTCCAGGATTGTACTCTTTTATAACTTTGTAGTAAGGTTTTATATAAGTGTCGCAAAAAGTTTTACTGTTTGTTACTTCCCAGCTGTCAGTATTGCCTAAATCATTTTCTGCCATTTTTAATGCTTGCATCATAAGCGAGTATGTATGTTTTAGTTTTACTGCAGTTTGTTTTTTCTGATGGTTTTGTATAAGAGATGGCAATGTTAAAGCGCTGATAATCCCAATTATTCCTATTGTAACTAATGTTTCTGCTAAAGTAAAACCTGAGTTCATATTTTCCTTTATATTGTAGGTAATTCCGAACAGTACATTACTATTATAACATTAGCATGAAAATTATGCAACCTGAAAATAAAGAAAAACGGCAATTATTATTGACTGCTGTAGCTAAAACTATTAAAGAATTACGAATAACGACAGGTAAATCAATAAGTTTGATTTCAAATGAACTGAATGTTTCAAAATCTATCTGGTCAGATGTTGAACTGGCAAAATCAGATATGCAATTTTCTACTTTTTGGAGAATTGCAGAAGCATTAGAAATTGCTCCTGAGGAGCTGGTTAAAAAGATAAAGCAAAATTTAACTGAGAATATAAGTTTTATTGAGTAAATCTCTATTTATTTTTTAAAGCGTCATCAAGTGCTTTTTCAAGTACGGTAATTTTGTTCTCAAGCACCTGAATTTTTGCCTCTGCAGATGTATTAGATATTGAACCCTTTTCTAATTCTCGCTTGTATGCATTAAATTTTTCTTTCAGAGATGTATAGAGAGGAGCAAAGAAAAATATTGCTGCAATTTCTCCGAGAATAAATATTATCAAAGTATATAAAGCCATATTAAGGTTAATAGAATAGGGGGCAATATTCAGAATTTGTGCGATTTTACTGCTTAAAATTGTTATTCCTGCTGTATCTTGATAGTTCATTAGCAGTAAAAAACATAAAATCAGCGTTGCTAGTATTGATATGGCTTTTTGCATGGTTATCAGCTCCTTAAATATTTTAATACCTTTTTGAGTTTTTCATCGGGTTCAATTTGCAATTCTATTATTTCATCTCCAAAAGGTTTTGTAAACCTCAAAAAGTATGACTGTAAAACCTGTTCTTCAGTTTTAACTTTGCCGCAGCCTGCTCCGTATAAAGAGTCATTGTAAACCGGATGATTAATGCTTTTCATGTGAACTCTTATTTGATGGGTTCTGCCTGTAATCAAGGTTAATTCAACATATGTTGCATCCTTGAATCTTTCAATAACTTTTACTATTGTTCTGCTTGGCTTGCCTTCAGGGCTAACCATCATTTTATGCGGTTGTTTTGGGTTTCTGTCGATTGGTTCGTTTATTTCGAATTCATCTTTATCTATGACACCTTTAACAATTGCACGGTATTTTTTTGTAACTGAATGAGATTTTATTTGTTCGGCAAGAAATTCATGTGCTTTGTTATTTTTTGCAACCATAAGCAGACCTGAAGTATTTCTATCAAGTCTGTGCAAAATGCCTCGCCTGAATTCTCCGTTTATATCAGATAAATTATCACCATATTTGTATAATAATGCATTGACGAGGGTGTTTTCGCGCTCAAGAGAGGTCGGATGTGTGAGCATGCCAGACGGTTTATTTACAACAAGCATATTTTCATCCTCATAAATAATATCAAGCGGTATATTCTGCGGTTTAATATTTAAACTTTCTTTTTCTGGGATGTTAAAATCAATCCGGTCATTTTCTTTTAGAACATAGGAAGGCTTCTTTCCGTCACCGTTAATTTTTATATCTCCGGTTTTAATAAAATTTTGAATTTTTGAACGCGACAAATCCGGAGTAATTTCTGCTAAGAAACTGTCCAGTCGTTTATTCTCGTCATTTTCGTCAATGTAAATAATCATTTATTTTTCTTTATTAGTATTAAAATTATTAACGCAATTACACCAATATTAATGAATATATCGGAAATATTAAAAACAGGGAAATTAACAAAATTAAGCTGGAAATAATCTCTTACAAATCCGTATGCTATTCGTTCATGAAGATTTCCGGCAATTCCCGCAGATAAAATGGCAATAAAAAAACAGGACTTGAGCGAAATTGACTTTAAGTGTTTTATAACATATAGAGCTAAAAGAACAAGAGCCACGACCGAAAGAATAATTAACAACTCACGCGAATCTTTCAAAATACTAAAAGCAGCACCGGTATTTTGTATATAATTTAGAGAAAATACAGGGTTTGAAAGCTTATAGCCATCAGTAAGTTTTTCAACCATAATGTTAGAAAGGTATAAGTCTGTAAATATAAAAAACACATAACAGACTACAAAATATATAAACTTACTTGTCTTTTCCATTTCTTATTTTTTACTTTCTGCTTTTAGATTTTCTTCAAGTTTTATATACTTATTTTCGGGAACCACATTAACTCTTGTCATGATAAATGCAAGCCCGCCCATATATACTCTTACCTGATTATCAGAGTAATTCTCTGCTTTTGTAATACCTATCGAAGCAACAGTATATTCATTCACATTATCTTTATTAGACAAAAATACCCTTTCAAGAATATTATCATCAGGCATTTTTCGAAAAGCATCATCTGATTTCGTCTGCGGATATACGATATTTTCTTTATTTATAGATGCTATAACAACGCTATCCTTAGGTGCATCAACTTTTAACGTAGCTGTGTAATACTTACCTGCACCTATTTGTTTTGGAGCGTTCAACTCTATATTTGTATATCTGGCATCGCCGTATTTGAGAGTTGACGTTTCTTCAATAACTTTTTCGGAATTAATCAGCCATTTAGCACCACGTTTTTCGAGATGATAAACACATTGGGAAGT
Organism: Candidatus Gastranaerophilales bacterium; assembly: GCA_944325005.1. Classification (GTDB taxonomy): domain Bacteria; phylum Cyanobacteriota; class Vampirovibrionia; order Gastranaerophilales; family Gastranaerophilaceae; genus Stercorousia. The sequence continues at coordinate 14,454 of CALUYO010000008.1, read as the reverse complement.
CGAATATAGTTCACCTATTGCAACAAAGTCTCCTATATCCTCTTTGGATGTGGCAACAGCAATCTCGTTAACAAAAACAGTTGCGTAATTATCACTAAATTCTATATTTTTAATATCCGTTTTATAAACTATATCAGGATAAACTTTCCAAGTTTCTTCAATGAGTTTAAAATAAACCTCTTTATTAAACCCGTCAGAATTTACAAAATCATCAGCATAAAGAGTAGCCAGGCCTTTTAAGTCATATTTATTTGTATAAACATATTGCCGGTTAATAACATCTTTAATTTCATTATAAGTTGATTTATACAGCCTATTTTGCTCTATTCGGGCCCTTTGGGTAGCAAGAAATCCTGCCTGCGCCGGTGAGGAAGCAAACGAAAAAAGAAACAAAGCTGTAAATAATAAAACGGATAACTTTTTCATACAAATTATTATACTTTAAAAATTCAATAATGTAAATTATTAATTTTCAAGCATAGTTTGTTCCCCTGGATAATCATCTTTAATTTCTCAGAGGTCTATAGAATAAGCTTTGCACAATAATGGCGTCTTACTTTTGAACTCACATCCTGATTATCAGCTATATATGCAAAAAAAAACGGTGTCAACGCTAAATAATTAGATTTGAATTTGCTAATAATTTTTATTCGTGTTAACATTTCATTCATAAGATTAGGAGAGAAGAAAAAGATGAAAGATGCATATTTTCCCCAAGAAATAGAAAAAAAATGGCAAAAAATATGGGAAGAAAAAGATGTTTTTAAAACACCTGATGACAGCGATAAACCTAAATATTATGCACTGTCTATGTTCCCGTACCCATCCGGAAAACTTCATATGGGACATGTCAGAAATTATACAATTACAGATGTAATTGCACGTTTTAAAAAGATGAACGGGTTTAATGTTCTTCATCCGATGGGCTGGGATAGCTTCGGGCTTCCCGCTGAAAACGCAGCAATGAAACACGGCGCAAATCCGGAAACCTGGACTGATGAAAATATTGCATATATGACAAAGCAGTTAAAAATGCTTGGACTTTCCTACGATTGGGACAGAGAAGTTACGACCTGCAAACCGGATTATTATAAATGGACACAATGGCTTTTTCTTCAACTATATAAAAAAGGTCTTGCCTATAAAAAAGAAGCCGCTGTAAATTGGTGTGAAGAATGCGGAACAGTTCTTGCAAATGAACAGGTTATTGACGGCAAATGCTGGAGATGTGACCACGTTGTTGAGAAAAAATATTTATCACAGTGGTTTTTAAAGATTACAGACTATGCAGAAGTGCTTCTTGAGGATTTGGACAAATTAACCGGCTGGGGTGAGAACGTTAAAACAATGCAAGCAAACTGGATCGGTAAATCTCAAGGAGCAATTTTAAAATTCAAAGTTGTGGAAAATGAACTGGAAGTCCCTGTTTATACAACAAGACCGGATACTGTTCACGGCATAACTTATCTTGTAGTAGCACCGGAATATAAAGATATTGAAGAATTAACAACTCCGGAAAATAAAGAAGCTGTTGAAACGTACCGCGCTAATGCACGTAAAATGACTGAAATTGAAAGACTCTCAACTGACAGAGTTAAAACCGGAGTACCACTGGGAACGCACTGTATAAATCCGTTTACCGGTGAAAAATTTCCGCTATGGACTGCAGATTACGCACTTGTAGAATACGGAACAGGTGCTGTTATGGCAGTACCTGCACATGATACACGTGACTTTGATTTTGCAAAAAAATATAACCTCCCGTTAAAAGTTGTAATCCAAAATCCCGAAAATCCGTCAGATTGCAAAAATGAAGCGTACACAGAACCAGGAGTTCTTATAAATTCAAATGAATTTGACGGAATGGGAAATGAAGAAGCTAAAAAAGCAATTACTCAAAAGGCAGTTGACGGCGGCTTCGGAGAATTTAAAACTCAATACAGATTAAGAGATTGGCTTGTATCAAGACAAAGATACTGGGGGGCTCCAATTCCTGTTGTTTATTGCGACAAATGCGGCATTCAGCCTGTTCCGGAAGATCAGCTTCCTGTATTGCTTCCAAAAGATGTTGATTTTAGCGTTGTAGGGAAATCTCCGATTACAACATCAAAGACTTTCGTAAATACCACCTGCCCTTGCTGCGGTGGTCCAGCAAAACGTGAAACAGATACCATGGATACTTTTGTCTGCTCAAGCTGGTACTATATGCGTTATTCAGATGCAAAAAATGATAAAATGCCGTTTGCAAAAGATAAAGTAAACAAATGGCTGCCTGTTGATCAATACGTTGGTGGTATTGAACATGCTATTTTACACCTTTTATATTCAAGATTTTTTACAAAGGCTCTCAGAGATATGGGACTTCTTGACTTTGACGAACCGTTTAAAAATCTTTTAACTCAAGGTATGGTCCTGAAAGACGGATCAAAAATGTCTAAATCAAAAGGAAATACGGTAGATCCTGATGAAATTTTTGAAAATTACGGGGCTGATACCGCAAGATTGTTTATTTTATCGGATTCACCGCCGGCACGTGATTTTGACTGGTCAGATGCGGGCGTTGAAGGGTGTTACAAATTCTTAAACAGAGTTTGGAGACTAATATCCTCAAATGCCGGTGATATAAATCTTTCTTACACACTACCGTCAAACTTAAGAAAAGATAACGATGACATGCTTCGTTTAGTTCATATTGCGATCAAAGGAATTACTAATGATATTTCCAATGATTTTCAGTTTAATACAGTAATCTCAAAATATAGAGAACTTGTTAATGCAATTTATGACTGGAGAGGGAAAAAATCTAATCTTGATGATGAAGATAAGGCAATTTTAAGCTTTGCAATTATTACCTTAATCAAATTAATGTCTCCTGTAGCTGTCCATCTGACAGAAGAAGCATGGCATGAGCTTGGCGGTGATGGTTCTATTCACGACATAAAATGGCCGGATTGGAATGAAAATCTTGCAAAAGCAAGCTCTATAACACTTGTTGTTCAAATTAACGGCAAGGTAAAAGATAAAATTGAAGCTGATGAAGCTTTAACAGAAGAGGAGTTAAAACAGCTTGCTTTATCCAGTGAAAAAGTAAAAGAACTGACGGAAGGAAAAACAATAGTAAAAACAATTGTTGTACCTAAAAAACTGGTAAATATTGTAGTAAAATAAATAACAAAAAATAAATTTTTAAAAAGTGTGTCTGCATATAGACACACTTTTTGTATTATTAAAATATCTTTTATGGCAATTTTTTGAAATAGTCAGGCTCTGTTAACGCTTTATAAGTACAGGCAATCCCATTTAAACTTTCTGTTGACGTTTTTGAACAATATTTCTCTACATCGTAAGCTGTTCCATCTGAACCCATCGGCTTTAAAAAACCGTCATTCAGTAATTGAAAAGCAAAAAGATCATGACCAAGGAGATTCGGATTTTTTTGGGGCCCGTTAATATCCACAAATATACCTATTTTAAAACCAAACAAACTCATACCCGGATTTTCGATGAAAATATACATTCCATTTTTTAATCCAAACATTCCATCATCCAAAATCGGATAGTCAATAGCCACTTTTTTATTATAAGTTTTATAGTTGTACTGTTTTTGAGTAGGAGAAGATGTTATTATCTCATCTCCTAATTCAAAATATTTACTGAATGAATATACAAATAATTTAGCAGTATAGTCATCAGGTAATGTTGAAAGATCATCCGCTCTCATTCTTTCCATAGCCTGACCAATTAAGGAATATGCAGTGTTAAGCCTCGTTCTAAATTCAGCAGCTCTGTGGTTTTCAACCAGAACCGGTATTGTCAGTGCTGCCACAACTCCAATAATACCAAGTGTTATTAATACTTCTGCCAGTGTAAATGCATAATTTACAAGCATCTTACGTTTGAAAATTTTTACAAGAGCAAATACTCGATTAATCATAGTCATGGAAATTACCTCCTGATTTATAATATATCATGTATTCGTTTTTACAATACAATTTGTATTTAATTTATGAATATATATTAAGATGCTTAAATAAAATATAATGATTGTATGAAAGAATTTAAACCTATAAAAACAGAAAAAACAGTCATTAGCATCAGATTAGATGTAAATATGCTTAAAAATATTGATGACATATCAGTAAAAACAGATATCAGCCGTAATGAATTTATTATTCAATGTATTGAGTATGCTATGGCTAATATGAATAAATCTATGTTTAAATAATAAAAAATTTGCACTTTGTAAGCAAATTATTTTTACATATATTAGTTTATTTAAACATCTTTAACAAATTTTTCAAAAATGACAGTCTTTTTTTAGAAACACACTGTTTTTCTAATTGTTTCGGTATAAAATACATTGGAATATCAATTGTCTCAAGATTTTCCTTAGGAATTAGACCACTAATAAATTTATCAATATTCCTTATAACATCTTCATTAATAGAGTTCATTCCGTATTTTCTATAAAATATATGAGGCGGCTTATCAACATTATAACAATCACTCGCAATCAGGTGAAAACGCCCTTCCCCTCCATTTTGTCTGCTTAATACCTGCACGAAATCAAGTAAATTTTTCCCGAAGTTATGCTGATGTGAACGTATATAATAAACATTAAACGACCTTATCTTTTTTAATCCCGGGAAATATGTCTCATCAAGCGGATGAAGTGTTTCCATTTTGCCGTCAATTACCCCCAGAACCTTCCCCTCTTTATTAAAAGCACAGTAATGATTATATAACCTATTATCAGCGTCAAGCGCCTGCGCTCCATAAAAAAGAGTATCAGGGATTTTATTGTATTTCGGCTTTAACGGTCCAATATAATTGCTTGAATTAATCATACACATATAAAACCGGTAAATAAAAAAATTGCTAAAAAATGTATATTAATATTTGTAATAATTATACTTACAATTTTTATGTATTATAATAGAATATGTTAAACACATAATTTAGGGATAGAGAGTTGAACAAAAAAAATAAGTATTATTTTATAGCTATAGGCGGAGTAGGAATGAGCGGGCTTGCAAAGTATCTCCTTGAGAACGGCTGCGAAGTGTCCGGTTCTGATATAGTGGACAGTAAATATATTCAAAAATTAAGGGATTTAGGAGCAACAGTATATATAGGACAAAAAGCGGAAAACGTACCTTCTGATGCTATAGTTGTTGCAAGTACTGCAATTCGTGATGATAATCCGGAGATGATACGCGCTCGTGAATTAGGATTAAAAGTTTATCACAGGTCAGATATCCTTGCAGAAATTTCAAAATGGGGAAAATTTTTCCTTGGATATTCGGGGACGCACGGAAAAACTACAACAAGCGGACTTTCCTCTTACGTGCTTGAAAAAGGCGGCTTCAAACCATCTTATGTTGTAGGAGGAATTATTCCGGAACTCGGGATAAATGCACATTCCCAGGATGGCAAATTTTTCTGTGCAGAACTTGATGAAAGCGATGGTACTATTGTCAAATATTGTCCGAATGTATGTGTTATCAATAATCTTGAAGCCGATCACCTTGATTTTTATAAAGACGGCTTGAAATCTATTTTGGAAACATTTGAAAAATTTATTTCAAATATACCGGAAAATTCAGTTGTTCTCGTAAATAAAGATTGTCAGGCAACTATGAGTCTACACAGCCACAAAACATTGACATTCGGGATGCAAGATGCGGACTATACAGCTGTAAATATTGATTTTAAACCTGATTGTACAACATTTGATATTTATTACAAAGGAGAATTTTTAACTGATTTAAAAATTATTCTCCGCGGGAAACACAATGTTTATAATGCTTTGTCAGTTTTTGCAAGCCTGCATCAGGCAGGGGTTGATATAAATACTGTAAAACCGCATTTTGAAACTTTTTCGGGTATGGGGAGAAGGTTCCAAAAGGCAGCCGAATTTAACGGTATAACTGTTTATGATGATTATGCACATCATCCGACCGAAATTAAGGCAACTCTTTCTTCAACAGAAGGCATGAGCGGAAAACATATTATTGCAGTTTTTCAGCCGCACAGGTTTACAAGATTGAAAAATCTCTGGAATGAATTTCTTGATGCGTTTTCAGGGGTTGACAAGGTCGTTGTTACTGATGTTTATGCTGCTTCGGAAGATACAATTGACGGAATAAATTCTGAAAATTTTGTAAATGACCTGTCAAAACGTATTAATATTCCTTGTGAATACATTAAAGGTTCAATATCTGATGTTGCGAAAACGCTTTATCCTGAACTGAAAAAAGATGATGTTGTAATCGGGCTCGGTGCAGGAACTATTACTAATTTGAGCAAAGAATTATTAAACTTGAATAAAGAGGCTGTAGGTGTTGGAAACTGATTTTGATATAAAGAAAATGACTTCTTTCAGAATTGGCGGAAAAATTGCCAGAATGTATTTTCCTGCTACTATTGAAGAATTTATAGAAATAAAAACAAAGGAACCGGATGCGTTTGTTGGCGGAAATTTTTCCAATATTCTTGTATCTTCAGACGGTTACAACGGCGCTGTCATTTGTACAAAAAAAATTGATACAATAAAATTTTCCGGCAATATGGTTATTGCCGGCGCCGGAGTAAGAGGTACAAAATTATCCAAACTCGCTCTGGAACACAGTCTCAGCGGTTTAGAATTTATGGTTGCGTTCCCTGGTTCTGTCGGCGGAGAAGTTTTTATGAACGCCGGAGCGCACGGACAAATGATTGCAGATGTTTTTAAATCTGCAAAAGTTTATTGCCCGGAAAAAGGTATTATTACTTTAACCGGTGAGGATATGGAATTTAGCTATAGAACTTCGGTTTGTCAGAAAAAGCCTTATTCTGTTCTCGAAGCGGAATTTATTTTAACGCCTTCCACAGCAGATAAAATTCAGGAAAAAATGAACGAAAACTTATCATTCAGACAAAATAAACAGCCATCCCTGACTTTACCAAACTGCGGCAGCACTTTTAGGAATCCTGAAGGGGATTCTGCCGGACGACTTCTGGATGAAGCAGGAGTAAAAGGCCTTAAAATTGGTGGAGCGCATGTATGGGAAAACCATGCAAACTTTATTATAAATGATGGAAATGCATCTTCTTTAGATATATTAATGCTTATGGATGAGATGTATTCACGTGTGAAAGAAAGATTTAATGTAGAATTAAAACCCGAGGTCAGATATCTCGGTGGGAATAATGAAAAAGAGGTTGAAATATGCAGGAAATTAAATCTGATATAAATAAAAATGCAAAAATAGCTGTTTTATGCAAAGGCATGTCATCTGAAGCAGAAGTATCAATGCGTTCAGGCAAAGGCTGTTACGATGCATTAAAAAGACTTGGATATAACAATGCAGAAATGGTTATCGTAGATAAAGATATTGCATTGAAGCTTAAAGAAGGTAAATATGATTATGCATTCAACGCTCTTCACGGCAAATACGGCGAGGACGGATGTATTCAGGGAATTTTGGAAATTTTGAGAATCCCGTATACTGGTTGCGGTGTTATGGCAAGTTCTTTGTGCATGAACAAAGAATTTACAAAGCGAATTCTATCTACAAACCCTGATATTATAATGGCAAAATCAGCATTTGTAAAAAAAGGTGATGACTTGTTTGAAAAAACAAAGCATTTAACTTATCCCCTGTTTGTAAAACCTGTTTGTGAAGGTTCAAGCTTCGGTATGACAAAAGTTGAGAAAAAAGAAGATTTGCGGGCAGCTTATAACACAGCGATAAAATATAACGACGATGTATTGATAGAAGAATTCATTGACGGATTTTTTGTAACTGTTGGAGTTCTTGAATGCAATCGAGAAGCCTTTAGTACAGAAATATTAGAAATAAGACCAAAAAATGACTGGTATGATTTTGAAGCAAAATACACAAGCGGAATGTCTGAGTTTATTTGTCCTGCAAGACTTACAGATGAAGTCACAAAACATGTAAAAGATATAGCCGTAAAAGCTTTTGAAACTGCCGGATGTCGTGGAGTTGCAAGAATTGATTTTATGATGAAAGATAATGTACCATATCTTCTGGAAATTAATACAAGTCCCGGAATGACAGAAATAAGTGACTTACCGGCCCAATCAGCCGCTATGGGAATAAATTACGATACCCTCGTACAATTAATCTTAAACAGTGCAGGATTAAATAAATAAAATGCTTGAAGATGATGTAACTCAAAGTGAAAATATTGAATATACGGAATATCATGAATTTTCAGAAACAGTCGAACTACAAACTGAAACTGTTGAAGAAGATACTGTTCCCGACGGCAAACATCTTGTAAAAAAGAAACGACGAGAACGTCTTGTACGTAAAGGAAGAATGAAGCAGGAGCGTTTTCGTGCGTTTATAAGATTTTTTCTTTCAGTTTTTTTCATTTTTGGGCTTATTTATGCATTAAAATGCCCCGGATGGTATATGGATAAAAATGCATTTAACTATGTCGGCGGCAGATCTGTTGAAATTATAAATAATAAGATTGTCCCTTCACATAAAATCCTTGTACTGTTAAAAAACAGCAATGTACCAAATGTTCCTATTTATATGGCAAGAACAGATGCCATAAAAAAGGAGTTGATGAAATTAGCTCCTGTCGAAAATGTTTATATCAGGCGCTACGCTTTCCCGGCAAGGCTGCAAATTATTCTTAGAGAGCGAATCCCTTTGATTACAATATCACCGGATGTTAAAGTTCAACCGGTTGCATTTTTTACAACAGACGGTAAATTAATCGGGAGAGAATTTTTACCGCTGGACAAATCTTTTAAAACCATACTTGTGCTTTCATACGGGAATAAAGGCGATGATTATCATAAATGGGACTTAAAAAAAATTCATGAAATTGAAAAAATTGCAAAGTATGTTGAAACATATTCAGGTGAACCGGTGGAATATATTGATTTAAGAAATCCAAATGATGTTTTCGTTAAAATTAAAACTGTTAATATCAGATTAGGACAGCTTGATGAAAGTGTTTATAAAAGAATAGAAAGAATTCCATCCCTTCTTCCGCAGGTTAAGTTAATTGATTCAAAAATTAAATATCTTGATTTGAAATGGGAGAAGGTTATCTATTTAAAATTAGAATAAGAGGTATTTATGAAAATAGCAGTTGCTCAAATAAGATTAAAAACAGCAGATTTTAAATTCAATGCAGAAAATATAATAAAAACAGTCGAAAAATGTGATTGTGATTTAATCATTTTTCCTCAATCAGACATTGAAGATTTAGGAGGGAAAGATTTAGTACTTGATGAAACGTGCAGAAAAAAACAGCATGAATTTTATCAGCTCATAGCAGATAAAAATTTCAAACAAAATATTTTAATAGGCGATATCTTAATTAGAAACGGGGAAATAGAAGTCGCTGATTATGGTTTCTTTAACATATGCGGGGAAAAGATTTTTGTATCTGATACATATCTTGATGATGTTCAATGCGATTTGTATGTTCTTGCAAAAAACAGATATTTTGCAATAAGTACTTATAAGGATTTCGTTGAAAGTATTGAAACAAATTGTAATCTAATTTATATTAATGCAATAGGGATTGCTGATGAAAATATTCTTGCAGGCGGAAGTTTTGCAAAAAATACCAATAATGAATTAGTACTTCAAATGCCGGTATGTAAGGAAGATATTGAAACTGTAGATTTTTCACGTGTTATAGAATTTCATGAAGAGACAGACGAAGCTCAAATATTAGAGGCAGTAACTTTTGCATTAAAAGAGTACTGTGAAAATACAGGGTTCAAACAGGTTGTTTTAGGTCTGTCAGGAGGTATTGACAGTGCTCTAACTGCAGCATTAGCAGTTAAATCTATCGGCGCGGATAATGTTCTCGGAATTATGATGCCGAGCATGTACTCCTCTGAAGGAAGCATAACTGACAGTATAAAACTGGCTGAAAATCTTGGAATAAAAACTATAACAGAACCAATTACACCGTTATTTGAAGCTTTCATGAAGGGGCGCGATAAGCTTAGAGATCTTGCAGAAGAAAATTTACAGGCACGTTTAAGAGCTTTAATTCTAATGTTTTACTCAAACAGAGAAAACAGGCTTCTTCTGTCAACCGGCAACAAATCAGAAAGTGCAATGGGATTTGGGACTTTATACGGCGATTTGGCCGGCGGCTATAATTTAATTTGTGATTTAACAAAAACAAATGTCTACAAGCTTGCAAATTATATAAATAAAGATAAAGAAGTTATTCCGCAGGCTATTATTGACAAAGCACCATCTGCGGAACTTCATCCCGGTCAAAAAGATCAGGATAGATTGCCTGAATATGCAATATTAGATGACATTATAGAAATGTATGTGGAACAAAATGTTCCTTTGGAAAAAATATATGAAAAATATGGAAAACCACTTGTTGATGAAACAATAAAAAAAATATACAGAATGCAATTTAAACGTAATCAATGCTGCTTAGGCGCAAGACTTACCGAACGTTCATTTTTAAATGGAGTTTCTTACCCGATTGTTCAAAGGTATATATAATTATAATTCTCCAATAATATAATTATCGTAGTAATATTTATGATACAAAAATTCAGGTTTGGTAAGAGCATAATATGTACACCCCAAACCTGAAAACTTTCCTGTTTCTGATTTCCTGCAATTATAATTATACGGATTTGAACACTCAGTTTTCCCCCCGCATGGCAAAACCTGATTTTCTCCAATACGGAATGTAAATGTATCACGTCCCCAGGCATTCGGTCTTTTAAAGGGACCATTCACATCAATTGTAACCATTCTACCATATATATTTACCCCACCGAAAGAAATAAGTCTGCCGTCTTTTGTTAAAAATTGATCTTTACCGAAATAATAGTTCCCATTAGTAACTTCATCAAAAACCTTGCCCCCCCAGTATATGTATAGTATACGATACCCTGAGAGGTGAAACAATCCCCTTGATTGCAATCCACCGGATTATCATAATATTCCATAAAAAGCTGTTTAACCTGTTGATTATCAAGCACATTAACAATATTCAATATATCTTCACCATATTCATTTGAGATAATATTCACAACATTTTGAAGTTCAGAATAACTCTTATTTAATGAAGTATATATTACTTTAGCTTCATATCTTTGCACTATAACCGGTATTGTCATGGCAGCAACAATCCCTATTATACCTAAAGTTATCAGCACTTCTGCAAGTGTAAACGCATAATTTTTCATTAAAATATCTCCTTCTAATATTAATTATGCCATAATTTACGTACTATCAGAACGTATAATTTACAAAAATTTACGTATACACTGTACGTATGCATAATGAGTTCTATAAACAACTTGGCCACAATATTAAACAAAAACGTAAACAACTTGGATTAACACAACAACAGCTTGCAGATAAAATGAATATTAGCCTGAATTTTATGGGAAAAATCGAAGTTGCATTTTCAAAACCCTCGCTGGACACTCTTATAGAACTTGCGAATGCACTGGAAACAAGCGTTTCAGACCTAACAAAATTTAATTAAATTTTACTTATTGCAATTTTTTATAAATATTGTTATAATAGAAATATATACTGAGGAATTAATGGATATAACTGTTTTAGTAGACAATAATTGCAAAACAAATTATTACCTTCTCGGTGAACCTGGCCTGTCATTTTTACTTGAAAATGACTATCAGAAGTTGTTATTCGACTGCGGTTACAGTGATGCCTTTATAAAAAATGCTTATAAGCTTGGTTTAGATTTGACCGATCTTACAGATATTATTTTGTCACACGGGCATAATGACCATACCGGCGGTCTGCTTAAACTTGAAGATTTGTATAGAAAAATGCTTAAAGCGGGAATTAGTTTAAATTTGAAAACTATTCTTGCTCATCCGGATATATTTGAAACCAAACTAAACGAAAGAAATGAAAATGTTGGTTTTCCGGGTAATTCCGCTAATCTTTGCGACATTTTTGAAATTGAATATTGCAGAGAACCAAAGTGGTTAACGCCTAAATTACTGTTTCTGGGAGAAATTCCAAAGTATTTTAATACAGATTACAGATATAAAGATGAAACTGCTCTTGTATATAAATCTTTTGATGGCCTTGTTATAATTGCAGGATGCTCGCATGTCAGCCTGCCAAATATTATAGAATATGCAAAAAAAGTTGCAGATGATCCGAGAATTAATGCATTTATCGGCGGAGTTCACCTAGTTAATAAAACAGAATATAAAATTCGAGAATTAGGAATTTATCTTAGAGATCAAAATATTAAGAATTTTTACCCATGTCACTGCTGCGATTTGAATTCTAAGATTATTCTATCTGAATACGTGAAAATAAAAGAAGTTTATTCAGGGCTTAAGCTTTCTTTTGATTAACTTTTGTTATAATCTGCTTGCAAATTAACTTTTCGTATAATATAATTATTATGCTGGAGTTTTATGGCTTTGGTATGCCAGAAACTCATATGGATACTTAACCGTGCAATGCACAGAAAGAGGACAAAATGCCAAAAATGAAAACACACAAGTCTGCTGCAAAACGCTATAAAGTTACTGCAACAGGCAAAATTGTTAGAAGACAAGCAGGTATAGGCCACTTACTTCAACACAAATCTGCTTCAAGAAAACGCAGAATTTTCAAGATGATTTCAATTTCAGAATCACACTTCAAATTGATTTCAAAAGAGTTACCCTACAGAAAGTATGCAAGATAGGAGGCAGGTAAATGAGAGTAAAACGTGGTAATGTATTACGCAAAAGACATAAAAAAATATTAAAATTAGCTAAAGGCTTTATTGGTGCAAGAAGCAGAATTTTTAAAGTAGCTAATATCGCTGTTATGAAAGCTTTAAAATATGCTTACAGAGACAGACGAACTACAAAACGCAATATGCGCCGTTTATGGATTGTAAGGATTAATGCAGCTGTTAGAGAACGCGGTATGAGTTATTCAAGATTTGTAAATGCCTGCAAAAAAGCCAATATTACTGTTAACAGGAAAATGCTGGCTGATATGGCTGTAAGAGATCCGGAAGCTTTTACTGTTGTATTTGAAGCTGCTAAAGCGGCTAAATAATTTGATTTTAAATTTAACATAATAAAAATGGCGGTCTTGAAAATTCAAGATCGCCATTTTTACATTTCTTAATAATTTAGTAAATTTTTTTACAACAAAATACTTTATATAAATATAAAGGTTAGGTTAATAATTTTGGAGAAATCGTTATGATAGGCGGTGATTTTAATACTCCTGTGATGTATCAGGATCTTGTAAACAGCACTATGGTACCTATATATATGCCATTTGGCGGAATTACAGGAATCGGATTAGGCGGCTATAACACTTCTTATTTCGGTGGTATCCAGATGCAAAAACAGTTGGATCATGACAAAGTTTCTTTGATGCATAAAAAAGAAACTGAAGACAAAAGCACAATGAAAAAAGCTCTTATGGCTTTAGCTGTAATTTTAGGCCTCGGGGCAATACCGCTTGTACGTAAAAATATCAAAAAAGCAGGTGGTGCGGTAAAATATTTAAAAAATAAGTGGAATGATATTGTAAATGCTTTTAAAGGAAATAAAACAACAAAACAGTCATCTAAACAAACAACTATTAAATGGTGGCAAAAGTTAAAAAATAAGTTCAAAAAATCCCCTAAACCTTAACAGGTATAAATATACAACCCCCCAAATAAATCAGGTGCAAGGTATTTTATCTTGCACTTTTCTATGTTATAATATTACAAAATAGGAGTAAATTTTAAAATAAAGAAAAGAGGGTAAAATGGCTAAAGATTGCAGTTTTGATGTAGTATCAGAATTTGACAGACAGGAACTTGTAAATGCCGTTGATCAGGTTAAAAGAGATGTTACATCGCGCTTTGATTTAAAAGATTCAGGCTCTTCTGTCGAGTTAGATGCGGACAAGACTATTACTATTACGACAAGTGATGATATGAAGTTACGTAATATTTATGACATACTCCAATCAAAACTTGTGAAAAGAAATTTAAGCACAAGGATTTTGGACCCGCAGCCTGTTGAAAATGCCCTGGGAGGCAAAGTCAGGCAAGTTTATAAATTAAGGAAAGGACTTAGTCAGGAACTTGCTAAAAAAATCGTCGCAGATATAAAAGATTTAAAGAAGAAAGTACAGGCTTCAATTCAGGGGGATCAAGTCAGAGTTTCAGGCAAAGATAAAGACGATTTACAGGAAATTATAAAAATGCTTCGTTCAAACGAAGATAAATATGACTATCCATTACAATTCACAAATTACAGATAGAAATTAAAAAAAGAAAAACTCCCGCTCAAACGGCGGGAGAAGGAATGAAAGTAAGCGTGTCCGAAAACACGCCTATTTTTCAGTATGAAATTTTATTTTAGTTTTTCCTCCAGCGCTTCTATTCGTTTTTCAAGATCATTGATGCGTTTTTCCTGCGCCTGATACTTGGCATCTAGTT
>CALUYO010000007.1 GCA_944325005.1 Candidatus Gastranaerophilales bacterium | reverse complement strand
AAAAACTCCCCAGGTTGGACTCGAACCAACAACCTACCGGTTAACAGCCGGTTGCTCCGCCATTGAGCTACTGAGGAATAAACTTCCCCACAACTTTTATCAGTTGGGGCTTACGAATTTATTATATAATAAAAAATTTTTATTGTAAAGTACTTTTTTTATTTTTTTTATTTTATTGAGGATAATTTTACCAGATTATCGAAATCAGGATATTTACTGCTTAATTGTTCAAAAGTTCCTATATCAATTATTCGACCGTCTTTCATATAAATAAGTTTATTACATGCTTTTAGGGTTGATAGTCTGTGTGCTATTGCTATTATAGTTTTAGAAGAACTAATGTTTTTAAGCATTTCTGTTATTTCATTTTCAACCTTAACATCAAGTGCTGATGTTGCTTCATCGAAAATTAAAATTTCAGGATCTCTGTAAAGTGCGCGGGCTATTGCCAGACGTTGTTTTTGTCCTTGTGATAAGCCATTTGAGCCAATTATAATATTGGAATCAATTCCATGCGGGTATTCATTTATGAAATCATATAATTTAGCGGCTTTTAAAGCTTTTATAACTGCTTCATCATTAATATATTCACATCCCCATGCTACATTTTCTTTGAACGATTTATCCAGAATATTAATTTGCTGTGGAACATAACCTACTATATGCCGGAATTTTGGAAAATTGTTCTGGGTTAATTCTACTCCATCTACTGTTATTTTTCCGGAGTCGGCCGGCAAAAGTCCTGTTAAAATGTCTGCAAGGGTACTTTTTCCGGCACCTGAAAGGCCTATTATTCCAATGAAATCGCCTTTATTTATATCGAATGATACATTATTTATAACCTGTTTTTCCGGAGTGTAAGAAAAACAAATATTTTTTATATTTATTGTTTTGTAAAAGTCCATTTTTTCATTAAACTTACATTCAGTATATTTAAAGTTACCTAAATCGCATTTCTCATATTCTTCGTTAATTCTTTTAACAAAATCTCTTGTAGAATTAATATTAATTATTGAAGTTTGAATTCTGTTCAGAGCAGGCGCTATTCTGAAAAGT
This sequence comes from Candidatus Gastranaerophilales bacterium, assembly GCA_944325005.1. Taxonomy (GTDB): domain Bacteria; phylum Cyanobacteriota; class Vampirovibrionia; order Gastranaerophilales; family Gastranaerophilaceae; genus Stercorousia. The sequence continues at coordinate 84,566 of CALUYO010000007.1, read as the reverse complement.
GCCGCAACAACTATTGCCAGAGATGCTATCAAAGCCGAATTATTTGCCGCATTTTGGGATGCCAGAATACAGGCCAGAATTAGTAAGGCACAGACGATAAGCATCTCAATAATATAAGGCGGAATTGCATTATAAAACCCCTGCAATACCTGAATGTTACGGAAATTTTTTTCTGTTTTTAAATATTTATCAAAGAAAATTTTTTCGGCAGACAAAATTTTTAATTCTTTAATATTTATAATATTTTCCATTACTGAAGCTTTATATTCCTGAAATCTTTGTGCCATTGTATTTGCAAGTATAGCTGTGCGTTCCTTAAAATATTTATTTTGAAAATACATGGTTATCGTTACAAAAATCAGAGTTGCTGCAGCCGGAATAGGAAATTTAATGAACAATAGACCTATAATCATTACAACAATTATCATATTGGTCAGTAGGTTTAAACCGCGCATTATAAAGCCGTCAACTGCCATATTGCATATAGTTTCTATGTTATAAAGTTTGTCTGTTTGTGATGACTTCATAATATTTTTGTATGGAGCATATATGTAGTATTGCATAAATTTTGAAGTAATGTCTTTTTTCCAGTTACATATAAACCTGTTTTGAATATATTGAATAAATATAATAAAAATATTTTTTGAAATAAAAATAAAAAGGACTGCTAAGCCTATAAGCAGGCCGGTTTTAAAGCTGTTTTCAAGTTTTATATATGGTATATAATTTGCAAATGCTTCCGGATTAATTATCAGCATTATGAAAGGATAGATCAAGGCTATTCCAATTAGTTCAAGAAATCCTGCAATAAATGACAGAACTGTAAATCCGAATAGATTAAGATACCTTCCTTTCCCGTAGTATCTGATAAATTTTTTGAAATTTTCTAATCGCATAGCAAACCTTATTTAATTATTAAGATATAGTTTTTTTTGATAATGTAGTATATAATCATGGTAAAGGAAGGAGTTAATTATGTCAAATCCAATATTAAATGAAGACAGGTTTTCACCTCAGGCTACTGTTCTTGATGGTGAGCCAATGACAATTCAGGGAACTGTGAATAAAATTTTTATGTTATTCGCCTGTTTGCTTGCCGGTGCGGCAATAAGTCTTTATGCGTTATTTACAGCGCCAGGTCTTACTGCTTTAATGATAGGAGCCGGGGCAATAATAGGTTTCATACTTGTTTTAGTTACATGCTTCAATATAAAGCTTGCGAAATTTACGGCAGCTCCTTATGCATTAATGGAAGGGCTGGTGTTAGGTGCTTTTTCTGCTTTTTTTGAGGCTCAATGGCATGGAATTGTGCTACAGGCTATTCTTTCAACTTTTGCAGTCTTATTTGTTATGCTTATGCTTTATAAGACAAGAACAATAAGGTATACTGAAAAATTTCAGGCTGTTTTAATGACTTCTATGCTTTCTATTCTGGCAATTTATTTAATACAATTTATAGCATCATTTTTCGGACGAGGCATTCCTTTGATTTGGGAAACTGGTCCTGTAGGTATAGGATTTAGTATATTTGTTGTTATTATTGCATCAATGTCTTTAATTCAGGATTTTTTCTTTATTGAATCAGCATCACAAAATATGCTCAGTAAAGATTATGAGTGGTACGGTGCTATGGGGCTTATGATTACACTGGTATGGCTCTATACCGAAATCCTGCGGCTCCTGGCAAAGCTTAACAGTAGAAACTAATTAGGAAAAAGGACTCATTTATTGAGCCCTTTTTTATATTAGATTTCCGTATATTTTTCCGTTTTCATATTTTGTTATTTGTACTTCTCTAAGAGTATTCAAAAGAGTTTTATCTTTTGAATTTAAGATAACTGTTAAATAATTTCTTGTAATTCCCTTAAGCATTCCTGTTTTTTTGTCCGGATGTTTTTCAATAAGTATTTCATGCTTTTTCCCAATATTTTTTTTAATAAATTCTGTATGTTTAATAAATGCCAGCGCTTTTACAATATCGGCCCTAATTTGTCTAATATTCTCATCCACCTGATTTCCGGCATTCGCACCCGTTGTCCCATGCCTTAGCGAGTATGGAAAAACATGGATTTTGGAAAGCCCCGATTTTTTTAGATTGTCTAAAGTTATATGAAAATCTTCTTCAGTTTCTCCGGCAAATCCCGTTATGATATCGCTTCCTAGAAACGGCAGTTCAAACATTGAGTTTATTTTTTCTATTTTTGCAAGATATTCTTCTACTGTATAAAATCTGTTCATTGAACGAAGCGTTTTATTACATGCTGATTGCAAAGAAAGATGAAAATGAGGGCAGAATTTTTTTGATTTTGATAAGAATTCAAGCATTTCATCTGTTATTTCATGCGGATTGAGAGATCCTAATCTATAGCGTTCTATTGTCGTTTTCTGTTCAATTTCTATTAGAAGATCAAGAAGAGTTAAGCCGCTTTCTTTTCCCCATAGGCCGATATGTATTCCGGTAAGCACAACTTCTTTAAAACCATGTTTTGAAAAATTATTGATTTGTTCAATGATAAATTCTTCATCTGCACTTCTGCTTTTTCCTCTTGCAAACGGTATAATACAATAAGAACATCTGTTATCGCATCCGTCTTGAATTTTAAGGTTTGCACGGGTTTTTGCTGTATCAACCAGCACAGCTTTAGTAAACTCATTCAGTTTCATAATGTCTGAAGCTATACAGTGTTTGTTTTCATGGTTATTTTTCAACACATTATATAATTCAAGTTTTTCATTGTTTCCTATTACATAATCTATAAAATTATTTTCAAGTAATTTTTCTTTTTCTATCTGTGCTACGCACCCTGTAAGAATTGTTATTATATGTGGATTTTTGTGCTTTGCGGAGCGAAGCAGGTATATTGCTTCATTATCACTTTTATGGGTAACGGTGCAGGAATTTAATATGTAATAATCTGCTTCTTCAAGATTTCTTGTATTTGTAATCCCGTTATTTTCTAAATTTTCGGCTATTATTGAGCTTTCAAACTGATTGGATTTACAGCCCATTGTGTGAATGTAAAACTTTTTCATGTCTGTATAATATTAGAAATATGTTTATGTGTAAATATTCTTAACAAAAATTTTAAATACTGGCAAAAAATTTTACTTTTAGGTTTTAATAAAGTATAATTAATTTGTGAAAGTGTAGGTGTGTGTATGGCAATTTCATCAGTTGGTCCTAATTTTCAAGGAAGACGCGATAGAGTTGATGAACTTATAAATTTAGACGATGCTTCAATTCAGCGCGCAGCATATTTAAAAACTATGTCCCGCGCTAATGAAAAAAAGCATAATAATATCACGAATGGTTTAATAGCAGCTGCACCTGTTGCGGCTGGTTTAACTGCTGCTGTTTTTACTAAAGGTAAAACAAAGATATTTTCAAAAGAGGTTTCAGGCTTAGCTGCAAGAATGGCTAACGGTTTAAAAATTGGCGGTTTATGGGCAGCTTCTCTTGCGGCAGTTGGTTTAGTCGGAATGGCTAAAAATGAACTTTCCAAGGCTTCGCCTGAAGTTCGTAAATTTGACCGTGAACATCCGTTCCTGTCTCTCGGTACCATGTTAGCGGCAGGTCTCGGAGCTATTGCTCTTGTTAATAAAGGTGCTGTAAAACTTGCTTCTGTAACTGCTCCTAAATTTATGCAAAAAGCTACAGACAAGACTGCAAAATTCCTAAATCATAATAAATTATTAGGTGTAGTGAAAAAAGGCGCTAAGAATTTATCTGCTAAAACTCCGGATGCTTTAAAGAATATTGGTGCTACCGCACTTTCCTGGACACCGCAGGCTTTATTGCTTGGTGGTTTATTCCATTCTATAAGCCATGGTTCAGCTGTAAACAGGGAATTTAATAAAAATTACAGTGAACTTAAAGAAAAACAGTTAAATCTGGCAAAAGCACGCCAGCGGGAACTGGCTATGGAAAATGACTTTCTGAAAACAGATGCAAGAAATAGAGAGGATCTGGCTCTTGTAAAAAATCCTTTGAAAGATTTGCCTGGAGAGGTAATTCAAAAGGTTAACGATATTTCTGTTGAGTAAAGAAATACTTTTTATTGATTTATAAAAATGAAAGAGTTGATAAACTCTTTCATTTTTTTGTTGAAAAAGCGGCGTATGTTTGTTATAATATATAAAAGTATAAGTTATGGAAAGGAGCTTATAATGAATATTTTTAAACTTATCTGTCCCGGGGGGGGGGCGTTTCAAAGCTAATAGCAAGAATTTCTGGACTTGAAAAAAATATAAAAAACTGTTATTATAGTGATATATATCATCACATAATAAGGTTTTGTTTTATGAAAAGTTTTGGCTTTACTCTTGCAGAAGTATTAATAACTCTTAGTATTATAGGAATTGTTGCAGCATTAACAATCCCTCAAAAAATAGGTAATTATGTTGAAAAACGTACTGTTGTTCAATTAAAGTCTGCATATTCACTGGTTAGTCAAGCATTTTTGTCAGCAATGGCAGAAAATGGTGAAGTTAATAACTGGTGTGAAGTGCCGATTACTGATTGGAACACTTGTTCAGATAAGATATTTCAAACAATTGTCCCATATATAAAAAACGTTGCATTATGCACTCGTTCTGATGATAACAGATGTTTTTCTCCCACATATAAAACTGCTACAGATGTTGAGTGGAGAGTTACTCCGAGGACTCAGTTATTGACTGATAGCGGTTTTTCTGTTTATATTCAGGCTTATGCAGGTGATAAATATCCTCAGAATTGGTGTAAGGCTACTGTAGGAGAGGCAAGTAGTAATGGATATTCTAATTTTTACAATGACTGTGCATTAATTTATATTGATATAAATGGTCCTGCCCGTCCTAATGTGGTTGGAAGAGATTTATTCGTTTTTAAATTATTTAAGGATGGTTTGCGTCCTGGCGGATCTCCTATGGACACAATATGGACAGAGAGTTTTGAGAATCAATGTCTTGCCAAGAATCCTATGAATAATAGTGGAATCTGGTGTACTGCCTGGGTATTAATAAATGAGAATATGGATTATTTACATTGTGATGATTTAAGCTGGGATGGTAAAAAGACATGTAAAGAAAAATAAATAAAAAAAGGTATCTCAAGAAATGAGATACCTTTTTTAGTTTGTTTTGCACCTAAAGGCTTATTTCATCAATTCGCCTACAGCTTTGTATACAGCCATACGTTTTGCTGCATCTTCTTCAGCCTGTGCATAAAGAGCCTCTGCTGCTTCAGGGTTTGTTTTCATCAGAGATTTATAACGTCCTTCTGATCTGATGAATTCCTGATAGCTTCCTTTCGGATCTTTAGCATCCCATGTGAACGGTGCATCAGGATTTGCAGGATTGTATCTGTATAATGGGAAGTATCCTGCTTCAACTGCACGTTTTTGTTCAGTTTGAGTTTTGCTCATGTCGATACCGTGAGCGATACAAGGAGCATAAGCAAAGATGATTGATGGTCCTTTGTAAGCTTCAGCTTCTTTGAATGCTTTAAGAGTTTGAGCTCTGTCTGCTCCCAATGCAACTGATGCTACATATACATAACCGTAAGACATACTCATCAAGCCCATGTTTTTCTTGTAAGTTCTCTTACCGCCTGTAGCGAATTTTGCAACAGCACCGGTTGGAGTTGACTTAGAAGCCTGACCGCCTGTATTTGAGTAAACTTCGGTATCAAGAACAAGAATATTAACATCTTTATCTTGAGCTAATACGTGGTCAATACCGCCGTATCCGATATCGTTTGCCCAGCCGTCACCACCGATAATCCATACAGATTTATCTGTGAAGTAGTCTTGAAGCTCTCTAACTTTAGCTAAATCATGACATCCGCAATCTGCATATTTTGCGATAACTTCTTTAGCTTTATCCTGTGCTTTAATTGCTTCTTCTGTTTTTGAATTTTCGAAGTGAGCCATAGCGCCTTCAAGAGCTTCTTTTAAATCAGCAGGTGCTTTTTCGTTAGAAAGAACTTTTTCTACATAAGATTTTAAAGTTGCTCTGTTCTGGTCTACTGCTAATCTCATACCAAAACCGAATTCAGCATTGTCTTCAAATAGTGAGTTAGCCCAAGCCGGTCCTCTTCCTTCTTTTGTTTTTGTGTAAGGAATTGTCGGGAATGTACCTGAGTAGATTGAAGAACAACCTGTTGCGTTAGCAACGATAACATTTTCTCCGAACAACTGTGAAACAAGTTTTACATAAGGTGTTTCACCGCAGCCAGCGCATGCTCCTGAGAATTCGAATAACGGTTTTCTAAGCATTGCACCTTTAATTGTATTGGTATTGTTTTTACCCATTACATTATCAGGCAATTCATCAAAGAATTTTTCGTTTTCCATTTCGCAAGCAGCTTCTTCTTTTTCAATAGAAGACCATGTTAAAGCTGCTTTTTCAGGATTTTTAGCCATCGGGCACTGATCTATACAAACACCGCAGCCTGTACAATCTTTGCAGTAAACCTGAACTTTGAATTTTTCGCCGTGATCGTTAGGTTTAGCATCAACTGTATTGAAAGATGCCGGGGCATTTTTCAAATCATCTGCTTCGATAAGTTTTGTTCTGATTGCAGCATGCGGACAAGCTGAAGCACAAATGCCGCATTGAATACAGAATTCTGAATTCCAGTGAGGAACGCGCGGTGCAATTCCGCGTTTTTCAAGACAAGCCGTTCCTGTCGGGATAACACCGTCGATTGACATAGCTGAAACAGGAATATCATCGCCTTTTTGTCTCATTGAAGGTTCAATGATTTTCTTAGCGAAATCGGATGCGTTATCAGGGATTAATTTAACATCGTCAACACATCCAACACCGTCAAGGCTTGAAGGAATTGGCACTTCTTCAGTTGCATCAACTGCAGCATCAATCAATGCCAAGTTCATGTTAACAACATCATCGCCTTTTTTCTTGAAGGTTTTCTTAGTCATTTCTCTCATACCTTCAAGTGCCTGTTCAAACGGAATAATTCCTGAAACTTTGAAGTATGCAACCATCATAACAGTGTTTGCACCTTTACCTCTTAAGCCGGGTTGTTGTTTGATAAGTTTTTCAGCATCTACATTGTAGAATTTGATTTTCTTATCGATAATAGTTTTTTGCATATCGCGTGTAAGATGTGCGAATGCTTCGTCTTTTGTGTAAGGGCTGTTAAGTAAGAATGTACCGCCTTCTTTAATACCTTTTAACAGGTCATATCTGCCGATGTATGCATGAGCTGAGCATGATACAAAGTCAGGAGCTGTGATAAGGTAAGTTGATTTAATCGGTTTGTCGCCAAATCTAAGGTGAGAAACAGTTACACCGAAAGATTTTTTAGAGTCGTAAGCAAAGTATGCTTGAGCATCTTTGTTTGTATATTGACCGATAATCTTAATTGAGTTTTTGTTAGCACCAACTGTACCATCAGAACCAAGTCCCCAGAACATACAGTTTGTAGTTCCTTCAGGTTCTGTAACGATGTGTTCTTCAATTTTTAATGATTTGTGAGTTACATCATCTTCGATACCGACTGTAAATCCGTGGAAACCGTTCTTTTCAGCATGTTTGTAAACTGCAAGAACCATAGAAGGTGTAAATTCTTTAGAAGCTAAACCATAGCGTCCGCCGATAATTCTAACATCTTTGCCTTCCATAGCAGCTACAACGTCTAAGTATAAAGGTTCTCCGATTGAGCCCGGTTCTTTTGTTCTGTCAAGAACAGTAACGCGTTTTGCAGTTGAAGGAACAGCTTCTAAGAAACGTTTTACGTCAAACGGTCTGTATAATCTGACTTTGACTAAACCATATTTAGTTCCGCGTTTAGCGTTTAAGTATTCAATTGTTTCTTCAATAGTTTCACAACCTGACCCCATAGCAACGATTACATCAGTAGCATCAGGAGCACCGACATAATCAAACGGATGATATTGTCTGCCTGTTACAGCAGCAACTTTGTCCATATATTCCTGAACAATATCAGGAACTGCATCGTAGTATTTGTTAACAGTTTCACGACCCTGGAAGTAAACATCAGTGTTTTGTGCACCAACTTTACAAATAGGTGCTTCAGGTCTCATTGCTCTGTTTCTAAATTCTTCTATGTATTTAGGTTCAACAAGTTTTGCGATATCTTCATAAGAAATTTCTTCGATTTTGTGTACTTCATGAGAAGTTCTAAAACCGTCGAAGAATTGCAAGAACGGAACTTTAGCTTTATAAGTTGAAAGGTGAGCAACAAGTGCTAAATCCATCTCTTCTTGAACTGAATTTGCTGCAAGCATTGCATAACCTGTGTTACGGCATCCCATAACATCAGAATGATCACCAAAAATAGCTAAAGATTGAGCGGCGATAGCACGAGCTGCAACATGAATTACGTGCGGGAGCATTTCGCCTGCCATTTTGTGCATTACAGGGATCATTAATAATAGTCCCTGTGAAGCCGTATAAGTAGAGGTTAAAGAACCTGCAGCCAGAGCCCCGTGAACAGCACCTGCTGCTCCTGCTTCTGATTGCATTTCAGCAACTCTCACTTCTTCACCCCAGATATTTTTCTTGTGCTGGGATGCCCATTCATCAATCCATTCTCCCATAGTAGACGAAGGAGTGATAGGATAAATTGCGGAAACTTCGCTCAAGGCATACGCAATATGCGCTGCGGCGTAGTTACCGTCAACTGTTATAGTCTTTCCTGGCATAATTACAAACCTCCTTATTTTATGCGCTATTACTTAAATAACTATACCCTTAAATTTTAATACAAACAAAATATTTTGACAAAAAATAATTTCTAATTTATAATCGCTCTTGTGTCAATTTTGTAATATTTCTCTTTAAATTAGCAATATATCATCTTGATACGTTTTTATATAGGTATGTGTGGAGAAATTAATTAAATGATGAAATTAAGTCAAAAAGTCTTAAACGGATTAGGGAAAGTACCGCCAACAAAACCAAAATTGCAAAATGTAGTTGAAGGGGCGGTCAATGGTGTAACCAGAAAATCCCGAAAAAAATTCGGGGGGGGGGCAGCTTCCCAGTTTGAACGTGTACCTAAAAAAGATACTTTTGTTTCGTCTGAGGCTCCGCTTCAAATATCTGAGAGAAAAAATACAAGAAAAAAAACTGATACCAGAAATCGTCTTGGTGATTTTCTTGTTTCTAAAAACAAGCAGCTTGCAACGCAGTATATGAATGATTTGGAAGAGGTTGCACAGTCAATTCCGGAGGCTTTTTTTCATCGTGAAATAAATAAAAGTTCGACAAAAGAACTTAAATCTATTCTTGATAAACTGGCCAGAAGGACAGAGCAGTACTCTGAGCGAGGTTATTCCGGAGTAATTCGTGATGGTGTTCGCGGAACTATTTTTCTGCCTGATGCTGATAAAAATTATGTAAAAGTAGTGGAAGCTATGCAAAAAAAAGGTTATAAAGTCGCAAAAACTTTTGCAGAGGATAAGAATGGAAACATTATTTTAGATAAAAATGGTATCCCGAAAATGGTTGATGATATAGATGTAAGATTCGGAGATAATGCTGTTCCGTCGGGGTATGAAGATGTTCAAATGCGTTTTGAAAAAAATGGAAATCTTTATGAATTGCTCTTTCTACCTGGGCCAAACTACGCTGCAATTAAAAATAAAGAACATGAATTAGTTTTTGAAAATTTCAGAATGTATGATACTGCCAAAATTACAAATGATGATGGTGCAAAGCAGATTGTTAAAGGTATTAAAAAAATATTCCATGGGCTTACAAAAAGACTATATGCCGATGCAAAAGCGCGAGATAAATTTGGAACTGCCAAAGCCTCTCAAATTACATTCTCAAAAGAGGATATTGAATCTGCAGATAATCTGTTCAAATCTCTGAAAACTTTATACCTTGGTAAATTTAATGCTACACCGCCTAGCAAACGTTCAAGACCAACTTTCAAACAAACAGAAAGTTATAAGAAGCTTGATGCGATAGAACAAAATTTACGTCAGGTTATGGAATTATATAAACCTACAGATTAATAATCGCAACATTTTCTATATGGTAAGTATGGCAAAACATGTCAAAAGGCTGTATACTTTCAATAGTGCATCCTTTCTCTTGTAAATATTTCAAATCTCTGGCAAGTGTTGCAGGATTACAGCTTACATAAATAATTTTCTTTTTTGTATGTTTTAAAGCTTCGTCCAGAGCTTCTTCTGTACATCCCTTTCGTGGCGGGTCAAGAATTGTTATGTCAAATTTTTTCTTTATTGACTTAAGATACTTTGTTGTATCTGCGGTGTGTAATTCGACATTTTTTATTCCGTTCAGTTCTAAAACTTCTTTGGCTTTTTCTATTGATTCTTTATTTTCTTCAACACTTACAACTTTACCTGCGGCATCGCTAACTACAATTCCGAATGTTGCAATTCCTGCGTATGCATCAAGTACAGACGGGTTATTTTCTTTTGAAATTTCTTTTTTTACGTATTTGAAAATATTTTCAGCGCTTTTGGGGTTAACTTGAAAGAATGTTGAAGCCCCTATTTTGAAAGTCTTATTTAGGATTTTTTCATAAATAAAATCATGTCCGCAAACACATTGTGTTTTGTTCCCTAAAATTACGTTTGTTTTTTTATTGTTGAAATTGATGCAAACCCCGTTTACATCTTCAAACGCATCATATATTTCTTTTGCAAGGGTTGTGAAATTATCGGTTATTTTTATCCCGTTAATAACAAGAATAACGAGAAGTTTGCCGTTGTCTGCAGAACTTCTTATAACAATATGTTTTAAATCCCCTGAAAGCCTCTGTTCATTGTATCCTGTAATGCCAAATTCCGGAGCTTTATTTCTTATAAAATCAATAACTTTATCACAAATTTCAGGCTGTATCGGGCAGTATTTGATATTAACAATTTCATGCGAATGGGGTTTATAGTATCCTGCAAGAATTTTTTTTGAAACTTTAGTCTGTGATACGGGACATTGAATTTTATGTCTGAACCCTTTTATTTCAGGGCTTGGTACCGGATTGTTAACAGATGTATCAATGTGTCCTATTGTTCTCATCGCATCTTCAACAATTTGTTTTTTCAGCGCAAGCTGGTAATCATAATCTATAAATTGCAACTGACATGAACCGCATACATTTTGCATAGGGCAGAAAGGTTTTATTCTGTAAGACGATGGAGTAATTATTTCAATAACTTTTGCATTTGAAAAATTTTTATTAACCTTAGTTATTTTTATTTTAAGTTCATCTTCCGGACATGCATTTTCGACAAACACAACCTGCCCGTCTATTCTTGCAATTCCGGTCCCGAGATTTGATAATTTATCAATTTTTACAACGAATTCATCATTTATATTCATAATACAAAAAAAGAGCCTTTTTGGCTCTTCTTAAAAATGGTGGGCGTTAGAAGACTCGAACTTCTGACATCCTCCTTGTAAGGGAGGCGCTCTACCAACTGAGCTAAACGCCCTTTCGCAAAATTAATAATACATGAAACAAAATTGATTGTCAACAGTTTATTTTAATGTTTTCTTATAATTATAACTCATTCTTTTCGATCTGTTCTTCTTCTGCCTCTTGCTGTTTTTCAAGAAGCTGTTTTTCATATTCCATACGCTGTTTAACTTTTATTTCATGTTTTGTGCCATGATGAGGTTCTTCTCGTTTGTATCTTGCGTCTGTCCACCATTTTGCAATATGATAAACAATACCTCTTTTGTAAGGTTTTTGTTTTTCCTCTTTTACTTTTCTTTCTTTTTGTTTTTTTATTTTCACAGGCTTATCAAGGTTGTCGATGTTCGGACGCTGAGGCGGCGGGACATCAATATAATCAATTAAATCTGCTTCATTTACCGCATAGCTTTCGGGACTGATGTAACCTTCTTCTGCGAATACTGCAGGAGCAGTTAAAAGTAGTATAAATATTAAAAATTTTTTAATCATCATTTCCTCTTTATTTTTTAAGAATAAGGGCATCTTGTTACAATATTTGTTCCATGCGAATCAAGTCCGCCTGTTTTTATTAAGTTAAATTTTGAAGCTGCTTCTTCAATTTTTGTCTGCCATTTTTGATAATAGTCGCCTTCATAGGACTGATAACAGCCTTCGTAAAATAAAGCTTTATCTTTCCCGTATTTTTTGAAATGTTCAAAAAGATATGTATAAAATTCAGGGCAGTATGCCTTTGTTCTTGCAGGATGTGCAATAGACATAACACCGAAATCAAGTGTTGACACAAATTCAACAGCATCTTCAAAGGATGAAAAAGGTTCAAGCATTTTCCCGATTGATGGATGAGCTTGGAGGTATATTTCTCTTGCGGTCATGATTTGTTTTTCTATGTAATCAGGTATTTCCGGCAAATCATGTCCGATATACATTTCAAGGGCTTTTTTATAGGTTATGTAATACGGTTCTTTGCCTTTGAAAAGATATTTGAATTTTTTTATTGGTTTATCGTATGCAAATTCTGCATCAGGTAAATAGTAGTTCAACAGAATTTTGCCTGATGTGTATTTTTTTAATGGGTGGGCAACTTCATCCTGTCCTTTAGCAATCATAATATGGCATTTTGAGGCTTCTTCAATACTAAAATTATAATCAGGGAGCACTTCATTTAATTTCTGAATAGTTGTATTCGCAAGATGTAGCTTCTGTTCTCTTTTAGTTTGTAAGTAATTATTTAATTTTTCATCAGCGGGATTAATTCCGTAAACAAGCAGATGAATTTGTACAGGTTTTGTTTGCTTGGGAAAATTAATTCCAACTGTTGATATTTCAACACCGAAACAGATGTTGACGTCCGGAAATTCATCAATTAGTTTTTCTGCTTCTTTACAGCCGTCAATCGTGTCATGATCTGTCAGGGCAATTAAAAAATCATGATTTTTCTCGGTAATTTGTTGAGCGTTTTTTAAAAGTTCTTTGACAGTCATTTCCCCGTCAGAATATTGCGTATGAATATGTAAATTAGCTTTGAATTCTCCTGATTCCAGATATCTGAAATCATGTGAATCAATGATATTCATATCTTTTCTTTCTCCAGGTTTGAAAGATGTTTCAGATAATTTTTTTACGCGTTCTATAAAATCTTTTTCATTTACAATTCCCATAATTTATATTTTACACAAAAACACCGATGAAACAAAATTAATCTAACTGCGTCATTGATATTAAAAAGTGTGACAATTTGTAGAAGATGAGGAATTTAAATGGCTGTTACAAAATATTTGGAGGAAGATTTATACAAAGATTTAAAACCTGAATATCAGGAAGATGCTGAATTTATTGAACTTGATGATAGTGATATTGAAGAACCGAGAACTTTTAATTCTATCTCAAATGATGATGATATTCTACAGATGTATTTAAAAGATATCGGAAAAGTTAAATTATTAAATTCTCAAGAAGAAAAAGCTCTGGGAAAACAAATTAAAGAGGGGAAAAAATCTCAGGCTGAAATTGCAAAGCGAAAACTTGTTCAGGCAAATTTGCGCCTTGTCGTAAGTATTGCAAAAAAATATATTGGTCAGGGAGTTCTTTTTATGGATTTGGTGCAGGAAGGCTCTCTGGGGCTTATAAAGGCTGCTGAAAAATTTGATTATTCAAAGAATTTTAAATTTTCGACTTATGCAACATGGTGGATAAAACAGACGATTATAAGGGCTATTTCCAATAATTCGCGTACAATACGCATTCCTGTTCACATGACTGATAAAATCAGAAAATTTAAAAGAGCTTACACAACTCTGTCTTTTGAACTCGGAAGAGAACCTACAGATTTTGAGATTGCGCAAAAGCTTGAGATTACTCCAAAACAGCTTTTGACAATAAAAAAGTCAATAATAAAAGAGCCTATAAGTCTTGAAACCCCCGTTACTGACGATTTGAATATAGGGGATTATATTGAGGATAAGTCTTACCGCTCTCCGGAGGTTCAAACAAAAAATAACGCATTAAAAGGAAGTATAGAAGATTTACTTACAACTTTGTCAGAAAGGGAAAAAAAGATTATAACCTGTCGTTTCGGGATTAACGGTGAGATGCCGAAAACTCTCGAACAGTTAGGTGAGATAATGGGGTATTCAAAAGAGAGAATAAGGCAGCTTGAGGATTCCGCATTATCGAAAATCAGAGAGAGGAAGGAATTACAACATTTCCGCGATTTTATTGAAGATTAGGAATGCATTAATTCTATCAGTAATAATTTCAAAGCACATCGAATTTGAAATTCAGGTGTGCTTTTTTATTGACAGTAGCTGCGACAGTGTATATAATTATTTATGTGAAAGTTAAATTTCAAACAGATTCTGATGAAAATATACTGCTTGTAACAAAGAAAAATAAACTGCTGTTTATATTGGTCTTGTTTATTGCTTTATTTATAATTTTTAGTGGTATTTTCTTGACTATAAATAAACCCGAAATGAAATCATTATGGGATTGGCTCTTTTATAATTATTTGATTTGGCCGTTTATTTTTGCTCTTGAAGCTATTTTTATATTTTGGTTCCATCTTTATATAGATAATAACTTTTATTTGACTAATAAAAGAATAATTTTTACGAGTAAAAGTATTGTACGCTCTATCAATTTTAGTGATGTGAAAGATTGGAGTGCTGTCGGTAACGCGCTAATAGTTAAAACAATTAATAATGAAAAATTTAATGCGGGAGGTGTTGCCAATACCGCTGATTTTTTTACTCAGTTTGAAAATTTTCTTCCAAAAAATTCGACGAAAAAAAATCAAATTCTGCTTTGGATTGCTTTAATCTCCGGAGTAATGATTTCTAATATTGGTTCTTATTATTTGGACAAACTTCCTCTACCATATGATAAACAGCCTTCTGTCATCTACATTAATAATATTGAGAGAAAAATAAAAAGTAATTGGGATGCGCCGGCTTATGATAAAACTTCAAAAATTATTGTATCTTTCATTGTACAAACAGATGGTACAGTTAAAGATATTAAAATAAAACAATCATCAGGAAATGCCGAATTAGATAACTCCGTAATAGTTGCGTTGAAAAAATCTTCACCGTTGCCAAAACTCCCAAAAGAGTTGAGTAAAAACGGATTTGTACAGATTGAATTTACATTTGACTATAATGTTTTTATACGCTGATTAATGATTTTGCAAATTCTATGGACTGTTCGTTAATCTCTCCGCCAGCAAGCTCTGCCAGTGCCTTAATCCTGTTTTCACCTGTCAGAACATACACTTCTACTTTTGTTTCGTCACTTTGTGATTTTCTTACGTAGAAGTGTTTATTTGCTTTAGAGGCGATTATGGGCTGGTGTGTGATTAATATAATCTGGTGATATTTTGAAAGTTCAACAATTTCATCCGCAACGCTTTGCGATGCTTTCCCTGAAATACCTGTATCAATTTCATCAAAAATTACGGTATTTATATCATCACTCTGCGCAAAAATTGATTTTATTGCAAGCATTACGCGGGAAATTTCACCACCGGAGGCTACTTTTGCGAGCGGTTTTAAATCTTCTGATACGTTTGTAGAAATTAAAAATTCAACGTTATCAATTCCGTCAGAACTTAATTCTTTCGACTGAACAGAAATTTCAAATCTTGCTTTGGGAAGCTCCAATTTTTCCAATTTTTCCTGAATTAGTACTGATAGAACCTGTGCGTAATTTTTTCTGTTTTCGCTGATTTCTGAAGCTATGTGTTCTAATTCTTTCCTTGTTTTTTCGATTTGGGCTTCCAGTTCTTCAATATTTTGTGTTGAAAATTCTATTGAGTTTAATTCTTGTGATAATTTATCAAATGTTTCAAGAACAGCTTCAAGTGTTCCTCCGTATTTGTGTTTAAGTTTATCAAGAAGATAAAGTCTTTCCTGAATTTCGTTAAGTCTTTCCGTATCGTTATCGAGATTCTGGCTGTATTCTCTTAATTCACTTCCGGCATCTTTTAATTTCTCGATTGCATCAAGCAAATTACTTTCAAGATCTTCAAGATTTTTGTCCATTCCCGCGGCTTTTGAAACATTTTGTTTAATTTTGCCCAGCGCTTCCATAATAGAACCGTCGTCACCGTTAATTGCCCAGTAAGCCGAGCCTGTAAGTTCTTTTAACTTTTCTGCATTTTCTAAGACTTCCAGTTCAGAATTTAATTCTTCATCTTCTGACGGACTTTTAATATTTGCGCTGTCTATTTCATCTATTTGAAACTTAAGAAATTCTATCTGGTTTTCTGTCATATCAGAGGCGTTTTTGAGTGTTTCAAGTTTTGATTGAAGATGTTGATATTCTTTAAATCTTTCTCTGTACGCTTCCAATTTTTGTCCGTAAGATTCTTTTGCATAATTATCAAGTAAATTAATATGATATTTTGGCTGCATAAAAGCATAAGTCTGGTGTTGTGAGTGTATATCAAGAAAATAAGCTTTTAACTGTCTGATAAATTCCTGATTGACAAGTGTTCCATTTACTCTTGAGCGGACGCCATTTTGTGTAATTTCTTTTGTCAAAACAATTTCTGATCCGTTATTATCGACTCCGTTTTCTTCAAACAACCGGGTTAAGTCATGTTTTGTATTTTCTATAACAAGTTCAATCAGAGCTTTTTCTTTGTCATGTTTTATTACATCCTTTGAGACCCTTGGTGCAAAAGCTATATCAATTGCGTTAATTAGAATACTTTTCCCCGCCCCGGTCTCACCGGTTATTACATTTAAACCGGTGTCAAAATTTGCGGTGAGTTCGTCAATTAAAATATAATCTTTTATTCTGAGCTGTTTTATCATATCTATAGCATAAAACAAGATTATTATTTGGGCAATAGTTTAAAATGGATAATCATCTAAAATCTGCCACCCGTCTCTCATTATTTTGGCTGCACAAGCTGTCCCTGAAGTGGCAGTCTTTGAACAATTTTGTTTGATTTCGGCATCTGTCAACTCATAACCAACAGGTAAAATTCCTTTCTCGTTCAGCCTCTTAAAGGTGAATACATCTTTCCCAAACATATTTGGACCTTTCCCGCTGTTTATATCTATATATAAATTGTGATCAGTTAACATCTCATCTCCTGATAGTGTTGAAAAAATGTATACGATTCCGTCAGCTGTTAAAAAAGGAATTCTTCTATCTTTTGCTAAGGTCATGGTATTATTTTGTTCTGCATTCAAATTTTTAAAAGGCCGTGTACTGGAATAACCGCAGTCTTGCGGGTTTTCACAAACTTTTACAACATTAAAATAAGGCAGAAAATATTTATTTATATATTCTACACCTGATATTCTTGTATCCCATGTATCATATTCTCCGTTATCAAGCTGTGACATCATAAATGTCTGATTAGCAATAGTGTAAGCCTTTTTTAAGCGAGAAACAGTTTCCTGTTTTTTATAATTTGCAACAATTGAGGGCATAGTCAAAGCTGCTACTACCCCAATAATCCCCAGTGTAATTAAAACTTCTGCAAGAGTAAATGCACTAAACCATTCTCCCGGCGCTAGTTTTTCGGGGGGGGGGCAACCTTTGACGCTTTGTTATTCATAGTTTCTACCTCCGATTTATCCTGACCTTTTTATTATTTACCATTTTTCTCAATTAGTCAACCCCGATATTTTTTAATTACATTATTCCTACTATTTTAATTTAATTTTTCTTGTGCTATCCTTATAATATAAGAAGTAAGGAGCATCATGAACAGCACAAACCAGAGTTTAAAACCACTTACAACTAAAATTAATGATAACGGCAATATTGAAATCGGAGGATGTGATCTTGTAGGTTTGGCTGAAAAGTACGGCACTCCGCTATATGTAATTGATGAATATACATTAAGATCTGTCTGCCGTGATTATAGAGATGCTTTTAAAAATTATCCTAAAGTAAACATGATGTATGCCTCAAAGGCTCTTTGCAATATGGGAATTTCTTCTGTTCTGGCAAGTGAAGGTTTTGGATTTGATGTAGTATCTGCCGGTGAAATTTATACTGTATTCAAAGCCGGCGTTGATATGGCAAAGGTTTTGTTTAATGGTAATAACAAATCTTTTGACGAACTTTCTCTTGCTATGCGATTAGGAGTCGGGAGAATTTCTGTCGATAACTTTTTTGAACTTTCGCTTTTGAACGAAATTGCAAAATCTTATAATAAAACTGCAGATATATTGCTGAGAATTACTCCTGGTATTGAATGCCATACCCATGAATATATTCAGACCGGTCATCTGGATTCTAAATTCGGATTTGATTTAACACAGATTGATGAGGCTGTTGAACTGATATTAAATTATTATACAAATTTGAAACTTCACGGGCTTCACGCTCATATCGGCTCGCAAATTTTTGAAACATCAATATACGGAGATGAAATTGAAATTCTTGTTAAAGAAATAGCAAGACTTGATGAAAAATTCGGTTTAAAACCGGATGAAATTAATGCCGGTGGCGGTTTGGGCGTAAAATATACGAACAGTGATTGCCCTCCATCCGTTTACACAATTGCTGATATTATGATAAACAGACTTAACGAATGTATTGAAAAATATAAGATAGATCCGCCGTCTTTGTTTATAGAACCCGGCAGAAGTATTATCTCTACATCCGGAGTAACTTTGTATACTATAGGAAGTTCTAAAATTGTTCCAAAAGGAAAAACTTATTTTGCGGTCGATGGCGGAATGGCTGATAATGCAAGACCTTCAATGTATGGAGCTCAATATTATGCGGAAATTGCCAATAAGCCCGATTATGAACATGCTGATACTGTTACAATCGCCGGAAGGTTCTGTGAGTCAGGTGACATTCTTATTAAAGATATAAAAATGCCGGAGCCGGAAGAGGGTGATATTCTCTGTGTTTATAATACCGGAGCCTATAACTATTCTATGGCATCAAATTATAACAGAGTTCAAAAACCGGCTATGGTACTTGTAAATAATTCTCAATCTGATATTATAATAAAGAGAGAGACGCTTAATGATTTAATTTTTCATGATGAAATTCCTGGCAGGTTAAGAAAATGATAAATGATATTTTGGGTTACTTAATAAAATATATCGGAACTCTGGAGATGACATTTAACTGGTCAGATTTTATCCAGATAGCTTTTCTTGCGGTATTATTGCTGTTTTTATATAAGAAATTTATCAAAAATACTTCTTCCGAAAAATTTGTAAAAGGTATTTTAATCCTTGTTTGTGTATGGTTTTTTAGTGAAGTTCTTTTAAGAATTGATCTTAAAATTATCGGGATGTTTTTAAAGGCTATTGTTACTCTTGTATCATTAAGTCTGATTGTTATATTCCAACCGGAATTGAGAAGGTTTCTCGGCTTTTTGGGACAGGTTGATTTTGTTACACGTATTTTTAATTCAAATTATGAAAAATCAAAAAATCAAAAAATTGATGTTGTAAAAGAGCTTATTGAAAGTGTTAAATATTTGTCAAAATCTCATACAGGTGCTCTGATTGTATTCCAGAGTGATTTGCGAAATACTTATTCTGACGTAGGAACAAAGTTGAATGCTGATTTATCCATGGAGTTAATTTTGACAATATTCCACCCAAATACACCTTTGCATGATGGCGCTGTTGTTATCAACGGCGATAAAATTATTTCAGCCGGAGTTCTTCTTCCTTTAACTGAAGATCCAAAATTAAGCTGGAAATACGGGACACGCCACAGAGCTGCAATTGGCATGACTGAGAACAGTGATGCTGCCTGCCTTGTTGTGTCAGAAGAAACAGGAGATGTTTCTGTAGCTATTGATGGTAGTTTAAAAAAATATGAGGATCTGGTTACTCTTAAATCAGATCTTGAAAATATACTCGGATATAAAGATAAGCTTGATGACGATAAAAAAACTATTTTTAAAATTAATAATTTTATGACGATTAAAAAATCCTCAAAGGAAGAATCAGGTAAGGTCTAATTATGCCGGAAAGAAAATTAACTAAAAAAGAATTATTATTTTCTCTTTTGACAAAAATGTTTTTTTTGACAATAGGTCCTTTTATTGCAGCTTTTGCATTAGAAGTTTTTCTTGTTCCTAACAATATTATTGACGGCGGAATTGTCGGTGTTTCTATAATTGTTAGTTATTTAACAAAAATAAATCTCGGCTTGCTGATTTTCCTTATAAATATCCCATTTTTTCTGCTGGCTTTTAATAAAATCGGAAAAAAATTTGTATTTCAAACATTTTATGCAATCGGAATGCTTTCTCTGGCATTGAATATATTTACAACACATCATATGCCTGTGACACATGATTTGTTATTGTCTACGGTATTTGGCGGTATAATTCTTGGTACTGGTGTAGGACTCGTGCTAAAAAATGAGGGTTCGCTAGATGGTACGGAAATCATGTCGCTGGTTTTATCCAAAAAATTCGGATTTTCTGTCGGCGAATGGATAATGCTTTTTAATATATTTATTTACGGAGCTGCAGGGCTTGTGTTCGGCTGGAATAAAGCTATGTATGCTGTATTGACTTATTTTATCGCATTCAGGGTAATTGATGTTGTGTTAGAAGGATTGAACTCTGCAAAATCAATTGAAGTTATTAGTGATAAGGCTGAAGAAATAGGTCAGGAGCTTATTGAAAAACTTGATATAAGTGTTACCTATCTGCATGGTGTCGGCGGATATTCTGGTACGCAAAAAACAATCATTTATTGTGTTGTGTCAAGGCTTGAACTTGCTAAAATGAAAGAGATTATCAAAAATATTGACACTCATGCATTTATAACAATCGTAGATGTTCATGAGGCATACGGCGGAAGGATAAGAGGCGGTCAGAGATAATTAAATATTAACATAATGGACAATTATTTCATAATGTAGTATTATTTTTAAAGAGATTAAAATCGTTGAAGAGGATATAAAATGGCAAAGAATATTGATACAGTACCTATAGAAGTAAGTATTTTGACAGCGGATCATGATATAAAAGGTGTCGTTCATGTATCTAAATATACTAATACTAACAGAGAACTCACAGATTTGTTGAATGATAGAGAACGTCGTTTTCTTGCGGTTACAAATGCTGAAATTTATCCGAGAAATTCTAATCAGTCTCCAAGAAAATATAATTTTCTGGAAATTCATATGGATTATGTTCTTATGGTTCATCCATCAACACAGGCTGTTTTTCAAGAGTCGGGCAGAACACAGGAAGATATTTCAAGATTTAGAGATTTGAGATTGAAATTAAATCAAACAAAACCATTTTAGTATCGAAAAAAGACCGTATTGAAGCGGTCTTTTTTGTTGGGTTGTGATAGGCTTGCTACCAGCTTAATCGTTAATTATAGATTTTTTTAGTCAAATCAGCTTTTCTTATTCTGACATTTTCCGGAGTAATTTCGACAAGCTCATCATCTCCGATGTATTCCATGCATTCTTCTAAAGACATTTCTTTATGAGCCTGCAGAGTTACCATAACGTCAGCAGTTGCACTTCTCATATTTGTCAATTTTTTAGTTTTACAGATATTTACTACAATGTCTTGCGGTTTGTTGCATTCACCGATAATCATCCCGCGATAAACTTTTGTTTTTGGAGTTACAAAAAATACTCCTCTGTCCTCATATTGAGCCAGAGCGTATGGAATTGCTTCACCCTGTTCGTGTGCAATTATTGAACCGTTTCTCTGACGAGGAATGTCACCGGCATAAGGTCTGTATTCCAAATATGTATGGTACATAATGCCTTCACCGCGTGTCATTCTGATAAATTCACTTCTAAATCCGATAAGTCCGCGTGCAGGGATATGAAATACCATTGTTGTTCTGCCTTTGCTATTATTCATTTCTTTCATTTCTGCTTTGCGGCCTGAAAGTCTGTCTATACAGCTTCCGGCATAACCCTCCGGAACATCAACTATTAGGTTTTCAAAAGGTTCACATTGCACACCGTCAATTGTTTTATAGATAACCTCAGGTTTTGAAACCTGAAATTCATAGCCCTCACGGCGCATTGTTTCAATTAAGATGCCAAGATGAAGCTCGCCTCTTCCTGATACTCTGAAAACATCGGTAGAGTCTGTATCTTCAATCCGCAGACTTACATTTTTTTCAAGCTCATCGTAAAGTCTTTTTCTTAGCTGTCTTGATGTAACAAATTTCCCTTCAGTACCGGCAAACGGGCTGTCATTGACTGAAAAATTCATCTGCAAAGTTGGTTCATCAACTTTAATTAAAGGCAGAGGAATCGGATTTGAGAGTGAGCATATGCTTTCTCCTATTTGAACATCAGAGAATCCTGCAATTCCGACAATGTCGCCGGCACAAGCTTCTTCGATTTCAATACGTCCTAAATCGTGGAAGCCGAATAGCTTTGTAATTTTTCCTTTTTCCTGACTGCCGTCAGCATGAATTACACAAACCTGTTCCTGAGATTTAACTTTTCCATTTTCGATTCTTCCGATTACAATTCTACCTACATAATCATTGTAATCCAGTGTTGTAGCTCTGAACTGGAATGGTTTTGATGCATCACCTTTCGGCGGTTTAATATTTTCTAATATGCAGTCAAGAAGCGGAATCATGTCTTTTCTTTCATCATCCAAGTCTTTGATTGCAAAGCCGTTTAAACTGCTTGAAAAAATGAAAGGAAAATCTATTAAATCTTCTCTGTCAGTCAATTCAGTGAACAAATCAAATACTTTATCAAGAGCTGTTAATGGTTCTGCTGCTGGCTTATCAATTTTGTTGATAACTACAATAATTTTTAAGCCTAATTCAAGAGCTTTTGATAAAACAAATCTTGTCTGAGGCATAGGACCTTCAGCAGCGTCAACGATTAACAGAGCGCCGTCCACCATGCCTAATACTCGTTCGACTTCCCCGCCAAAATCGGCGTGTCCCGGGGTATCGACAACATTAATTTTTGTATTTTTATAATTAATTGAAATATTTTTGGAAAGAATTGTAATTCCGCGTTCTCTTTCCAAATCGTTGCTGTCAAGAACTCTTTCCTGTACATGCTGATTTTCTCTAAACGCTCCTGCCTGTTTTAAAAGACAGTCAACAAGTGTTGTTTTCCCGTGGTCGACGTGAGCTATAATTGCTATATTTCTAATATTTTCATTTTGATTAGTCATAATTCCCTGCCATTTATAAGTTGTTTAGTGTAAATATTACACTTTAATTTTATACTGATGATAATAATTTTTCAAGTTTAATGTGTAGTTTTGTGAGGTTTATATGCTATATATGCAAATATCAAACAGCAAAGTCCGAAAAATATTCCGAAACACATTGTTGTTCTGTATGATGCTAAAAATGCTAAATCATAAACTTTGCTTGATTCAAGAAAAATGTTTCTAAATGTTTCAAACAAAGTTATTGTAACAGCTACGCCTAATATATTTCCCATATTTCTGGAAAGTGCAAGAATTCCTGATGCAAGCCCTAAATGGTCGTTGTCAACGCTTGTCATAATAGCATTGTTTGAAGGCGACTGGAAAAGACCGTTGCCTATTCCCATAATTCCTGACGCCAGAACAATCTGCCACATTGCGGCATTTGTGTCATACAGTGTAAACATTAAAAGTGCTATGCAGTATACAACAGGACCTGCAAGGGTTAAATATCTGCTTCCGTATTTGCCTGATAATCTCCCTGCAATCGGGGCAATAAACGAAAGTGTTACCGAATACGGCAGAATTAAAAGTCCAGTTACAAGCGGGTTATACTTTAATATTTCCTGCAAAAAGAAAGGCAGCAGTATGCTGTTTGTGTACATTGCCATGTATGAAGTCATTACACCGAGATTTCCGAATGTAAAAGTCCTTATTTTAAATAGCGAAAAATCAATAAGCGGATAATTTATGTGGTGGTCCCTAATATAGAAGAGTACTCCAAAAATTAGAGTAATAATTCCAAGAGTAATTATTTTCAGTGAATTCCAGCCCCAGCTGTGTCCTTCTGATATTGCAAGCAAAAGAGCAAATAAACTTACAGTAAAATAGAAAAATCCTCTGTAATCGAATTTGAAATTTTTTCTATCGGTTTTAGCATGATGCGGAAGAACTTTATAAGCATAATAAGCCCCTGCAAGAGCAACCGGAATACATGGGATAAATACGGAATGCCAGCCGAAGTAGTTTAATAAAATACCGCCGAGTGCAGGACCGCTCATTCCGCCGATTGCGACTAAACAGCCATTTAATCCCAGAGCTTTTCCTCTTCGTTCATTTTTGAAAATTGTAGCAATAATTGCCTGTGCGTTCGAAAGCATAATAGAAGCCCCGAGCGCTTCAAGGCATCTGTAAGCAATTAAAGGTGCAAAGCTGTCTGCTGTTGTGTTTAAAAAAGCTCCGAGAGCAAAAAGTGAAAAGCCGGCAGTATAAAGTTTGTTTTTTGGAAAAATGTCGCCAAGTTTTCCGAAAAACGGTAAAAATACTGTTAAAACAAGCATATATGCAATCATTACCCATTGTATTTGTCCCATTGAAACATGCAAATCAACAGACATGGGGTATAATGCAAGGTTTACTGTCGTGGAATCCAGCATTGCAATGAAATTGCCGACTGCCGTGATTACGAACATTGTCCACTTAATCTCTTTTGTAGTCATAAGTAAATTTTAACATAAATAAGGGCAGGTTAATTCCCTGCCCAAAAATAATTTTTCTTTCATTCCTTCTCCCAAAAAATGTTTAAAAGCGGGAGCTTTTCAATAAATTTATATTACATTATTATCTGTTTTTTACCCAGTTTTCAATAATTCTTAACGGTGCACGTGTTATACCGAGTGCCCATTCTCCGATGTTTTTTGTGATTACACTGCCGGCTCCGATATTTGTTCCCTCTCCGATTTCAACCGGTGCTACAAGGACGGTATTTGACCCGATTTTTACATTATCTTTTAAAATGGTTTTACTTTTGGTTTTGCTAATAGGGTCATAGTTTGCGGTAATTGTGCCCGCCCCGATATTTATGTGTGAACCGAGTTCGCTGTCGCCTATATAACTTAAATGCCCTGCATTTGTGTTATGACCTATTTTTGATTTTTTTACTTCCACAAAGTTACCGATTTTACAGCCGTCATCTATTTCTACATCACCGCGTAAATGAGCACAGGGACCGATTTTACAATTCTTGCCGATTTTATTTTTACCTTCTATATAAGTTGAGGGATAAATTATTGTATCAGCACCTATTTCTGTATCTTCAGAAATCCATGTAGATGACGGATCAACTATCGTAACTCCGTTATCCATAAGCGAATTTAATTTTCGTTCATTCATTATTTTTGTTGCATAGGCAAGGTCTTTACGTGAATTTATTCCGTAGCTTTCATCGCTGTTTTCTAAGATATATGCATGGACATTGAGGTTATTTTTCTTGCCCCATGAAATTATATCTGTAAGGTAGTATTCTCCCTGTGCGTTGTTTGTTGTTAATTGAGAAAATGCAGATTTGATTTTTCCCCAGTTAAGTAAATAAACTCCAACATTAATTTCTTTAACAGATATTTCTTCTGGAGAAGCATCTTTTGCTTCAACTATACATTTTAAAGAATCGTCTTTCTCTCTGATAATTCTTCCGTAATTTGCGGGATCATCAAGTATAGTACTCATAATTGTCAGGTCTGAATTTTTTGAATTGTGATACTCGATAAATTTTCTGATACTATCTTCGGTCATTAACGGTAAATCTCCGTTAAGAATTATTACCTGTCCGTCAAAGTTTTCAAGATACGGGCAAGCCATTGAAACCGCATGTCCTGTCCCTAGTTGAGGAGATTGTAATACTGTTTTTGCGTTCTGATAATTTTTTTCAACAAATGCCGTGACTTCTTCTGCGTGGTGACCTACAATTACAAAAGATTCACTAACTATATTTTTAGAACTGTCTAAAACATAGCC
This sequence comes from Candidatus Gastranaerophilales bacterium, assembly GCA_944325005.1. Lineage (GTDB taxonomy): Bacteria > Cyanobacteriota > Vampirovibrionia > Gastranaerophilales > Gastranaerophilaceae > Stercorousia. The sequence continues at coordinate 58,740 of CALUYO010000007.1, read as the reverse complement.
GAGGACTGATTTCCCAAATATTTTGTGCAATACTTTTGATGTATTTGATTTCATTCTTGTGCCTTTTCCTGCTGCAAGAATTACTGATTTAATTTCTTTATTCATACTTCTCTCCTTTGGTATTATTTTACTATAAAAATGAGCGTGCAGCTCAACCTGTGGAATTAGATTTTGTATATTTTGCGCTGATTATGATTGTTATGTTATAATTTCTGTATGGAAAAACAAGAGACAGCAGTTGTTGCAATGAGCGGCGGAGTTGACAGCTCTGTTACGGCACTTCTTTTACAACAGCAGGGATATAAAGTTATTGGTTTGACCGGTAAGATGATAAATTCATCTGATACCGTTGTTTCTAATGCTAAGCGTGTGGCGGATAAATTAGGAATTGAGCATTATTCCTGTGATGTAACTGAAAAATTTAATGATAAAGTTATTAATTACTTTATAAATTCCTACCGTGCCGGAAAAACTCCAAACCCGTGTATTATGTGTAATCAGTATATTAAATGGGGTGCACTTTTTGATTATGCAGTTAATGAATTGGATGCAGATGTTTTTGCAACAGGACATTATGCTGATATACGATGCGTTGACGGTATCTACAAACTTTATCCAGCAAAAGATGAACATAAAGACCAGCTTTATTTCCTTTATCGTTTAGGGCAGAAGCAGTTAGCAAAAACTATTTTCCCGTTATATCATTATGACAAATCGGAGGTTAAGCAGATTGCCGTTGATTTTGACCTTCCGCCAAAGGATTCTAAAGAAAGTCAGGATATTTGTTTTATCCAAAAACCAATGACGACAAAAAAGTTTTTGTCTGAAAAATTTGGCGAACGGAAAGGCGATTTTATTGATATTCTTACAGGTAAAAAATGGGGTGAGCATCAGGGCTGTTATCAATACACAATCGGACAGAGGAAGGGGATCGGAATTGCTGCTCCTTACCCTCTTTATGTAATAGATATTAACCCTGAAAAAAATATCGTATATGTAGGGCGCGAAGAGGACAATTATAGGAAAAACTGTAAACTTTCGGATTTGAATTTGACTTATGATTTAAAAAAACATGAATTTGATGCCTGGGTTAAAATTCGTTATAACATGGAGCATAAAAAAGCTCATGTAAGATTATTTAGTGATTTTGCGGATATTGAATTTTATGAGCCTGTTAATTCAATTACAAACGGTCAATCTGGTGTTCTATATGATATAGATGACAAACACTTGATTGGCGGAGGATTTGTTGTAAGGTAGCAGCTATTTACTTTTATTTTTTACGGCTGTATCATGGGTTTGCCTAGGGAGGGGAATTATGTATAATCCGAAATCACACAATGCTGATGAATTTATTTCGCATGAAGAAATTCTTGATACTTTAAAATACGCTGATGAGAATAAAAATAATATTGAGCTTATTGATAAAATATTAGAAAAAGCTAAGCTCGGAAAAGGCTTAACTCACCGTGAAGCATCTGTTCTTCTTGCGTGTGATATTGAAGATAAAAATAAGGAAATTTTTGAACTCGCAAAGAAAATAAAATTGGATTATTACGGAAACAGAATAGTTCTTTTTGCACCTCTCTATTTATCAAATTACTGTGTAAACGGATGCGTATATTGCCCTTATCATGCTAAAAACAAACATATCCCAAGACGCAAGCTTTCTCAGGTAGAGATTAAAAATGAAGTTATAGCGCTTCAGGATATGGGACATAAAAGACTTGCCATAGAAGCAGGTGAAGATCCAGTTAACAACCCTCTTGAATATATTCTTGAATCAATAAAAACAATTTACGGGATTAAACATAAAAACGGTTCAATAAGACGAGTTAATGTTAATATTGCCGCAACTACAGTCGAAAATTACAGAAAGCTGCATGAAGCAGGCATCGGAACATATATCCTGTTTCAAGAAACTTATAACAAAGAAAGTTACGAAAAACTTCACCCGACAGGTCCGAAACATAATTACAAATATCACACAGAAGCTATGGATAGAGCCATGCAGGGCGGAATTGACGATGTCGGTTTAGGTGTTCTTTTCGGGCTGGAATCTTACAGGTATGAATTTGCTGGGATTTTGATGCATGCAGAGCATCTCGAAGCCGCATTCGGAGTCGGCCCGCATACTATCAGCGTCCCGAGAATAAGAAAAGCTGATGATATTGACCCCGAAACTTTTGATAATGGAATTGATGACGATACATTTGCCAAAATTGTTGCCTGCATAAGAATTGCCGTTCCGTATACAGGCATGATTGTATCAACAAGAGAAAGTGCCGAGTGCAGAAAACGTGTTCTTGAACTGGGGATTTCACAGATTTCAGGCGGTTCAAAAACAAGTGTCGGAGGTTATTTTAATCCTATGCCTGAAAAAGACGATTCAGCGCAATTTGATGTTTCGGACAGACGTCCTTTAGATGAAGTTATAAAATGGCTTATGGAACTGGGTTATCTGCCGAGCTTCTGCACAGCCTGCTACAGAAACGGTCGTACGGGAGACAGATTTATGGAAATCTGCAAAGAAAAACAAATCCATAACTTCTGCCATCCAAATGCTATTTTAACCTTAAAAGAATATCTTGAAGATTATGCATCACAAGAAACTAAGAAGGTTGGAGAAGCGTTAATTGAAAAAGAAGTTAAAATTCTTGAATGCCCGCAATGTGTGAAGTCAAAAGTTGCAGAAGATTTACAAAAAATTGAAGCCGGCGGTAGAGATTATAATTTCTAAAGGATATTTTTTATAAACATCATCGTAAACGGTTTATTAAAAAATCCGTAAAGATATGTTCCGCTCATTTTTATTGATTTCCAATCTTTGCACATTATTGTAATTGAGCGTGATTTATAATTTGTATTTATTATATCTCCGAGTTTAGGGTTTGTAATACTATGCTTTTTCAGTATTTTATTTGTCTGTTCTTCGTCTAAAATTTTTAGTTTATAAGGATTTGGAATAAAGTATTTATTTTTATAAGTAACATAACATGGAAGCCACGGATGAAATGCGCGTATTCTTGCATGTATTTGTTCTGCTGTTTCTTTATTAAAATCAAGCATCATATCTTCCGGTTTAATGTTTGGGTAATATGTTGCTTCTTTTTCATTCTGGTTTACTGGGATTATCAGACCTTCATTTAATTTGTTAAGAACTTCAGTGCACATTAATCTTGCAGTATAGACTGTTCGTTCTTTTAATTCTTTTCCTGTATCGCCGGGATATATGCTTATTTTTTGCTGGGCAAGAATAGAACCCCTGTCAAAGTCCTCATTAATCAAGTGAAAAGTAATTCCGGATTCTTTTTCTCCTCGAAGAATTGTTTGTAAATAAGGATTTGGTCCGCGGTATTTAGGCAGGAATGACGGATGAACATTTACCGATGCTATTACCGGAAGGTCAATAATTTCTTTTTTCAGTTTTTCATGCCATGTACCGACAAGAATTATGTCTGCATTGAGTTTTAAAATTTCATTCTTAAATTTTTCAGAATTTGCAGAACTACATTTAATTTCGTGAAGCTTATTTTGTTTAATCAATGTTACATCAGGAGAACTTTTGAAAAAATCTCTTATCGCGAGCAAAACAGGAGGTATTACAGTTCTTTCATACCTGAAAACTCCGGCAATATTGCATCCGGCATCAATAGTCCCTTCTATCAGGTTAGAGAGCATTTCTCCTTTGCCTAAAATTACAACCTTCATACTTTATTTCTCCGAATTTAATACCTGATTTTGGATGCTCTGTCCATTTCGCGTTTCATATCTTTTTTTGCAATGTCCTCACGTTTATCGTGAACTTTTTTACCTTTTGCAAGTCCGATTTCAATTTTTGCAAATCCATGCGACAAAAATACTTCTAATGGTACGATTGTATAGTTATCCTGTTTTACTTTTGTGTGCATTTTCAGGATTTCTTTTTTATTCAGCAGCAATTTTCTTACGCGTTCTGCATCGTGGTTAAATCTGTTACCTTGCTCATACGGCGAAATGTGACAGTTGTACAGAAAAATTTCATTATCTTCAATTTTACAGAAGCTGTCTTTTAAATTAATTGCATTTTTTCTAATAGATTTAATTTCAGTTCCTGTCAGCACAATTCCGGCTACATATTTTTCTAAAATAGTGTAGTCGTGAAATGCTTTTCTGTTTGTTGTAATAACTTTTCTGTCCATAGGCAGATTATAGCACAGATTATTCATATAGGAAACATTTTACTCTGTGCGAAATTCCTTTTTCTTCCGGAACACATTCTTTACATTTTCCCATAACGTAAGGGCAGCGTGTGTGGAATTTACACCCCGCAGGAAGGTTTGCCGGAGACGGTAAATCTCCTTTTAATATAATTTTTTTGCCGGAATTATTAATTTGCGGAACAGAACTTAAAAGAGCTTTTGTGTATGGATGCAGCGGGGAACTGAAAATGTCTGAGGTTTTTCCTGACTCAACAATTTCTCCGAGATACATAATTGCCACCCTGTCTGCAAGATATTGAATTACGCTCATATCGTGTGTAATCAGAACGATTGTCAGATTATATTTTTCTTTAAGTTCTTTTAAAAGATTTATAACCTGAGCCTGAATACTTACATCAAGAGCGCTGACGGGTTCGTCTGCAAGAATAAATTCCGGGTTTAATACAAGTGCCCTTGCTATTGCTATTCTCTGCCTCTGACCTCCTGAAAATTCATGCGGGAATAAATCAAGACAGTTTTCGTCTAAGCCGACAAGTTTTATTTTTTCTTTTACTATTTCTTCAATTTTTTCTTTTGAATAATCAGTATTTATTTCAAGCGGTTCTTTTAGGATATCTATAATTTTCATTTTCGGATTTAAGCTTGCATAAGGGTTTTGAAAGACCATTTGCGCCTGTTTTCTGAAATCTTTTAAACCGTTTTTATCTAATTTAAGAGTATTTTTTTCATCAAATATAATTTCTCCGGATTTGGCCGGCTCAAGCTGAATCATTGCTTTGGCAAGCGTTGATTTCCCGCATCCGGATTCTCCTGCTATTGCAAGAATTTCTCCCTTATGTATATCCAGCGATACACCGTTTACTGCATGGATAGTTTTTTTACCGCCTAAAATACCTTTATTCGTATGGTATTCTACGTAAAGATTTTTAATATTTACCAGTGTTTGTTTCTCTTGCATATTGCAATTTTATCTTAATCCTGTATTAAAAGCAATTATCCCGCTGTTGAATTATATTTTGTAATAAATTGATTGAACAGTTGGTTTATGGTATTCTTCGGGTATGATAGAACTTCTGATTTTATATGTTTTGCTTAAAAGAGATTTAACTATGTATGCTGTTCAAAAGCGTATTGAAGACATTTTTGCTCCTTTCACAAGACCCAGTTTCGGGGCATTAAAACCGGCCCTCCGTCGTTTGGAAGAAAAACAGTGTTTGAGCTCTAGAAAAAGTATGTCTGATGGAGGGAAACTGTCTGTTTACTATGAAATTTCAAGAAACGGGATATCTGAATTAAAACGCTTGTTGTTAGAAAATTTTAGTGATAATCCGCTCCAATTTCTTTCAAATGCACGTGTGAAACTTTGCTGTTCTGACTGTTTGGATGTATCAGAGCGAAACAGATTATTTTTTTCTATAAAGTCAAAAGCTATGCAATTTAAAATTTCTGCGCAAAATATTTTAAATGATGAATATAATCATATTAATTTTTATCAGAAAATTATTCTTGATAATGCGGTTTGCGAATTTTCAAACTTTATAACTATTATAGAAGGATTGGAGAAAGATAATGCCGGCAATAGTTAGTGGAATTGTTGAAGGCTCGATTGCTCAGGAACTGGACATTAAAATGGGTGACGAAATCATATCAATTGATGAGATGGAGATGCTTGATATGATTGACTATAATTTTTTGTGTAAATCAGAATGTTTAACTCTTGAGATAAAAAAGGCTGATGGTGAAGTTGAAGTTATAGAACTGGAAAAAGATTATGATGAAGATCTTGGAATAATTTTTGAAAGTGCTGTATTTGACAGGGTTAAACCATGTTTAAACCACTGTATTTTCTGCTTTGTTGACCAGCAGCCAAAGGGATTAAGAGAAACTTTATATGTTAAAGATGATGATTACAGATTATCTTATCTTCAAGGAACTTATATAACACTTACAAATTTAACGGAAAAAGATAAGGAACGTATAAAACGTATGCATCTCGGGCCGTTTTATGTATCAGTGCACACTACAAATCCTGACTTGCGTGTTAAAATGCTTAGAAACCCTAATGCCGGAAAGGCTCTGGAAAATTTAAAATGGTTTAGGGAAAATAAAATTCCGTTTCATGCGCAAATTGTATTATGTCCCGGATATAATGACGGTAACGAGTTGGAAAGGACTCTTTCCGATCTTGCAAAATTAAAAAATACGGTTTTATCTGTAGCTATTGTGCCTGTTGGCGTTACCCAATTTCGTAAAGAAGGATTAAAACAGGTAGATAAAAAATGTGCGGAAGAAACAATTAAAATAGCTTCTAAATATAAGCGGGTGTGTTGTTCTGATGAATTTTTTCTGCTTGCTTGCATGGATATTCCTCCGGCAAAATATTACGGTAACTTTAATCAGCTGGACGATGGTGTGGGGGCTTTGAGAATGCTTCTGGATGATTTTAAGTTGCAGAAGTTGCCTGATAAAATAAATAAACCGTTAAAACTGTCTTTTGCCACAAGTTATGCTGCAAAATATGCAATTGACAAAATTGCAATAAAACTCAATAAAATAAAAAATTTAACGGTAACTGTTAATCCTGTTAAATCAGATTATTGGGGTAGTGATATAACTGTTGCGGGACTGATAACTACTGATGATTTAATCAAAACAGTAAAAGATATTGATGCAGATACGATAATTATTCCTTCAGTTATGCTTAAACCTTATTCAGAAGATTTTCTTGACGGAAAAACTCTTTCTTATGTAAAAGAACAAACCGGCAAAGATTTTTTTATAGTAAAAGATATATATTCGATGAAAGAAGTAACAGATTTTATAAATACCCTTATAGGTTAAATATTGAAGAATATAGAAATATATGCTAAAATGAAAATAAAGAAAGGAGCACAAATGAAAAAATTATTCAAATATGAAACGCGGGGGGGGGGCGTAATCTAAGCTCCTATCTGGGTTTTACATTAGCAGAGGTCTTGGTCACGCTGGGAATAATAGGAGTTGTTTCTGCCATGACTGTTCCTACGTTGATGCAAAATCACCAGCGAAAGACTTATGTAACGCAATTGCATAAGGTTTATAATGAAGCTCAGCAAGCAGCTTTACAATATATGACGGACAGAAACGCAATAAATTTGAAGGAAGCCGGATTAACTTCTACAGCTTCTGCAGCAAACTGGGTAAAAACTTATTTTAAAGTTGTTACTGATTGCGGGACCGATAGTACTCCTTGTTTTGCTAATGAATACAAACGTCTGAATGGTGCAAGTATGGGGGATCTTTTCGCTTCCGGGTTTAACAAATTTGTTCTGGCAAGTGGCGCTTCTTTTGCTGTTTCTGGAAATACCAACGGACGTGTTCAGTTGTATGTTGATACAAATGGTCCTAATGGCCCCAATATTATAGGAAGAGATACTTTCCCTCTTATGCTATATGAAAATGCCATGATTGATGACAGCAACCCGGGGCTGACATTGACAGCGCCATTATCTAAAGAACAAAGAGAAGAACTATTTACAACTATATGTTCTGCCGGTTCTAGCGGAACTTATTGGTGGGGATGTTTCGGCAAAATCTTAAATGATAATTGGGAAATGACTTATTAGCAAATATATATTATAAAATATTATAAAAACAGCAAAGCCCTGAATATTCAGGGCTTTTATATTATGGATTTTATTATGGGCAAGAGTATTAATTGTTGCTTAAAACTAATCTCAAAGTGGCAAGATTTTTAATAGAAAGCATTGCATGTTTATTATGCTGACTTTCAGAAATATTGAAAATTCTTATAATACGTTGAATTTCTTCCAAGTCTTTTCTTGATTCAATTTTATAAACATTTTTAATGGGGTCTGAAACTACAGACATCAAAGTATTTAATTCCTGTTCTTTCATAAAATCTTATCCTCTTTCCTGTATATTTATATAAAGGATTTTTTTATTTAGGAATTGCTTTTTTGGGGTAACGATACTTTACATTTGTTAACAATTAGTTGATATGCTTTCCTTGGCCCGCTTCCATAATATATCATATTCCCGAAAATCATAATTTTCTAACGGTTTTTCTGCTAATTCTTCCATTTTCCTGAAGCGTGCCATGAACTTTTTATTTGCATTTAAGAGGGCCTGTTCAGCGTCAATTTTATTCCAACGTGCAAGGTTAACGATTGCAAACAGTATATCTCCCATTTCTTCTTCCATATGGTCTTTATCGTTTTCCTTTACTGCATCTTTGAATTCCTGAAATTCTGAGGAAATACAGTCATATAAAGATGCTTCATCAGGCCATTCAAAACCATGTTTCACCGCGCGTTTGCTAATTTTTTGTGCACTCATTAACGCAGACTGGGATTTTGAAATTCCATCCATTGCTGATCTTCTGTGCGGTTTTTCTTCCTTTTTTAACTTATCCCAATTGTCAATTATATCTTGTGTTGAATTAACCTTGACATTTCCAAATACATGCGGATGGCGGTGAATAAGTTTTTCATTTAATCCTTTTGCGACATCGTCAAGGTTGAAATTTCCTTCATCGTCTGCTATCTGGGCGTGCAACAGTACTTGTAAAAGAACGTCACCTAGTTCTTCTTTCAGGTGTTTTATATCGCCTGAATTCATGGCATCTACTGCCTCATAGGCTTCCTCAAGCATGTTCGGGCGCAAGGTCTTGTGTGTTTGTGCCCTGTCCCACTCACAACCCTGTGGAGAACGTAATGTACGTACTGTTTCTATCAATTTATTTAAATTTTCATATTCCGTCATATTAATAACCTTTCTGATTAATTTTACAACTAAAGTATAAGAAATTCAAATAATAATACTCCAAAAGGTTGAGCCATTATATTTTTTATAATGATATTCTATTAAGGTCGATAAAGTTATACGAAAGGATACTAACAATGGCAAATTTATCAATTCCATCAATTCGTGAACGCTTATTTAATACCAGCAAACACGAAACAACAACTCAAAGAAATTCAAATTCAACAAATCCTTTTGCAGCATCATCATTCAAAGGTAATGTGTTAACTGCAGATGTTTTTGAATCTTCTTCTAAAAAGGCTGATCAGCCAAGTTTTACAGGAAAATTAAAAGCAAGTGCACTGGTTGGCTCTATCTCCGGAATTGGAGAAAAGTTTCAGAACATGATCAATTCAGTTGTTGCATTTGGTAACAGAATGAAAGAAAATGTTGTTAACGGCTGGAATAAGTTGAACAATATTGAAATTTCATTTACTCCTGCAAAAGAGAAGGCTGTTTCAATGTTTAATTCTATGAAAGATACTCTTAATACATCTGTATCTGATCTGATATCTTCCGGAATTTCTGTGAAGTCTGTATCAAAAATGGATGACATGGCTGCGGCAAGACAGCTTGCAACTGACAAAATTGCACAATGGGAAGCTGCTGCATAATAGAGAAGGGGAAGTAAAATGGTAGATAAAAAAATAGTTAAAGATGTAACAAATGTAATTGAGGGTTTGGGTTTAAATCCTAATCCCGAAACAATTTCTATTTTAGAAGACGTTGGGACTAATTCTAAAGTAGATGCAATTAGAGAGATGACTGCACGTGCGTTAGTGAAAAAAAATATGCATGATTCTTTGAAAATTGTTATTACAAACAAAGGCAAAGGTATCAATGATATGTCAACAGTTGTTGCTATGAGCACAATTAATGAATTATTATCTCTTGATGATAAGTCAGAAGCTATGAAAATTCTCGAAGATACTGTTGAAATGCACTCTGATGAAGAAGTTAGAGATAATGCGCGTTCTGTGAAAGCTTTAATGGCACTTTCATAAAATACGCGGCAAAAAAGAAATATATTAAATTTGCCAGATTTTATATATAAAAAAAGCATCGTCTTTATTACGGCGGTGCTTTTATTGAAAAATTGAAAAAATAATGATATAATGTATAGTATAAATCAGAAAGGAGCACAAATGAAAAAATTATTCAAATATGAAACGCGGGGGGGGGGCGTAATCTAAGCTCCTATCTGGGTTTTACATTAGCAGAGGTCTTGGTCACGCTGGGAATAATAGGAGTTGTTTCTGCCATGACTGTTCCTACGTTGATGCAAAATCACCAGCGAAAGACTTATGTAACGCAATTGCATAAGGTTTATAATGAGCTTTCACAAGCGTTATTGCTGTACCAGTCAGATAAAAATGCTGTTAATCTTAAAGAAGCAGGTTTAGCCTCTAATACTGCACTTGGAACTTTTATTACAAACTATTTTAGAGTTGTCCAGACTTGCGATAGTACAAACGACTGTTTTGCTGATGCTTATAAGGATATGAATGGTGCTGATTATAGTGTTATGCAGGCTAATTTAAAATCTTATCTTCTTGCAAATGGTGCATCTATAAGACCAAATTACGCCGTTGAAGGTGATAAACTTGTTAATGTTATGGTTGATATTAACGGTAAAAAAGGACCAAATATCCATGGTAGAGATTTGTTTTTTGTATTTATCTATAATAACGGTTTAATTGATGATAGAGCTCCCAGTGCTCCAATGACAGAAGATGCACGTGAAACTTCTTATAAAAACAGATGTCTTGCTCAATCGGCAGTAGGAGGCTGTTTCGGAAAAATACTAAATGATAACTGGGAAATGACTTATTAAAAAGGCTCCTTTATGGAGCCTTTTGTAATTTAATTAAATGTAAATCCGTCAGTCTTAAATCTGTCAATAACTTCCTGTAGCTGTTCATCTGAGCAGACAAATGAAAGTCTGAAAAAACCTTCTCCATAGTGTCCAAATGCATTTCCCGGTACAAGAACTACACCTGATGTTTTCAATACATCTTCACAGAAGCTGAAAGCGGAATTGTATCTTTCAGGGATTGGAAGCCATAAGTAAAAAGTTGTATGCGGAACAGTCTTTTCATCAATAGGCCAGCCCAGTTCTTTGAAACCTTTTACCATTATTGCCTGTTTTCTTGCGTAACCTTTATTTTTTTCTTCTATATATTTGTCGCCTTCATCTGAATTTAAAATTTCTGCACAGGCTTTTTGGAGAGCTTTAAATATCCCGTTATCAATTGTAGACTTTCCTTTGCCAAATCTTTGTACAACCTCTTTGTTTCCGCAGACCCAGCCTAATCTCCAGCCTGTAACGGCATAAGGTTTTGAAAAACTGTAAAATTCAATGCCTGTGTCTTTCCCGCCGTCAAGTTCAAATATGCTGAAAGGTTTTTCTTCTTCTGTAAAGTACATATCACAATATGCAGCGTCGGATACAAGCAAAATGTCATATTTTTTGCAGAACTTAATAACAGATTGTACATATTCTCGTGTTGCAGAGCGTCCAAGCGGGTTGTTCGGATAATTTATAAACAGAGCTTTTATATTTTCGGCTTTATAGCCGTCTTTAATTATCTGATTATATATTTTCTCTACATCAGGTTGATAATTATTTTCTTTCGTTAAAGGCATTGGATATGCTTTTGCACCGGAACATTTTATAAACTGTAAATACGAGGCATAACATGGATCAGGAACCATAATTACATCTTTTTCAAATTCATCGTGCTTTGGAGTTGTGATAAATCTTACAAGGTTCGCAATACCTTCTTTGGAGCCGACAAGTGAGAATATTTCAGTGTCAGGATTTAATTCTACGCCGAAACGCTTTTTCATTCTTTGAGCAATTGCTTCTCTAAAATATTGCTCCCCTTTCGGAGTTGAATACATATGAATTCCGTCCTCGTCCAAAATTTCTTTTAATCTTTTTATTAATCCTTCCGGCGGTTTCGCTGTAGGTGCCCCCATTGATAATGAAATCGGCGCTCTGTTTCTTGAGATAAGTTCATCTTTCAGTCTTGCAGTTTCTTCTTTAAGCCTGAACATAATATATGTATCAAGAGACATAACCTCTTTATTAAATAATTTTTCTATATTCATATTATCCCTTTCTTAATTTTCCGAAATCATTTTCATAGGGCCTTCGAGCGAAGCTGTGACAAATTGTTTTGTATATTCGTTGTCCTGTCTAAGCATTTGTTCAGGAGTTCCCTCAAAAACAACTTTCCCTCCATAAAGCATGATTACTTTATCTGCAGTTCTTTTAATTGTTGACATCTGGTGGGTTACAACGACTGATGCTGCATTTGTTTCATCTTTAAGTCTGACAATATAATCTTCAATCAGTGTTGACGAAATGGGATCCAGACCGGCAGTCGGTTCATCATAAAGTATTGAATTCGGTCCGGTTACAATTGCACGTGCAAAGCTTACACGTTTTTGCATGCCGCCTGAAAGTTCTGACGGGTACTTGTTTTCAATCCCTTTCAAGCCTACAAGTTCTAATTTTTCTGCAACAATATTTCTAATCTCTTTTTCTGTATATTTATTCCTCAACTCTTTTCTTTCATGAAGAGCAAATGCAATATTATCTGCAACATTGAGTGAATCAAACAGTGCTGAATACTGAAATACCATTGCAATATCTCCTTCCGAAGTTATGATTTCTCCTCCGTCAGGATTTAACAGACCGCATATAAGTTTTAATATAGTACTTTTACCTGAACCGGAAAAACCTACAATTGCAAGTGTTTCTCCGTTTTCGACTTTGAAAGATACATTGTCTATTACACGTTTATCATCAAATATTTTTACTAAATTTTTTACTTCTATACTCATTACTTTATGATTTTACCTCGTTAAAAGAAAAATGCTATAGCAAATATCATGTCCCATATTACAATCGCTACAAATGACCATACTACAGCTTTTGTTGTTGCTTCCCCGACGCCTTTTGCTCCTCCCTTTGCGTAATAACCGCATGAACAGCTTATTAGTGCTATAGTTCCTCCAAAAAATAATGCTTTTAAAAGGCATACACCTAAATCTTTCATATAAATTCCGAGCCATGCCGAATCAAAGAATGCTCTGTATCCTAAACCGGATGTTAAATTTGCGGTAACAGCTCCTGCAATAACTCCTATTGCTGAGGCAATTACAACAACAGGCGGCATCATTAAAATCCCTGATAACACCCGCGGAACGAAAAGATAACTTATCGGGTTAACTTTCAGAACTTTAATTGCATCTATTTGTTCAGTAACGCGCATCGTTGCAATTTCAGAAGCAAGTGATGAACCTATCATAGATATAATTGCAAAACCTGACATTATAACCCCGACTTCCCTGACAATAAGTATTGTCATAAGCAGACCGACAAAATTTCCGCCTCCTTGTTTGACCATTTCCAGCGCTACCTGAGATGCGACAATAATTGATGTCATACCTACTATAGAAAGAGTTATTGGCAGCGAAGTTACTCCAAATCTGTAACATTGCTCTGCAACTTCTTTTTTATCAATACCATCTTTAAAGATGCTTTTTATAACTTCAGTTCCATTTAAAGTTATTTTACCGAGAGTATCAAGGAATTCTTCAAGCTCTGCAAATATCCCCGAAAAAATTTTATAAGTTGCTGACTGTTTATAATACTTTTGTATACTGCTCATTTCTGAATTATACAAGAAATTTTTGTTTAATGCAATTTGTATATTACATTAAATTTCCCGTCTACCTTCAAGAGCTTTTGCAAGTGTAATTTCATCAGCATATTCCAGATCAGCCCCAACAGGCAGGCCGAATGCTATACGGGATATTTTAATCCCGAAAGGTTTTATCAATTTGCTTAAATAAAGGCTTGTAGCCTCCCCTTCCACAGAAGGACTTAAAGCAAGGATAACCTCCTTGACTTTTTCATCGGTAAGCCTGTTAAGGAGTTCTTTTACCCTTATATCATCCGCTCCAATTCCGTCCATTGGAGATATTAATCCTTGCAATACATGATACAAGCCTTTATATTCATTTGTTTTTTCAATAGCTATCAAATCTTTGGTTTCAGCCACAACACAAATCGTAGACTTATCCCTTGCAGGAGACTGGCATATTTCACAGGGGCTTGTTGATGACAGATTAAAACATATTTCGCATGTTTTTGTATTATTTTTTGCATCAATCATGCTCTGTGCAAATTTTTCCACCTCAGATTTAGGCATTCTTAATAAATAGAATGCCATTCTCTGAGCAGACTTTGGCCCTACAGACGGGAATTTTTGAAAATGCTCTATTAAAGATGCTATTGATTTCGGGTAAATCATTAGAAATTTAATCCCGGAATATTAATTCCGCCGGTTACGGCTTTCATCTTATCTTCCATTGTTTTTGAAGCTTTATCGCTTGCCTGTTTGATAGCAGAAGAAATTATATCTTCAAGCATTTCAACAGTGTCGCTGTCAACTGATGAAGGGTTTTCAGGATTAACAGCTTCCGCTGAAAGTTTAATTGATTTAAATTTACCCTGCCCATCGCAGATAACTTTTACCGCCCCGTTTGCAGCTTCTCCCGTAATTTCAAGATTTGCAAGCTCTTCCTGTGTATCTTTTAATTTTTTTTGCAAGCCTTGTGCTTGTTTCATCATTTGCATAATGTTCATAAATTTCTCTCCTAAGTCTGAATAAATAATTAATAAAACTCTGTAATATCAATTGTAACACAATTGGTTTTTACCGCAATTTATTATATAATAAAAATATGAAAAAATACACCTATGTTGCTGAATCTTTAAAAAACGGGCGAATAATGCGATGGACATTTATGCCGTTAAAGGTTTATATTGCTCCTATGAAATTTTATTCAAAACAAGGACAGGAATATAAATACAGGCAGATGGTGATAAGAGCTCTTAATGAATGGCAGACCGCAACAAAAGGGAGAGTCGCTTTTAAGATAGTTAATACTCTTCTTGAATCTAATGTTAATATAGATTGGAAAAGAGTAGAACGTAAGGCGCTGGGGCATTGTTATTTTAATTTTGACGGTTCTAACAGGCTTTATGGTGCAGAGGTTGCTATCGGACTGACTGAGGGGCTTGTTCATGCTGATTATATGGATGAGGGTGAGGTATATCATACAATTTTACATGAAATTGGTCATGCAATAGGCTTGGGGCATAGTAATAACCCTGCAGATATTATGTACACACCACATCAAAAGGGAATAAATAGTATTTCAGAAGGTGACAGGCTTACTGTAAATTGGCTTTATACTCTCCCTCAGGGTGCTGATACTGCTGAAGTTTCTTCAAAATACGGAATTGGAGGCAGCAATATTGATGAAATTATTGCAAAATTTATAAATAGAAAATCTCCAACTGAATTTGAAAAAGTAAAAGCATCTATTAAACAGCCCAAACGGGATCTTTTAGAAGAGCAAGAGGCTATTGCAAATTTACGTAAATATCATATGGCTTTGCAAAATGTACAGATTTCGGAAGAGATGAGGAAATTTTTTATTAATAAGAAAAAGTAAAATTGCATTGTTTTCTTTTTGGTGTATAATACGAATGTTAAAATGATTTTTTAAGGGATATTTAATATGACAGTTCAAGATTGGTTTGAAAAACGTAAACAGGCTCAGATTCAACGACGCGAACTTGAAGGCAGAGTTGAATTAGATATGGATCCTGATTTATGGACAAAATGTGTTCATTGTGATGCACAGCTGTTAAAAGAAGATTTGGTAAAAAATGATATGGTATGCCCGGTATGCGATTATCATTTTAGAATTAATGCAAGAACACGTATCAAGCAGCTTTTTGATGAAAATTCATTTGAGGAACTATTTACGGAAATTAAACCTGATGATCCTTTGGAGTTTACGGACACAGAAAGTTATAAAGACAGACTTACAAAGGCTCAAAATAAAACCGGACTTAATGATGCTGTTGTAACCGGTATTGCTTCAATTAAGGGTAATAAGGTTGCAACTGCGGTTATGGATTTTGATTTCATGGGCGGCTCAATGGGGAGCGTTGTAGGTGAAAAAGTCACTAGAATAATTGAAAAAGCTATAGAACTTAGACTTCCTGTTCTTGCAATTACTTCTTCAGGCGGGGCAAGAATGCAGGAAAGTGCATTAAGCCTTATGCAAATGGCTAAAACTTCATGTGCTGTTTCAAAATTGGATGATGAAAAGTTATTATATATAAATTTATTAACAGAACCGACTTTTGGCGGTGTTACAGCTAGTTTTGGTATGCTGGGAGATATTATTGTCGCAGAACAGGGGGCAAGAATTGGTTTTGCCGGACGACGTGTTATTGAACAAACAATCAGGCAAAAATTACCGTCTGATTTTCAGACCGCTGAATATTTGTTAAAATACGGTCAAGTTGATATAGTCTCTTCCCGTAAAGAATTAAGGGATACATTAGCAAAAATTTTAGAAATGCATGTAGTTGCATAGTTAGAGGTGTGAAATATATGACAGCAGTTTTAGATTTTGAAAAACCTATTCTTGAAATTCAAGAAAAAATTGAAGAACTAAAAAAAATAAGTTTGGAGTCAGGCATGGATCTAAATAAAGAAATTGAAACTTTTGAGCAGCAGGCAGAAGATTACAGAAAAGAACTTTATTCAAATTTGAAGCCTTCTCAAAAATTACAGATTGCAAGACATCCTGAAAGACCAAACTTCTTGGATTATGTAAACCACATTTGTGAGGGCTTTGTTGAACTTCATGGCGACAGAGAAGGCATGGACGACAGAGCTATTATCGGCGGACTTGCTAAAATTGACGGTAGACCGGTTATGATTATCGGTACAATGAAAGGCAAATCTACTAAAGAAAATCTTGAATATAATTTTGGGATGCCGCAGCCTCAAGGATACAGAAAGGCTCTTAGATTATTTAAACATGCAAGTAAATTTAATATTCCTGTTATTACGCTGATTGACACTCCGGGAGCATATCCCGGCATAAGTGCTGAGGAAACTAACCAGGGCGGTGCTATTGCCGTAAATCTCAGGGATATGGCAAAATTAGAGGTTCCTGTCATTGCAATTATTACAGGTGAAGGATGTTCAGGCGGTGCTCTTGGTCTTGCAGTCGCTGATAAAGTATTCTTGCTTGAACATGCTTATTATACAGTTATCTCACCGGAAGGATGTGCTTCAATTTTATGGCGTGATGCTTCAAAGGCTGCAGAAGCTGCTGATGCTTTAAAAATTACTGCAAAAGATTTGTTGCAGTTTGATATTATTGATGGTGAAATTAAAGAGCCGACAGGCGGTGCTCATACAAATTATGAAGAAATTTCTGCTAATATGAAAAAGACTATTTTAGATAGTCTTGAAGAACTTTCTAAATTATCTGTTAAAGAGCTGAAAGAGCAGCGCTATCAAAAATTCAGAAAAATGGGTGTGTTTTTGCAGTAATGGATAATTATTTTGAATTACAGATAAAAATAAATCCGGAAATAGAAGATATTGTATCTGACTTTTGCTTTGAAAATCTCCCTTGTGAAGGAGTTGTCCTTGCAGAAGAAGCATACAAAGATTTAGAGATGGTATCTACAACTGAGGGGACTCTAAAAGTTTTTCTTACTTGTGAACCTGAAAACTTAGAACAAATTTTGAAGGAGGAACGTGAGCTTTTAAAAGCACGCGGGCTGAAAGATGAAGAACTAGGAAGCTGGGAATTTGTTATTTCAAACAAGCCAAATGAAGATTGGTCTAAAAAGTGGAAAGAAAAATGGGATATTACACGTGTCACAAATAAAATTGTGATTGTTCCCGATTGGCTGGAGTATACTCCGGCAGCAAAAGATGAAGTTATTATTAGGCTTGAACCTGGCTGTGCATTTGGTACAGGCACTCATCAAACAACTCAATTGTGTATGAAAGCAATTGAGAAATATATGTCGAAAAATGTAAAAGTAGCTGATATTGGAACGGGCTCAGGAATTCTTGCGATTTGCGCAAAAAAGTTTGGTGCATCTAATGTATACGGATGTGATAATGATGAAACTGTTATTGATGTGGCAAGAGAGAATGCTTTAAAAAACAATGCTCAATGTAAATTTGAATTAAATACAGCTGATAAAATTTCAGAAAAATATGATTTTGTACTTGCTAATATCTTGCATAATGTTCTGGCTGATATCATGGGTGATTTGAAGATTATTATGAATGATGGGGCTATTCTTGTTTTATCAGGTATTTTAGATGAAAAAAAATCGATTGTGCTTGATGCAATAAAGAAGTATAATTTAGAGTTAATCGAAGAGGCCCATCGGGATCAGTGGGTTGCTATAATTGTACAAAAGAGGAGTTTAGCATAAATGGGTTTGCTGTTTTTTTTAATGTTAGTATTTGGTTTGCCAGTTTTTTGTTTAACTTTATTTGCTTTGATTGACAGAGCATTGATAAATAAATGTTTGCCATATTCGTATTCTGAAATAAAAATTGGAATTGGTAAATGTTTAGAACAATATAATTGTACAATTTATGCAGTGGGAGAGAAAAGTTTATCCAAAGATAAGTATTTAATCAGCAAAAATCCGAATGCAAAATTAAAAATATTTGAAACTTGTATTATACTACATAGTGGTAGCAGGGCTTTGATAATAAAAGATTATTCTTGTTTGCACTATTCTTCTTCACCTGTTATCTACGGTAAAACTTTAAACATTAGTATGAAAGATATTCCTGAAATTTCAGTATTTTTAAAACCTGATGTTGTAGAGGGATTATCAAACTTTATATTTATTAATTAGGAGGATTACTATGACAAATACCGCAATAATAATTCCTGCACGGTATGGTTCTTCAAGATTAGAGGGCAAACCTTTAATAAAAGTTGAGGGTAAACCTATAATTCAGTGGGTTTATGAAAAGGCACAGCAGGCAAAGTTTGCTGATATTATTATTGTTGCAACGGATGATGACAGGATTTTTAGTGCGGTAAAAGCATTTGGCGGAAATGCCGAAATGACATCGGTAAATCACAAATGTGGTTCTGATAGGATTAAAGAAGTGATTATGCGTCATCCGGAGATTGAATATATTGTTAATCTTCAAGGTGATGAACCGTTAATTAAGCCATCTGCCATAGATGAGGTTATAAAAAACGTAAAAGATGATATAAGCACTGATATTTCAACTTTGATAAGAAAAATTACTCCGCAAGAGGCTGAAAATCCTAATCTTGTAAAATGTGTAATTGATAATTCCGGTTTTGCTATGTATTTTTCCCGCTCAAAAATTCCTTTTGAGAGGAATACGGACAAAGCTGATTTTTACGGTCATTTAGGAATATACGGCTACAAGCGTTCTGCTTTAATTAAAATGACGGAGCTTCCTCAAAGTACATATGAGCAGGCAGAAAGTTTGGAGCAGTTACGTGCATTACAAAACGGTATGAAGATAAAAACTTCTATAGTTAATTTTATCCCTGTTGGGATCGATACCACAGAAGATTTAGAGAAATTTAAAAATATTATATCAGCTAAGGTTGTGTAAAGAGACTGCTAGGATTTACGTTAAACAGGTTAGCTATTTTTAAAAGCATATTTAAACTTACCCTTTCCCTGTTATTTTCTACCCTGCTTATAAACTCTCTTGAACAGCTAAGTTTTTCTGCCATGGATTCCTGAGAAAGTTTAGCTTCAGTTCTCAATCCTTTAATATTTTTTGAGATTATTTCATAGTATTTTGTTTCTTCTTGTTCCATATATCTATTAAAACTGTATATTACAATTAATACTATGAAGAAGTACATCACTCATTCGGGTATTTTTCTTACAAAAATTTTTATAAAAGTACTTGCAATTTTTTGAAAATTAAATTAATATATATATACAAATATTAAAAAAAATTTAAAAAAATCAATATTTTGTAATATTTTATATTTGTGTTATATTTAAGGTGTTAGATTATTGTAACAAAGGAAATGAATGCTATGACTGAAAATGCAGAAATGCCTAATGAAACAGAAGACCGTCAAAGAATACTTTTAGCTGACGATGAGGCTAGTATCAGACGAATATTAGAAACAAGATTGAAAATGGTTGGATATGACGTTTATACTGCTCAAGATGGAGAAGAAGCAGTAAACGCATTTAATAAATATAATCCGGATCTGGTTGTCCTTGATGTAATGATGCCTAAGATGGATGGTTATGGTGTTACAAGAGAAATCAGAAGAACTTCTGATGTTCCTATTATTATTCTTACTGCATTAGGTGACGTTTCTGAAAGAATTACAGGTCTTGAGCTTGGTGCTGATGATTATGTAATTAAACCTTTCAGCCCGAAAGAATTAGAAGCACGTGTTAAAGCTGTTTTAAGACGAACAAATAACAGAGAAGCTGTTACTCCGACCGGAAAGGTTACTAAAAATGTTATCACAACAGGTAATATTAAGATAGATACTGCACGCCGTCAGGTATTTAGAAAAAATGAAAGAATACGTTTGACCGGTATGGAGTTCAGTTTATTGGAATTGCTTGTAAATAATTCTGGACAGGCATTTTCAAGAAATGAAATTTTACAGCATGTTTGGGCTTATCCGCCTGATCATAGAATTGATACACGTGTTGTTGATGTTCATATTTCCAGATTGCGTTCAAAACTGGAAGCTGATCCTGCAAATCCGGAGTTAATATTAACAGCTCGTGGTATAGGTTATATGTTTCAAAGAATAAGTTAAAAAAAGCTCCCTTAGTTGGAGCTTTTCTTAATAAAAGAAAAATTTTAACTTATGGCTTGATTTAAAGAATGTTTATGGTAATATAATAGATAAGCAAATGGCGTCTGTCGTCAAGCGGTTAAGACCTCGGATTGTGGTTCCGATATGCATGGGTTCGAATCCCATCAGACGCCCCATTTACAAAGACGTTTCTAAAAACGTCTTTTTTTGTTCTACACACTTTTTTAATGGACACTTAAGTTTGTTTTCTAAAAAGTTAAGAAAAATGAATTTTGGGGTGACAGTTATATTAAGCCGGAAGTTATGAAGGACCGAAATCCTATTGCTAACAGGGAGCTTACAGAAATTTACATCAAAGTAAAAGGAGGTTATTGTCATGCAGAAGAGTTTTTTTTCGATTTGATATGGGGAGAGGGCAAATTCAGAAGCTATCAAAGTGTTTGAAAAATGTTCTAATCCTGACAGTATTGATACATATATTGAATTTACAAAATTGTTAGAAGCACGGGATGTTAATAATGCTGATTATTAAGATATAATTAACGAAGATCTTTTTGATAATAAGAGTTAACAAAAATACATATAATATAAAATTTTAATTTTAGAGATTTTATAATAAATAATAATATTAGTATTTATGGAGAATAAAATATGTTAATTTCTGCAGTTGGATATAATAATTATTCTGATAGTAAAAAAAGACCTACATTTACGGGTTTTACAAAACAATTGAGTAAGAGGATTTTTGTAGATGGACAGAAGGATATTTCCAAACTTATGGAGGAGCATCCGAATACATATCCTGTTTGTGGACAATTACCGGAGTTTATTACGTATAAATTACCCAAAGAAATTCGGAAGACAGCAATTCATGAAATATTTGAGGCTTTTGATAAAGTGACTTTATTACTTAGAGGGTATACACCGGTTTCAACTTCTTCAATGAATGAAATTATGAAATCCCGACCTGATTCGGCTGTAGAAATTTTAAATAATGTTTTTAAAAAGTATAAAATTATTAAACCTTTTGTCGATGATGATATCGATATTGTTTATCTTGATAAAGGAGGAAAGGGTGCTGTATATAAAATTGAGGGATTGAAGGGGTGGACTTCGTCTAAAGTGAATAAAAAGTTTGACGAACCTGATGAGTTTGTTATAAAAGTTTATCATCAGATAAAAGGTGAGCGCTGGCATCCATTTAAAAGTCATGGCGCTTATGCGGAGACAAACAGTGCAAATTATTGGACAAAACATGAGGGGCGATATACACAACGTGGAAAATTTTATTTTGCCAGCTTAAAAAGCGGATATATGGTAAATAAGTTTCTTGATGAAGATACAAGACTACCCAAGCGGGTTGTTTATGAGTATAGCCGAGGTATAAAATGTACAGATGAAGATAAATATGTTTCTAATAACCAGGTTATTGATGGTTACAACAGAATAAAAGGTTATAATTATGATTGGGGCGGATGTCGCGTTGTAAACAGAGTTAAAAATGAAAATAAAATAGCTTTAGCTGTTCTCAATCGCATTAAAGGAACTCCAGAGTATGATATTATGCGAAAATGGCAAAGCTTATTTTCAAAAAAACAGAATAAGGATGATATTAGAGCAGGCCTTGCCTTAGCTATAAAATATCTTCCTGCCAATTTTCAGAAAGAATATATAGAGCAGTGTCTTACATTAAATAAGCCAAAGGTAAATCAAGCTTTGGCTTATGTGTTAAAATATCTTCAATATGAAGACTCTATCCCTTATTATAAAAAGTTGTTACAAACAAAAGATGTAAAAACTCAGGTGATATTATTAAACGAAATTCCTTTGATGGCTAAAAAATTGAAACCGAATGCCAAAAATATTAAAGATGATATTTCTGCACATTTAGCAGAAATTGTTCCAGAACGTATTGAGCGATATTATAATATTGCGGAACGTTATGTTCAGCCTGACGCTATGGAACATCTTGCCAGCTTTGTGCATTTACTTCCTCCACAAAAAATACCCATGCAATATACGAAATTAGTAAAAATTGAAAATGAAGCATTGCATGAACGGTTATTGTATACGCTAGTAAGAATTCCCGAGTTTTTTGTGGAGGATGCTAAAATACTGTTACGACAATACGTTAAAGAACCCAAACTTTTGGAACAATATAAAGATATATTGGGATAGGTAGAATTGTTCCTTTTAAATGTTCAAAATGTATTAGGTTCTTATAACATAATAAAAGTGAGATAGTATGGCGAAACAAAATATTAAAACAAAAAAAGAAGACATCGTAAAATATTGGTTCTTTGAACGTTTAATTGATGAATGTGGGTTAAGTGTTGATGCCTCAGATGCTCTTGAAAGATGCTGGCGTTGCGGATGCGAACATAATTTAGAACGATGTCATATTGTTCCCGAAGCATTGGGTGGCAAAGACGAACCGTCTAATCTTGTTTTATTATGTCATCGCTGTCATATTGATAATCCAAATGTTATGGATTCGGAAATTATGTGGGATTGGATTCGCGCTTATGGAGTTCCTTTTTATGGGACATTCTGGGGTTTAATAGGTTTAAAAGAATATGAATTTATATACCATAAAAGTTTTGTTTCTGATTTAATTGATCTTGGTATTACAGATGTTAAGGAAATGCATAGACTTATTGAGTTGTATATACCGCAAATAATTAAAGACAATATCGGGCATCATTATGGTCTCCATATATGAATATTGCAACAATTGCTGGTGCATATAGAATGTTGGTCAAAAAGATTGCAAAAGAACGCAATAAACATATTGTTGATAATCGTGGATTACCATGTAAACCTTGGTATTATAGTTCATCTAAATACTTCCGCTTGTCCAAGAATAAATAAGAGCTTGATAACATATTAAATATTTTTTTCAATTTCCAATAATTTTTGTTTAGTGCCAAGCCCGGCGGCGTAACCGGTTAAATTCCCGTTTGTCCCTATTACTCTGTGGCATGGAATTATAATTGCAATCGGGTTTTTGTTATTTGCCATGCCTACAGCCCTACAGGCTTTTGGATTTCCTATCAATGTTGCTATATCTTTGTAAGTTGCTGTTTTTCCGTATGGTATTTTAGAAAGTGCATTCCACACTTTATGTTGGAAGTCGGTACCTTCAGGTGCAATCGGAATATCAAAAGATTTTCGTTGTCCTCTAAAATATTCGGTTAGCTGGAGATGAGTTTTTTTTATAACCGGAGTTTCTTTGTATTGCACATTTAATTCGAAAAAAGATACATTTGTAATAAATTCATTTTTTTCTGCAATAAAAAGTTTACCGATCTCCGTGTCATAGCAGTAGTGAAACAAATTAAGACTCCTTTAAATGTTTAATATGTTTATAAACATACAGAGCACCTAAAATTCCGAAAATAACTACTATAGCGATATCAAATTTGTGCCATATATGTTTAAATGCTTCCATATTCTCACCCATTTTAACTCCGACATAAACAAGTACGTAACTCCATACAAGTGAGCCTAGAAATGTCAGACTAAAGAAAATTCGTTTTTTAGCCTTTAATATGCCGGCAGGTAAAGAGATAAATGTTCTTACAACAGGGAGCATTCTGCACAAGAAAAATGCCCAATCTCCGTATTTTTCTACCCATTTATCAGCTTCTTCCAGATCTTTATGCGAAATTAAGAAATATTTTCCATATTTTTCAACGAATTTTCGTCCACCGAAATAACCGAGGTAATATGAAGGGATAGAGCCAAGTACACAGCCGAAAGCTCCGGCAAATGCTGCCACATGAAAATTCATTTCCCCTTTGCTGACAATGTAACCGGCAAAAGGTAAGATAGCTTCACTGGGCAGCGGAATGTTACAGGATTCTATAGCCATAAGCAAACTTATTCCCCATGGTCCCATAAGTGTTATTATATCTTCAATAAAATTAATTAAATGTCCTAAAATTGAATTTATAAATTCCATACAATTCTCCTCTTCCGAAAGTTATTCTATCAAAAACATGGTATTTTTTGACAATATTAAAAATTTATACTAACATAACTTTACTGAAAGGAGTTTGATTATGAATAATTTCGAATTTTATTGTCCGACACGAGTTGTGTTTGGGAAGGACACTATTTCAAAACTTCCGGAATTGATAGATAAGTCAAAAAAGATTTTAGTAACATACGGCGGCGGTTCTATTAAGAAAAACGGCGTCTACGAACAGGTAAAGAATGCTCTTGAGGGTTATAATGTTCTTGAATTTGGCGGGATTGAACCTAATCCTAAATATGAAACTTTAATGAAAGCTGTAGATATAGTAAAAAAAGAAGGAGTAGATTTTCTTCTTGCTGTTGGCGGAGGGTCAACGTTGGATGGCACAAAATTTATTGCAGCTGCATCTAAATACAACGGAGAAAAAGATGCTTATGATTATTTTATGGTCGAGCAAAATCCTGTAGTTGATGCGCTGCCTCTTGCAGATGTTATTACTTTGCCTGCTACAGGTTCGGAAATGAACAATGGTGCTGTAATTTCAAGAAGTTCTACTGATGAAAAACTTGCGTTTCAATGGGAAGCATTATATCCTAAGTTTTCAATAATTGATCCGCAGGTTACATTCAGTTTACCGGTAAAACAGACTGTAAACGGAATTGTAGATACTTTTGTTCACGTAATGGAGCAATACTGTACCTATGACGTTAATTCTCCTTTGCAGGATGAATGGGCTCTTGGAATTTTGCGTACACTAATAAAAGAAGCTCCCAAAGTTATTGCTTCTCCTGAAGATTATGAAGCTAGAGCTAATATATTTTGGTGTGCAACCTGCGGGTTGAATTACTGGATTTCGGCCGGGGTTCCTCAAGACTGGGCAACTCATATGATTGGTCATGAATTAACAGCATTTTATGGAATTGACCACGGTCAAAGTCTTGCAATTATAGAACCACGATTATTGAGAAATCAGAAAGTAAGTAAATCGAAAAAACTTGCTAAACTTGCAAGAGAAGTATTTGATGTAAATGAACCGGTTGACTTGAAGGCAGCTGATATTGTTATTGACAGAATTGAAGCTTTCTTCAATTCGATTGGTATGAAAACAAAACTTGCAGAATATGATATTGATGCTTCAGAGGCTGCCGAAAAGATACGTGATAGATTTGCAAAGCGGGGTGTGTCGTTCGGAGAGAAAGGTGCAATTGATGCAGAAACTGCTTATGATATTGTAAAAGCATCATAAATATTTGTAATTAATATAAAACAGCCTCTGAAATACGGGGCTGTTTTAATTTCGAGAGGGTTGGGCTTTTAGCGGCTTTTCCCCGGAGGTGGTGGTGGGTGGGGGAGCTTGGCAGAGGTATTGGTTACTTTAGGGATAAACCTTGATTTTGCCATGATCTTGCTTATAACTTGCACAAATTCTTTTTTGAGGTATGATTAATACACATGTATTAATTAGTATAAAGGATTTTAAGATGAAAGTAACTTTAGAAAAAGAAAAAGAAAATGTTGTAAAATTAGATATTACTATTCCGGCTAAAGATGCGGCTGATGCTTATAATAAGGCTGTTCATAAAATTTCTCAATATGTTAATATTGACGGTTTTAGAAAAGGTAAAGCCCCTCGTGCAGTTGTTGAAAGACATGTCGGAACAGAAAGAATTAAGCAAGAAGCTATTGAAAACTTGATGCCTAAAGCTATAAATCAAGCTGTTGTCGATAATAATCTGGATATAATTGCACAACCTTATATTACAAATTATAATTTTAATATTGGTGAAGACTTAACTGTAACTGCAAAGGCTGAATTGAGACCCGAAGTTGTTCTCGGACAATATAAAGGTTTAAACCTTGAGATTAAAGATTCTCCGGTTGAAGAAGATGCGATGCAAAAATCTATTGATAACCTTTTAAATCAGCACAGCACTCAAGAAACAGTTATTGATCGTCCGACAAAAGATACTGATATTGCAGTAATTGATTTTGAAGGAATTGCAAACGGTGAAAAAATTCAGGGCGGCGATGCTAAAAATTATCCGTTGGACTTAGCTCATTCTAATTTCATTCCAGGTTTTGCCGAACAGCTTGTCGGAAAAAAACTTAATGATGAATTTGAAATAAAGGTTAATTTCCCTGAAGATTATCATGATGAAAAACTTAAAGGTCAGCCTGCGACTTTTAAAATTAAAATTAACGAAATTAAGGAAAAGAAATTGCCGGAACTTAATGATGAGTTTGCGCAAAAAGTCGGACCTTTCAAAAATGTTGATGAATTAAAAGCTGATATTCAGAAATATCTTGAAGCTCAAAGAGAAAGAACTAATAAGCAAAACTCTGAAAATCTTGTATTTAAAACAGTTATTGATGCTTCCAAAGTTGATATTCCTCAGTCTATGATTGATAGAGAAGCAAATTCTTTAAGGGAAGAATATAAACAAAGACTTGCTGCTCAAGGTATTAACTGGGATGCTCTTGTTAAATCACAGGGTGAAGATCAGTTATTGAAAAATCTAAATGAAGATGCTCTCGTTAGAATTAAAAATTCTCTTGTAATTGATAAAATTGCAAAAGAAGAAAATATCAAGCTTGAGCAGAAAGATTTAGAACAAAAATTTGCTCAATTAGGTGCCGCATATGGTTTGAAACCTCAGGACTTAATTAAACAAATCGGCCAGAATCCTGAAGTTATTGCTTCTGTTTCTCAACAGGCTATGAATGACAAGGTCA
This sequence comes from Candidatus Gastranaerophilales bacterium, assembly GCA_944325005.1. GTDB lineage: Bacteria > Cyanobacteriota > Vampirovibrionia > Gastranaerophilales > Gastranaerophilaceae > Stercorousia. Next base: position 31,305 of record CALUYO010000007.1, on the reverse strand, counting down.
GAGATTTCTTAATGGCTAACAATAAAGTTGAAATCAAGTAGTAAATTAAAATTTAATATATGTGCCGTATTTACAACGGCACATTTTTGATTAAAATAATAAAAGTTATATAATGAAATAAGAAGCCAAAATATTTCGGCGGAAAGGGAATAAAACATGAGCTTTGTACCTGTAGTAATAGAACAATCCAGCAGAGGCGAACGTTCTTTTGATATTTTTTCAAGATTGTTGAGAGAAAGAATTATTTTTCTTGGAACACCTATTGATGATATGGTCGCAAATCTGGTTGTAGCGCAGTTGTTATTATTAGATAGCGAAAATCCTGAAAAAGATATTATGCTTTATATTAACAGCCCTGGAGGCTCTGTAACTGCAGGGTTTGCAATTTATGATACTATGCAGCATATAAGAGCTGATGTTTCTACTATTTGTCTTGGTCAGGCGGCTTCTATGGGGGCCTTCCTTTTATCCTCGGGAGCTAAAGGCAAAAGAATGGCTCTGCCTCATTCAAGAGTATTGATACACCAGCCTTTAGGCGGAGCTCAGGGACAGGCTACTGATATTGAAATTCAGGCTGCTGAAATTATAAGAATTAAAAAAGCATTAAATGAAATTCTTGCTTCTAATACAGGACAGTCGATCAAGAAAATTGAAAAAGATACCGATAGAGATTATATCATGACTCCGGCTGAGGCATTGGAGTATGGTATGATTGATAAAGTTGTCTCAAGAGATGTAATTAAATAAAGAAAGAAAGGATGCAGCTTGCGTCTGAATTTTATGCTAGGTCGTAAGCTATGGTATAAAAGATGGCAAAACATGATGATAGCAGATTAAAATGTTCATTTTGCGGAAAATCTCAGGATCAGGTAAAAAAATTAATTGCAGGTCCGGAGGTTTATATTTGTGATGAATGTGTTGATTTGTGTAATCAAATTCTTGATGAAGAATTTTTTGAAAGTAGGGATAAGGAAGGGGCAGATGCTGAGCATACTGCGGAAGAAAAGCCTATTCCAAAACCTCATGAAATTAAGGCTTATCTTGATGAGTATATTGTCGGACAGGATGATGCTAAAAAGGTTTTATCTGTTGCTGTGTACAATCACTATAAACGTTTAAAGCACAATAAGACTGCAGATTTAAAAAATAATGTTGAAATTCAAAAATCTAATATTTTGCTTGTCGGTCCTACAGGTTCAGGTAAGACGCTTCTTGCACAAACTCTTGCAAAAATGCTCGATGTACCATTTGCTGTTGCGGATGCTACAACCTTAACAGAAGCGGGTTATGTGGGAGATGATGTTGAAAATATTCTTCTCCGTCTTTACCAGAATGCTGAGTTTGATTCTGCGAAAGCTGAACGCGGTATTATTTATATTGATGAAATTGATAAAATTTCAAGAAAATCTGAAAATACCTCAATAACGCGTGATGTGTCAGGTGAAGGTGTTCAGCAGGCTTTATTGAAAATGATTGAGGGAACTGTTGCTCATGTCCCTCCTCAGGGTGGAAGAAAACATCCTCATCAGGAATTTATTGAAATTGATACAAGTAATATATTGTTTATTGTCGGCGGTGCGTTTGTTGGTTTAGAAAAAATTGTTGAACGCAGGGCTGGTGAGGGAACATCTGTCGGTTTTGGAGCAAAGGCTCCGATGACACAGGCTGAAAAAGATGCTGCTGCAGTTAGAATGCTTAAAAAATTACAGCCGGAAGATTTGCTTAAATTTGGTCTAATTCCTGAGTTTATTGGGCGTGTGCCTATTTACGCTGTTCTGGATGAATTAAATGAAAAAACATTAAAGATGATATTGACTGAACCTAAAAATGCTGTTCTTAAACAATATAAATGTTTATTAGAAATGGACGGTGTTGATCTTGAATTTGAACCGGAAGCTATTGATCTTATTGCACAAGAAGCAATTAAACGTAAAACCGGCGCAAGAGCTTTACGTTCAATTGTTGAAGAGATTATGCTTGATGTAATGTATGATGTTCCTACCAAAAAAGACATGACTAAATTTATTGTTACTGCTGATATGGTTAAGAACAGAAAAAATGCGGAAGTAGTTCCGCTTCCGACTCCTAAAGATAAAGAAATTACAGCTTAATTACTCGAAAAGGTGGTTTTTTAGAGCCACCTTTTTTATAAAAATAAAACTTACTTAACATATTTGTAAAATAGTTGTATTTATGGAAAAATATAGATTATGAGCAGTAATAAAACACTTATTTTGATTGATGGTCATGCTTTAGCTTTCAGACAGTACTATGCTTTGGAAAGAAGCAACATGAAAACCTCAGACGGCATTCCTACATGGGCTGTATATGGATTTTTTAAAGCAATATTTGATTTGCTAAAAAATCAGGATTTGAATGCAGATGCAATCGCTGTTGCTTTTGATGTAAGCCACCATACCTTTAGGACTGAAACATACGCAGATTATAAATCTAATCGAGAGGCTATGCCGGATAACATGCAAGTTCAAATGAACTTTATTTATGAAGGGCTTAAAGCTTTTAATATTCCGATTTATACTAAAGATGGATTTGAGGCTGATGATGTTATCGGAACAATTTCTAGAAGAGCGTGTGAACTCGGACATAAAGTATTAATTTTAACGGGAGATCAGGATGCTTTTCAACTGGTTGATAGAGAAGGGTGTGTAAAAGTTATCCTTCCTTCTAAAGGTGAATTAACAGAATATAACTGGGATAAAATTTTTGAAAAACTTGGTGTATATCCGAATCAGGTTATTGATTATAAAGGTTTACGCGGAGATGTTTCGGATTGCATTCCGGGAGTAAAGGGAATTGGCGAAAAAACTGCTCAGAAACTTCTTGCAAAATACGGAACTTTAGATGCTGTTCTTGCTGATTGTGAAAATATTCCTGAAAAGTCTGTGCGTGAAAAAATTTGCAGCGGTAAAGAACAGGCTAAAATGAGCCGGTATCTTGCCACTATTGTACGAGATGTGGATATTGACTTTGATTTTGATAAAGCACAAGTAGAACTGCCTGATGTTTCGGTTGTTACCGAATTTTTAAAAAAAATGCAATTTTTTACATTTATTAAAAATATAAATGAAATTATGTATTCTTTTGATAAGTTAGACAGAACTGTTCCTGAATCTGTTTCTTTGGATGGTTCTTTACAGCTCGGCTTTTTTGCCGATGCAGTGAATGAAAAAATTAATAAAGAAAGTGATTTCAAATTCGACAAAAAACTTATTACGGATTCTGCAGATTTGTCACAAATGGTTGAGGAGTTAAAAAAACAATCTTTGATTGCATTTTATATTTACGCGGATGTTGTAACTGCTGTAAATTCCAGTATTATAGGTTTTTCTTTCGGGTATAATCCGGATTTAACCGCGGATACTCATATAAAAACTGTTGATGGTAAGACTGTTACTAAAACTTTTTATATCCCTGTTAAGCATTCAAATATAGAAAATCAACTCAGATTAGATGATGTTGTAAAAGAGCTTAAAACATTGTTTGAAAACGAAAATATTAAAAAGACAACACATAATGCAAAAACATCTTTTAATGTGTTGCGTAATTCGGGTATTAAGGCTGATGGGATAATTTTTGATACTGTGCTTGCAAGTTATGTAAAAGATCCGCAGAGAAATCATGAGCTTGATATTCAGTCTATGGAACACTTAAATCATGCTGTTATTCAATTTGCTCCGTTTGAAAAAAATAAAAAAAAGCAAATTCATTTTTCTGAAGCGCCTGTTGATACTATTTTGAATTATGCATCGGATGAGATTGCAACTATAATTGAACTGACCAAATATTGGAATAAGAACCTTGATGCAAAGGAACTTGAACTTACTTATAACATTGAAGTCCCGCTGACTTTTGTTCTTGCTGATATGGAATATACCGGAGTGTCTGTAGATGAAAGATATTTATATAGACTCACTCTATCAATGAACAATCAACTTGGGCGAATTGAAGGAAAAATTTTTGAGCTGGCTGGTCAGGTTTTTAACATAAATTCTCCGCGTCAGGTTGGAGAAGTTTTATTTGATAAATTAGGCTTGAAAGCTAAGAAAAAACGGGGTAAAACTAATTATTCAACAAATGCTGCTGTTTTGGAAGAACTTGCTGAAGATTATGAAATAGCACAATTAATCTTAGATTACCGGAAATTTTCAAAACTTAAGTCGACGTATACCGAAGCTTTGCCTGCGCTTATTGATAGAAAAGACGGGCGTATTCATACCACTTATAATCAGACTGTTACAGCCACCGGCAGATTGTCGTCTTCCAATCCGAATTTGCAAAATATTCCAATAAGAACTGAGGAAGGAAATAAGATAAGAAATGCTTTTGTTGCAGGTGACAGAGAAAATGGGTTGATTTTGTCTGCGGATTATTCTCAAATCGAACTTCGTCTGCTTGCCCATATTAGTCAGGATAAAAATTTATTAGAAGCTTTTAGCAGCGGAGTTGATGTTCATACATTAACTGCATCTAAGGTTTTTGATGTTCCTGTTGAAGAAGTTACTAAAGAAATGCGTTATAAGTCTAAAGCCGTTAATTTTGGTATTATTTACGGACAAAGTAAATACGGACTTGCAAAAGCTATTGGGATTTCAAATGCTGAGGCAGAAACATTTATCAACAAATATTTTGCAACATATCCGAGAGTGAAAGCATATATGGAGGGTACAGTTATGCAGGCTGAAGAGAATGGATATGTTGAAACGATCTTTGGCAGAAAACGTTACCTTGCAACTGAACTTGCAAGTTCTAACGGCATGATCAGAGAATTTGCAAAGCGTGCTGCAATTAATCAGCCTATGCAGGGAACAGCAGCTGATTTGATGAAAATTGCAATGATTGATTTTTCAAAAAAATTAAAGGAAAATAATTTGAAGTCAAAAATGATTATGCAAGTGCATGATGAGCTGGTTGTTGAGGTTGTTAAATCGGAAATTGATATTGTGACAAAACTTGTAAAAGAGTCAATGGAACTTAACCAGCCATTATCTGTTCCTCTTGTTGTTGACGTAAATGTGGGTGAATCATGGAAAGAACAATAAAATTTTTAATTTCATTTTTATTTATTGTAATATTTGCGGCTTTGCCTGTGCATGCCGATGACGGACTTTCTTTAAGCACACTTATAACTCCGCAGAACGTTGATTTTAATATTTGTACGAGAACTTATATTCTGCCTGCTGATAAGTTGTTTTATATGGCTATTGCCAGTGTAAACGCAAATAAATTTAATATTGAAGAAATTCAATCTAAAACAGGTTATATTTTGTTTACGGCTGTAAATAAGCAGTATCTTGCAAGTATAGTCAGCATTGATGATAAACGTTCAATGCTAAAAATTACTCCGACAAATAATAATTACTTTTTTCCGCCCGGTGTTGTTTTGAATTTCTTTAAGTATATTGATATGTATGGGGCAACTCCGCTTGTAAAGGTGCCTGAGGTCTAAGAATTTAGTGCTTTAAATGCATTATCTACTATTGTTTTTACATCATATGATGTTTCTTTACCGCTGCCGGTGGATAGCCAGATTAGATATTCAATATTTCCTGATGGACCTTTAATTGACGAATATGTAAGATCATTTATTATGTATCCGAGTTTTTTTGCAAAATATATAACATTTTCTATAACTTCACGGTGAACAATTTTATCTTTTACTACACCGCCTTTTTCAATTTTTTCTTTACCTGCTTCAAATTGAGGTTTTATAAGGCAGATCATTTCGTGAAAATCCGGATTTAGCAGTTTTTTTAGATTTTCAAGAACTTTTGTAAGTGATATAAATGAAAGATCACTGACAAGCAAATCTGCAACAGGTTCATTATCTGTGTATATTTCATTAAATGAGCATATTTTAAGATTTGTTCTTTCAATGGTTTTAACCCGTTTATCAGAACGTATTTTCCAATCAAGCTGACCGTATCCTACATCAGCTGCATAAACGAATTTTGCACCGTTTTGCAAAAGACAGTCAGTAAATCCTCCGGTGGAAGCTCCGGCATCAAAACAAATTCTTCCTTCTATTTTTACCGGGAATGTATCAAGAGCTTTTTTCAATTTAAAACCGCCCCGTGAAACATATGGCATGGATTTTACCTTTATATCATATTCTTTAGACGGATTTATTTGAAAACCGGCTTTTGTAATGTATTCGTCGTTTATTTTTACATGTCCGGCAAGTATTGCGGCAGCAGCCTTGCTCTTTGTTTCAAAGTATCCTAAATCTGTTAAATATTTATCAAGGCGTTCTTTCATAAATTAAACACTCTTTCTGCATTTAGAGTTGTAGCAACGTCTATTTCTTCAAATGTTGTTTCTCTAATCTTTGCAATTTCTTCTGCTACATATTTTACATAAGCCGGCTGATTTTCTTTTCCCCTGAACGGTGCGGGTGTCAAATATGGTGCATCAGTTTCAAGAAGCAATTTGTCAATAGGAATTGACATTGCAACCTCTTTCATTTTTATTGCATTTTTAAATGTTACAACTCCGCCGAGGGCAATATACCATCCCTGTTTGGTACATTCCCGCATAAATTCAACACTTCCTGAAAAGCAGTGCATTATAACATTAGAACCTTGATTATGCGTTTTTAAAATATCAAAAGTATCTTTGTGTGCTTCCCTATCGTGAATTGAAACAGGCAGGTTCAATTCATTTGCAAGTTTTATCTGTTTTATAAAAACTTCCTTTTGTAAATCATTAAAGCTTTTATCCCAGTAATAATCCAGTCCGATTTCTCCAATTCCGGCTATTTTTTTATTCTCTGCCATTTTTTTCATTTTTCGGGCTAAGTCATCATTCCAATTTTTTGCTTCTGAAGGATGAATCCCCAAAAGCCCGTAAACATTTTCATATTTTTGTATAATTTCATAAACAATATCTATGTCAGAAGGCGAAGCTGAGGGAATAATAATTTTTTCAACACCGTTATCTCTTGCATTTTTTATAATTTCAGCAAGTGTTAAGCCTTTTATCATATTTATGTGTGAATGCGTATCTATCATATAGAGATTATAACATGATTATGTGATATAATTTAAAGAGCATGGAAGAGAGAAATTTAAAAATATCTATAGCTCACCTATATCCTAAATTATTAAACCTCTATGGTGATATGGGAAATATTATTACTCTTTGCAAACGCTGTGAATGGCGCGGCATTCAGGTTGAGTACGATGAAATTAATACAGGCTGTTCTATAGAAGAACATGATTTATATTTTATTGGCGGCGGGCAGGACAAGCAGCAGCTGGATGTTGCGGAAGAATTATATAAACATAAAGCCTTTTTGCATGAAGAACGTGACAAGGGGGCCGTTTTTTTAGGTATTTGCGGCGGATATCAGCTTTTTGGTCATTATTACCAGCCATTTGATAATGATAAACTTTTAGGTATAAGTCTTATAGATGCTTATACTGTAGCAGGTAAAAAAAGATTTATAGGTAATGTTACTGTCGAAACGGATTTTTTAAGTCCCAAAACTCTTGTAGGTTTTGAAAATCATAGCGGTTTAACCTATGTTCAGGGAGATACAAAACCTCTTGGAAAAATTATTGTAGGGTGCGGGAATAACGGGCAAGATATGAGTGAGGGCGGACGTTACAAAAATGTTTTCGGGACATATTTGCATGGGTCACTATTACCTAAAAATCCTCATTTTGCGGATTATTTAATTGAACTTGCACTGGAAAAGCGTTACGGCAAAAAGATTAATCTTGCAAAATTAGATGATACTCTTGAGCTTAGAACTCATAATTCTCTTGTCGGAAAGGCATATTAATGAGCAAAGAAGCTGTGATTACTATATATAATAAATGGTGTACTCTTTCTGACAAATTAAGATTTTTTCTTGTCGGCGGGTGGAATGCAGCTTTTTCATATGTAATATTTTCTATTGCGCTTTATATGATTGGGCAGGAATACTATCAAATATGTGTGGCTCTACAATGGAGCATTTCGTCAGTTTTTTCTTTTGTAAATCAAAAAATTTTTGTATTCTGTACAAAAGGCCACTGGTTTAAAGAGTATTTTAAATGTTGTACTACCTGGGTTGTAAGTTATGTTTGTAATGCTATTATTCTGGAATTGATAGTTAGGTTTATTTCAAAAAATGTCTATATCGGCCAAATTTTTTCTATTCTTTTAACATCTGTTGTTACATATATTTTGTTTAAATATTTCGCATTCAGACATCATAAAAAATGATATTCTGCCATTATTGAAATTAGGTTTAAATTTTGTTATAATAAAAAATGAACAATCAGAAAGGAGTTTACAATGACACATTTATTTAAATTACATCTTCGGGGGGGGGGGCATTTAGCAACTTTTTGTCAGGGTTTTACCTTGGCAGAGGTGTTGGTCACTTTAGGGATAATTGGCGTTGTATCAGCCATGACGGTTCCAACATTGATGCAAAATCATCAGCGAAAGACTTATGTAACTCAATTGCATAAAGTATATACTGAAATACAGCAGGCCGCATTACGATATTTAACAGATAATAATGCTGTCAATTTAATAGAAGCCGGAATAACATCTCAATCTAAAGCAAATTTATTTATAACAGATAATTTCAAGGTTATTCAAACCTGTGAAAATAATATAACCCCTTGTTTTGCTGATTCATATAAATCAATAAACGGTAATACTGTCAGTGGTTATGGCACTTCTTATAATGCTTATATTCTGGCAAGTGGGGCTGCTGTAAGACCAGGTTACTATTACTCCGGCAAGGGCGGTTCTAGTTACCAAAACGTCATAAATTTTCTGATTGATATAAATGGTCCTAAGGGCCCTAATATTGCAGGCCGCGATTTTTTTGATATAGGTTTATATGCAGATGGTACACTTGATGAAATAGAGTATAATAATCCGTTAACACCTCCTATATCACAAGAAACCAGAGAAGAGTTATTTAATCGTAATTGTTTGACCGGTAAATATTACGGATGTTTTGGGAAAATACTGAATGATAACTGGGAAATGAATTATTAATATGAAAGCTTCGTTAACTTAAATAACGGAGCTTTTTTACCACTTGTCTTATAATTTTATTAAATGTATAATTAAAGAAAACGTATATTATAGGTTAGAGGGTATTAGAAATAATGTTTTGGGATAAAGACAAGAATTATACAAAACGAACAGCAGACGAATACAATATCTGGAGAACAATATTTCAATTTATTATATGTAAGATATTTTACATGATACGTTTGAAACTTGTTTATAGATTAGAAGTTTACGGGTTGGAGAATGTGCCTAAAGATAATGAATATATTGTTTGTCCTAACCATCTCTCAACACTTGATCCCCCAATGGTTGCGGGAATTCTCCCGAGACGTATTTCTTTTATGGCAAAAAAGGAATTATTTGATATTCCTTTTATAAGGTGGTGGATTGACTGGCTCGGAACTTTTGCCGTAAATCGAGAAAGTCTTGGACCTTCAACTATTAAGACTGTTTTGGAAATTAAAAAAAGCAAATGGGTTTTTGGGATATTTCCGCAGGGTACAAGAGGAATTCCGGGGACTATTTCCGGTGTAACCAAAGGCTTTGCAGGGCTGGCCAAAATTACTAAATGTGCTGTTTTGCCTGTGGGTATAGTTGGTACTCAGGAAGCTAAACATCTTCCATTTTCCGGAAAGGTTGTTGTAAAAATAGGTAAACCTATACCATATGATAATAATCCTGAAGTCGTCGTGCAAAAGTGGATTGAGGCAATTCAGGAATTGACCGGATTTAAATATATTCCGGATGATGATAGTGTAAACTCAGGAGTTAAGAGTAGTGATGAAAGAAAGAAATTATAACAGAAGATATCCTAATGAATATAATATATTCAGAACGATGTTTTATATGTGCTTTTTGTATGTTGTAGTAATTCCTTTTATGAAAATTTTTTATAACTACACTATTACCGGGCGTGAAAATTTGCCGACTAAAGCTAAGAGCGGAAAATTTATTTATACTGCAAACCATGTGTCGCATTTTGATCCACCAATGGTAACTATGGCGTGCGGTCGTCCTATTGCGTATATGGCCAAAAAAGAACTTTTTCAGAAAGGAGATAAGTTTGAATGGCTTGTAAAAAGACTTGGGGCTTTTGCTGTTGATAGGACTAAACCTGAAATAGCTACTTTTAAAACTGTTAAAGATATTCTTTCTACAAGCTGGTCGCTTGGAGTATTCCCGCAGGGTGGTATAAGACCTTATGGTTCTGAACTGGGTGATTTGAAAAAGGGATTTGTGGTAATTGCCAAAAATGCTAAGGCTGATATTGTACCCGTTGCTATAGGAGGTTTTACAGGATATCCTAAATTAAAACCTTTTACTAGACGTGAGGTTCATTTACATGTGGGCAAACCTATTTCGTATAAATTAAGTGAAGAAGAAATAATTTATGAATGGTGTAAACAAATATCAGAGCATGCTGATTATATAAATACTGCACCTGTTCCGATTTCTTATAAAAATGAGGAACAAAAAGTTTAAAAAAGTCCCTTGAAATTACTTCAAGGGACTTTTTTTATATATATTGAAGAAAGAAATTATTTGATTAAGCAGCTTGAGCTGTTTGTTGTGGTTTTAATTCCGGTTGCGGTTTAACTTCGGCTTGTTGCGGTTGTTCGGCAGGCACCTGTTCTAATTTTGTTAATGCTGCTGCTGCTGCGTCCTGAACATTTTTATCTTGATCGTTTTTAGCGATTGTAAATAATGTTGTCAGGTCTTGTTTATATGCCGGTTGTTGTATGTAGCTAAGGGCTTCGATTGCCGAAGTTCTAACCATCGGGTTAGGGTTGTTTTTCAGTTGTTCAACAATTGTAACGGCTCCCGGAAGTTCTGTTAGAGGTACTGTAGCACCTGTTAATTTTGCAACTTCATCCCCATAAAGTTTTTGCATTATTGAAGATGTGAACATTGCATAGCTTTTATTTCTTTCGGACTGTTCCATTGGTGTTATTGTAGTTGCTAATTTTTTATCAGCATCTGAAAGTTGTTCACCTTTCATTAATTTTTGTCTTGCCGCGATTTGTTCTGCTGTCGGACCTGCTAACTTGCTAGAATCATTGTTTATAATTGTATTTAAAGCATTAACAACTTTTTCATCTAATAATTCTGTAGCTTTTTGAGGTTCATCTTTTACCATATTTGCAATTTCTTCCATAGCGTTTGCTTGAACTTCAAAGTCAGGGTTTGTTAATTTTGCGATGAATGAATTCAAGTCAACCTGAGGTGTCATTGGTACAGGTTGTTCAATTTCAACCTTAGGAGCTTCAACAGAAGCTTGGTCTGTTTTTGATGCTTCAACTGTCTGAGGCTGTTGTGTTACCATCGGTGCAGGAGCATTATAATTAATTTGTTGTGGAGCTATGGCTTGAACAGCAGCAGGTTCAATAACCTGTGGAGCAGGAGGAACTGTTTGTGCAGTTACCGGTGCTGTTTGCGCAGGACAAGGCGGGCATATAAATTGCTGCTGCGGTGGCATATAATATGGTTGAGCCTGTGTTTGCGGGTATTCATATAATTGAGCCTGCGGGTATGAATAGTAAGGCATTGTAGGTGCTGCATATTGTGGAACATTCATTGCAACTTGTCCGACACCCGGAGCGCTCACTGAAGGATTGTGAACATCAATCTTTACAGCATTGTAATTAGGAGCAGGTACAGCCTGAGGCATGTAGGGCTGCATTTGGGGTTGCATGTAAGGATTTAATAAATTTGGAGCTTGAATCATTTAATTTCTTCCTTTCGATAAAATATCTTCCATATTTTTATTCTACTGTTTAAATATCCCTCAAGATAGAAAATTGCTAAAATTTCAAATTTTTTTAATAATTCTTAACAATGTAAATAGAAGAACTTATAATTACTTTAATTTTTGTTTGTGCTATAATATTGATGTACACAGATGAACGGGATTGTATAAATTATGATTATTAACAAAAATGACAGAAAATCTATCAGATCTGTATTTGGAAAAACACTTGCAGAGTTAGGTAAAACTAATCAAAATATTGTTGTTTTAGATGCTGATTTGTCATGCTCTACTCAGACACAGATTTTTGCAAAAGCGTTTCCCGAAAGATTTTTTAATTGTGGAATTGCGGAGCAGGATATGATTACAACGGCGGTTGGACTTGCTTCTACCGGAAAAATCCCTTTTGTATCGAGTTTTGCCATGTTTGTAACTGGCAGAACATACGATCAGATAAGAAATTCCGTTTGTTATCCTTCATTTAATGTTAAAATTGTCGGAACACATGGAGGTGTTACTGTAGGGGAGGACGGTGCAAGTCATCAAGCTCTTGAAGATATTTCTTTAATGCGGGGCATCCCAAATATGTCTGTAATTGTACCTGCAGACTGCAAAGAATGTGAACAGGTGATTAAGTTTGCCTCAGAAAACTACGGTCCTATGTATATAAGAATTCCGAGAACTAATGTCTGTGATATTTTTGATGAAAATTATGAATTTGATTTTTGTAAAGCAAATGTTATAGAAGACGGTACCGACGTAACTTTGATTACCAATGGTGAAACCCTTGCAGAAGTTATTGAAGCTGCTCAAAGTTTGACAAAAGAAGGGTATTCAATTCAGATTGTACATGTTCCGGTTGTTAAGCCTCTTGATGGTGCTACTATTATTGATAGTGTTAAAAAGACCAGATTTGTAATTACTGTTGAAAATCATTCTATAATAGGCGGTCTAGGGAGTGCTGTATGTGAACTCCTAGCAGAGTATTATCCGGTTCCTGTTCATAGAATTGGGGTTAACGATACTTTTGGACAGAGCGGGAAATGGGATTTTCTTTTGGATTACTATGGACTGAGTGCTGAAAAGCTTTCTAATACTATAAAAAAATATATTGACAAATACCGTCTTGTTAAATAAATAAGGAAAAATTATGATTCAATTTAGATCTGTTACTAAAAAATACAAAAACGATAATTATGCTCTTAAGAATATTAATTTGGATATTCTGTCAGGAGAATTTGTGTTTATTGTAGGCGCTTCCGGTGCCGGCAAATCTACTTTGATGAAACTTTTGTATAACGAAGAGCGTCCGACAAGCGGTACTGTTACTATTGGTGGTATTAATATCGCAAACCTGTCTAACGATAAGGTGCCAAATCTTAGAAGATGTATGGGAATTGTTTTTCAGGATTACAAGCTGCTTCAGAATATGAGTGTATATGATAATGTCGCTTATGTAATAAGAACACTCGGTATCAGTTCTAAAGAAATACATGCCAGAGTATCCGGAGCATTAAAGATAGTCGGATTATATGATAAAATGAATGCCACACCGTCAGAATTATCCGGCGGAGAACAGCAGAGGGTGGGTATTGCACGTGCGATTGTTAATGGTCCTCCGTTACTTATTGCGGATGAACCTACAGGTAATCTTGACCCTAAAAACTCGATGGAAATTATGCAAATTCTTGATCAAATCAATCAGAGAGGTATCACGGTTATTGTTTCGACCCATGATAATGCTATGGTTGATTACTTCAGAAAAAGAGTTATTACTCTTGATAAAGGTGAAATTGTAAGGGATATACAAGCAGGTACGTATGAATAGTTCAAAAGCTAAAATAAAAAAAAGAGTTAAAAAGCATATACCAAAAGATTGGTTATGTGAGTTGAGGATTTTATATCGTTTAACAAAAGAGACAGTACAGGATGTTCACAGAACTGGTATTGTTAATCTTGTTATTATAACAACGATGGCCGCAATTCTTACAATTTTTGGTTCATTTTTCAGATCAGCGCTTTCAATTTCATCTTTTGCGCATGAGCTCGGTAATGTTTTGGAAATTTCTGTTTATCTTAAAGAAAATACCGATGCTAATGTTGTAAAAAACAGGATAAAAGAATTTCAGCATGTGGAAAATGTTACTATAATTCCTAAAGCTTCTTCTTGGGCAAATCTAAAGCGTGAAATGGACTTGCCTGATATTGACAACCCTTTACCTGATACATTGCATGTTAAAGTTGATAAGCCGGAAAATATTGAGGAAGTATTTAAAAATGTGAAACAGCTTAAGTCTGTTGAAGATATGAGTTACGCCCAGGATCTGGCTAAAAAAATTGAGGCTTTAAATAAAATTGTGAATACAATTACCGTATTTGTTGTTATAATAATGGGAATTTTGACAATAACAATAATTAACAACACTATTCAGCTAGTTATTCAATCCAGAAAAGATGAGATTGAAATAATGCGTCTTATGGGCGTATCAAACTGGTATATCAGATTTCCTTTAATTATGCAGGGAGCTTTTTACGGCTTTTCAGGAGCTGTAATCGCCTTAATACCGTTGAATTTTGTGCAGAACGGATTGAGTCATATGCATCAGTTCTTTATGGTGCCTACACCATTGTACGCTCAGAGTTTTGTTATAGCCGTTATGTTTGCAATGGCCGTTCTTTTCGGAGCCGGCGGAAGTTTCCTTTGTATTAAGAAACACTTACAGGTATAGTTGATGAATGATAAAAACAATATACTCTTAATTTCTGATGATAATGATTTATCAAAAATATTAGAATCAAAATTAATATTCTTAAGGAGTAATGATTCTATCGTTTTATCTGATTTTAAAAGTGCTTTGTCTGACTTAAAACTTTGTGCGGCTGATATTGTATTTGTTCATGAGTGCTCTTCAAAGAACGAGACTTTAGATTTGATTAAAAATTTACGGAAAAATAAGCATTTATGTATTATTTTACTTGTTAACTCTTATGATAAAGAACTGATACTTGCCGGCTATGATGCGGGTATTGATGATTTTGCACTGTCCTCTGCTGAAGATTTTGAGCTTGTTATAAGGACGGTAAATAATATTAAACACAATTCTATCTATCAGCAATTATTGCGAAATAGACAAATTCTGGAACAGTTGAATGTTATTGATGAATTAACGGGATTATATAATTATAATTATGCAAAGCAGGTTATAGAAAATTTTATTGATGATAATTTGCTGGATGAAGGATGTTTTGTAGCATTGGCTCCTTCTGAAGTCAGTAAAACAAAATTTTCTGTTGACAAAATGGCTGATGCAATACTTTCTTCAATCAGAACAGACGATATTGCAACATTGGGACGCGGTGCTAAATTTTATCTTATGCTTCCTAAAACAGATTGTAGCGGTGCAATCGTTGTTTTAAATAAAATCAAAGAAAATTACGGTAAAAATTTTGATATTTGTGCCGGTATTTCTCTTATTACCCGTAAAAATTTTGAAGATATGGAGCGTGATGCTTTGCAGGCATTGTCTGATGCGGCTGCTACAAATGCGGAATATATTTTAGCTGAGGAAAAAGAGAATACTCTTGACGATTGGTTGAATGACGGAAATAATGAGCCTAAAAATTATAAAATTTTTAGACAGATTTTTAATAAAAAAATGGAAAAGGTGATTGCTCCGGTATTTTTTAGACTTCAAAAGGCATGGGAAGAAAAATTGTTTGATACTAAAATTGAGCAATATACTAATAATGAGCAATGCGTTTTTCATCTTAGAAATAAAAATCAAGATAGTACTTTGCGTATTGTTTATCCGGGATTTGCTAAAATTGTTATATATATAACACATGATGGCCTGGACAGTCCGGAAAATAAAGAAATCCAGCTTTCACTAACTAAGATAAGCCAAAAGGAGCTTATTTCAATTGTAGAAGATTTTATTAAAGATTTTAAATACACATCAGTTTAGGTAAAGGAGATAAAATGAATACATTATCAGCAGAGAATAGCTTGGTATTAATTATAGATATTCAGGAGAGATTAGTCGCAGCATTGAATAAAGATGTTATTGTCGAAAATGCAATTAAAATGGCAAGTGCTGCAAAGTTACTTGGAATTCCGGTATTACTTACAGAACAATATCCAAAGGGTTTAGGACATACAGTGCAAAGCTTACGGGACGCTTTACCTGAGGGGAGTGAAATTCTTGAAAAAACTTATTTCAATGCATTAATGGAAGATGGAATGCTTGAGAAAATCGGCTCTTACGGTAAAAAACAGATTGTAATTTTTGGTATTGAAACTCATATTTGTGTACATCAGACAGCTTCTGCTCTTGTGGAAGCAGGATTTGATGTTTACGTAATTAAAGATGCCTGTGCAAGCCGTGCAAAATATGAGTTCAAACAAGGAATTGATGCAATGTGTGCAAATGGTGTTAAAATTTCATGCGTTGAAATTGCGTTATTTGAGTGGTTAAAGGGTGCTAAAAATCCTAAGTTTAAAGAGGTACAGGCTTTAATTAAATAACTTTGTGTTTACAATTTATACGGGTAATCTTTTTTAAATTCCCAGTTATCAAATTCTAATAAACCGCTGCAAAAGCGTGCCAGTGTTTTATATTTTTCAAGTCGTTTCTGTCTTGTTTATTTATCAAATTCAAACAGTTCAGGTAATTTAATTTTTAATGCTCTTGATATTTTAAAGAGCATTAGCAAACTAGGATTTCTTTGCCCCCTTTCTATAAAGCTCATATATGTTCTATGTATCCCCAATTTTTCAGCGAGCGCTTCTTGTGAAAGTTCTGCTATTTTTCGTTTTCGCCTGACTGTTTCTCCAAAATTTTTTAAAATTTTCGTATTCATCTTAATTATTTTATGAATATAATACTAATAGTAACACATACTATAAGTAACAAAATATTACTAAAATACTTGATAATATTGAGTTTATTGCGCTGGTTTGATACAATATAATTAGAATTTTGAGGAGGTCTTTTATGAATAAAAAATTAGCTTTTACGCTTGCAGAAATTTTGATAACACTTGGTGTAATAGGGATTGTTGCCGCTTTAACTATGCCGGCTCTTGTTGTAAAGCATCGAAAATTGGTTGTAGAGGCTTCTTTAAAGAAATTTTATTCAACTGTAAATCAAGCTATCTTACTGTCAATTAATGATAATGGGGAAACTAAAGACTGGAATTTTGCTACAAGTAACACTCCCGAAAGCATTGAAAATTTTTATAGTACATATTTAAAAAATTATATAATGGATGTGGAAACTAAAATAGAGGATATAGGGGGGAAAAGTTATTTTGTTGTATATTTTGCAGACGGCTCTGTTTCTGCTATTTCATACTATGGTCGGGATTGGAATTTTTGTATTGAGCCAAAAGCTTTACAGCACAAAGATGTAAACGCTGGAATTAAATGTTTTACGTTCGGTTTTTATCCTAATTTCCCTTTGGGCAGTGAGTTTGCAAATTCAAATTATTACAATAAGGGCGTAGAACCGTTTGTTCGCAACCTTGTTTTGGATGAAGACGGAAATAATGCTTTGGATGAAAATGGTAATACAATTTATACTACTGAGAAAGATTTATATTCCCAAAAATTATATGCTAAAATTATCCAATTGAACGGATGGAAAATTCCTGATGACTATCCTTTAAAGTTTTGAAATATCATTTTGTATTTGTATTTTTAATTCATCAAGTGATGAGAATTTTTTTTCAGACCGAAGCATTTTGTTAAATTCCACTCTTATATTTTTTTCGTAAATATTTTGGTCAAAATCCAAAATGTGAACTTCTAAAACAGCATTAGAACCGTTTATTGTCGGGCGGATGCCGAAATTTGCAATTCCTTTTCCATAGCTTGTTTTAACCGAATAAACTCCATACGGCAATTCAATCAGTTCCGGAGGATATATAAGATTTGCAGTTCTAAAACCTATTGTTCGTCCTATTTTGTTACCTGTGACAACTTTTCCTTCTATTGAAAACTTTTGTCCCAGCATTCTATTTGATTTTTCAACATCTCCTTTTGATAAAAGTTTTCTGATTTCAGTACTGCTTATTATTTTACTGTCAAGTTTTTGTGGAGAAAGTGCAAAATATTTGTAATCATATTTCTTTGCATTTTCTTCAAGAAATTTTACATTTCCCGATTTTTTATAACCGAAATTATGATTCCAGCCTGTAGAAATAGAAATAGGCGTGAAATATTTAATCAGTATATCTCTCAAATATTCTTCTGCGGTTAAGCCTGAAATGCTTTCAAAATCCAGTTCGTACAAATAGTCTACACCCAGTTTCTCAATTCTTTTTTCTCGTTCTTCCCTTGTAAGAATATACTTGGGGCATACTCCCCAGAAATAGCAGCATGGATGATCTGAAAATGTAATAACAGCAGATTTATTTCCGTTTTCACGTGCAAAATTTACAGCACTTTTTATTACAGCTCTGTGTCCGAGATGTACTCCATCAAAAAAGCCTAAGGCGATTGATAAATTTGAATTTTTATTTAACTCCTGCAATATATGCATAAGCTAATTATAGTACAAAATATTTATAATAGAATTATTTATTGATGAAAACGGCGCAAAAGGGCACAATATAGCTGGTAGAGATATGTTTACTTTATATAATATAAATATTAAATGACAACTGAGAAATAACTTACTAAAAAAGAGCCTTTTTGAAAGGCTCTTTTTTAGCTTTATTATTTATGTGCCGTACTTTTCAAGTGAAGTTCACGTAACTGTTGCAATGAAGCTTCTCCGGGGGCATCACTCATAAGATCTTTTGCCCCTGAATTTTTCGGGAATGCAATAACATCGCGAATACTTTCTGTTCTGCAAAGAAGTGCAACAAGTCTGTCAAGACCGATTGCCAGTCCGGCATGAGGTGGTGTTCCGTATTGTAACGCATTAACCATAAACCCGAATTTCTCTTTTGCTTCGTCTTCTGTTAAACCTAAAGCTTTAAATATTGCACTCTGAACGTCTGATGAGTGAATTCTGACAGAGCCGCCTCCGAGTTCTGTTCCGTTATAAACAATATCATAAGCAATTGATTTAACATGACCTAAATCTCCGCTTTTCAATTTGTCCAAATCTTCAATGCAAGGAGATGTGAACGGATGGTGCATAGCCATAAATCTGCCTTCCTCATCAGACCATTCAAACATCGGGAAGTCAACAACCCATAACAGATTATGTTTGCTTTCATCAATAAGATTTAATCTTTTACCGAAGTAAAGTCTTAGCCTTCCCATTATATCATATACAAGTTTTGGTCTGTCTGCGACGAAGAATATAATGTCTCCGGCTTCTGCCTGAGCCCTGTTTTGAATTTGTTTTGCCTGTTCTTCTGTTACGAATTTCAATACAGGGGATTTTGCAGTTCCATCCTCGTTATAAATAATGTTTGCAAGGGCTTTTGCTCCAAATGATACTGCAAGTTTTGTAATATCATCAATATCTTTTCTTGAGAATTTTGCACCGCCCGGAATTCTAATACCTCTAACAATACCGCCTTTTTCAAGAGTATCTTTTACAATCTTGAATTCAGACTGCATAATAATATCACCTATGTCAAAAAGCTCAAGTCCAAAACGTGTATCAGGTTTGTCTGAACCAAATCTGTCCATAGCTTCCTGCCATGGCATTTGGATAAACGGAGGTTTTACCTCAACGCCGGCAGCTTTAAATGTTTCAACAATTAAACCTTCAACGCATTTTATGACATCCTGCTGTTCTACAAATGACATTTCAAGGTCGATTTGAGTAAATTCCGGCTGTCTGTCCGCCCGCAAATCTTCATCTCTGAAACATTTTGCAATCTGGTAATATTTTTCAATTCCGCCAACCATCAATAATTGCTTAAAGATTTGCGGAGATTGCGGAAGTGCATAGAATTTGCCTTCCTGAACTCTTGATGGTACAAGGTAATCTCTTGCACCTTCCGGAGTTGTTTTAATGAGTATTGGAGTTTCAACTTCCAAAAAGTCCTGATTATTTAAATATTGTCTTGCTGCCTGACAGATTTTGTGGCGTAAAGTAAGATTATGAAGCATACTTTCACGTCTGATATCCAAATATCTGTATTTTAAACGAACATCTTCAGAAACATTCTCATCGTCCAAAACAAAAGGCAACGTTTTTGCTTCTGATAGAATTTCAACTGTTTCCGGGTACATTTCTACCTGACCGGTTGCATATTTTTCATTATATGTTTCTTCCGGTCTGCGTGTAACCTTTCCTTTTACTGTAATTACATATTCAGACCTTAACTTTTCAAATACTTTATGTACTTCGGGGTTAATCTGGGGATTAGCAACTAATTGAAAAAATCCGGTTCTATCTCTTAATTCAACAAATAAAATACCGCCCAAATCACGGATGGTAGCGGCCCAACCTGAGAGTGTAACTTCTTCATTCAGATTATTAAGGTTAAGCTCTCCGCAATTATGGTCCTTAAGTTTTGTCTTAATCATCGTGTCTTCCTTTTTTATGCTTTCAGTGTAAAACTTAATTAAATATTAGCAAAAACATAAAAAAATGAACATAATTTGTGAAGAATATTTATTTTCTCCTGGCTGTGCGGCTTCTAGGCCTTGCATGTGCATATTGCTGGCTGTTTTCTTCTCCTTCATCTTCATCTTCATCTTCATAGAAATCTTCTTCATATTCATAGTCATCCGGAAGAATTTCAATAATCTGCATTGTCATAATGCAGGAAATATTCACATGAAGCTGTGGAGATCTGTCGGGTCTGAATGCAAGATTTTTTCTATCTTTTACTTCGCAGTTTTTAAGTGTAATAAATTGAAAACCGCCGTTTAATATATAAAACAGCATGTTATCAGGAATAGAGTTGCTGAATCTCATGTTTTCGGGAAGAAGAAGTTCACCTTCTATGTGCTGTTCATTTGTAGTTATTAATACAAGCATTCTGGGTAAATTGTTAATCATCATAACTTTTTGTCCTCTTTTTTGATAAAGCAGCAGAGTTAACTCTGCTGCTCATGCGGTTTGTTATTTATTTCCTTTAAACATTTCTTTAATGCCGTCAACTGATGACAGAATTCCTGTTGCTTCATAAGGCATATAAACAATTTTATTATTTTCGCCTTTTGTTATTGAACTTAATGTTTCAAGATATTTCATAGCAATTAAGTATTTATCAGGCTGACCTTTATCTGCCAGAGCGTTAATAATTCTAAGAATTGCTTCTTTTTCCGCATCTGCTTCAATTACGCGTGCCTGAGCAATACCTTCGGCTCTTAAAATTTCTGCCTGTTTTTCACCTTCTGCAGAGCGGATCGCAGCTTCTTTTTCACCTTCTGCTTTTCTAATGGCAGCTTCTTTTAGTCCTTCTGCTTCAGTAATTGTCGCTTTCTTTTCTCTATCTGCTTTCATAAGCTTATCCATTGATGCCTGTATATCTGCCGGCGGGAATATATCTTGAATTTCCACACGATTAACCTTAACGCCCCATTTATTGGTTGCTTCGTCAAGAGTTGTTCTTAATTCATCGTTAATTTTTCCGCGGGATGTTAATGTTTCCTGCAAATCCATTTGACCTACCAGATTTCTCAGAGTGGTTTGTGTTAGTTTTTCAATAGCATCTGGCAGGTTTTCAATCTCATATACTGCACTTTTTGCATCAATTATCTGGAAGTAAATCAGTGCATTTATTGTTATTGATACGTTGTCGCGCGTAATTACGTTCTGACGCGGAAAATCATACATTTGTTCCCTTAAGTCGATTCGATCTACCGGCTTAAGATAATAGAAATTTCTTCCGTCAATTCCTTTTTGTGAAACTTTTTTATATATTCCCCTCGGGGCTTCTAAAATCGGAAATATAAAGTTAGGGCCGGCTTTTAAAGTCTTTTCGTAACGCCCCATTCTTTCAATAATAACTTCCTGTTGCTGTTGTACAATAATAATACCCTTAAATATATAAATTAAAAGTGCAACAAGTAATATTAGTAAAACTATGCTCATTTTTTTTCTCCTATACTTTTTCTACTGTTAATATCAAACTGTCATATTTAATAATTTTAACTTCACTGCCAGCCGGGATTGTTTCTTCCCCTTCGGTACGGGCTTCCCATCGTTCATCATAAATTGTTATGGCACCTGAATATTTTCCTACAGGCTCTGTGACCTTTACTATTTTCCCTATATATTTGCCTTCCATTCCGGTTTCTTGCTCTTTTCCGGTTCTCTTTTTGACAAGTATTGGTCGTAAAAACAAAATGGATATAATTGATAATCCAACAAATAATAATGTTAAAATTATCCAGTCTGTAAGCCATACTGCAGCAAGCGCAGTTATAAACCCTGCAATGGCAAGGTTCAAAAAGAATAATGAAGGAACAACCATTTCAAGTATTACAAATACCAGACCTGCTATTGCAAAAATTTCCCATAAAACCATACTTTTGACTCCTTTTAATATCTTTTTTATATTAGCATATTTTTTGCAGTGCGTCAATTGTTTAGAGTTTGTCTATATTCCTCTTTGTTGTAAAATTATTTTATGATTACTTTTGATTCATTGACGTTGAAAAAATGGCTTGATGAGAACTCTGATTTTTTAACAAATGCCAGAATTCAAAAAATTCAACAACCTACAAGACGGGACTTTGTTTTCTTCCTCAGAAATAAGGGAGAGACAAGAAAGCTTTATGTTAATATAAACCCGCAATACTACCATGTATGTTTTATGGGGAAGGAGAATGAAGAAAAAAGATTGATTGAAATTCCGCAAAAACCGCCGATGTTTTGTATGCTTTTGCGGAAATATCTGGAAAATGCTCTTATTTCAAAGGTTGAGCAGCCGCCTTATGAGAGAATTCTTGAGTTTTATATTGAAACTTATAATGAGCTGTCGGAAAAGATTTTTCTTTGTCTTGCAATTGAGCTTATGGGCAAATATTCTAATATAATTTTGTATAATTATGATACAAATATAATTCTTGGCTGTGCACATAATGTAGGGGCAGAAAAAAGCAGAGAGCGTGAAATGGCTGGAGGACTTCCTTATGTTTATCCGGCCGGCCGGCCTAACAGGTGGTATTCTCCGGAAACTTCTCTTTCAAATATAAATAGCAACTGTATTAATAGTGTAATTGATAATTATTATGCCGGTTGTATTTATAAAGATAAATTTGCCAGAATCAAAGATGGCTGCAGGCAGATTGTAACTTCTAAACTTAAAAAGGACAAAAATTCTTTGAAAAAAATGCAGTACAGACTTGAAAAAGAGATTAACTGTGATAAATATCGCTTGTATGGAAATTTAATTATGGCTAATCTCTATAACTTATCAGATTTTTCTAAATTTGTAACTGTTTATGATTACGAAAATAATGGAAATATAAAGATTGAACTGGATGATACGTTAACTCTTAAAGAGAATGCCAACAGATTTTATAAACTTTATAATAAAGGAAAAAACACAGTTGTGAAGCTTACTGAACTAACTGCACAATTGGTAAGTAAGATTGATTATTATGAGCAGATACTGTATTCTCTGGAAATAGCATCTTCAATTTCAGAATTAATGCAGATTAAATCGGAAATTGAACCGGAAAAGGAAATTAGAGGGCTTAAAAAAGCCTCTGTTGAACCTTTGGAATTTGATATTGAAGGATGCAAAGTCTTTGTAGGTAAAAATAACAGGCAGAATGATTATATTGTTTCAAAACTTGCGAAAGATGATGACTTATGGTTTCATACAAAAGATTGTGCTGGTTCGCATGTATTGTTAAAGTGCTCTAACCCCTCTGATTCCGTAATATTACAATGTGCAGGGCTTGCAAAACAGTATTCTAAAGGAGCGAATTCATCAAAGGTGGGTATAATTTATACAAGGCGAAAATATCTTAAAAAGCCTCCTGCCGCAAATTTGGGGTATGTAACTTATAAAAACGAACGGGAAATAATTCTCTAATGCAGTTGGAAGAAAATCAAAAGATAGCTGATAATATTGATATGGCTCGTAAACATATTATTGCGCTTGTGGATTGCGATTCTTTTTTTGTTTCCTGTGAACAGGCTGTAAATCCTGATCTTAAAGGCAAACCTGTTTGTGTAATGTCGGCCCGCGGGCAGTGTGTTATATCACGTTCTAGAGAAGCAAAAAAACTCGGTATAAGAATGGGTATGCCGTATTTTCAAATAGAAGGCCAGATGAAGAAAGCTGTTTTCATAAATGCAAATCATGATTTGTATTCAGAAATCTCTAAAAAGGTTATGGCAGTTTTAAAATCATTTAGCCCTCTTGTAGAAGTTTATTCTATAGATGAAGCATTTATTGATTTAACCGGTCTAGAACGTTTATATAAAAAAAATTATCTTGAGATAGCTCAAATGATACGTAATGAGGTAAAAAATCAGGTTGATATACCTGTGTCAATAGGTTTAAGCTCCTCAAAATCGCTGGCAAAACTGGCTTCAGATAAGGCTAAAAAACTGGATGATGGTGTTTTTCTTATTGGTTCAAGAAAGATTATGTCTGTTCTGGAAAAGACCGGTATTGATGAGATTTGGGGGATAGGAAAAAATATTTCTGCCATGTTTCGTAAAAATGGTATTCTTACGGCTTATGAACTCGTTTCTCAGGATGATTTATGGCTTAATAAACAAATTGGCATAAGAGGCCTTGAGATGAAGCATGAACTTCTCGGGGAAATGGTATCTCCTGTATCAGATGAGGTTAAGCTTCCAAAATCTATACAAAAAACAAGTGCGCTTGCCAGATTTACTTCAGATAAGAATTATTTGAAAAATTCCCTGAATTATCATATTCATCGTGCCTGTGTTAAACTTAGAAAAATAAATGCAAAATCTAAGGGAATAAGTATATTCTTAAGAACTAAAGATTTTAAAGTATTCTGTGAAAAAAAAGTTTTAAATACCGGAACGGATTTTGAACTGGAAATTTCAGATATTGTATTTGAACTTTTGGATAAGATATATAATCCTAATATTCTCTATAGAAGTACCGGAGTTATCCTTGACACTTTTGTATTTAATGATGAGGCTCAGATGTCTTTATTTATAGACAACGAAACAGAACTTAAAAAGGAAAAATTATCACAATGTTTTGATAAACTGGAAAAAAAGTTTGGAAAGGATATTATTCAAACGGGATTTATAAAAAAAGATGTATGACAGTTTTATTAACAGGTAATTGTCAAATGATTTATTAAAAAAAACTCCGGATTTTCCGGAGTTTTTTAATAAGCTTTATTCTAATATCCATCCGTTAGTTAAATCTACTTTAATAGGTTTAAGAAGTTTTATATATACTACATCTTCAGGATTTACATTAAGTTTTTCTCCTTTTAAAGTTGCTCTTACTATTTTCATAAACCAGTTTCTATTTTTCGTAATTTCTCCCACACCTGCAAAAGCAACAGTCTGGTCATTATTTGTCGTAATCAAAGAGTTATCGAGCACAAGAACACCGTTTCTTATAAACCATTTACCGCTTCTTACATCAAGTAACTGACCTTTAAGGTTTGATCCCTTATAGACAAGTATAAATTTATCCTTTGTAATATAATTTTCCGGAGCAGACGCAGTATAAATTTCTCCCGGTTGTGAGGATTGAGAACTTACATAGTTGCTTAATTTTACAGGTACAACGGCGCCGGCGGGAATTGTGCCGATACTGCCCTGAACAAAAGCATTTTCAACAACGTAGCCTTCACCGGTTTTCTTTCTCATAGCTTCTGCAAGTTTTGCATTAGGATTAAGTTTAGCCTGCTCCATCATATCATATAAAATTGCTGTAACTTCAGCTCTTGTTGCGGGCCTGCCGGCTTCAATTTTTGCTTTTTCTTTTGATGGAATTGTTACAAGCATATTTAAAATTTCTGCTTTTCCGGCTGGAATCAAGAACCATTCCGGAACTTCATTTACATCGGAGAATTTTTTTGAAAGAACTTCTTTTGCCTTAATATTGCTTATCTGTTCGGTTGTTAGGGCATTAACAGCAACGGAAATTGATTCTGCGCGTGTTACGGTATCATCCGGTCTGAAAGGCTGACCTTCTGGTGGACATGATATTAAATCAAAATATAAAGCTTTTTGGATTGCATCATAAGCCCAAAAAGCGGGATCTATATCTGTAAATCTTACGGGCTGTGCAACAGTTGTGTGCTCCTGTCCTAAGGCTTTAATGGCCATAGATGCAAACTCTGCACGTGTAACATTTTCATCAGGCTGGAATGTACCGTCAGGATATCCAACAATAACACCTTTTTCGGTTAATTCTCCAATTTGTTTTGCCGCCCAGTGCTCCCGGCTTACATCCGGGTATGCGAATACCGGAACAGTTATAGCCAGAGTAATAAGAGCAGATAATGCAAACTTAAATAAATTTTTCATACTTAACTCTCCTATATAAATATACACTTTCTATGATACACGTAAAAGTCAATTCCGACAAGAACTTAGTAAAGTTATGTTACTTTACTGTGTTCCAACAGAGTTAGTACAGCGGTGTATTTTTTATAAACAATTGTTTAATAGAATCATAAGGTTATAAACAATAATATAACCTTATGATTATTTATAAAAAATTTCTATTAGTTTTTATATTAATACTTTTAGGTTCAAAGGCGCTTGCTAATGATATTTTTGTTGATAATTTTGATGAACTGATAAATTCTCAGCCTATAAACGGTGATGTTATTGAGTTTACAAATAACCTGGATTCGGATGCTTCTATAGGAAATCATTTTCTGAATTTAAGCCTTACCTTCGAGGGGCATAATCATTACCTAAATGGTAATAATACTTTTAGTGGATTTATTTTAAATCAAGATAGTATATTTAATGAAGTTGACATAAGAAATTGTAAAGGGCAGGAATATCAGGGGTCGGATTTTGCAGGAGCTGCCTTTAATTTTAATGGAAATATGAGTATCGATAATTCTCATTTTTCTGATAATTTTGTTGATGCCGGCGATACTAATTACGGTATAGGTGGTGCCGTTTATAACCTGAACAGTGGAGTTATAAGTATTGATTCAACAAACTTTACTGGAAATTATGCACATGGTGCTCTGGCTGCAGGCGGTGCTGTTGCTAATGGTTTTTCAAATACGGATAATCCTGAAATGATTATTAATAACTCGATTTTTGAAAATAATCATTCTCTGGGAGAGCTTACGTCTGAAGGTGGAGCTTTACACAATAAAGGTAATATAACTATAAGTAACACTATTTTTAGAAATAATTATTCTGAAAGCGGAGATGAGTATATTGATTTTTCATATGGTGGAGCTATTAACAATACTGGTTCAATGACAATTAATAATGCAGAATTCAATGAAAATTTTGCTGTTGGTGATGGGGCTCAGGCGGCTGTTCATGGTGGAGCCATCTACAATAGAGGAACTTTGACTATAAATGATACTACTTTTAACGGAAATTATACACAGTCTAATTTTTATGCTGATGGTGGAGCTATTTATAATGATGTAAATTCTACAACAATAATTAGAAACTCTCTTCTTGAAAATAACAGTGTATCTTCTCAGGCTCAATATGGTTATGGAGGTGCGATATATAATGCAGGCAGGCTGGTAATTGAAGATGCAACTTTACGTTCCAATTATGACAAAGATGGTAAGCTTAATGATATTTACAACACTGAAGATGGGATTGTTGAATTTATTACTTCAAAAGTAACAAATGTAGAAAGCGGTATTCGTGGTGAAGGGACTCTTATAAAACAAGGTAATGGCGCCTTAAACCTTGGCGGAGAAAATTCAGAGTACACCGGTACATTCGATTTTAAAGAAGGGACTGTAAACCTTCTGGCTGGTAGTACTTATTTTAACGCTTCTAATACAAATTTTGCAAATGCTGTTAACTTTAATATGCAAAATCATGAAATTAATAATATAAATTTTGGAAATTTAAATCTTTCCGGAAAATCTAATGTTTTTGTGGATGTTAATTTTAATAACAATTCAATGGATAAAATTAATGCAAACTCTGTATCCGGTAGCGGAATTATTAATGTTGCGGCTCTGGCTCTCGAGGGTACTCCTGTAGGTAATTTTATCTCTATTCCGTTTGCTGACAGTGTATTAAAAGACTATATTGAGTATACTTCTTCAACGGTTCGCACTCCAATTTACAACTATATTGCAAGTTATGATAGTGCTGATGGCAATTTTAATTTTGCAAGAGCAGGTTTTGAACCATCTGTATTTGTCCCCGCAGTTGCAGCT
The DNA here is from genome assembly GCA_944325005.1 of Candidatus Gastranaerophilales bacterium. Taxonomy (GTDB): domain Bacteria; phylum Cyanobacteriota; class Vampirovibrionia; order Gastranaerophilales; family Gastranaerophilaceae; genus Stercorousia. The sequence goes on along the minus strand of CALUYO010000007.1, from coordinate 3,256 downwards.
CAGCTGGCTGGTTATGCAGTTCAAATTGAAACATACAGAAATGTATTTTCAAATCTTGATATGGTTATGATTACACCCTCTGATATAAAAGGTGCGATATCATTAAATAATAGAAGTGCTAATTCTATGGGACAAATTGCACTTTCGCCTCTTACTTTTCCTGAACAAAGAAATGGAATATGGTTTAAACCTTATACTATTTTTGAAAAGGTACCTCTAAAAAACGGTCCGGATGTTTCAAATGTTGGTTATGGCAGTTTAGTCGGCGGCGAAAGTGCTTTAAGACAGCTTAAAAAAGGGTGGTATAATTTATATGGCGCTTATATTTCATACAACGGTTCTCATCAAGCATTTAACGGAAACAGTATTTATAATAACGGAGGGCTAATAGGTGCTGATACAGCATTTTATAAGGGAAATTTTTTCAGTCTCTGGACTGCAAATGTTGGTGCGACTGCTTCAGAGGCTCAAACGGCCTTTGGACGGGATAATTTTGCTATCCTTAATACCGGAATTGCAGAAAAAACAGGTTATAATATAGAAATTTTTGAAAGACGTTTAATTATTCAGCCAAGCCTTTTAATGTCTTATACATTTGTAAATACTTTTGATTACACAACATCCTCGGGTGTAGATATGAATGCGGATCCGTTGCATGCGATTCATATTGAACCACAGATCAAGCTTATAGGAAATTGTAAAAATTACATCCAGCCATATATAAGTGTATCCATGGTATGGAATATTATTGATGATACAAAATTCAAAGCAAATGATGTTTTTCTTCCGGAATTATCTATAAAACCTTATGTTCAGTATGGTATAGGTATTCAAAAACGTTGGGGTGAACGTGTTACAGGTTTTCTTGAAGCTATGATAAGAAACGGCGGCCGAAATGGTATAGCTTTACTTTTTGGGTTACGTGTAAGTATATAAAATTTGTTTAATAAAAATTAACATATTTTTAATAATCTAGCAATTTTTATTTTTATGTTTTTTCTTATTCATACCATTTTATAACAATGCAACGAAAGGAAAATATTATGCAAATTTCAAACAACCTTCATAGCCAGCCTTCCAAAAATATGGCATTCGGTATGGCTCTTAAAATTACAAAACCGGCAGTTGAAGCTTTAGAAAAAAGTGATATGAAAACAATTGAAAAACTAACTAAAATAGGCGAGGAACTGGCTGACACAAAATTTTATCATCTTGAAATAGGAGAAGACTTAAAACCTAGAATAGATAGTGTATATGCCGGATCTTATGTTAAAGAATTTTCTCCTGTTGAACCACATGATGAATTTTTATCAATTAATACGGTCTGGGATGGTACGGAATTTAAGAATATCCGTAAAGGAATGCCTTTTCAAACTACAATTAAATTTGATACTAAGGAGGCTGCGCTTGATGCATATAAAAAACTAAAAAGTACTACTAATGATATTGATAAAGCTGCAGAATTAACAAAAATGTTTGAACAACGTGCTGTAAAAAGAGAAGCAGAGAGTTCTGCTGCGTATAAAGAAAAGATTAATGTAAAAAATGCTGTTGCAAAACTTATGGAAAGATTTGGCGGCGAAGCTCATATAAAATAAAACAAAAATATTTTAATAGTAAAAAAGACGATAAGTTAAACTTATCGTTTTTTTTAGTTAACATAAATCTGCTATTGGGTTAGTCGTAAATTTATACATCAGTTTTTATGTAAAAATTTTTAATAATTAAGAGAAATTCTTAAAGTTTTTATATTTTCTTTCGTAAAATTTAAAGTAATATAGTTTTTTAGAAGGTAATTTTTTATGATTAAAATTAATTATGATATTTCAATCAAAAATGAACCTTTAAAGAGTTTAAAAGAGCCGCAATCTTTAGAGCGTAGTTCTTCGTCTATATTTAATAAAAGTGGTAAAGTTATTTCAAAATCACAAAATGTTTCCCAAACTCTTGATATCGATGAAAATGATAAAAAGCTATCAGAATTAATTTCTGGTAATTACGATGTATTAGCTTCTATTGATTGGAAAACAGCTGAAGGAACGCAGCAATTTTTAGATATATCAGAAAAATTTAGTTCTGTAACCGGCAAATCTTTATATGATGAAATGATTTCAAGATATGAAGCAGGCAAGATTTCTAAAGATAATTTACAAAAAAATTTGAAAATTTTATTAGATATGAGTGAATTTAGCCCAAATGATCAGGATTCTGATGAAGTATGGACAAGTTATTATGATTTTCTTGATTTAAAAGATATTGTTCTGGCAGATAGGTTTAATATTGAGGATTTAAAAAAATTAGATTATAATAACTATTTTGATAAGGTTACCAGACCTTATGCTGAAAAATTTATAAAACAAAATGAAGAAATTGCTATAAATGTCAGAAAGGCTAAACAGCTCAGCAATTATGATGTCTCAAAGAGTCAGATTGCTCCTTTACTTCCTAAAATCACAAATATCAAAACTGATGCTAATACAATAATTCAAAAGTTTAATGATTATAAATATCAAATAAATTATAGTGATGATGCAATAAATGTTAAGGATGGAAATAAGCAATATGTTATAGATTTTAAAAAGTTGTTATCTCAAATAAATGATGAAAATGATAAAAATTCTGTTAAAAAAATGATAGAGGGGCTTTCTGCTCCTGTATTAATTGATTTGGCCGTTGAGATAGATACGATAAAAGTATGTAATGACCCTGACAGTGCTACTTATGCCCAATATGACGGTAAAGATAATGTTATAACCATAAATTTGGCAAAAAAGGATGAAAAAAATGCCGTATTTGCATTGGCCCATGAAATAGGACATTCCCTGGATTTTTCAAAGCATGAGGAAAGAAATATGGTAACATTTGGATTTAATCAGCAATTTCTTGAAATTTCAAGAAAAGAAATGACAAAATTAGATGGCAAAGAAGATTATGAAAAGCAATATGCGACAACAAATCCGGTTGAAATGTTTGCGGAGTGCTATACACTTCTTAATATGGGCAGCTCTGCAGATTCAAATTATGTGCTGGCTACTTATTTCCCCAAAACAGTGGAATATGTAAAAAAACAAATTGAAATACAAAGAAATCTTCCTACAAGTGAACGAAATTTCATCGGACGAGAAAGTTCATTACTTGAAAGATTAAGCGATAATCCATCTTGGTAAATATATATTAAATGGGCAGGGGTGGATTCGAACCACCGTAGTCTCGCGACGGCAGATTTACAGTCTGCTCCCTTTAGCCACTCGGGCAC
>CALUYO010000006.1 GCA_944325005.1 Candidatus Gastranaerophilales bacterium | reverse complement strand
GACCATCATTTCTGCTAATGTAAAACCAAATTTTTTGGTTAATTTAAAATCCCCGAAACTATTGGCAGGAGTGCTTAGAACGCCCCCCCCCCGACAGGATTAATGGTTGATACAGACGCATTTGCGCCTGATTTACATACTAAATTTTTCATACTTTCACTCCTTGTGTTTATCATATTATAAACGATATTTTTTTAATTTTCAAGATATTAACTATCTTAAGACTATTTTATTTATATATCTAAATAAAATATTAATTATTTCCTCAAATTCATTATCAGAATATGTTTTTTCCGACATCAGAGTTTTATCTAAAATTTTGGAAGGGACAAATTTTTGAATGTAATATTTGCGAGCACCTCTAATTAGTTCACCTATAGCCTTGAAATCTTCAATGCTCAACTGAGATTTAACAACTGTAGTTCTAAATTCGTAATCAATGCCGGAATTCATAATAATATCAATACTTTCTTTAATTTGTTCAATGTCAATACTAAGCTGAGTAATCTCTTTATATTTATAAAGAGGTGCTTTAATATCCATAGCAATATAATCAATAAGAGGCAAAGCATTTTTTAAAACAGATGGAAAAGTTCCATTTGTGTCAAGTTTTACAAGAAATCCCAAATTTTTTATTTCTTTTATAAAATCTATTAAACCAACTTGCATACAGGGTTCTCCGCCGGTTATTACAACTCCGTCGAGTTTGCCTTTTCTTGAATTAAGAAATTCAAAAAAGCCGGCACAAGTCCATGCCGGCTCCTTTTTCATGACAATTAATTCGGGATTGTGACAATAACCGCATCTGAAATTACACCCCTGTGTAAAAACAATTGCGCTTATTTTATCTGGATAATCAAGCAGTGAAGTTTTCTGAACTCCGCCTATCTGCATTGGCATTCCTCTATCTTAAATTCTTTTCTGTCTGAAAACTCTTTCTTTTTGCCCTTATTCCACTGCTGAACAGGTCTTATATAACCGACAACACGGGAGTAAACTTCACATTGCTCTCCGCATTCAGGGCATGTAAAATGTTCCCCTGCGACATAAGCGTGATTCGGGCATGTGCTGAATGTCGGCGAAAATGTAAAGTATGGCAAATGATAATTATTACAAATCTTTTTAACAAGATTTTTCATTGTTTCCACACTTTGAATTCTTTCTCCAGCATAAATATGAACAACTGTTCCGCCTGTATATTTAGTCTGCAAATCATCCTGATGATCAAGAATTTCAAAGATATCGTCAGTGTAATTTACAGGTAATTGTGTTGAATTTGTATAGTAAGGATATTTTTCTTTATCGAGTTTTGCAAGCCTGTACGACGTACCTTCTCCCGGAGTTGCTTCAAGATTATAATTGTTGCCTGTTTCCTTCTGAAACTCAACAATTTTTGCCCTCATAAAATCCATAACTTCAAGCGCTAACTGTTTTCCTCTAAAACTTCCAATATCACAGTTGAGAAGATTTAAACAAGCTTCGTTCATACCTATCAAACCTATAGTTGAAAAATGGTTTTTCCAGTAAACTCCGAAACGCGCTTTAATATCCCGTAAATAAAACTTTGTATAAGGATATAAGTCTTTATCAGTTAATTCCTCAAGTAATTTACGTTTAATCTCAAGGCTTTCTTTTGCAAGTTTCATTTTTTGTGCAAGTCTTTCAAGAAATTCCCCTTTTGTTTTAGAGATTTCAGCAATTTTAGGAAGGTTAATTGTTACAACGCCAACAGAACCTGTCAGGGGATTAGACCCAAAAAGTCCGCCCCCTCTGTATTCAAGTTCTCTGTTGTCTATTCTTAATCGACAGCACATAGAACGGGCATCCTCCGGCGACATATCCGAATTAATAAAGTTTGAAAAATACGGAATACCATATTTAGCAGACATTTCCCACAAACCTCTGATATTTTCATTGTCCCAGTCAAAATCTTTTGTAATATTATAGGTTGGAATAGGAAATGTGAATACACGTCCTGAATTGTCGCCTTCCATCATGACTTCAAAGAACGCCTTATTAAGCATATCCATTTCTTTCTGGAATTCTTTATAAGTGCACTCCTGAAGTTCACCGCCGATTATTACAGGTTGTTCAGCATAATAAGAAGGGACTGTCAAATCCATTGTAATATTAGTAAAAGGTGTCTGGAAACCAACACGTGTCGGGACATTCATATTAAAAACGAATTCCTGAACAGACTGTTTAACCTGACCGTAATCCAAATTATCATAGCTTATAAAAGGAGCAAGAAGAGTATCAAAATTAGAAAAAGCCTGAGCACCAGCCGCTTCTCCCTGCATTGTGTACATAAAATTCACAATCTGCCCCAGAGCCGTCCTGAAATGTTTTGCCGGCGCACTTTCAATCTTGCCTCTTACACCTGTGAACCCTTCTGTTAACAAATCTTTCAAATCCCATCCGACGCAGTAAACAGATATTATATTCAAATCATGAATATGAATATCCCCATTAAGATGCGCATTTTTTATCTCAACAGGATAAATCTTATTCAGCCAGTATTGTTTGCTGATTTCTGATGAAATATAGTTATTCAAACCCTGAATTGAATAAGCCATATTGGAATTTTCATTAACCTTCCAGTCAATCTGTCTTAAGTAGTTGTCGATAAGATTAATATTCGCATCCTTATCGGATACAAAAGAATTAGACGTAAACGCTTTTTTAGCGGAGTCCAAATTGACAACTTTGTTGTCATGTAAAACTGCATTGTTCATAATAAAAAATCTCCCAGATTTCCGTGGTAACATCAACCCCTATAAGCATTCCGACTATCTCACCAATTTTGGGAGGTCATGTACAAGTTTTTTGAATATTGTACAGAGGACACGGCTGCGGTCCAGTGCGGGAATTTCACCCGTGCTTTCCTTATAGAAGTATCTTAAATTTTATAACTTTGTTTAAAATTTGTCAACAAATCATAAGATTTATTTGACATGATTTTTCTCTTATTTTACGATTTTTTATAAAAGAGGAAATGGAGTGAATATCTCCAGCTGTGCCGCAGCCGTAAAAGCCGGAACACTCGGAAAAACTTATTTACCGCGAGCATCGGTAATAAGATATATTTTTCTAAAGTGTCCTCTTATGATTTAATAAATAATCAGAGGATTTTTTAATGTCGCTGGGAGCAGTAAAAACGAATAGTGCAAGAGTCGGAACCTGTCCGCACGGACTGCCGCTCGGTGCATGCCCGATATGTAACGGCATGGGCGGAGGAGGGATGAAAAAAGCAGACTTTTCCGCAAAACCAGGAGAAATGAGCTGGAATGAATGTGCTGCAATAGGCGCTTTTTTAAAAGCACAGCAAAATGCCAAACTCCAACGTGAACAGGATGCTCAAAATTTTGCTAAAAATATGCAGGCATTTCAAAATGCATTAATGAATTCCAGCCAGAAACTTGCGAATATCGCACAATTTTTCTCTAACAATACGCCGGCGATAATTGCAAAACCGGCAAATTTCATATTAAACACTGTTCTGGGCGGGCTTGCAAGAACAGTCGCAAATCTTCCGGCATCTATCACAAACACTATTCAAACTATCCGGCAGAAACTTGCAGATATTTCTGATAAATTAACTGCGATGGTAGGTGAGCTTAAAGCCTCAATAGACAAAAAAATCTCTGAAGCATTCAAAGATTTGAAAAAGAAAGTTAAATCTCTATTCTCTATCTTTCAACCACTTGACACAGACAACAACGACAAACAAATTGACGAAGCTAAAAAAGCTTTTGAACTAAAAACATTTATACATGATTTATATAAAAAATTTACGCAAAACGAAAAGGATTTAGAAGAACATGACAATTAGTCCTCTGCATGACAGCGAAACATTAAGACAGCAAAAAAATCTTACCGCCACTCAAAAACGGGCAAACTCCGAAACAAAAGAAGGGGTGCTTGTTAACAATTTTATAAAAGACTGTCCTGACCGCAAAATAAATCTTGATGACACCTGTGATACTCTGGTTATTTCAGAAAGCTCAAAAATGCCGTCAAGACTTTATGAAAAAAACGACTCAACAGAAAAAAGTATTCTGCCAATAAGCGCAATAGCCATAGGAGTTATGGGGGCAATAGCGTTGCTTTCTACCTTTGTAAAACGCAATACTCGTATTAACTTAAAAATTTCTGATGAAAAAAGGCTTCCTCAGCTTACAAGAAATGTAGCATTAAATGATGAAAAACATCAGGCGCTTTATCAGATGATTGCGAGTCCGACAAGAAAAACTATTCTTGCGGGAACAGGTGTCTTAACCCTCAGTGCTATGGCTTTTATGGGAAAAACATTCTTTGACGGATTTAAAGATGTCTGGGTAAAAAAACGTGAAGCAGATATTCAAAAAGATATGCAGGAAAAACTGATTGACATAGAAACTCAATCTTTTGCCGGAAAAATTCAGATTACACGCAGTATGCTGTCTGAAAAAGCCCGCGAATTCAGCAGGTATCTTTCAGATGATAATGAAAAAATTCTGCCTAATTTCGGCAAACATTTAAAATTTACAGGTAAATATAATAATAAAGAAAATTCAAACAGCAATCTTAATTATTTTCTTCTAGGTGCGGGAACAGTTGCCGCAATTATAGGACTCGGCTTTTTATCCCTGAAAAACTTGAGCAAAAGTAAAAATCTTTTAGAAAATTACATCATAGAACGAAAAAATCTTATTAAAGATATAGTAAAAAATTCTACAAACGCAACAAAAGAACACGACAAAAAACTACTTGAGGCACATCTGCAGTCAATAGATGCAACTCCGGCAACAATAAGAAATTATTTAAAAGATTTAAAATGGGATAATAATGATAAAATAGAATTCACGCAAAAACTTGTAAAAAAGGCCGAAACATCCACAACAAAAGTCAACGAAACAATAGGAGGTGACGGGACACCAAAACCTACATTCTATTCACACGTAGATGACTACAGAGCTTTTTTCTATAACTGGCTTCTTGATACTGATAACAAACAGTTTAAACAGTTATTTTTCGGTATTACAGGGCTTACTGCACTCAGCTACGGCGGAAAGCTTGCCGGAGATGCAATAAAAGAAGTTCAAGTAAAAAAAATGAATGCACAAACAGAAATTGATTTGCAAAACAGACTTGTCTCTACAGAACTCAGGAATTTCAAATCTAAAAAAGATGCCGCCATTCAACCGCTTGTGGATGAATTTTATAAACAGGTCGATAAAGGAAAACCGAAAGAAGAACTTAAAGTAATGGCTGATAATATATTATTTGAAATTAAAAACGGACCGCCGTTCGTATATTCATAGACAGGAGACACTAATGTATATTCAGTCATATAATATTCAAAATCAGTATATACCGTGCAGGCTTCCCGAAGGAAACAGAAATTACACAATTGTAGATAAAAATAAAGTTGATTGTTTTGTTTCTCAAAAAGAAGCCGCTCTGCCATACATTTCTGATATCCTTGCTCATTCAAACAATGAAGCTCAAATTGTCGAAACACTCCATATCGTTAACGAAATGATTGACAACGGAGTAAAAGGGGTTGATAAGATGTATCCGGTACTGTCGCGTTTTAACAATACAACTTCTCCTAACATTCAAACTTATCTTGCAGGAATTTACAGAAAAACGCAGGTACCTGATGCCTTCGGTCCTCTTGTAAAAATGTTAATCCAAAATTCACTGCGTCCGCAAACTTCTAACTTTGACCCTAACGAAGAAATCGGCGGAGCAATACTGTCATACATTTCAGACCGTTTTAGAAATCAGCCTCAGAAATAACATGTTACAAATTCTTAACATGAGAAGTCTCATGATTAAAGATTTACATACGATATGTCGATAACACTACTAAGCGTACTAAGTAAACGAAAGGAAGATCGACAGCAATGGGAATGGCCGCGTCACAAGCTAGATTTTTAGGTCTGACAGCCAGAAAAACCAATGTTGAATTTGAGGGGCAGCAAATTAACCAGCAAAGAACAACATTGTCAAACCAGTCTGCTAACTACTACAACGATTTGTTGGGGATGTCAGTACCTGTTCCGCCGTCTGTCGATGACTACACTAAAACTGTTTATACTTTCGAAGACGGAGCCCTAACAAATCAGATAACAGCAATGATTGCCCAGACAGACGGCACCTACACTGTAAGCTATATCAGACAATGGACAGACGACTTTTCTGTTGTTGGTGCATCCACAAGTATTGTTAACGCAAATGCAGATAAATCAGTGTTTAAAGTCGGAGCAACAACATTAAGGACATTAGGCACAATTCCTACAACCGCAGAAGGCACATATGATGCTGCCGCAGGCGGTGCTGACAGTTATCTTGAATCGCTTTCTGCAGATCAAATTAAGCAACTACAAGAAGAAGAAGCGGAATATCTTAAACTGCTAAAAAGCAAATATGGTGACGATGACTACCTTGTAAGATATGTTCAAAATACAACTACAGGAGAATATAATCCATATTTCTATAAAAAAACTGATTTAGAAAAAGCAAATTACGATGATAACGGAAATTCGCAATCAAACATCAACTGTTACACAATCGGCAGTGAAACAAAAACCGAAGAAGTAAAAGCTTCTACGGGATGCCAGATTGAAAAAGACAGTTCCGGCAGATACATTAATATAACAATACCTCAATACGATGAAAACGGCGATCCTATTGAAGGAACCGGCGTAACATATTCATTAACAACAACAACTGTTACTGATCAGGACGCCTACAATGACGCAATGAACCAGTATGAGTATGAAAAATATGAATATGATCAGGCCATTGATGAAATTAATGCCAAAATAGAAATTATTCAGGCACAAGATAAAAACCTGGAATTAAGGTTAAAACAATTAGACACAGAACAGGACGCCATATCTACAGAAATGGATGCTGTTCAACAGGTTATTCAAAAGAATACAGAATCAACATTCAAAACATTCGGGTAGAGAGCGTAGCAATTCCACCCGAGCATTAAATCTCCAATAGGGTTTAATGAAAACAAAATTTTTCCTTTCCCTTTTTCCTATTGATTTTCTAACGACAAGCGCAAGCAAGTCGTTTTTTTTTATTATGGGGTTATTTTATGCTAATATTATTTGTATATGAGTTTTAATGAAAAATATGCAAAAATTCTTAATATCGTAAAAGATGAGATTGAGCAGGTTACAGCGGGATTAACTTCAGACATTGAAGTTGAAGAACCTTTAAAATCAAAACTTTTCGCCCTATTAAATGCTCCTTCAAAGCATATAAGGCCGCTAGTATCATTTTTATACTTAAAAGCCTCAGGTCTAAATATTGATGAAAAGCAGATTTTACTTCAGACCACAATTGAACTTGTACACAACGCCTCTCTCATCCACGATGATGTTATAGATGAAAGCGGACAACGACGAAACCTAAATACTTTGAATAAAGAATTCGGGAATAAACTTGCCGTAATATCCGGTGATTATTTACTTTCCAAAGCTCTGGACAATCTTATTAAGTTAAACTCAATTCGCCTGATAACAATGTTTTCAAACACTCTTGCTTCTATGTCTGAAGGAGAAATAAAACAACAGTTTGCGAAATATACAATTCCAACAATAGATCAATACATAGATAAAACGACCCAAAAAACGGCGAAACTATTTGAAACTGCATTATGCGGAAGTTTATTGATTGCTAATTCTCCATACGGTGCTGAGCAGTTTGCCAGAAACTTTGGCATAGCCTTTCAAATCAGAGATGACCTTATTAATATAAAAACCACAAAATCAGATATTAATGACGGAATTTACACGGCCCCTGTAATATATGCGGGTAATATTGAAAATTATGAAAATGGTATTGAAAAAACTCAAATTTTGTTAAATAATTACATAGATAATGCTTATAATACAATAAAATATATTGAAAATAACAAATATAAATCAGCATTAACAGAGCTTTTAGGACTTATAAAAAATGAATAAAATAAAACAATTTCTACAAAAAATAAAGGCTAATTATCTTAAAATAAACCCCATGGTAAGGGAAACCATAGAAACAATTGTTTTTGTAGTTGTTATGGTTATTATAATAAGATTTTTCATAGGTGAAATCCGCTGGATACCTTCAGCTTCAATGAGACCTACATTAATAGAAGGCGACAGGATTGTGGTTGAAAGATTTTCAAGGTTTTACAAAACACCAAAACGCGGGGATATAATGGTATTCTACCCGCCGTTTGAAAAACTAAAAAATACTCCCTGGAAAGTATTTTCACGTCTCACAGGTTTTTTCTGCAAAGATATAGCTTATATAAAACGTGTAATCGGTATCCCCGGCGATAAATTTGAGATAAAAACTGACAAAGATGGGAAAAGTATAGTGTATATCAACGATAAACCACTTGATGAACCTTATATCAGAAGTGAATACTACGAAAAACCCTGTACCAAAGATATGATTTGCGGTCCTATTGTTATTCCTGAACATCAATATCTTATGATGGGCGACAATAGAGGGAATTCTTATGACAGCCGATGGTGGGGTTTTCTACCCGAAGACAGGTTCATAGGACGTGCAGTATTTCTTTTCTGGCCTTTTAACCGTATAAAAGTTTTCTAAAAAAATCCGCCTTTTAATTAAAGGGCAGATTTTTTACATTAGTAAATGATAATATTTCATATAGTCGGCCATTATCTGCGAACTTGTAGCATTGGCGACTGTAGCTTTCATTTCCTGATTTCTATCCGTTTCTGATGCTTTTTGCACTTTTTCTGTTTCTTTATTATCCGGAGCATTCTGCTGAATCTTTTCCTGCTCTTGCAGCTGTGCAGCATATTCCTGCATGGCAGCTTGAATCTCCTGCATTCTTGCTTTATCACCCGCATAAGAACCGGTTGATTCAATACCGTTGTCTTGAAATTCCTGCAAGATTTGAGCCCATTCATTATAATTAGTAATAGATGTTCCCTGAGCCTGTGCTGCAGCCTGTGCTTTTCTTAATTCATCTTCAGATTCAATACCGTCAACCCTTATTGCCATAGGACATCTCCTTAATATACATCTCTATATATATTAAGTATATTATTCCCGCTCTATTTCAGAAAATATTTTATTTGTAAAAAAAGTTAACAATCTTTTAATAGCTATAACCTAAAATCCAATAATTCAGAAATAGACATATTTAAACCCTCAGCAATCTGTAAAAGATTTGTATATCTTATATCCGCATTTCCACGTTCAATTTCACTTATAGTCCTTCTTGAAACCAGAGATTTTTCTTCTAAATCTTCCTGGCTCAAGCCATTTTTTAATCTTTCATATCTAATCTTTTGCCCCAGCTGTAAAAGTCTTTCATCTTTCATATTAAAAATCCTAATATATTGACAAAAATATAAAAATGTTAAATAATGTGTTTATAAACATTATTATGTTCAAATACACTGTAATATTCGCTTAAGGTAAATAAATGAAAAAAGCTTTTACACTGGCTGAAGTACTTATAACGCTGGGGATAATTGGAGTTATTGCTTCACTAACTATTCCGGCATTGATATCTGAATATAAAGTTAAGGCAACTGTAACACAGCTAAAAAAAATTAATTCAACTCTTAGCAATGCGTTCATGTATATGAAAGAAAATGAGTATGGCGGTGCTGATGTTGAGAGTTGGGGCAATTTATCAGATGATGAATTTAATGAACAATTTGCAAAAAATTTAAACGCTATAGATATATGTGCAAAAGGTCAACCAGATAAATGCTTTAATAACATACAATACACAAATTTGAATGGTACAAAAAATATGCTCCAATTTAAAAACTATCCAGGTATAGTTTTAGGAGACGGAACAGTTATTGCAACACACGTCTTTGAACCAGAGTATATAGAACAAACCGGCATTTACGGCCAGATATTCACAGATATAAACGGTCCAAAAGCTCCAAATGTGTTAGGTAAAGATGTGTTTTCTTTCATTATGTTCAAAGACAAAATTGTACCGCGAGGTTTAGCGACCGAAACCAATTCTCAGCTAAATGCAGCAAAATATTGTTCTAAAACTAATGGTTACGGGCATAATGGTCTTGGCTGCACCGCATGGATTATTTATAACGAAAATATGGATTATTTGAAATGTGAAGGTTTGAGCTGGCATGGCAAAACAACTTGCGAATAATTTTGTTTAATTAAAAATAAAAAAATTAAAATTATTAAGAAAAATTTACAAATTACCGAAAAGTTGCTTGAATAATGATTTTTTAAGATTCAAGCAAATATTGTTAGTGTACCATTTTTATAAAAACATTCAAAAATTAGATCATCATATATTCATAGAAAACATGTCTAAACCGCTTGCAAACAAATATTTTCCAAGTATGATAAAATTAACATCTTAATAGGTGTATACTAAACAGCCGAATTTAATCAAATGAGGAAAATATGTCAAAAGACGTTATAGAATTAGAAGGTACAATTTTAGAGGCTATGCCGAATGCAATGTTCCGTGTAAAACTCGAAAATGACCACGAAATATTAGCCCACATTTCAGGCAAAATTAGAAAAAATTTCATAAGAATTTTGCCGGGCGATAAAGTAAAAGTTGAAATGACACCATACGATTTATCAAGAGGTCGTATAACATTCAGACTCAAGTAATGTACACACAACATAAAGGAAAGAAAAATGAAAGTCAGATCATCAGTAAAACCAATGTGCGATAAATGCAAATGTATTAAAAGAAAAGGCAGAATCGCAATAATTTGTGAAAACCCTAAACACAAACAAAGACAGGGTTAATTAAAAAATAACCTAATGCCGAATCTGCGGGCTTAACGGCAGATGGTGAGGAAGTATTTAACCCTCATATATAAAAAAATCTAACAACAAGGGAGCGGTAACAAAGGACCCGAGTTATAAAAAAAAATAACAAAGCCTTACCGCCCAAAAGCCAAGAAAAGGAGAAAAAGAAAAATGGCAAGACTAGCAGGGGTCGACTTACCCCGTAACAAAAGAATGGAAATCGCGTTGACATATATTTATGGCATCGGACCAACAAGAGCAAAAAAAATCCTTGAAGCTACTAAGATTTCACCGGATTTAAGAACAGATGATTTAACAGATGAAGATATTAAATTGTTAAGAAACGAATTGGCTAACTACCACATTGAAGGTGACCTGCGCCGTGAAGTTTCATTACACATCAAACGTCTTCAGGAAATCGGTTCTTACAGAGGTTTGAGACACAAACGCAATCTCCCATGCCGCGGTCAAAGAACTAAAACTAACGCAAGAACAAGACGCGGTAAAAAAGGTTTAGCAATCACTAAAAAGAAAACAGTTTAGTAAAATAATTAATTTACAAAAATAGAGGAAATAAAAATGGCAAGACCAGTAAAAACTAAGAAAAAAGAAAAAAAGAACGTATTGCAGGGTGTTGTACACATTCAATCAACATTTAACAATACAATCGTAACTTCAACAGATACTCAAGGTAATGCTATTGCCTGGGCAACAGCAGGTGCTACAGGTTTTAAAGGAGCTAGAAAAGGAACTCCTTTTGCAGCTCAATCAGCAGCTGAACTTGTTGCTAAAAAGTCAATAGACCAAGGTATGAAAAAAGTTGAAGTTCATATTAAAGGACCTGGTTCAGGAAGAGAAACTGCAATCAGAGCAATCCAGGCTGCAGGTTTGGAAATTACATTAATCAAAGACGTAACTCCAATCCCTCACAACGGATGCCGTCCGCCTAAAAAACGTCGTGTTTAATACGATAACAGAGTAAATGAAACATAACCGGCAGGGGCTTGCTTAAAAGCCAGAACAGCAAACCATAGATGCCCTGCCATAACTAAAAGGAGAAAAATTTAAAATGGCTAGATATACAGGACCATCAAATAAATTATTCAGAAATAAAAAAGTTAAAGATTTGTCTAACAGAAAATTAACTTCTTCTATGAGACAAACTGCTTCAGGCCAACACGGTGCAGTTAGAAAAAAACTTTCTGAATACGCAATTCATTTGGCAGAAAAACAAAAAATCAGATTTACATATCTGGTAAGCGAAAAACAATTTGCTAAATATTATAAAGAAGCAGCAAGAAGAAAAGGCGTAACAGGTACAATCCTTTTACAGCTTCTTGAATCAAGATTAGACAATATTCTATATAGAGCAGGTCTGGGTATTACACGTAAACAGACAAGACAAATCGTCAATCACGGTCATGTTCTCGTTAATGATAAAAAAGTAGATATTCCATCATACCTTGTAAAAGCAGGTGATGTAATTACAATTAAATCAAAAAGCAGTGCATTCTTAAAAGGCGTTACAGAAATGATAGACATGGCTTGTGCGCCAGCTTGGATGACAATTGATAAAGAAGCTCTAAAAATCACTTTCGACAGAATTCCTGAAAGAGAAGAATTAGACCCTGACTTCAAAGAACAACTTGTAATCGAGTACTATTCTAAATAAGCGCGAGATGCCAGAGGCAAACCACTGCAATATAAATTGGAGTGGCAACCGGCTCCGCCGGCAAATAGTTAACAAAAACTAGGAGATTAAAAAATGGAATTAAAAATTAAATGTGTTAATACAACAACAAGTTCTGACGGTTCACAATACGGTAAATTCGTAATTGAGCCATTAGAAAAAGGCTTTGGTACAACAATCGGTAACTCTCTAAGACGTGTACTTCTTTCAAGCCTTGAAGGAACAGCTGTTACTTCTGCAAGAATTGAAGGTATTACTCATGAGTACACTGCAATTCCGGGTGTATTAGAAGATGTTATTGATGTAATGCTTAACCTTAAAGGATTGGTTGTAAAAACTGATTCCAAAGAACCTCAGCACCTGAGAATAGATGTTGATCGCCCGGGGGCAGTACTCGCAAGTGATATTCAGCTTCCTGCAGGAGTTAAAGTGGTTAACCCCGACTGGTTAATTTGTACGGTTGCAGATGGCGGCAGCTTCCACGCTGATATTGTTGTTGAAACCGGTAAAGGATATGTTGCACATGACGTACCAAGAGATTCTAAAGGCGTTTCAATTGATGTTTTACCGATTGATGCAACATTCATGCCTATCAAACGTGTAAGCTACAACGTAGAAAGTACACGTGTCGGAGATTCAATAGACTTTGATAAATTAACATTAGAAATCTGGTCTAACGGATCAATTGATGTAACAAATGCACTAAGTCAGGCTTCAAACTTATTGATTGATCACTTTATGCAAATTGCTTCAATAACAGGTCAGCCTGTTATAACTCCTTCAATGACTATTGAAGAAGAAACAGAAGATGATTCAAATGCTCCTACAATGACAATTGAAGAATTGGAACTTTCTGTTAGAGCATACAATTGTTTGAAACGTGCAAGCATTAATTCAATGGCTGAATTACTGAAAAAATCAGAACATGATTTGTTAAATATTAAAAACTTCGGAAAGAAATCTTCTGACGAAGTAATCGAAAGACTTCACCACTTCGGTTTAGACTTAGCTCCAAACCCTGAAGTTGAAGAAGAAATAGGTTAATCTAAGAAAAAATCGTAAGCTATAATAATAAAAATAAAGGAATAAAAAAATGAGACACCAAACTAAAAAACATACGCTTGGAAAGGCAAAGGATCAAAGAGATGCTTTGTTGCGTTCCTTAGCGACAGAACTTTTTGTACATGGTGAAATCAAAACAACTATGGCAAGAGCTAAAGCTTTAAGACCATACGCTGAAGAAATTATCACCCTTGCAAAAAGAGGCGACTTACACGCACGCCGTCAAGCAGCTAAATTCATTTTTGACAAAGAAACAGGAAAATATATGGATTTAGCAACTGGCGAAGTTTTTGAAGCTCCTTCTGCTGATAAAAAATTGGCTGAAGAAACAGTTTTGAGAAAACTTTTCTCCAATATAGGCAAAAAATATTCTGACCGCCAGGGCGGATATACAAGAATATTCAGATTACCGCCGAGACGCGGTGACGCTTCTGAAATGGCTTTAATCCAATTGGTATAAGCCCATGCGTTATACGCTTCAGGTTCAGTATATCGGGAAAAATTATGCCGGAAGCCAAATTCAGTTTGAAAACGGCATAGAAACAGAAACTCCGACTATACAGGGCGAACTTGAAAAAGCAATCAGTACATTGATATTCGGTGACACCGAAAATATAAACCGGCGATTTAAAACAGTCTTTTCCGGAAGAACTGACAGAGGCGTCAATTCCACCGGTCAGGTAGTTCATTTTGATACAGACAAACCTATTGTTGCTTCAAAGTTTGTCTATCAGTTGAACGAAATCCTGCCCAAAGATATATCCGTCAGTAATTTGAAACAGGTTGATAACAGTTTTCATGCTCAAAAATCCGCGAAAAGCAGATATTACAGATACGTTTTTATTAACCGTAAATGTAAAAATGCTTTTGATGGGGATTTGATGAGAATAAAATATGATATCAATATTGAAAGAATGCAGAAAGCTCTAAATTATTTAACGGGCGAACATGATTTTTCAAGTTTCAAAAGCTCCGGAACGCTGAACCCGAGCAAAGTTTGTTTTATAGAAAAAGCCGAATGTAAAAAAGACGGCGATAAAGTGATTATTGATATTGTCGGAAACAGATTTCTCTACAATATGGTAAGAACTATCGTCGGAACCCTTTTAGAAATAGAAGGACATAATCTGCCTGCCGAACATATGAAACAGGTTCTTGAAACCTGTGACAGAAAGAAAGCAGGACAAACTGCCAGTCCATACGGATTGACATTAATGAAAGTAGAGTACTAAAAATACTAAAAGAAGGAACATAAACATATGAAAACATATTCAGCAAAACCTCTTGAAGTAGAAAGAAAATGGTATCTGATTGATGCTGAAGGAGAAATCCTTGGCAGATTAGCTACCAGAGTCGCTAATATTTTAAGAGGAAAAAATAAACCTGAATATACACCAAACGTTGATACAGGTGATTTCGTAATCGTAATCAATGCTGACAAAGTTTTGGTAACAGGTAAAAAAGAAACTGATAAAATTTATTATCACCACACCGGATATCCCGGCGGTTTAAAGAGTGCAAGCGTAAAAGAATTACGTGAAAAAGATGCAAGACTTTTAATTGAAAAAGCAGTAAAAGGAATGCTTCAGCACAATACTTTAGGTGATACACAATTCACAAAATTAAAAGTATACAACGGACCTGAACATCCGCACGCAGCACAAAAACCGATTGTGCTTGAAAAGGAGGCTAAATAATGGCAGATAAAGAAATTATGGCAACAGGCCGCAGAAAAACCTCTATTGCGGTTGTAAAACTTGTTAAAGGTAAAGGCAGAATTTTTGTTAACGGTAAAACATTAAAAAACTATATCGGCAACAGACCTGCAATTGAAATGTTAGTATACAGACCTTTAGTATTAACTGATAATCAAGAAAAATACGATGTTAAAGTAAAAGCAGTAGGCGGCGGTGTAGTTGCTCAATGCGGCGCTATCAGACATGGTATTTCAAGAGCATTGGTTAAGGCTAATGAAGAATACAGAAACGTTCTACGTTTAGAAGGTCTTTTAACACGTGACCCGCGTGTTAAAGAACGTAAAAAATACGGTCGTAAACGTGCAAGAAAACGTTTCCAATTCTCAAAAAGATAAATTTTATTATCAAAAACAAAAAACCGGCAATTATCGCCGGTTTTTTGTTTTATTGTTCCTTTTCCTGATTTCCTATTGATTATCTAACGACCTTTGATACAAAATTTGTTATTTCAAAAAACGAATCTTTTACAAACTCTTTTGCAAGTGTTGAAATCGGTCTGTTTTCTATTACATCAAATACGTAATATATCGGATCTTTTGAATTATTAAAGCGCATTCTTCTGTCTTTTTGTGCTAAATAGTCAAAGTCTTCAATACTAAAATTACCATTTTCTTTTCTTTTTCTTCTTCTAACTAGAGTACCAAATTGGCCGTTTCCGTTTGAGTTGTTATTTAATTCTCCTGTTGTAGGTAACATTTTCTTTTCTCTCTCTTTATTTATCTCTTACATATATATAAAGTAAATACGTTAAAAAAAATTGCTTTTTTTATAAGAATTTTGTTAAGAAATTTTAATATCAATTACTTACATCTAGTTTTACCGTTCCAGCTCAAATCTTTACAGTGTAAGTAATCCATGTTACCATTCACGATAACCCAACCGGTACAGTATTGATAAGCGCTCCCGCTTAAACAGCCATATTTAAATTCGTCCCATGTTGTATTTAACCCCATAGGAGAAATTCTATTCGGATAAAAATTAAATGCAAAAACATTAGGATTCCAATTTCCATCTTCGTCTTGACTTGGTCTGTTATCTACATGTATATAAAAATCACCACATTTTGATGTCGGATCAGCTTCTGAACAATTAGAAGGCGAAAGCCACATACCTATAATTGCCGTACCGTCTGGAAGAATATAACCGGAATTTAGAGACCCCCCATCGCCTTTAGTATTATGTATCTTTTCATAGCCGGCTTTTGTCAAATATTTTGAAATAACAGTAAAAAATTTATCATATTGCTCTAATGACGCATCGGTATGCAGGGAATTACCATCGTCATCCTCATACGTAGTACTATCCTCTAAGCCCCAGGTATCAATAGTACCATTTTCCATTACAGCCATTGTATAAGCCTGAGAAAATACACTATAAAACTTTTTTACTCGCGCAACTATTGCTTGCTCTCTGTATGTTTGAACAATGGATGGAAGTGTAAGTGCTGCAACAACACCTAGTATCCCCAAAGTAATTAAAACTTCTGCAAGAGTAAAAGCACTGAAAAAAGCGCTTAAATTGCCCCCCCCCCGACATTTTTAAACTTAAAACTTCTCATAACTTACTCCTTTCAATTTGTATATCTGTTTTATATTATACAATATTTGGAATAATTTGCAAGATAGCAGCATATATATTATCAGCTTCTCTTGCACGTTTCGTTAAAAAAGTAATAGATTTTGAATAGATTATTTCCCTAATTCTATTATGTCATTCGTATTTGCTGCCAAGTTTTTACCTATAGCCTTTTCAAGAGAGGCTTTAGCTGAATTATACTGATACAACGCATTATAATAATTCAATTGAGCTTGCTGGTAATTAATTTGTGCATCTTTAAGTTCTGTAGGATCAGCTTCTCCCACACGATAACGGCCGTATGAAAGTTCATAGTTTTCTTTTGCCTGTTTTACACCAAGCATTGCAACAGGCATCTGATTTTTCTTTTCCTCAAGAAGTAAGTATGCATTTTGGATTTCAAGATAGATTTGATTTTGCGTATTCTTGGCATTTGCAATTTCCTTATCATATAAATATCTTGCTTCTTTAATCTCATTTTTAATTAGCATACCGTTTACCGTAGGGAAATTAAGATATCCTCCAAGGTTATAACCGTGGTTAGATGTCCAGCTTTTACCTCCAAATTGAAATTGACCTTCTACAGATAATGTCGGGAAATAAGATTTTTTGACAAGTTTAAGTGTTTGATTTGCACTTTCAACCTTTATTTCGGCAAGCTTTAATTCCGGACGAGCCTCTCTGGCAATCTCTATTGACTGATTAAAGGTAATATCAACCGGCTGATATTTTAAACGTTCCTGCACATTATATTTGTCAATAAATGGAACCCCCATGACATTATTTAATTTTGCAACAGCCAGGTTAACTGCATTATCTGCTTGAATAAGCTGAAGTTTAGCATTACTGAGATTAACTTCTGCGATTGTAACATCAACTTTGGGGTTCATCCCGATTTCATAAAATGCTTTAGCCTGATTATAGAACATTTCAAATTTGTTAACAGTGTCCTCTGCAACACGTTTATTTTCGAACGCATAAAGAAGATTAAAATAGGCATCCTTAGTTTGATATATAATATCATTAATTGTTGCTCCAAGCGTAGTCTTATTGGCTTCGTAATCTAATCTTCTTATTGTTGCCTGATTCTGTGTTACTCCAAAATCATAAAGCATTTGCTGGAGTGTTACCTGCCCGAGAATATAATAATTAAATGTAAGATTTCTGCCCAAAGCGTCAGATAATTGTAATTGACGAATTCTGGTATAGCCGGTTTGCCAGCTTATTTGAGGGAAATAATTCGCCCATACCTGTTTAATTCTTGCATCCGATGCCAGAATATCATGAAAGGCCGCATTAATCTGAGGATTATTTCCCAGCGCCAGCTCTATACATTTATCAAGCGTCATATCAATATTCTTTTCTACCGACCCCTCAATAATAAAGTCAGCATCTCCATTTTTTTTCGGAAGCACAGCATCTGCCGGCGGGTATTCTTTTTCATTTAAGTCATTACCTATATCATCGGCTGAAAAAGCATTTACACCTGTAAAACTTAATATTAAGCATAATAATATTATTTTTTTCAACATTTAATTATCCTTTTTTCTAAAGTCTCTGGCTTTTTGTGCAACATAGAGCTTAAAATTTTCTACCATAACGAAAAATGCCGGAACAAGGAAAGTTCCAATAAATGCTACAGCCATCATTCCGCCAAATACAGTCATACCTACGGAATTTCGACTTGCAGCGCCGGCACCTTTTGCAAATACTAGTGGTAAAAGACCGAGTATGAATGCTATATTTGTCATCATAACAGCTCTAAACCTTAATTTCGCCGCCTGCATTGCAGAGTCTTTTACTCCCATACCTGATTGGTGGGCATCTTTCGCAAATTCAATAATCAAAATTGCCTGTTTTGTTGATAAACCTATTAACATAACAAGACCGATTTGTGAATACAAATCCAGTGAATATCCAGAAACATACTGGAAGAAAAGCGCCCCAACAAGTGCTACGGGAGAAATTAAAAGTACAGCAATAGGAAGCATCCAGCTTTCATAAAGTCCTACAAGAAACAAGTATATGAAAACAAGAGACATTGTAAGGATTGGACCAATTTGTCCGCTTGATTCTTTTTCCTGCAACGAACTACCTGACCAGGCGTAGCCCATATCTTTAGGCAGAATTTGTTCTGAAAGAGTTTCCATTGCACTCATTGCCTGACCTGAACTAACACCATTTCTGGCCTGTCCATTAATAGTTATTGCAGGATACATATTGTATCTTGTTAAGCTATAAGGACCTACAATATTTTTGATGCTTACAACCGAAGATAAAGGAACCATTGTTCCTGCATTATTTTTTATGTATATTTTGTCAATATCAGCAGTTTTTTCTCTGAATTGCGAATCTGCTTGTAAATATACACGGTACACACGGCCGTATTTGTTAAAGTCATTAACATAAGATTTCCCGAAATAACCGGAAAGAGCACTGTAGATTTCAGAAATATCTACCCCCTGAGCAAGGGCTTTTTTCTCATCAACATTTATCAATAACTGGGGAAGATTAGCAGTAAATGAAGTATATACCATCTGAAATGCCGAATTTTTGTTTGCTTCTGCAATTATTTTTTGAGCTTCATCGTATAATTCTTGAGGAGTTCTGTCTCCTTTGTCAAGCAGCTGGTATTCAAAACCGCCAAACATACCTAAACCTGAAATAGACGGAGGAGAGAATGATGCAATTGTTGCGGATGGATAGTTCGCAAATTCTTTTTTAATTTTACTGAGAATACTTTGCATTGACAAATCTTTGCTTTTACGTTCAGACCAGTTTGCAAGTTCTGCAACTATAAGAGCAGTATTTTCTCCGGAATAGCCGACCATTGTAATCGTATTTTCAACCCCGGGAATGTTTAAAATTCTTTCTTCAACTTCTGTTGCAACCATATCTGTTCTTGAAGCGGAAGAACCGTCCGGGAGCTGAATTTGAGAAAATACGGCACCTTTATCTTCTGTAGGTAAGAAACCTTTTGGAATAAGGTAAAACATTGCACCTGTAAAAAGCAGAATTCCAAGATATAGAACTATTGTTAATTTCGGAGAGTTAATAAAGATTTTAACTCCATCTAGATACTTATCTCTTATACTGTTAAACCAGTCATCAAATTTTTGAATGAATTCAAAATCTGCTTTTTCTTCACCGGGTTTTAAAATAGTTGCACAAAGTGCCGGAGCAAGTGTTAACGCTACAAGTGTTGACAAACCTATAGAAGATGCTATACAGAGTGCAAATTGTCTAAACATCTGTCCGGTTATTCCTGTCATAAAAGATACCGGGACAAATACTGCCATCAAAACCAGAGAAGTTGCAAGAACAGCACCAAATACCTCTTCCATTGTAACTTCTGTCGCATCAACAGGATTTTTCCCTTCCTGAATATGCCTTTGTGTATTTTCAAGTACAACAATAGCATCGTCTACAACAAGTCCTACAGCAAGTACAAGTCCGAATAAAATCAAAAGGTTTATTGAAAAACCCAGAATATTCATAAATATAAATACACCGATTAGTGAAACCGGAATTGCACAAAATGGAATAAGTGCAGCCCTTCCGCTTCCAAGAAACATATAAGTTACAATACCTACAAGAACAATTGCAAGTCCTATCGCGTTAATAACTTCTTTAATAGATTCTCGTACAAATTCTGTTTCGTCGCGCTGGATTTTATATTCGATCCCCTGCGGAAAACTCTTGCTTAATTCCGCCATTTTGGCTCTTATTTTGTTTGAAAGATCAATTGCGTTTGCTTCCGGCAGCTGGCTTACGGAAATAATTGCAGAGTCTTTTCCTCCGATACGGGAGAAATATGAATAACTTTCAGCTCCGAGTTCAATTCTTGCTATATCTTTAAGTTTAATTTGAGACCCATCCGATTTTGAACGTATAATTATATTTTCAAATTCTTCGACATCTTTCAGACGTCCTTTTGTCCTCATAGTAAGCTTTATGAGCTGTTTATTTTTCATCGGTTCAACACCGAGGTCTCCTGCCGGAACTTGCGTATTTTGGCTTTGAATTGCCGCATTAACTTCTGATATTGAAACCCCAAGATTTGCCATTTTCCCTGCATCTAGCCAGACTCTCATTGAATAATCGGATGAGCCGAAAACAACTACTTTACCAACTCCTTTAATACGTGCAAGTTCGTCTTTAATATATATAGAAGCATAGTTTGCAATATATAATGAATCATATGTATGTGTAGGTGAATTAACCGAAATCATCATTAAACCGGGGCCGCCGGTAGATTTACGAACGGTAAGGCCGTATCGCTTTACTTCTTCAGGAAGACGCGGGGTAACAAGCTGCAGCTGGTTTTGGACGTTTACTACCGCCATATCAGGATCAGAGCCGATTTCGAAATATAATGTAAGCTGATACTGTCCGTTTTGCGAAGTTGATGACATATAAATCATATCCTCAACACCGTTTAATTGTGCTTCTACAGGAGCCGCGATTGTATCTTCAATAACATCAGAACTGGCACCGGCATATGTTGCAGTTACGATAACCTGCGGCGGTGTAATAGACGGGTATTCTTCAAGAGGCAGAGCCAAAATCATAAGCGCACCGGCAAGCATTATAGCAACAGATATTACTATTGCTAATTTCGGCCGTTTTATAAATAAGTTTCCTTTATTTTCGTTTTGCATTATATCCCTTTTGCTTAGAAGATTAGGGGGCCGGCGGTCAAGTTTTAAATATATATTTGTAAACCTGTCCGTTTTCCTGTCTTATTTACCCTCTGTTCCTCTATTTAGTTACTTTTTCTGTTTTAATTTTTTTCATTTCTTCTTCTGAGACGATTTTAACAGGTTTACCCGGAGTAACTTTTTGTAACCCCTCTGTGACAATCCTGTCACCTTTTTTCAAACCTTCAGTAATAATCCAGTTTTCACCCTGCTGCTCACCGATCTTAACGTATGTTAATTGAGGAAGTTCATTTTCATCAAGTTTATAAACATATTTACCGGCTTGATTTTCTAAAACGGCAGTAACCGGTGCAACAGGAACGTCAACAGGATTGTTGGCATATAGTTTAACGGTGACAAACTCTCCATGAATAAGCTGATTATTCGGATTTTCAAATGTCGCCCTCATAGTTACAGTACCTGTTGACTGATCTACTTTGTTATCCTGAAAGTCTTGAACTCCGTTAACAGGATATTTTGTTCCTCCGCTTAACAAAAGTTCTACTTTTCTATTTTTATTATTTTCTTTATCTGCGCTTGAAAGCGCCTGAAAATCATTTGAATCCAGCGGGAAAGTTACATATATAGGATTAGTACTGTTGATTGTTGTTAAAGCACCTGAAGTCGGTGAAACATAATTTCCTACTGTTACATTTATTATACCGACTTTACCGTCTACAGGAGATTTTACATTCGTATAACTTAGATTCCTGTTTGCATCATTAAATGAAGCTTCTGCTGAAGCCAGTTGTGCTTTAAGGGCATCCCTGTTAGAAAGCATCTGGTCATACTGTGACTTTGCAATGTAATCTTTTTTTACAAGTTCTGCCGCACGTGCAAGTTGTTTTTCTGCATAAACTAGCTGTGCTCTAAGATTTTTTACATTTGCCCCTGCAACATTTGCCGCATTGGAGTATTCCGTAGGTTCAATAAGAAACAAAACCTGTCCGGCTTTTACATAATCACCTTCTTTAAAATAGCTTTTTTGCAGATAGCCGGAAATACGTGCTAAAACATCAACTCTGTATTTTGAAACAACCCTTCCTGGGGCTTCAAAACTTCTTATAACGCTTTTATTTTCAATTTCCTGAACTGTAACGCTCGGAGCCGGTTTGTTTATCATAGCTTTATTCTGTAAGAAATTAGAAATGCGGGAAAATCCAAATCTTATAAGTATTGCGGCAATAATAACTGTCAAAAATATTATAATATTTTTTTTCATTGTCTCTCCCTGTCTGATTTTTAGAGTAAATGGGCATTTTATGTTGTTTTTGCAACATAATTATTTTACTATTAAACATAAATTGCTGTCAACAATATTATTTTAAAATTATCCTGTTGTTTATCTCAGATTTTTCTGTTTTTCTGGATTGCAGAAATAATATCTTTGATTAGATGAAGTTCTTGAATAGATGAAGTTTGTATCAGGTTATAAATATCATTTCTAAGAGTATCGTTTTTTTGCGGGGTTAAATTAAAAAATTCATTGATATCTATATCAAGAATTTCAGAAATTTTAATAAATGTTTCTATTGATGGATAAGAATTTCCATTCTCAATAGTACACATGTGACGCGGAGAAATATCAATTTTTTCGGAGAGTTCTTCCTGCGAAAGTCCTTTTTCCTTCCTTATTTGCCTGATTTTTTTACCGATAATTTCTTTATCTAAATTCATTATAAACCTCTAATAAAATATATAGACAAGTTTAAAATGATATAATGATATTTATATCAATAATCTTGACAAATTGATATAAATATCGTATAATAATCATGTATACAATATTCAAGAAAGGTGGAAATGATTATGAGATTATCAAACATGAGAGGAGCTTTCACATTAGCGGAAGTTTTAATTACACTTGGTATTATCGGTGTTGTAGCAGCAATGACAATGCCTACATTGATGAATTCGACACAGGGCGCACAGTATAAAGCGGCATATAAAAAAGCTTTATCCGCTCTTTCACAGGCTGTCACACTTAATGTAGCATTGGATGACTGGAATTTCGCTGATGCAACAGGTTCGGGGACATACACGCTTAAAACTATTTTTGAAAATAGAATGAATGTAGTTAATTCTGTTTGTGCTTCTGGTTGTAGCTCAACAACTATGCCACAGCTTAGTAATGGGGGAACCTATTCGATTGCAAATGGGGGGATAGATGGAAATGATACTGTGACTTTAGATGCCAACAGTAATGTTACATTATTTTTCAATGATGGTATTATGTTTTCATTTCCAGCAAATTCAGCCAGTTGTACAAAAGGTCCAGAAGGAAAAGATGCGCTTACAGGTACTGGTTGTAGAGGTTTCATAGATGTCAATGGTGTAAAACCACCAAACAGACTCGTAAAATGTGATAATTCTGCTACTGATGGTACAGCATCAGAGACAAATTGTAGGATCAAAAATCCTACTGATGTTTATCCTGTAGTATTTTATGATCAGACAATTCTGCCAAGTTCTGTTGCGGCAAGAGCAGTATTGTATTCTAAATAAAATAACTTTGTATATGAATAAATCGAATCTTTTTGTAGACCGGAAAATCTTTTCACGCCGGTCTTTTTTTTGCAGCTTGCTGCTGCCCTGCCACTCAGATATTGCATAAAATTGAAAAACAGTTATTTCAAAAACTCCAGCACTTTCCTCAATGCTCTGCCTCTGTGAGATATTTCATTTTTTTCTTCTTCAGACATTTCTGCCATACTGCGGGAAGTGTTTTCAACCCGAAAAATCGGATCGTAGCCAAAACCGTTTGTTCCGGATTGCCTATAAGCAATTTCCCCGTAGCATTCTCCGCGTGTCTGGAATAATATATTACCGTCTTTGTCTACCAAAGTCATTGAGCAAACAAACTTTGCTTTTCTGTTTTGTTCGTTTCTAAGTACGTTTAATAGTTTGTCGATCCTTGCCTGAGGTGTTTGGGCATATCTCGCCGAATGTATACCCGGAGCCCCGCCTAAAGCTTCCACACACAAGCCGGAATCATCTGCAAGTGCTGTCATGCCGCTGACACGTGCTGCTTCTCTTGCTTTAATCAAAGAATTTTCCTCAAATGTTTCACCGTTTTCTACAGGAGCAAAACCATCTGCCGGTAAGACAAATTCAATCCCCGAACCTTTGGAAATTTCGTTTATTTCCTGTAATTTATGTACGTTGCCGGTTGCAAAAACTATCTTCATTTTACTATTTCCCAAACCTTCTTTGCCTGTTATGGAACTCTTCTATTGCAACAGCAAGCGAATTTTTGTCAAACTCAGGCCAGAATTGTTTTGTTATATAAATTTCAGAATAGGCAATCTGCCACAATAGATAATTTGAAATTCTCATCTCCCCGCCTGTACGTATTAATAAATCAGGATCTGGAATATTGTTTGTATATAGATTTTCAGATATCAAATTTTCTGTTATATCTTCGACCTTAATTCCTTGCGCAACAATGCTTTTTACCGCATGAACAATTTCATCTCTCGCGCCGTAATTAAACGCGATTTGAAGATGAACACCTGTGTTATTTTTTGTTGTTTCAACAGAATTTTTAAGAATTTTTTGCAATTTATCGCTTAATTTTGTTGTATCACCGATAAATGAAATTACAACACCTTCCGAGTGCATTTCTGCAAGTTCGTTTTGGAGCGTAATTGCAAGAAGTTCCATCAAAAAATCGACTTCTTCTTTTTTTCTGTTCCAGTTTTCGGTTGAAAATGCATAAACAGTTAAATACTTTATCCCGAAATCTTTGCAGGCACGCAATGTTGCTTTTAATGAATCAACACCTTTTTTATGCCCCATTGCCGAGGGTAAATTTCTTTCTTTCGCCCATCTTCTGTTGCCGTCCATTATTATTGCAATATGCTGGAGATTAGTTTCTTTTACTGTTTGCGAGGTAATTAAATCTTTTTCAAGTGTTTTCATAATCTTAATTATATTGCAAATATGTAAAATATCAACAAATCAGTTTGTAAAAATATTTGTTTGTGTGATAATTTTCATGAGGCTAAAATATTAATAGCGATGTACACAATATAAAAAGGAAAATGAGAAAATGGCTAGAAAAACTCCATTGGAAAAAATCAGAAACATTGGTATTGCCGCTCACATTGATGCCGGTAAAACCACTACTACCGAACGTATCTTGTTCTATACAGGAAAAACTCATAAAATCGGTGAAGTACACGATGGTGCTGCCGTAACAGACTTTATGGAACAGGAACGTGAAAGAGGTATTACAATCCAGTCAGCTGCTGTTACTGCTGAATGGAAAGGACACCAGATTAACATTATTGACACCCCGGGGCACGTTGACTTTACAATTGAAGTTGAAAGATCTTTACGTGTATTAGACGGTGTTGTTGCAGTATTCTGTGCTGTAGGCGGTGTTCAATCTCAATCAGAAACTGTTTGGAGACAGGCTAACAGATATGAAGTTCCTAGAATGGTATTTGTTAACAAGATGGACAGAACAGGGGCAGATTTCTACAGAGTTATTGATCAAATTAAAAACAGACTCGGCGCTAACGCTGTTCCTATTCAGCTTCCTATCGGTGCTGAAGATAAATTTACAGGCTTGATTGATCTTATGACTATGAAAGCCGAAATTTATACAAACGACCTGGGAACAGATATTAGAGAAGAAGATATCCCGGCTGATATGGCTGACAAAGCAAAAGAATACAGAGATGCTATGGTAGAAGCTATCGCTTCAGAAGACGATGCATTGATGGAAAAATATTTTGAAGATCCTGATTCAATTACTGTTGATGAATTGAAAAAAGCTTTAAGAAAAGCAGTTTGCGAAAACAAAATAGTTCCTGTTTGCTGCGGTACTGCTTTCAAAAATAAAGGTGTTCAATTACTTTTGAACAACGTAGTTGATTATATGCCTTCTCCAGTAGATGTAAAAGCTATCGAAGGAGAACTTGAAGACGGTACAAAAACTGAAAGACATTCTTCAGATTCTGAACCTTTCTCAGCTCTTGCATTTAAAGTTATGACAGACCCTTATGTTGGTCGTTTAACTTTCTTAAGAGTTTATTCAGGCGTAATCACTTCAGGGTCTTATGTTCTTAATGCAACAAATGGTAAAAAAGAACGTATTGCAAGACTTGTTCGTATGTATGCAGACCAGCGTCTTGAAGAACAAGAAGTTTACGCAGGTGATATCTGTGCGGCAGTTGGTTTGAAAGATACTACAACAGGTGATACTCTTTGTGACGAAAAAGCTCCGATTATCTTGGAAAGAATGACTTTCCCTGAACCGGTTATTTCTGTTGCGATTGAACCGAAAACTAAAGCCGATCAGGATAAAATGGGTGTTGCTCTTCAAAAACTTGCAGAAGAAGATCCGTCTTTCCGTGTTAAATCTGATACAGAAACGGGCCAGACAATTATTTCAGGTATGGGAGAACTTCACCTTGATATTATTGTTGACCGTATGCTTAGAGAATTTAAGGTAGAAGCAAATATCGGTAAACCTCAGGTTGCATACAGAGAAACAATTCGTGGAACTGCCGATCAGGATTCTAAATTCATCCGTCAATCAGGTGGTAAAGGTCAATACGGACACGTTAAAATTAAAATTTCTCCTGCTGAAGAAAATGCCGGATTTGTATTTGAAAACAAAATCGTCGGCGGTGCTATTCCTAGAGAATACATTGAACCAGCAAGAAAAGGTATGGAAGAAGCTTTAGAAGGCGGAATTTTAGCCGGCTTCCCTATGATTGATGTTAAAGTTGAACTTTATGATGGAAGTTATCACGAAGTTGACTCTTCTGAAATGGCATTCAAAATTGCCGGGTCTATGGCCATTAAAGAGGGCTGCCGGAAAGCTCAACCTTGCATTCTTGAACCTATGATGAAAGTTGAAATTGAAATTCCTGATGAATTTACAGGAACAATTATCGGCGACATTTCAAGAAGACGCGGACGTGTTGAAGGTCAGGAACCTGTTGGTAACACAGGAAATGTTATTGTGAGAGCAATCGTACCTCTTGCTAACATGTTCGGTTATGCAACTGATTTGAGATCAAATACTCAGGGACGCGGTACATTCTCTATGGAATTTAACCATTATGAACAAGTTCCTGCAAATATCGAAAAAGAAATTATCGAAAAATCAGGTGCTGCAAAAGCTTAACTTTTCGATAAAAATTACAAATAAAAAAGCCGCTTAAATTAAGCGGCTTTTTTATTTTATTATCCAAATGTTTTAAAAGAAGTTTCTACGTTTTTATCAACTACGTTTTTAACAGAATCGTATTCTGTTTGTAAAGCTGAATGTTCTGTATCAAGTTTTTTTAGTTCGAGATCTAACTTTTTATCTTTATTTTCAAGATCTGCCATATCCTGATTATATTTAGATTCAGCTTCTGCGATTGCTCTTTCATCTGCAACTTCCTGAATACAGCTATCTTCTGATATAGTTGTCGATTTAAAACCTTTATCAGTTGTCGAATAATATTCTAATCTTAAGGTTCCATTTCTAAGTGCATCTTCAAACGTGGTATTATCATAAAGCGGAGACTTTTGAACAGTACCGGCGGTACCGGTACCTTCATCACAGTATATGTGATTTTCATCAGCTTCAGCCGGTTTACTTGTATACGTAAAGTAGCCGCTTGATTGCATCTTTGTAAATATATTCTTATAATAATTTAGAGTTGTTGTATTATCACTGTTAGCTGCGGTATTAAATTCATCAGCATTAAACTCCGTACTGAAGTTTGTTTCTCCCGGTCTATTTACACGCAAATATGCTTCTGTAATTGCCATTGCATAATCATATAACGCCCGAGATTCGTCCGTTGTACCTTCATAATTTATTGGTCCGCTTATATTATTACCATCTTCATCAGTTCCGCTATAACCCGCATATCCGCAGCCTACAGCAGTTATACCCTGTCCGGCCTTTGCCTGATCCGCAGTAATAACATTTCCATTTTTATCTATATATTCACCGTTTTCATTAGTGACATATAATTCATTCCAGCTAAAACCAAAATCATGTTCTTCATCACCAAGATTGATACCAACAGTTGCAAAATAAGCATCCCAGGCTTCATGTATTTTTTGTTTTGCTGCTAATGTATCCGGATTACTATCATAAGCATCCGGATCGGATGGATCTGCGGTAATCTCGTTACCATCAGCATCAAGTTTTACCCATGTTTCATCATTTCTATTTACTGTAAGATCAGATTGAGAATATGACATTCCGTTTTTAGATACTGTAGAACCGGTCAAACTTGCGAGGAACTGGTTGTAATTTCCATTAGATTTTTCATAAGCGTCTGCAATATCAGGAGTAACAAGGATTCTACCTTTTGTATCTGTTACAATATATTGCTTTGTATTTTCAGCCATTTGCAGACCTGTCATAAGACTGTATGAAATATCTGTATATGTTGCTTCTGCACCGTTAAAGCCTGTTAATACAGTTAATTTAGTTGCAGATAGAGCTTCATTATATTCATTTGTAATCTGTTGGGTCTGGTCTGACAGACGTTGTTTAGCATAAGAAATACTTTGACCGGTATTTTCGTTATTGGTCAAACGTGCTGTTATGCTTAATAATCTTGCTTGAGACGCTGCCATTCCCATATTTTTTTACCCTTTCCATAAGTTTTTTGTGATTGGAAGCTGATTTCCTTATAATAGTACTTGTAATCATGGTTACGGCAGGATTTATTTAAATCTTTAGGGATTAATTAAAAATGTTAACAAATTTTAATAAAAAAAGAGCCTCATCATAAGGCTCTTTTTAGGTTATTTAACAGCTTCTTCGCATTCGTCACAGATTCCGTTTGAATCAAGCTTTCTGTATTTCCAGCATCTGGCGCATTTTTCGCCTTCTGCTTTTGTAACCCAAACAGTGTAGCCTTCTTCAGTGTATTCATTTAATACGTCTTCTGGTTTTTCGTCTGTGATATAAGCTTGTGATGTAATGAATATATTGCATAATTCATTTTCATTAGCTTTTAAAACTGCGTTGTCATCGGCTTTTACATAAACTGCAACTTCAAGCGAGCTTCCAACTTTCTTATCTGCACGGAGAGGTTCAATTGCTCTTGTTACAACTTCGCGAGTTTTAAGAATTTTTGAAAAATCTTCTTCCAATTTTTCATTAGTCCATTGTGCATTTGGTTTAACCCAATCTGAAAGCAGAATACTTTCAAGTCCGCCGCGCTGGCATTCCGGCACGCTCATCCAGATATCTTCTGCCTGATGAGGCATAACAGGTACTAGCATTCTTACTAAAGTCTGCAAAGTTTCATATAAAACAGTCTGGCAGGCTCTGCGCGATAAAGATTTTTTACCGGCTGTGTAAAGTCTGTCTTTTACAATATCAAGGTAGAAAGAACTCAAATCAACAGCTGCAAAATTTTGTAACTGCTGGAAGTATTTGTAGAACTCATAGTTATTAAATGCTTCCGTTACAGTTTCTATTAAGTGGTTTAGTTTGTGAAGTGCAAATTTGTCGATTTCTTTCAAATCTTCATAATTTACGTAATCCGTTTTCGGGTCAAAGTCAAAGAGGTTGCCGACAAGAAATCTTGAAGTATTTCTTGTTTTCTTAAAGATTTCAGCAAGCTGTTTGATTATATTATTTCCGATTTTTGTATCGTTTCTGTAATCAACAGAAGCTGCCCAGAGTCTTAAAATATCTGCACCGTATGTGTTTATAATTTCATCCGGTCTGATATAGTTGCCGAGGGATTTTGACATTTTTCTGCCGTCTTCGCCGAATACAAAACCGTGGGTAAGCACTGATTTATATGGTGCAATTCCCTGTGTTGCAACTGAAGTCAATAAAGATGACTGGAACCAGCCTCTGTGCTGGTCAGAACCTTCAAGATACATTTCAACCGGAGTTGTGCCGAGTTCTTCTGAACGTTTGTTTACTACGGCGCGCCATGTAATACCTGAGTCAAACCAGACATCCATAATATCATTTTCTTTACGGAAATGTTGTTTGCCGCATTTCGGACATTTAAAACCTTGAGGTAATAATTCTTCTGCAGAATATTTAACCCAAGCGTCCGAGCCTATTTTACCCTGCGGATACGCTTTTGCATTTTCTTCCCCGACAGCCTTGCCCGCTTCTTCGAAAATCTTAGCAACATTTTCAATTGTTTCATCTGTAACGATAACTTCACCGCAGTCTTCGCAATAGAATACAGGGATAGGAACACCCCATGCACGCTGTCTTGAAATACACCAATCAGTACGTCCTGCAACCATGTTTGAAATTCTTGCTTCACCGCCTGCAGGAATCCATTTGACTTTTTTAATTTCTTCAAGAGTTTTATCTCTGAATTTATCGACTTTAACAAACCATTGAGGAGTTGCTCTGTAAATTACAGGATTTTTACATCTCCAGCAATGAGGATAGCTGTGGTTGATGTCTTGAGCTTTTAAAAGTGCTCCGCAGTTTTTGAGTTTTTCGATTACAATAGCATTACCCTTGTAATATGGAACTCCTTCCAAATCTTTGTCATTAACTGCATCTGTCCAGACACCTTTGCTGTCTAAAGGTGAAAATACTTCAATTCCGTATTTGCATCCTACCTCATAATCTTCTAAACCATGTCCGGGAGCTGTGTGAACAGAACCTGTACCGGCATCGAGGGTAACGTGTTCACCTAAGATTATCGGTGATTTTCTATGAGCAAGCGGATGCTCTGTATTCAATAATTCAAGTTCGGAACCTGTACAAGACCCTATAACTTTAATATCTTTTTCTTCCCACTCAACATCTGCAAGGAATGAACCTAACAATTCCTGAGCTACTACATAAACATCACCTTTATATTCGAAAAATGTGTATTCAAATTTCGGGTGCATACTGATTGCCATGTTTGAAGGAATTGTCCATGGAGTTGTTGTCCAGATAACGGCATATATATCTCTGTCATTCTGAACTTGTTTCAGAATCTCTGTATCAATTTTTTTCTTGCTTTCTTCGTCAAACTTAAATCTTACATAAATAGATGTTGAAGTATGATCGGCATATTCAACTTCAGCCTCTGCAAGGGCTGTTTCACATGATGCACACCAGTAAACAGGTTTCATACCTTTTTCGATGTACCCCTTTTTGAACATATCACCGAAAACTCTTACCTGTTCAGCTTCAAAATCCGGAGCAATGGTTAAATAAGGATGTTCCCAATCGCCGAGTACGCCGAGGCGTTTAAATTCGCTTTCCTGACCTTTTAAATTTTTATGTGCGAATTCTCTGCATTTTTGTCTTAATTCATAAGGAGTTAAGGCGCTTCTTCCGCCTTTAATTTCTTTTACAACCTTATTTTCGATAGGAAGCCCGTGTCCGTCATATCCAGGAACGTAAGGTGTATAATATCCAGCCTGAGCTTTGTATTTCAGCAGAATATCTTTGAGGATTTTATTAAGAGCCGTACCAACGTGGATTTTTTCAGAACTCAAATAAGGAGGTCCGTCATGCAAAATAAATTTATTTGCTTTATCGCGGTTATTTATAATTTTATTATAAATATCATGTTCTTCCCAGAACTTTTGAATTTCAAGTTCTCTGACAGTTGCATTTGCTCTCATTGCAAGAGTTGTTTGAGGAAGATTTAAAGTATCTTTGTACTCTGTTTTTGTGCTTGTTTCGTTAGCCATAATAAATTATCCTTCTTTAAATTGTTCCAATGTTTTATGAATATCGTTTCCGAGGCTTTCTTCTTTTGATTGTTTTACAAACTCGGCCATTTTATTATAATCGAAAGCTTTTTCCCAGCGTGCGATAACAACCGTTGCAACGCAATTCCCTACAAGGTTAATTGCAGTTCTTCCCATATCAAGAATCTGGTCAATACCTAAAAGTATTGCAACACCGAGGATTGGGATATTAAAGCTTGCAAGAGTTCCTGCAAGAACGATTAATGCAACACGCGGAGCACCGGCAATTCCTTTACTTGTAAGCATAAGTGCAAGCATGATAATTAATTGCTGATTTAAATCAAGATGAATTCCTACAATTTGCGATGAAAATATAACGCCCATCGCAAGATAAATTGTACTTCCGTCAAGATTAAATGTGTAACCTGTAGGCATTACAAAACCCACGATATTTTTCGGAACTCCAAAGCGCTCCATAATTTCCATAGCTTTAGGAAAAGCTGCCTCTGAACTTGCGGTTGTAAATGCTAGCAAAGCAGGTTCTTGTACGGCCCGCAATAAGTTTCTGAACGAAATTTTAACTATTTTACACGCAATAAATAATACTAAAAGCACAAATATTGCTAAAGCAAAATACATTGCACCGATTACTTTGAAGTAGCTTTTTAATACCGATAAGCCGTTAGCACCTATTGTGGATGCAATTGCGCCGAATATCCCCAGAGGAGCAAAATACATAACGTATTCGGTAAATTTAAACATTATCTGGGAAACAGAATTCAAGACATCTATAACAGGTTTTGCTGCTTTACCGACTGCAACCATTGCAAGTGCAAAGAATATTGAAAAAACTACAATTTGCAGTAAATTTCCCTGAGCCATGGCATCAATAATACTTGTCGGGAAAATACTTGTAACCATTTCACTGATTGAAGTATGAGCCTGAGTTGCAGCCATAAGTCCGGCTTCCTGCATGTGTATTGCATGCGGGGTATTTCTTGTAACAAAGCCTACACCGGGTTTAAATACATTTGCCATAGTGAGCCCGATTATAAGGGCAAGGGTTGTTACAATTTCAAAATAAATTATAGTTTTAAGCCCTATTTTCCCAAGGCTTTTGGCGTCACCATGCCCTGCAATCCCGACAACGAGCGTTGCGAACAATAACGGTGCAATAATCATTTTTACCATTCGTAAAAATATAACCGCAAAAGGTCGCATTTTAACCGCAAAGTCAGGGGCAAAATGACCTACAATTACACCTAAAATTAGCGCTAAAAATATTAGGGCTGTGAGTTTTGAATGTTTCAATGTAATACCTCATTAAATATTATATTATAAACATATACATATGTATAATTTCCTGTAACGTTTCGTAAAAGTTTTGTAACAGATTTTTCCATGCCCTGTTTTTATTGATGTAAAATAATAGAATAGACATGATTTTTGAAATAAATTAAATATATAAAGTAAGGGGAGGTTAATGTGACAGATACCACATGTATGGATAAATTGGATTTATCCGAAAATGCAGTAAAAGTTCTTGAAAAAAGATACTTGAAGAGAGATAAAGAGGGGAAATGTATTGAAACTCCTGCTGACATGTTCAGAAGAGTTGCTGATACTATTGCGTCAGGAGATTTAAAGTTTGGAAAATCCCAGTCTGATGTTGATAAATTATCTGATAGATTTTATAAAGCTATTACAAACAGATACTTTATGCCGAATTCTCCGACATTAATGAATGCAGGCAGAGAGCTCGGACAGCTTGCAGCATGCTTTGTGCTTCCCGTTGAGGATTCTCTTGAAGGAATTTTTGAAACTGTTAAAAATACAGCTTTAATCCATAAATCAGGTGGAGGAACAGGTTTTTCTTTCTCAAGATTAAGACCTAAAAACAGTGTTGTAAGGTCAACTATGGGTGTATCTTCAGGACCGGTATCTTTCATGGAAGTTTTTAACGCTGCAACTGAAGCTGTTAAACAGGGCGGTACAAGACGCGGCGCAAATATGGGTATCTTGAGAGTTGACCACCCTGACATTCTAGACTTTATTGAATGCAAAAGCGATAACAACAAGTTAAATAACTTTAATATTTCTGTTGCAATTACAGATAAGTTTATGGAAGCTTTAAAAAACGGTACTGATTACGAACTTATCAATCCGCAAAATAACACTGTTGCCGGTAAATTAAGCGCTAAAAAAGTATTTGATATGATTGTTGACGGCGCATGGAGAAACGGTGAACCGGGTATTATTTTCATCGATAAAATGAATTCCGATAACCCGACTCCTTTAATCGGCGACATTGAATCAACAAATCCATGCGGAGAAGTTCCTCTGCTTGCTTATGAAGCTTGCAACTTAGGGTCGATTAATCTTGGCAGAATGGTTGAAAATGGTTCAATCAACTGGGATTTATTAGCAGAAACCACAAGAACTGCTATCAGATTTTTGGATAACGTAATCGCAGTTAATAACTACCCGTTGCCTCAAATTTCTGAAATGGTACAGAATAACAGAAAAATTGGTCTTGGTGTAATGGGCTGGGCTGATATGCTTATGAAACTCGGTATTTCTTATGCATCAGAAGAAGGTACAAAATTGGCCGGTCAGGTTATGGAATTCATCGATTACGAATCTAAATGCGAATCTATTGAACTTTCAAAAGAAAGAGGAAGATTTAATAACTTTAAGGGCAGTGTTTATGATGCTCCAAACTATTTGTATAACAAATATAAAGGAAAATCTGCCGGAAAAATTTCTGATGAGCAATGGAAAGAAATGGATGCTGAAATTGCAAAATATGGTATTAGAAACGCAACAACAACATGTATTGCACCAACAGGCACAATTTCTATGATAGCATCAGCATCAGGCGGTGTAGAACCTCTGTTTGGTCTTGTATTCTCAAGATTAATCATGGATGGTACTGAAATGCTTGAAGTTAATCCGATATTTAAAGATTACGCTGTTGAACACGGTTTCTATTCAGAAGCTTTGATGAAAGAAATTGCAAAAACAGGGTCTGTTGCTCATGTTAACGGTGTTCCTGTAGATGCTAAACATATTTTTGTAACAGCTCATGATGTTTCACCATACTGGCATGTAAAAATGCAGGCAGCATTCCAGCTTCATACTGATAATGCAGTTTCTAAAACAGTTAACTTTGAAGAACACGCTACCCGCAAAGATATTGAAGAAGCTTACATTCTTGCTTATGAAAATAACTTGAAAGGTATAACTGTTTACAGAAATAATTCTCGTCAGTTCCAGCCTATGAATTTGGATGATAAGAAAAAGACTGAAGAAAAGGTTGGAACTGAGATCCTGAACCAAGTTCAGGATGACACAACAGAAGAACCTACGGGTGAAATTAAAACAGTAAAATGTCCTGAATGCGGAAACGAAATTCAGATGGCTGAAGGATGTTTCATCTGTCTGAAATGCGGATATTCCGGTTGTTCATAGGGAGCGTAGCCGCTCCACCCGCCACTCGGGTACTGCATAAAACTTGTACAGCCTAAACTAAAGACAGAGCGTAGCCGCTCCATCCACCACACAGGTGTTGTATAAAACTTATGCAGTCTAAACTAAAGACAGGGTGTAGCGGTAACAGATATTAAAAACGCTTATCCGAAAAAATAAGATTGAGAGTTAAAAATACTACCCCAAATAAGGGGTAGTATTTTTTGTAAATATTTGTTAATATTTAAATTAAAATTAGCATTTTATTTTCTTGACGTGTTTTCATGTAAACAAAGTAACGTGTGTAAATTTTGAAAGGTAAAAGTGTATGGCAGACAACATGACAATCGGACCCGCATTAGCAATCGGCGGTAATAAAGTCGAAATGACCCAGCAGGGAAAAATTCAGGTTACTAATCCACAAGGCAAAATTAAAACTTTATCTCAGGATGAATTTAAAAAACAATTAATTAAAAATGCTGATAAAATTGAAGCAGGAGAAGATTTTGAATTCAAAAAAGATAAAAAAGGATTAAAAATTGCAGGAGCTGCAGTTGGTGTAGCAGCTGTAACTACCGGAATAATTTACCGTAAACAGATTGGCAATTATTTAAAAGATTTCTCTTGGAAAAAATTCGGTGAAGATATCAAAAATTTGTTCAAAAGTACAAAAGATAAAGTAAAAGCTAAAATTGCAGGTAAATCAGAAGATATAGCGTCTAAAAGACAGGCAACATATTCTAAAGAACAGGCTGCAAATGATGCTCACAGATATTATGCTAATAACTTTGAAAGTCAAAGACTGACATCTTTGCAAAGAGATGATATGATTGCAGATGCTCAAGCTGCTTTTGCAGATTATGATCCGGTTAAATTTAAAAAGTCAAAAGCTCTTGAAAATGCCGGCTTAACAAAAGAAGAATATGACGCAGTTAAAGAATATGCTGCTTCCAGCAAAAATTCCAAATTAACTAAAGCACGTAAAGCAGTTCTTCCACACTGGCTTCAAGATAAAGAATCTTGCCAGAGATATGTAAATGCTATAGAAGCAAAATTTGCAAAAATTGACGAGCAGTTTGGAAAGCTTGCAGACAACCAGGCAAAATAAAAAGATAAATTTTAAAATTTACACATAATAAAAAATCACCCTTATTTTAGGGTGATTTTTTTGTTGTATGATAGATTTATGAAAATTTCAGTTGTTACAGCAAGCTATAATTATGAGGATTACATAAAAGAAACTATAAAGTCTGTTTTAGATCAGACTTATGAAAATTGGGAACTAATAATTATTGACGATTGTTCAAGTGATAATTCAGTTGATGTTATTAGAGCATTCAAAGATGAAAGAATTAAACTGTTCATAAACGAAAAAAATCTGGGGCTTAAAGATACGGTAAAACGCGGAATTGAAAATGCAACAGGCGAATGGATAGTATTTTTGGAGAGCGATGACATTTTAGCTCCTGACAATATTGAAAAAAAAGTTGAAATCGCAAAAAAATATTCTGACGTAAATTTAATTTTTAATGACTGTGAATTTTTCGGTGATAAAGCAAAAGTTCAAGATTTTACTATTGCTCTAAAAAAAACACGTTCGCTTTTGAGAAAAAAGCATTACCCCAAAAACATGTTTTACAATTTTTATCTCAGTAATAAAATTTTTACATTTTCGTCTGTAATGGTCAGACGAAATGATTTATTAAATATAAGTTTCAATCCGCCCATGGACTGTCTTTTAGACTGGTGGCTGTGGGTTCAGCTGGCATATACCGGAAAATTTTATTATATCCCAGAGCTATTGACCAAATGGCGTCTACATACTGACAGTTATATTTATAAGTCAAAACATTATTGCCCGCAACAACTTCAGATGAAAATATATTATGAGATTTTTAAAAAGTATAGGAATCCTTTTGTAGTTTTATTTATTCCATTCGCACAGCTTGTCTGGTATTTACAGCAAATTAAAAAGAATTCAAAAAAATTAATCTTTAATAAAGGGAAATAATTTATTAATCGTAATTGCAAAAAGTTTTCTTATCGGAAACGGAAAATTCGCGAGTATGTCAAATATTAATTTTTTAATTTGAAAAGGGACTTTTTTATTAATTTTTCTCGGAAGAACTATCAAATTAGCGGGATAATTCCCGAGCAGTTTTTCATAGCCTTCAATAGTAGATGCGTCTGTGTTTCTGAAATCAAACAGGGATTTTTTTACAAAAGGCATTTTATGTTTTTCAATAATCTGCCGCCATTTTAGAATTGTAATGTTATTTATGTTTTCATATGCGTTAATAAATGTTCTGTATCTAAATCCTTTTTCTTTAAGGAGTTCTGTAAGTCCTATTTCATAGTTTGATACAACAAGTTTTTTTGACTCCTGATGTTTTACAGACTGTATAAAATCTGCAAAAAAATCTTGTGTAAAAATTTCACGTTTAAAAACAATAAAATAACTTTGTATATGCGGACGCTTAATAAAAAAATGTCCCAGGCTTTTTTTGTACCCGAAATTGTTTTTGGTAATACCCCAAAAATCGCAGTCAGTCATAGAATTGAAAATATTTTCAAGAGGGTACAACGGTCCGTAGCAGCTGTCATTTGCAAATATAAGTTCATCATATTCATCAAGTCTGTCTTTAAGATACAAGAAACCGCGTTTGTATGAACCGAAATCATACTCATCGTGTTTTTCTGCAATAATTTTATCTGCCAGATTATTCAAAGCTTCCGGATTTTTTATATCACAGCACGAGGCAAAAATTATAGTATCTGCGATTTTTTTTAATTCGCGTAAATAGTAAATTACGTAATCTTTAACAATTCCGTTTTTGTCGTAATATGCAAATACTACTGCTCTTTTCATAACTGAATTATAACATAAATAAAGGTTTGTAATTCATTCAGGTTTGTTGTATTATTCAGGTATAGAATATTAAAGTGAGAGGGAATTACAGAAATGCAAGTATCATTAAACTGGTTAAACGAATTTGTTGATTTATCAGATATAGAAGTTGAACAGATTGCGCATGAACTTACTATGAGCGGTCTGGAGGTTGAAGCAGTTGAAGAGGTAAAACCGCGTTTTACAAATATAAAAACTGTTAAGATTGAAAAAATTGACAATCATCCGAATTCTGACAGACTCCACCTTGTAACTGTTAATACCGCTTCGGGTTTGAAAACGGTTGTCTGTGGTGCGCAGAACATCGCAGAAGGTCAGATTGTTCCATATGCTTCTGTCGGTTCTCAGGTGCTTGATAGAAAAACCGGTGAGATGTTTACTTTAACTCCTGCTGTTATACGCGGCGTTGAATCTCAGGGGATGCTTTGCTCTGCTGATGAACTTGGTGTTTCTGAACGCGGGTATCAGGAGGAGGATGGAATTCTTATTTTAAACAGAATTTTCCCAGATGTAAAAATCGGTGAAAATGTAGAAAATGTTCTTGGATTTGAAAAAGATTATATTCTTGATGTCGCTCCGACTGCAAACAGGGGAGATCAGATGTCTGTTATCGGGATTGCCAGAGAATTGAGTGCAATTTTTGATAAACCGTTAAGATTCTCACCTCTTGAATGCACAAGAGATTTGTCTACGGACGAATTTAAGGTTGAAATTATTGATAATGATGTTTGCAAATACTATTCACTCGGCATTTTGAAAAATATAAAAATTAAACCGTCTCCGGATTGGATGCAAAAAAGACTAATAGCATCAGGTGTCCGTGCAATTAACAATGCTGTTGATATTACAAATTATGTAATGCTTGAATACGGAACACCTTTTCACGCATTTGATCTGGATAAATTGAACGGTTATATTTCCATAAGACGTGCAAAAGAAGGCGAGAAAATCGTTACACTCGACGGTACGGAAAGAGTTTTGACGACTGACAGCGTTTTAATCGCCGATAAAGATAAAGGTGTTTGTCTTGCAGGTGTTTTCGGCGGTGAAAATTCAGAAATTGATGATAATACTAAAAATGTTGCGTTGGAAGCTGCATTTTTCCCGTCTGTGACAACAAGAAAATCTTCAAGAAGTGTGGGCTACCGCTCAGAAGCTTCAGCAAGATTTGAACGCGGGGTAGATATAGAATCTGTAAAACCGGCTTTAATGCGTGCAATGCAGCTATTTACCGAGCTTGCGGATGCCCAAATTGATGGAGTTGTTGAAGCCGGCAAAAATGAACTTGAACATGTTGAAATTACTTTGAGATATGCACAGATTAAAAGAATGTTGGGCTGTGAGATTGCTCCTGATAAATGTATTTCAATTCTTGAGAAACTGGGGTTCAAAAAACTCGGCGGTAATGATTTGGCTGCAAAATTTCTTGTTCCGTCTTTCAGAGCAGGTGATGTTACCCGAGAAATTGACTTAATTGAAGAAATTGCACGAATTAACGGCTATGATAAAATTACACCGACCCTGCCGAATAAAAACAGCACTCCTGAAATTTCTCTGGAAGAAAAAGTTGTTAAAAAAGTAAATGAATTAATGCTTTCGGCTGGTTTGGACGAAATTATAACAACATCTCTTATCGGAAAACCGTTGCTTGATAAATATATGCAAAACTTTGATGATTCAAAAGCGGTTAAAGTATTAAACTCTGCAAGTGATGAAAGTACAATGCTCAGACAAAATATGGCAGGAAGTATTCTCAACTGCATGAAATATAACTACGACAACGGTCAGAAAACACTCTGGGCTTATGAGATAGGTAAAACTTACAAGGTTATGGCTCCAGCTGATGAGAAAAACACCGGTGTTAAAGAAACAAGATTTCTTGCAGGTGTTTTGACAGGAGAAGTTGAAAATTCTAAATGGCAGGTAAAATCTCATACTGATTTTTATACTCTCAAAGGAGTTATTGAGCAATTGTTTGAAGAACTTGGTGTTACAAAAAGAATTAAATTAACTCCTTGTGAAGATATTGATTATATGCATCCATACAGAAGTGCAAAAGTTAATATTCTGGGTAAAAATCTTACAAATATAGGGTATTTCGGTCAAATTCATCCGATACTAAAGGATAAAATGAAAATTAAAGGTCAGGATGTATTTATCTTTGAAATCAATCTTGATGAACTTATATCAATTATAAAAGAACATACCGTACGATATAAAAAGCTTCCTCAGTTCCCGGAAGTTCGTCGTGATTTGGCTTTTGTAATAAATGAAGAAGTCAGCTTTGACGATATTCAAAAAGTTATTAAAGGGGCTGTTCAGCAGAATATATTTAAAGGAAGTGAAGTTTTCGACGTTTATCAGGGTGATAACATTGAAAAAGGCTTCAAAAGTCTTGCATTTCGCATAAAAATGCAGGATGAAAATGCTACTTTAACTGATGAGGTTATAGAACATCAGATGAATAATGTTCGCGCAAAACTTCAAAAAACTTATGCGGAAATAAGTTTCCGCGAATAGGAGCAATATGAAAAAATTTCTCTTGATATTAGCTTTAATGCTGTTGATGCCTGTAAATGCTTTGTGTGCAGATAATGTTGTCCCGCAATATGTAAGCATTGAGCAGACAAATACTTTAGGTCTTTATC
Source organism: Candidatus Gastranaerophilales bacterium (assembly GCA_944325005.1). Lineage (GTDB taxonomy): Bacteria > Cyanobacteriota > Vampirovibrionia > Gastranaerophilales > Gastranaerophilaceae > Stercorousia. The sequence goes on along the minus strand of CALUYO010000006.1, from coordinate 54,285 downwards.
AGGCGCCGAGCGAAATTGTTTTATACAAAGAACCTTCCGAAACTTCTAATATCGTTCACAGCATAAGCTGGCTCGGGGGGAAAATTTTCCCTGAAAGTGTGAAGGCACAAGACCTGTTTGCAGTTTTAATACCGTCAAAAAATTTGGGACTTCTTACTGTTACTGATGAAACTGAGGACTGGGTTCAGGTAATATACAATAATTCTACAGGAGCGAAGGGCTGGATAAAAAAAGATGATCCTTACAGATTCATGAGCTGGATAATGTTTTATAATATGTACGGCAAAAAATACGGTTTAAATCTGTTGAAAGAAGCACCGGCAGAAGCTAAAGACCTTCACACATCAACAGAGGATAAATCACAGATTGTAGCAACAATAAATATGCCTCAAAAGATAAATGTAACTGCAATCCGCGGGAATTGGGCACTGGTGAGTGTTTTTGATATTGACAGAACTCCCAAAACGGGTTATGTAAGATGGCGTTCTGATAACGGTGTAAAATACTATTTTCCGGCTATTAAATAATCAGATATTATCAAAATTGCACAATTCTTGAACAGACATTTCAAACGCATCTGCAATAGCTTCCAATGTATCAAAAGTCGGAGATTGTTCTCCTCGTTCAATTGCTCCTATAGTATTTTTATTAACATTCGCACGAAATGCTAAATCCTCTTGGGATATGTTAAGTTTTGTCCGTTCTAATTTAATTTTAAGACCTATTTTATTATTTTTAACACCATTTTTTCTAGTCATATTAACTACTATAATAGTTACTTGACAAATAAATTTCAAACTAGTATAATAGTTTTATAACCTAGTTTATTAGTTAAGAGGTTAGTATGGAAGAAGAAATTAATAATATTCTTGAAAATACAATTAATGTCTATAACCAGATGAAAGTTTTGAATGATTCTCTTATGCTTTCTTTTCAAAATGACAAGGATAATTATTATCAATACGCCTTTGCTGAAATGATATTGGACAATCTTGACAAAGTCTGCGAAAAACTGGAAAACTTAGACTGCAAACTTTGTGCTTTACAATCTGAAAAAAATACTCGACATTAAGTTTTGTTTATTGTACCATAGGCTTACTTGCGAGATATAAATAGAAAAGGAGATATAAAATGCAGGTTATATTAAAAAAAGATGTTCAAAACCTCGGAGAAGCCGGTGACATCGTTAATGTTAAAGACGGTTACGCAAGAAATTTCTTGCTTCCTCAATCTATTGCAGAAGTTGCTACTAAAGGTGCTTTAGAAAATAGAGAAAAGAATTTGGCAAGAATTAAAGCTAAACAGGAAAAATTACACGCTGAAGCTTTAGAAAAAGCTAAGAAAATTGAAGAATTCGGCAAACTTGAACTTTCTGCAAAAGCAGGAGAATCAGGTAAATTATTTGGTACTATTACTACTAAAAAATTGACTGAAGAACTTCAAAGCAAATCAGGTATTGAAGTTGACAGAAAAAATGTTTCTTTAAATGCTCCGATTAACAAAATCGGTGAATATACAATGCTTATTAAATTAACTTCGAAAGTTAAATGTGAATTAGCAGTTGTTGTTACAGCATCTGAAGTTCTTAAAGAATCTGTTGACGAAGAAGCCGTAGAAGAAACAGAAGAATAGGCGGCAGATGGCTGAAAATTCTAAATTGACGCTTGAATGCTTAGCAATAGGTTCTTTGCCTCATATCAATTTAGAAAGCGCAATGGAACTGGTTAAAAAAGATTTTAACAAAATTCCATTCTGGCCTCAGCTAACAAAAATTAGTAAAAACGAAGACATGATTTTTCAATTTTTGGAAAATATGCCTTCGTTTTTTATTGATGAAAATTCAGGGAAATCATACCTTGAAACTGAGAGTGATAAATTCTTTGAGAATATAGAACAGTTTTTTGCAGATTATGAAGAAATTACTGCTGATATTAACTGCGATACAATTAATAAATATGCAGTAAATAGCTCCTGTACATTTCCTGAATTTCTAAAAATAGTAAAAAATACAAAGCCTGCTTTTGCTAAAGGGCAGATTGTCGGACCGTTTACCCTTTCAACAACGCTTGTTGACAAAGCGGGCAAATGTGCATTTTACGATGAAACATTAAAAGAGATTATCATAAAAACTCTTACACTGAAGGCATTATGGCAGATTAAAGAAATAAAATGTGCGAGTCCCGACACAACACCGATAATATTTATTGATGAACCCTCAATATCACAGCTTGGAACATCTGCTTATATAACAATTTCTAATGATGAAGTAATGTGTATGATAAAAGAAATATCTGACATAATACAATCTAATGGTGCGATGAGCGCAATTCACTGCTGTGGAAAATGCGATTGGGAAATTCCTATTGAGGCCGGAGTTGATATTATAAATCTTGATGCCTATGCGTTTGCTCAAAATTTAAGTCTTTTCAGCGAGAATTTAAAAAATTATCTTACAGAGGGAAGAAAAATTGCCTGGGGAGTTATACCGACACTTAATCCGGAAATTCTGGAAAAAGCTGATTTAAATTCTATGATTTCTGTTTTTGACAATGCTGTTAAATATTTGACGAAAAAAGGAATTGATGAGAAAATTATCATAGAAAATTCACTTGTTACACCATCATGCGGGGCAGGAGCTTTAAGTGAAGAACTGGCGCAAAAGGCTATGGATTTGACTAAAAAATTGTCTGAAACTCTTAAAGAAAGGTATTTGATTTGACTTTTAAATTAGCGATAACAGGAAAAAGCGGAAGCGGTAAAACAACTATTACAAAAGCCTTTTTGAGGATTTTTCAAGAATATTTTCCAGAAAAATCAATTCTTTTATTTGACAATGATCTTACAAGCGAACTCGGTCATAGCTTCGGGCTTGATATCAGAAATACCATTTATGGTATTAGAAGCGGAAAACATGAATATAAGACCGGAATTCCGGAAGGTATGTCAAAACAAGAATTTGTTGAATGGGCAATGGAAGATATTGTCGTTTCATTGGATGAAAATGTTGATATTATTGTTTCATGGTTTGTCGGATCTAAGGATTGCAGATGCCCTATAACCGGCCAGATTAATGATGCTGTGCTTAAGCTGATAGAAAGATATGATATTGTAATTTTTGACTGTGAATTTGATTTGAAATATTTAAATCAGCTTGTGGATACTGATATTGATACAACTCTAATTGTTGCAAATCCGACAGATGAAAGCGCGCATCTTGCCAAACGTATTGAAGAATTTAGTGCAAAATATGCTGCCGGAAATCAGCTCGGTGTTGTTATAAATAAGGTTGATAATACAAATCTGCCTTCTGTTTATGAGCTCTTGAAACGTTTTGATCTTGATGTTCTCGGTGTAATTCCTGTTGATGATGAACTAAAATATCATGCAATGGATAGAGAATCACGGCTGATTCAGGATGCAATAAAGCAGTTTTATTTCAGGTTAAATCTTCCCCAGGTTAGAGAGTAGGTGTCATGGCAGTAATTTTAGACGGTAAAAAATTAAGGGATAAAATCTTTTTAGATTTAAAAACTAAATTAGATAATTTGCCTCAAAAACCAACTCTTGCTGTTATTCTTGCAGGAGATGAACCGGCAAGTGCTATTTATGTCCGCAACAAGAAGAAAACGGCAGAAAATCTGGGAATAAATTCTGTAGTAATAAACTATCCGTCAGGTGTTTCCCAGAATGAGCTTCTTGCAAAAATTGAAGAACTTAATAATGATAATTCTATAACTGCAATTCTGGTACAACTTCCTCTACCTGAGCATATTGATAAATTTAAGATTATTGATTCAATTTTGCCTGAAAAAGATGTTGACGGTCTAACCCCTTATAATCTCGGCAAACTTTTTGCAGGTGAAGAACCTTATGTATACCCTTGTACCCCGAAAGGAATTTTGCTGTTACTGGACGAATATAAAATTAATGTTGAAGGAAAACATGTTGTTGTTATAGGGCGTTCAAATCTTGTCGGAAAACCTGTTGCTCAAATGCTGCTGAATAGAAATGCAACAGTTACAATGTGCCACAGCCATACAAAAAATCTTTCCGAAATAACAAAAACTGCTGATATTGTAATTTCAGCAGTAGGGAAAAATGTTATAGGGGAAAAAATGTTAAAATCTGGTTGTATAATAATTGATGTGGGAATTTTTAAAGATGAGAACGGGAAGGTTCGCGGCGATGTAAATTTTGAAGAAGCTTCCAAAATCGCCGCATATATTTCGCCGGTACCGGGCGGTGTTGGCCCGATGACAATTGCATCTTTGATGCTTAACACTGTAGAGTTATTCACACCCGGGACGCCGGTATCTGCCGCCGCGCTCCAGATTCGAAAAGATTAGTTACCTATTAAGTTCAGTGTGCAGGAAGATTTAATATTGCTTGTAACAAGATTTTTCAAGCTTGATATTTCATTTTCCAGCAAACTTATCTGCGAATCCAGTGAATCCTGTCTTGTTTCAAGATATGCTTCCTGCTGTTGCAGTGCGATATAGGTCGGATCATCATCCGGATCGACATCAGTCTCCTCTAATTCAGATGCTCTATAACCCATTTGTTTAGTAATATAGTTTGCTCTGCTCATTACTAAGGTCTGTTCAAATTGCAATTGGCTTTTTTGCAATGTAAATAAATTTTTCTGTGCATCAACTGCTAAAAAAGTCATCTCATCTCTCCTTATGTTTTTGCTCTCTTATACATATAAAGTATTTAAAAATTTTCTGATTTCACAAGCTGCATTTTTTGTTACATTTGTTTACATAATAACTATCAGTAACAATATCTTCTTTTTGCTATAATAGTTTAGAAAAGAAAGGGCGTGTTATGAAAGATAGAATTGTAACAGGAATGAGATCAACAGGTAAATTACACTTAGGCCATTATTTAGGGGTAATTCAAAATCTGGTTAAACTACAAAAAGAGTATGAGTGTTTCTTTTTTGTTGCTGATTGGCACGCACTTACAACAAAATATGATAAAACAGAAAACTTAAAACAGGATGTAACAGATGTTGTAATAGACTGGCTTGCCTGCGGAATTGACCCGAATATTGCTACAATTTATGTTCAATCTTTAGTTCCTGAAATTGCAGAGTTAAATGTATATTTAAGCATGGTAACACCCCAGAATTGGGTAGAACGGGATCCGTGCCTTAAAGATATGGCAAAAATTTTGAGGACAAAAGAGGGGGCTAATTCTCAAATAAGTTACGGGCTTATGGGGTATCCGGTCTTAATGAGTGCTGATATAATGATGTTTAACGCAACAGCTATTCCGGTAGGAATTGATCAGGTGGCACATATAGAAATTACACGCGATATTGTAAGACGCTTTAATAACATATATAAAACAGACTTTTTTAAAGAACCAAAACCTCTTCTCAACAACTGTTCATTAATCTGCGGCCTTGACGGGAATAAGATGGGAAAATCTTTCCAGAATGATATAAAAATTTCGGATGCGGAAGAAGTTACAGCTAAAAAAATAATGACGGCAATAACAGACAGAAGCAGAATGCGTAAAGATGATCCCGGACACCCGGATGAATGTGAAGTCGCCTTTAAATATTGGAAAATATTTGGAAACGAAGAACAGATTCAAAATGTAAAATGCGAATGTGAAAAGGGGCTGCGCGGATGTGCAGACTGTAAACGCCAACTTGGGGCATTAATCAATGAACAATTTACTCCGATAAGAGAAAAACGCCGTTATTATGAAGCACACCCTGAAGAGGTCAAACAAATTATACTTGAAGGCTCAAAAAAAGCCCGCACAGAAGCACGTAAAATTTTAACCGAAGTAAGAAATATTATTGGCATGTATTAATAATTATCAGACAGGCACCAATGATAAACGGAGTATAACGTGCCTGTCTGTAAACCGCAACTATGAATTACCTGCGGTATTTATATAAATTCAATTGTTTCATAAAAATAGCCGCTCATCACGGCCGATTTCATATTTGGTAAAAGGTTAATGTGTGTAGGAGAAAATAAAGAAAAAGAAAATGGTTTATATTTTATGTATGCCACATGTTTAGATATCTTAAACATATATAAGATATATACATTTACAATTGTTAATAAAAAAATAAAACTCTTTTTTTTGAAAAATAATTGCAATAAATATATTTTTTAAGTAAGATGTTTATATATAGAAGGGGTATGTATGAGGATTGATGCTAAAAATCTGATAAAAATATACGGCGATAGAAGCGTAGTAAACGACGTTTCTTTTGATATAAATAAAGGCGAAGTTGTCTGCCTTTTAGGTCCGAACGGTGCCGGTAAAACCACAACTTTTTATATGGTAGTAGGACTTGTCAAACCTAATAAAGGACATATTTTTCTTGATGGGGAAGATATTTCCAGCTGGCCGATGAATGAACGTGCAAGAGCCGGTATCGGCTATCTCCCGCAGGAAGCCTCCATTTTTAGAAAATTATCTGTCGAAGATAATATCAAACTCGTTCTTGAGATGAATGATAAACTCACTGTCAATGAAAAAAAACGCAAACTTGAAGAACTTTTGACGGAGTTCGGGATTTTAAGATTACGCTCATACGCGGCCGTATCACTTTCCGGCGGTGAAAGAAGAAGGGTCGAAATAGCACGTGCTCTTGCGGCAAGCCCTGATTTTATGCTTTTAGATGAACCGTTTGCCGGTATTGACCCTATTGCTATCGGAGATATTAAAGATAACATCAGAAAAATCTCTAAAGAAAAAGGGCTCGGAGTTCTTATAACCGACCACAACCCTAAAGCAACCCTCTCAATTACAGATAGAGCTTATGTAATTTTTGACGGAAAAATCAAAATTCAGGGTAAAAGTGTTGATGTCGCAAATGACCCTGTTGCAAAAGAATTCTATTTAGGAAAGGATTTTGCCCTGTAATGAAAATATTTCCGAAAATAACCATTTATGACAGATATATTTTCAATCAGGTAATGATGGCAACATTTGTTGCAATTTTGCTGTTTACGGTTGTCTGGATTGCTCCGGAAATGCTTCTTAACACCATTAAAAGAACACTTGCCGGAGAATACGGCATAAAAACAGCAATACTTGTCATCTTTTATGAACTACCGAAGATTCTTGGAAAGGCTTTTCCTGTAGGACTATTATTAGGAACATTATTTACCTTTGATAAATTGAGTAAAGATTCTGAGCTCACAATATTTAGAGCTGTCGGACTTTCGTTTCAAAGGATTATTGCCCCCGTTCTTGTTTTAAGCCTTATTGTTACATGGCTTTGCTTTATAACCTGTGATAAGCTTATTCCCTATTCAGTAAACAAAGCGGGTGCATTGAAAGGCGGATATATCTCAACACAGTATATTTACACACAGAAAGACAAAAATAACGTTCCGGTACAAGCTGTTATAGTTTCAAAATTTTCAAAAGACACAATGTATAATGTAATCGTATTAGATTTTTCAAAAAAACGCTATACTGATGTTCACCAGCTTCAAAATATATTCTACGCCAAAACAGGCAAAAATTTTCCGGATAAATGGGAATTATATGACATAACAAGATATGATATCTCAAATGACGGAATATTTACTGAAATAAATAAATTCCCCAAAATGGATATTTTACAGGGAGAATCAGCTAAAAATGCGTTCACATTGATGACGTACTCTGTAAAAAAAGAACGTGAAATTACAAACCAAGATTTGCATAATTACATAAAACTTCTGAAAAAAGAAGGACTCAATGAAGAATACAGATATATGCTAAACAAATATCTGCAAAGATTTTTCCATCCGTTTGTATGCGTTTTGCTTGCAATTATGGGGGCTTTGTTAGGTTTTAGTAAACCGAGAGAACAAAGATTAGTCGGATTTACAATTGCAATCGGATGTATATTTTTGTATTATATAACCCTGCCTTTCTTTGATTTACTGGCAGAAAAAGGCGTATTGCATCCGTTTATAACCGCAATATTTCCTCCGTTTGCATTTTTATGCGCAATCATAGCATTTTACAAGTCAAAGGATTTATAATATGAAAAGATTATTGATTTTGTTTTTTACACTATTTATAACAGCGAACATAGCTAAAGCAGCTGTTCCGCCTATTGATGTAACATATAATGACGGAATTTATCATATTGTCTTAAAGGGTGAAAGAATGAAACGGCATGTTAAATTTGTAAGCTCTGACAGTCTAATCACAAATAAAGAGGCTCATCAGCGTGCAAAAGCAAAATTAACAGTTAACGCAGGCTACTTTGATCCGGAAAATCAAAAAACAATTTCCTATATAGTAAGCGACAGAAATACTGTTGAAGATCCGCTTGTAAATGAAAATCTTTTAAGAAATCCGTTTTTAATGCGGAATTTAGATAAAATTATCAACCGTACAGAATTCAGAGTTGTGGAATGCGACAACCGTAAATTTCACTATGAAATAGTCCCGCACAAAAGCTCTGTTGACTTCGGATGTAATATTATAACTTCGGCTCAGGGAGGACCGCTTGTATATCCGCAGTTAAGACTTGAGGAAGAAGGTTTTATAACTAAAAACAAAGCCGGTGAAATTGTAAGAGAAAGCTGTTCTGTACTACATAAGACAGCAAGAACAATCATCGGTCTGAAAGGTGATGATGCGCACATTTTAATCATTACCGATAAACATCCGATGGATATGTATGAAGTGCATGATTACGTAAAAAGTCTTGGCTGGGACAGGGCAATGGCATTTGACGGAGGCAGCTCAACTTCTATGAATTATCTTGACAAATATAGCGTAACATCTGTGGGGGACGGTGCTGGAAGAAGTTTAAAATCATTTTTAATAGTTAATTAATTAGTCGGGCTAAAGCCCGACTAATTATTAATTATTTTCTTTTTTCAAATTTTATATCATAACCAAGGATATCTGCTATCTCACGAACTTCTTCAAATTTAATTGTTTTCAATCTAAGTTTTTGAGACAAACAATTAACCGCTTTTCTTTTTTCTTTATCACTATAAATTTTTGAGGCAATTTCCGTTAATGTTTTAGCCTCTTTTGTAATTAAAATTTTTATATCTTCTCTAATGCTCATATAAATTATAATAGTATATTTGACAAAATGTGCATAATATGTTATACATGTACTTATTATTATGTATATTATGATAAATATATGTACAAAAGTAAAAAGGGAAAGACAATGGATATCAATGATGAAAAAACAATAGAAAAGCTCAAAAATATTTTTGAGCTTTCACTTATCTTACATGATTCGATAAATTTTAACTGGAACGAAGGCATGCAAGGGTATTATCAGCTTGCACTTTCAAACATTATCACAAAAAATTTTACCGAATTTTTTGAAAATATAGACGATGAATACGTCAATGTTATTTTACAAAGAATGTAGCGTTAACAGTTGCATAAATTTTTACAATACCCTTTTCAATAGATGTTGAAGCCGCTTTTGCTTCCATATCAGCACCGCCGATATTTGCAGACAACATACGGTATTGAGGAGTTATTGAATTGTTTGCACTGCAGCTTACGTTCAATGAACGAACACCTGTTACCGTTGTTGATGCGGCTTTAGCCAGTAAATTTGCTCTGCCTTGAGCTTTCTTTGTTGCAGTTACAAGAAGTTCATTACACTGATCATCGTATTTTGAAACAGACAAAGCTAAGTTATCAACATTTGTTGCACCGAGAGAAATTGCCTTATCAATCATTGAACCCACTTTGTCAATTGATTTTGTGTGAACAATTACAGTATTTGATACCTGATATTTGTCAAAATTTCTTTTACTTCCAGAATATGTATAAAGAGGAGAAGCACTGTAATCCATTGTTTTTACATAATCTCCGTTTGCGGGATTAATCATACCTTTTAACGCTGAAATAACTTTTTCAGAAATTTCTTTATTTTCTGTTGTAGCCTTTTGCAGAGATTTAGTATCAAAAGTCTGCACGGCTATTGAAATATCTGCAACATCCGGCGTAACTTCTGTATTTGCAGAAGAACTGACTGACACAAAACCTCTTTCTACACCATCTGAAACAGCCTGTGTAGAAAGCGAAGCACAGCCTAACAAAAGGCTTAAAACAGTAATAGATAACAATACTTTTTTCATACATTCTCCTTTTTTTCTTCTGATTTTTCATCAGATTTATCTGTCTTTTCAACCGGCTTAATATCACCGGACTTTAAAATCATAGAATTTATTGCCTGAGTTTGAGATTGGATTTTCATCCGTTCCAGAAGTGTTTTCATTTCTTTATCAGTCAATCTATCAGGAGTTTTAAATGCAACAAGAAACTTTTTTCTATCATTTATAATAACCCCTGAAATAGCAATTATTGCCCAGAGCAGTAACCCTTGCCAGACATTTATAACCGGTATTGCAATAAATTCAGCGATATAATTCCATGCATGCATTGCAACAATTGCCGGAAATGCTATAAAACCTGCAACCAGACAGGCAACAGTAAAAACAGCCAGACAAAGTCCCCGCAAGCCAGATATTTGTATTATCCTCGTTTTTCTTCTCATAAATCCTACTTTCTATAACCTATCATGTTCAGAAAATCATCTTCTGTCAATATTATAACACCTAATTTTTGAGCTTTGTCTAATTTTGAACCGGCATTTTCTCCTGCAATAACAAAAGAAGTGTTTTTTGATACCGAAGATGAAGTTTTTCCGCCCATTTGCGTAATTTTTTCAGACGCCTCATCTCTCGTCATATTTTGTAATGTTCCGGTCAGAACGAATGTTTTGCCTTTGAATTCATCAGAAATATTTTGAACCGGTGGTGTAGGTTCGACGCCCAGTGATTTAAGTTCTTCTATCATTTGAATATTTTCGGGTTTTCTGAAGAAATCATAAATATCTTTTGCAATAACTTCTCCAACGCCTTCAACCGAAGATAAATCCTCAACTGATGCATTCATAAGATTTTCAAGTGTTCCGAATTCATTTGCAAGAACTGCAGCAGTTTCTTTACCCACGTTTTTTATCGTAAAGGCTGTAATTAGGCGCGACAAAGATCTGTTTTTGCTTTCTTGAATTGCATTATACATATTAAAAGCAGATTTTTCCTTAACCAAATCTAACTGCATAAAATCCTGCATTGTAAGTTTATACAAATCCACAGGAGTTTTTGCAAAGCCTTTATTATACAGCTGTTCGATAATTGACGGCCCAACTTTATCAATGTCCATAGCATCTTTTGAAACCCAAAATTCTATCTTAGCACATCTTTTAGCAGGACAATCCGGATTATCACAAAAGAGATTGACTTCTCCCTCATGGATATGAAGTTCGCTATGACAGGACGGGCATTTTTCAGGTGGTGCATATTGAGGAAGTTTGTAATGTTCCTCATCTTCAATAACTTTTACAACTTTGGGGATAATTTCGGCCGCTTTTTTAATGTAAACCCTGTCCCCGATACGAACATCAAGCCTGCCTACTTCGTCAAAATTATGCAGACTGGCGCGCGCTACAGTGCTGCCGCCGAGCTGGACAGGTTCAAGAATAGCAATAGGTGTAATTGCACCGGTTTTACCTACACTTTCTTCAACGGCGAGTAATTTTGTCGTAACTTCTTCTGGCGGGAATTTAAAAGCAGTAGCCCATTTGGGCGCACGCGACGTAAATCCCATTTCCTGCTGTACGAGAAGGTCATTAACCTTAATTACAACACCATCCGTTGCATAGTCAAGCGAGAAACGTTTTTCATCCCATTCTTTGCAATATTCTACAGCTTCCTGAGCATTTTTACAAAGCCTTATATTTGGATTAACTTTAAAGCCAAGTTTTTTCAAATACATTATGCTCTCATAATGAGTTTTGGGCGGATTTTCTATATTACCGGTGAAAATCGCGGTATAGCAAAACATTGATAAATCTCTTTTTGCAGTAATAGTTGAATCAAGCTGTCTGATTGAGCCTGCTGCTGCATTTCTAGGATTTGCAAAGAGTTTTTCACCGTTTTTCAAATTTTCTTCATTTAATTTCTCAAACGATTCTTTCGGCATATAAACTTCACCTCTAACCTCTATACTAACAGGTTCAAAAAGTTTCAAAGGAATTGCCTTAATCGTTTTTAGATTATTTGTAATATCTTCTCCCGTAACACCGTCACCTCGTGTTACACCACGAACAAATACACCGTTTTCATAAGTCAAAGCCATTGCAAGCCCGTCAATTTTTAACTCGCATACAAGTTCCTGTGCACCGTACTCCTTAACAATCTTCTTATACCAGTCCTCTAAATCCTCATATTCATACGTATTATCCAGACTATATAAACGATATTTATGCTTATGCGGGAAAAACTTTTCGCTAACGGAACCAACACGCTGTGTGGGACTGTCAGGTGTTACAAATAAAGGATTTTCGGCCTCAAGTTTCTTTAATTCTGCAAACATCCTATCGTATTCAAAATCACTTATTGACGGATTATCCTCAACATAATATTTATAGTTTGCTTTATTTATCTCATCTTTCAAAAAATTTATTCTATCTAGCATCACATTACCATTAAAAGTTCACGAATTACTTTCGTTGCGACTGCAGTTGAAACACCTGACGCATCATAGTCCGGAGCAAGTTCAACAACATCAGCTCCTATTATATCAAATTGTTTCAAATATTCAAACCACCCGATAAGCTCATTAAACTGCATTCCTCCGCTCTCCGGAGTTCCGGTCCCCGGCATAACCGAAGGGTCAAGAACATCTAAATCAACTGTCACAAATATTTTTTTCTCTTTTAAAACATCAAGCTCACAATATTTTGAGATAAGTGTTTTATGCTCTTTCATAAATTCCCACTCTTCTTTAAGCCCTGAGCGAATACCAATCTGTTTTACATTTTCAGGACCAACAATCTTTGACACGTGCCTGATTACAGCAGAATGCGACATCTCTTCTCCAAGATATTCTTCTCTCAAATCCGTATGAGCATCAAAATGAACTACAGCCAAATTTTTGTAAAATTTAGAAACAGCTTTAATTTCAGGCAGAGTAACAAGGTGCTCACCGCCGATACCAAAAACTCTTTTCCCGTCTTTATAAATTTCTTCAACATTTTTTTCGATTAAATCTAAAGATTTATAAGTATTTCCAAGCGGGAATTCCAAATCGCCGGCATCATGAAAATTGACATCTTCAAGGTGTTTGTCAAATTTCGGCGAATAATCTTCCAGCCCCCAGCTGGCAAGCCTTATCTGTTCCGGTGCAAAACGCGACCCCGAACGATATGAAACAGTCCCGTCAAACGGCAACCCCAACATAACTATATCAGATGAATTATAATCCGGATTCTGTCCTATCCAGTTTCTGTCTAAAAAAGGTCCGCTAAGCATAATTCCTCCTGTCAAATCTGTATTGCATAAAACATATTAGCACAAAAAGCTTGCTTTTTTCAACTAAAGCATTAAAATAAAAAGTATGAAAAAATTTTTATCGCTTCTATTTATATTACTTCTTGGCATAACAGTCTACGCAGAAGATATGGATTACGAACAAATCTACAGAGAACTTGAAGTCCCTGATTTTTCGTTCGTGCATAATATTGATCCCGGGGAAATGTATGATACTCAATATACATCATGGTCTCCATATCCATTATTCAGACTTACATCACCGCTGTATTTCAAAACTATAACAATAGAACCCGGCTACTATCTTTTAACCCCGAGAGAACATAAAGGGAACTGGTACATATTGTTTAAAGAGGCAGGAAAGGTGAAATATATTATTCCTGCATACAACAGAGAAATTGTCCCTATGGGTTTTTATGATGAAAATCTTCCTAAAGCCAAATTAACGCCATCTCAAAAATTTCATATAAAATTCTATGACTTTGTAGGCAAGTATATAAGAAGCTCGCAGAGAAAACCGGCTCCTGATACTTTTCTGGAAACAACGGATTTAGAAAATAATTTTATTTCACTGGTTATCTACTGGGGAAATTACAGATACTACATGATAATGCGGACAATAAAACTATAAAGAAAAGCCGTAACATTTACAGCTACGGCGAGAATATATGATAATAAAAAAATTATCGCTTTCTAAAAAAGTAATAAAACTTTTTTAAATAGATAAGTAATATAAATTTCTTTGGATAATTAAGCCTTATAAGTTTATTTATTAAACTTTTAAAATTGTTTTTATCAAGATATTTAACCGATTTTAAAATAAATTTTTCATTGCAGGCTTCATCAAATTTTTTACTTATATTTATGACAGTATAATAAAGAACCGGTTTATCAGCAAAGTATTCATCACATAAATCCAAAATTCCCGACAAAAATACGTTAATTACGTCACATACATTGTCACTAATCCTATCATTACCGCTTCTGTTTAGCAGCAATAATTTATTCAAATAAAATATGTTAAGTCTTTTATCCCTTGAACCCCAAATATAAAACATATGAGTAAAAGGGTGATCTTTATATTTTTCTTTAACATTGTCCGCAGAAAAATTTAAAGTTCTAAAAATATAACAGCTGATGTAAGAAAACAGAATACTTGAATATTCAGCATTATTTAAATATCTAAATAATTCATTATCATCAGAAAGGTAATACTTGTCATCTCCACCAGTTAAGAGAGCATGAAAATTCTTTATTGTTTTCTTCATTAAAACATCTTTTTGCGTAAAATTAAAAAGAATAATGTCATCATTATTGCTTTTTTTTATTACATCAATAAGTTCTCTGACCGCACCGTCAGCAGGCAAATCATCATCACCAAGTATCCATGTAAATTCACCTGAGGCGTAAGAAGCTGATTTTAGGAAATTTCTGCCGAAACCTATATTTTTCTCATTCCTGTAATATTTTGCATAACTGTTTTCAAGTTCAAATTTTCTAAGAAGATTCTGAGTTTCATCATCAGAACAGTTGTCAGAAAAAATTACTTCGACATAATCCTCTAATCCGCCGGAAATCTGTTCCTTTAATATCTTGGTCAGTTCTTTTAAACACCAGTCTCTGTTATAGGTAGGAATACATATTGATAATAATTTTCGGGCATCTTTACACATTGAAAAAATCCTTTGTTATTTCATCTGTAATAACATCCACACATTTTTTCCAGCTGAAAAGCTTTGATCGTTCAAACCCTTTTTTTATACATTCTTCTCTGAATTCTCTGTCAAAATACATTTTTTCCATTGCATCAATTAATTCTTTATCCGAATAAGGGTTTATCTGAATCCCGCAATCTCCTATTACCTCCGGCAAAGATGTTGTATTTGAACAAATGACCGGTAACCCGCACTTCATTGCTTCTAAAACAGGGATACCAAATCCTTCATATAATGAAGGAAAAACAAACATCTCAGCTCCACTGTATAAAGCTGACATATCTTCATCTTCAACATAACCTATTCTTAATATTTTGTCCTTTTTATAGCCGAAATTTTCAATACTTTTGTTCAAACAGTCATTAAAATCCTTGAACGAACTACCTCCGAGTACAAATATAAAATTTCCAAGGTTATTTTTTTCAACAAATGTTAAAAAATTTTTTAAAGCAAAAATTAAATTTTTGCGGGGATCTAAATTACATAAACTGAAAATATATTTTTTATCTGTTGGAATCCCATACTTTCTTTTTATTTGGTTTATATAATTAATATTTTCAATTTTAAAATACGACTTACCTGTTGAAAGCGGTATAACATAAATATTCGCCGGATTAATTGAATGTACATATTCAATAAAATCCTGCTTTGTGTTCAGAGAATTTGCAAAATATTTATCATCTCCGTTTATTGATTTTATTAATTTATGATACCACTCATGCTTTTCTGCATTATTCCTGTAATCATTTATCAAAGGGATTGTATCATGTAAAATAGTATATTTTTTTATATGTTTTTGCTTTGCAATAAAAGCCGGAGCAGCTTTCATTGGAGAAAAATATACATCTAAGTCATTTATTTTTATAAAGTTAAGAAAAAACTTATTGACTTTTTTTAATATAGAAAGAATAAAGCCCAGTAAAAAACTTAAAAATAAAAAATTCTTCTTATTACAATCAAGTCTGAAACGTACAACCAAAAGAATTAAATTATCCATTGGTGAAAATTTATAAATTTTGCATTTTTGAAACTCTGCATACGTATCAATTACCAGCTGAAGTTTTGCAACATTATCTGCATACAAATAGATATCAAACTCTTCACGTTTGAGAAGCCCGAGTAAAACATTATATGCTACAAAAAATATACCGCTGCGCGACGAATTTTTAGTCAGGATATTACAAACCACAGTTGCATCGTATAACATAATAATCTTTTTCATAAAGTAACTCCGACAATAAAAAAATACTCATTTAAAGGTATATTTTTTTAAAAATTTTACCATTAAACATGAATAATTTAACATTAAATATTAATTTGTCAAGCTTAATTAATATTTAAAGGGATTAATTTTCGCAAAAGTATATTTTAGAATTACAAAACGGAGATAACATGGATTCACTAAAACTATTCGGGAAAAGACTAAAAGAGCTTAGAAAAATACACAAACTTACTCAAGAACAACTTGCAGAAATTATAGGACTTGATCCGAAACAAATATGCAGGATTGAAAACGGAGCGTGTTTTACAACTTTTGAGACATTACAAAAAATTGCCAAAATATTTAATGTTAAAATTTACGATTTATTTTACAGCGAACATAAAAAATCAAAAGATGCACTTATCAAAGAAATGAACGAAATCTTTGAAAGAGCATCTGATGAAAAAGTTGAATTAATTTATAAACTTGTTAAAGCCGCAATATATTAAGCTTCCTCGTCGTCTCCGCTATCTTCGTCTTTTTTAATTTTTTCCAGAACCATATTGGCCATCTCTTTTGCAATTATACGCTGTGTAGCAACAGGACAGTTCTGAAGCATATTCATAGCAGTTCTTAAAGTACTGTCAATATCATACCAGCGCCCTTTTCTGTTTTCATCAAGCCCGGAACCTACAGCATTTATTATATCCTCTACGGCTTCAAATTTTTCATCTTCAATATTGTGTTCAATAATTATTTTAATAAGATTCAAAGCAATTCTTATCTGAGTCTCATCGTCAGTTTCTTCAAGTGTTTTCACTGCCTGTGAAAGGACAGGATCTTTATCATACCAGCGTCTTTGCTGATTTGTATACTCTTCTTTCATAATACTTCTCCTTATACAAATATTAAAACTATTATGAAGAATTTCGCGAAATATGTCAAGTACTCAGCCTTGTTTAAAAGTTACCCCCTTTGTACCCTTCGGATATTCCCAGCCCAGCGACGAACTTTCACAGGCAATCCTGCAGGCCCCGCATTCCAGACAATTTTCATAGTTTACAATAAGCTTTTGCATATTTTCATCCCATTCATAAACACCTGCAGGACAAATTGTTGTACAAATTTTTGATTTACAAACCCTGCAGCATTCCTGCACGGGCTGCAAATGTGAAACAGTATCCGGCGTATATTTTACAGTATACAATTTATCTTCCAAATCACTCATTTTAAAATACTCCATAATAACTTAACAGCAGACCAGGCATCTTTAAGTAATTCAAGAATTTTTCTATCAGTAAAAATACTCTTTATAAACTTATGATATTTTTCTCTCTTAGGAACACTATCTACAGATGTAAACATTTCAAAGAATGAATTGATTTTTTTCGGATAATATCCCAGAAACTGTTCTGCCCTTTCGCCGACACCGCTCATAAGATCTTTATATGTACGCAGGTCTTTAATTATAAAAGAATCTTCAAGTTCTTCCTGATAATGAGAGAGAGCATTTTCTGAAAAATCACATTTTCCGAGTGCTATAACTGCTGTTTCACCGGCAAGTTTACCTGAAATCATCGCAAGATTTGTGCCTTCCCAGTGCATATTGTTAACAAACATAGCAGCATCGCCACAGACCATAACGCCTGCGCCAAAAAGAAGCGGAATTTTTTTATAACCGCCCTCGGGAATTAAATGTGCAGAATATTCAAGAAGCTCGCCATCTTTGAGAAGCGGGGCTATTTCAGGGTGTTGTTTGAGTTTATCAAGCAAATCATAAGGTTTTAAACCTCTACGGATTAACTCGCTCAAAGTAACCCCAAGTCCTATACTCACAGAACTTTTATTTGTATACATAAACCCCAAACCCAACATCCCTGCCATAGGACCGCCAAAAATTTCATAAATACACCCTTCATCATCATTAACATGAAATCTTTCATTAATGACATCTGACGGAAGTTTTATAACCTCTTTAACGCTTAAAGCAACATCCTCAGGTGCTAAATTCCCGCGGAGTCCAATCTGTCTTGCAAGCAGCGAGTTTACACCGTCAGCCAGAACAACAATATCAGCATAGTAGTCTTCAAGTTCCGTTTTAACTCCCTTTACAAAACCGTCTTTTACTATAAGTTCCCTGACAACAGTTTCTTCAACAAGTATAACACCCTCTTTTTTTGCTTCTTCAGCCATCCAGCGGTCAAATTTTCCTCTTATAACCGTATAACTTTCGGGGATTTCATGTTTCTTTCTATAAGAAATTACTGTAGCATCATCTTCCCCGAGAAGTGCATATTTGTGTTCAATATTTTTTCTTTCAAGCGGTGCAGTTTTTTCAAAATCAGGGAAAATTTCACGTGTCGGACGCGCATAAATCGCCCCTCCAAATACATTCTTACTACCGGCAAATCTTCCGCGTTCAATTAAAACAACTTTCTTCCCCGCGCGGGCAATCGTCACAGCACAAGAAATTCCTGCAGGCCCGCCGCCTACAACTATAACCTCTGTTTTATTTTCCTGATTTTCCATAAAAGCCCCGACTCAATCAAATATTATTACCTATCAAAAACTATACACCAAATTTTATTCATTGTAAAATAGTTAATATGATTATTACAGCAGGCAAATTTAAAGGACAGAAAATAGCAGTTCCTGATGAAAGTATTACAAGGCCAACACTTTCTAAAGTAAGAATGGGTATTTTTAATACCTTACAGTCAATGATTAAATTTGAAGAATGCTCGTTTCTTGACATGTTTGCAGGCTCCGGCATAATGGGACTTGAAGCTCTTTCAAGAGGTTTTTCATCAGTTACCGCAATTGAAAAACACCCAAAAGCGGCTCAAATTGTCAGAACAAATTTCAAAAAATTCAATCCTGCACCGGAATTTTCTACCGGCGACTGTCTCAAAATTATCCCTAAACTTGAAAAAACATTTGATGTAATTTACATTGATCCGCCATATTTTTCGGGAATTTATGAACAAAGCCTTGAAGCAGTAAAGGAAATTGCATCAAATATCATAATTCTTGAACATGTAACAGAAGTAGATTTTTCAAATTTTGAGCTGCTGAAACAGAAAAAATACGGAGATAAATATATAACTTTTTTAAGAAAATAAAAGACAGAGCCGAAAAATCAGCTCTGTCTTTTGAAATATATCAACGCTCCTATTTTACAAGTTCTTTGAATTTTTTACCGGCTGAGAAAGCAGGAACTGTTTTAGCAGCGATTTTCAAAGGAGCACCAGTTTGAGGATTTCTGCCTGTTCTAGCAGCTCTTTTACGCGGTTCGAATGTTCCGAAGCCAACTAATGTAACTTTTTTACCTTTTGAAACAGTTTTTTCAATAGTTTCTAAAGTAGCTGCAATGATGTCAGCAGTAGCTTTTTGAGAAACTTTTGCTTTCTTTGATACTTCTTTTACTAATTCTTCTTTGTTCATTATGAACCTCCTTTTACCTTGTGCATACAGTAATTGAAACCATTCTCTCTCCGCATGCTTGTGTCTCGACAAAGATTATTATAGCATTTTATTTAAATTTGGCAAGTATTTTTCAAAAAAAAATATAACAAATTTAAATATATATTGAGTTTCGGGCAAATAAAAATAAAAAATTAAAAGAATAATTGGCTTTCAGACTAATTATAAGATGATGGATTAACCTTTGCAAACTTTACATCCTTATAGAAATATTGCAAAATCTGATACGCATTATATCCCTGTTTTGCAAGATTATTTGCACCATGCTGCGACATGCCGACACCATGCCCGTTCTTTTTGATATTTTCATCAAAGGACGGCACAGAACGAAGGTATGGCAAATCAGCTCCCCAGCCGCCGGCAGTAGTTTGTCCTCCGGCAGAAGCCGAATAATAAGCATTAATAACTTTCATATTATAAGTAAGAACAATACCTTTAGTTTGCTCTACAGCGTAATTAGTGTCCGGCGTCTCTTTGGATGCTCCTCCGTAGGCCTGATCTTCCGGCGTATCTTTTAAATCATAACCATATCTTGCACGTTTTCCCAAATTGGCAAGTGCATAGCTTCTTGCAGCAATTGCCTGAGCTTTATGGGCTTCTGTAGCCCAGCTTGAAGGCATTTCTGACGGGACCACGCCTTTTATATAATCTTCAAGCGGAACATTATTAATTACAGTCAATTTCCCGTTTTTATTTTGTATCATAATAATTCCGCGATACCATTTTCCTTTTGCACTGACAAACCCTGGAGAAGTTGTCTTTATTACAATATTGTCCGAATCAATTTTATAATATGTACCATTATAAAGTATTGCCATAAGATTATGGTACGGCTTAATTTCATAACCCTTCATCGCATCCAGATCGCATATAGTGTGATTTGTATTGGCATCAATAATAGTTCCTTTTACAGATGTTCCTATAGCAGATGAAGATGCTTCCGTCTGCAAACCGATTTTGATGGCAAAACAAGGATTACAAGCCGCAAGATTAAATAAAATAACAAAAAATATTAATAAAATCTTTCTCACAAACTTATTATAACATATAATATTATAAATGTTATTAGGCCTTCCGGTCGATTTTTGAAGAATCTGCCAAATGAAGGTTTGCTTTAACTCTTCCTGCAATATTGTCGCCCAGTTTTTGACCGACAGCGTATGATGTCATAGAGCCGGCAACAAATGTCAGACCTTTTACTATAGCACCTGCTTTACCTGAAAGTTTGTGCTTTTCTAAATACTCAAAAAGCGGTTTGGTAAATTTTTTATTAGATATATTAGTTAATGTTTTCTGGAATTTTGGAGAATTAACAATTTTATCATAATTGTCCTTAACCAGTGCCTCTCCGGCGAACATTGTCGCTAATGCAGCAGTTTCAGTAACTCCGGTTTTAATCTTATCATCAGCCATAGCAGTTTTTACAACACCGGAAGCACAAATTAACGGATTAACATTATTAACGGCAAACTGCGTAACCTTTCCTGCATATTCAAAAGCTTTATGTTGTTTAGCGAGTTTTGAAAAAACACTTATAGTACTTCTTGCAGTATTTGCAACTGCACCTTCATATTTTGCGGCTTCCTGTACAAGTCCGGCAGTTTGCCCTAAAGCAACAGCACTTCTGCCGACTTCACCATTTTGTGTTTTATCGACATTTCTTAATGCAAAATAACCTGATGCTACCGCACTAAACACAGTTGTTCACCTTTTTTTACTACACTACATTTATATAAAGTAATTTTTTATACCAAAATTGCTTGAAATTTTTAAATATTTACAATTTTAATATTTCAACTGTTTCTTGACATCAAATTTCTAAAATAATATAATTTACAGAGTTTAGTGCTAAAAAACAGGGGTTAAAATATTATGATAAAAAAGGTACTAATTATTTCGATTATTGCATTTGCGGTAATCGGCTATTTGATTAAAGATATAGTTGATCCGAAAACAGCACTTTTAAGTAAACTGGATAAGTTTGCAAAATCAGATAACTTATATTACGAAGCCGATATTAAATATAAGCACATGGGAATGGTTTACAATACTATTACGATAAAACAGTATAAAAATCGTGATAATTACCGTGCTATAATGATTAACCCTCTCTCTAAAGAAAAAACAGTATTTAATGTTACAGAAGATAACATAAGATTTCTTGACAAAGACGTAACTTACGAAGGTTCAAGAGAGAAGTCTCTGATTGATAAAAGCATTTTCTGGCTGGACAAAATTAAATCCGACGATTTAAATAAAGACACAATAAAAAAGATACAACCATCAGAAGAAGTTATAACTATGGGGCTAAAATGTACAATGTACACAGCCAAATTAAAGGATAATAATAAAAATATTGATATTTGTATTGATAATTACATACCTGTTTTTATAAAGTACAGTAAGGCCAATGATTTTTTACCGGCTCTATTTAACATAAAATTAAATGAATATCATAAAAAAAGTAACGGGGATGTAACAATAATTTTAAAAAATATAATAAATAACCCTAAATATGATAAATCATTTGACCTTCCTGAACTTACATCCGAAAAACCTGTTGATATTAGGAGTATAAAAAACAATATACTCCAAAAAGATGCATTTATGCTCATAAATCAGGGTTATAATAATGTTGAAGCGCCTTCTAAAAAAGATGAACAATAATTTTTTCAAATCGTTATATTGATAATACATAAAAAACTGTTATAATATTAATTATGAAAAAATTACTCGTGTTACTTCTTTTAATACTGATACCTGTTTGTGTAAAGGCTGAAGATTTGCCAAATATTCAGCTGGATATAAGAGACTACCATGGGATTATAATTCCTGAAGGAACATTTATCCCTGTTATGAACACTCAGGAAATCTCTACACAAACCTGCTCTGAAGGTTACAAGGTAAAATTTATATCAACAAATGATTTATATCTGCATGATACCAATATTGTCCCGAAAGACACCGAATTTTACGGCTATATAGAAAAGATTAACGCTCCTGTTGTTGGCACTAACGCCGCAATGAAAATAAGAATATCCAAAATGATTTACACTGATGGTTATGAAGTGCCGGTAAAAGGTTATCTTTACACCTCGAACAATAATGTATTCGGCGGCGGAATTTCCGAACCCGTAAAATATAAACCAATGGCGCAGAGACAACAGAGAGTAAAAAAAACTACAATACAGATGGTTCCTTCTGCAGAAAGAAAAATAGGTACCCATACAACAATTTCTGCAGGGTCAAACGAGCTTATAATACTCACAAGTCCCGCCTGGGTAACACATACCGTAACAGATTGACTTAAAATAAATTGTAAAATAAAATATAATAAATAAGGAGAAAAGCAGATTATGAACAAAAAATTAGGATTAATATTAACAGCAACGATGTTCACGTCAGGTATATCTTATGCAGCACCAAATTACAGCGTACAGCAGCAATCACCGGCACCTGCATTTCAACAGAATTACTACCCCGCACAAACAGTCAGCGGGAATCAAACTCTTAAAGGAAGCGTTGTAACAGTACCTGCAGGTCAGAATATTCCTGCGGTAGTAACAACACCAATAAGTTCCGCAAGCCTTATTCTGGGGCAAAATGTGACACTTGCGCTGGGCTCTGACTTTTACTACAATGGGAACCTCATTGCTCCGGCAGGAAGTTCAATAACAGGTTCCGTGCTTGAAGTCTCCAAAGCAAAACACGGCAGTATGAACGGGAAATTACTCCTTAGATTTACCCAGATAGTTACTCCGTACGGGCTTCAAATCCCTATTTCAGCCGTAATTAAAACAAATGATAATACAGGCGTTTTAATCGGTGGTACAAAACTCGACGTTGCAAAAGATTACGGAAAAGATCTTGCCGTCGGAGCAGGTGCCGGAGCACTTGCCGGAGTTATAATATCACCTCTTGCAGGCGGCGATATCGGTAAAGGAACCGCACTTGCTACTGCAGTAGGAGCAGGAGGCGGACTTGTTAAATCAATATGGGATAAAGGCAACGATGTAGAAATACCTGCAAATTCAGCAATTGAACTTGTTCTTACCCAGCCGATTACTGTTAACCCTGCAATGTTTAATAACAATTACTAGAAAATCGGGTAATAATTTTATTTTTGTTTTAAAATAAAATTATAAAGCAGCAAATAAAAGATAGGGGAGAGATACAGTTAATCAACTGTAAAAGAAAAAAATGTCATTATTAGGTAAATACACAGATAATTATATAGAAGATAATGAACTTGATACCCGATCAGGTTATGTTAAACCTGCCGTACTTAAAGATGATGAAGCTATAAGTCTGAAAAAATCAATTTTAATTTCAACAATTCTTCATCCCACGGCAATAGGTATCTGGGCGCTAATCGTTATTATACTGGGAATGCTCGGTATTACTTTAACAATTTTTGAAAAACCAAAAGCCAAAGTGAACGATATTGAATTTGTACTGGTTGATAAAGAAGAAACTCCAATTAACCCGAAAACTCCTTATCGCGCAGATATAAATTCCCGTGCCGGCGGACATCATGACCCGAAAAGGAAAGTTTCAATGCCTTCCCCCGCACCCGGAGCACCAAAACAGGCATCTAAACCGGCATCTAAACCGGCAGCAAAACCGGCTGCCCCTAAAACACCTGCAACACAAAATCCGCTGCAGAAAATTGTTAAACAGGTAACACAGCAGGCACAACAAACTCCTGCACCTAAAAAAACAGCACAGCAGCCGGCTCCGGCACCGAAAAAAGTTCAACAGGCAAAACCGGCACCGCCGACAGCAAGACCATCAATAAAACCGCCGACTACTCCAAGACCGGTTACAAAACCTTCATCATCCTTTACCGTTCCTGTTCCGAAAGGCGGTACAGGTTCAGGCAGATATACAACAGGACCTATAAGCGGTTCGGGAGCAACAGCAAAAGGTGGAGGCGCAGGCGGTAAGACTTCAGCGGGAAGCGGGACCGCTCCTGCTCCATCACTTGCTCCAACCGGTGGAGCAGGGAGTAAACTTGCCAAAAGCGGAGGTGGAGGTACCGGCGGTTATGGAAACCCCGGACCGGGGAATCCAAATGGCAGACCAGGGATTGATGCAATCAGAGAACCAGATTTCGGACCTTACATGAGAGAACTGCAAAGACGTATAAAAATGAACTGGGATCCGCCAAAAGGAAATGAAAGTAAACGTGTGGTTCTACTTTTCAAAATAGCAAAAGACGGCAGATTACTTTCATGCAGTGTCTTTAAATCTTCAGGACTTCCGGGGGCAGACAAAGCCGCAATAAATGCAGTTCAGGCAACAGCACCTTTCAGACCGCTTCCGGCTGAATTTAAAGGAAATAGTATTGATATTCAATTTACGTTTGACTATAACGTATTTGGAGCATCAGGTTATAACTAAATAATAAAAAGAGAGGATAATATATTATGGGACTATTATTAGAATCAATCAAAATGGACTGGCCGGTATTGTTACCTATTTTAATCTGTTCAATACTTGTTGTCGGCGTTGTAATTAACAGATTTTCTTTTTACAAGAAAAATAAAAGAGATGTTGTTCTCTTTATTCCAAGATTACAGAAGGAACTTGTAAAAAATAATCTTGACGGAGCACAAAATCTTGCAGTTCAATGCGGTGGTGTAATCGGAGAGGTAACGGAAGAAGCCGTAAGAATTTTCTCAGAACAAAAAAACGGCTTTTCACGATCCTTTGACATTGCGGCGTCTCTTGCGGCGAGAAAACTGGAAAGCCACTTAACAATTCTCGGAACAATCGGTGGTGTTGCACCATTTTTAGGTTTGTTCGGTACAGTTGTAAGAATTCTTTTTACATTCCAGGATCTGGCATCACAAGGAAACCAGTCTGCGGCTGTCGCATCCGGTATCGCATCAGCCTTGATTGCTACGGCATTCGGTTTAGGCGTTGCAATTGTTGCTGTTATCTTCTATAACTCTTTCCAATCAATTGTTAAACGTTATGAAGATGATTTCCAGCTAATCAAATTGTTATTCTTAAGCTTTGTAGATTCAAACGATGAATCAACAACACCTTCAAATGCAAATATTTCATTATCATAAGGATGTAAAATAATGGCAATGAAAACAAATAAGGGCAAAGAAGCTCTTTTTACAGAAATAAATATTACACCGTTAACAGATATTTTCCTTGTATTGTTAATCATTATGATGGTTGTAGCTCCGACTTTTCAGTCCCATGACAGTTCTATTACAATGCCGGAGATTAACAGCGGAATATCTATTGAACAGAAAAATGCAGTAGTTTCCGTTACAAAAGACGGAAATATGTATCTGAACGGTACACCGGTAAGTGATGAAAATCTTACAAATGAACTTATAACATTAAAAGCCCAGCTAGAAAAACCGGAACTTGTCGTAAAAGCCGACGAAAAGGTTAAAAGTGCAAAGATAATGGAAATTATGAATGCCGCACAGGATGCCGAATACAAAAAACTTATTGTTGCAGGCGAACCGTTAAGTAAAAAGGAACAAAAAGAGCTGAAACGTGCCAGTTCACCGGCCACTTAAAAAGGAAAAACAATGAGCAGAAATCGTGATACATTTAATGAAATAAATATTACACCGTTAACAGATATTTTTCTTGTACTGTTAATTATTATGATGGTAATAGCCCCCATGCTTGACCAGCAGGGTTTAAATCTCACTGTTCCCGAGAATGTGGCAGAAGAACAGGTTCAAAAAGAAACCAAAATAATGACTGTAATGATTGATGCCAGTGACAGATTTTTTCTTGAGGGCACAGAAATTCCGGCAGACAAACTGGAAAGCGTAATAAAATCACAGGCAAAAAATTATCCTGACGGACTTATGATAAGAACCGATGCAGATTCCTCACACGGAGCAATGGTTAAAGTAATGGACAGTGCCAGAAATTCAGGAATTACAGCAATTTCTGTAGACGAAATCTAAACATTCCATGAGGGATTTTCACCGTCAGCAGTTTCAAAAAATTTTTGCATTCTTTCAGCTACGGACTTATCCTCTTTATGCGGGAAAATACTGTTAGGTTTGGTCATATCAGTATTTGCCATAGCATCAAGCTTATTTACCTTCTCTCTAATGGATTCAAAATTTATTATCTTCATATCAAAATCTCTCTCTGTAATATATAAAAATTTTTACAAAGAGAAATTTCAGAACTTTTATATTTATTTACATTTCTTTAAATCCGCCAGCTCGTAAATATCATCTTGCCTGAAACTATAATTATCACGAGGAACCATAAACCTTTTATTATTTCTTAAATCTTCCATATGAGATAGAAAGCTGAGCGCCACATTACGATATTTCGCCGGTAATTTCCTTTCAGCAGAATAAGATCTTATTATCTTTCCTTTCGGAAAAATATTTTCTTCCTGGACAGTTTTTTGAAACCCGTTATTTTCAGAAGACGCTCTCCCGTTTTTGTCACAGACACGCAGTCTTACAGTACGCGAACCGTTTCTTTTTATGTCAATTGTAATCACACCAAATCTGTATTCTTCAGTAACTTTAACAGGCATATAAATACCTTTGAATTTTTTCAAAATTGTAGTAATGGGATTTTGCTCAGGCCTTTTACGGACAACCTGAACCTTATCAGATTTATCAAGCTTCGTAATAGTTACCTTTGTCCCTGATTTAAGCGTAGTCTTTAACGTTGCTCCGGCCGGACACATTCCTACAGATGAAATTAATTTATTTACTATAGCCATATCCAATTAAAATTCAAACATAAAAAATTTTGCCAGTAGTATATAAATTTATCAGCATATAGAATTTTTTGAATTTTTAAGTTATAATAAACGTACATTTTATAGAAAAGAGAGGTCATCAATGAATAAAAGTCAATCAGCAGGGATGTACATTGTATTAGCAATAGTTGTACTTCTGTTTGCGGCATCCGTATTTGTATCAGAACCGGCAGTTAAGATTCAGGAAATTTCATATTCTAACTTTCTTGAAAAATTAAATAATAATGAATTTAAAACAGTCGAAAAAGCAGATGACTTTTTAATTGCAACACCTAAAGAACAGCCAAAAGAAAATAATAAAATAAAAACCCTTGCCCCGACTGCAGAAAATCCTTTCGGAACAATAGAAAAAAAATCACAGACAATAAAATATAAAGTTCTTACACCTGCTTTTGATCCGGATTTGATGCGCAAACTCGACGAATCCAAAGCAGATATAACTATTACAAGAGCAACGGATTCTTCTAAGATGCTCGGAAATGTTTTAAGTTATTTATTATTACCTATTTTATTTATTGTTTTTCTTGCAGTTATGGCAAAAAGTATTCAGGCAGGCGGTTCTCAGGCAATGTCTTTTGGGAAAAGCAAAGCAAAAATGCTTCTTGACAGCAAAGTAAAAACAACATTTAAAGATGTTGCAGGAATTGATGAAGAGAAAAAAGAACTGGAAGAAATAGTTGACTTTTTGAAAAACGGCGATAAATATATTAAACTTGGAGCAAGAATCCCCAAAGGTGTCCTTCTTGTAGGGCCTCCGGGAACCGGTAAAACTTTGATGGCAAAAGCTGTTGCCGGAGAAGCAGGCGTTCCGTTCTTTTCAATCAGCGGTTCTGATTTTGTTGAAATGTTCGTTGGGGTAGGAGCAAGTCGTGTAAGAGACTTATTCGAACAGGCAAAAAAACATCAGCCCTGTATAATATTTATCGATGAAATTGATGCTGTAGGCCGTCAGAGAGGCGCCGGTATGGGCGGAGGACATGATGAACGTGAACAGACTTTAAACCAGCTTCTTGTTGAAATGGACGGCTTCGATGAAAATACAAATATTATTGTAATTGCGGCAACAAACAGACCTGATATTTTAGATAATGCGCTTTTAAGACCGGGCAGATTTGACAGACAAATTTATATTAATGCCCCCGATGTAAGAGGAAGAGAACAAATTTTGAAAGTTCATGCAAAAAATAAACAGCTTGAGCCTGAGGTTGATTTGAAAACTCTTGCAAAACGCACCCCCGGCTTTACGGGAGCAGATTTGCAGAATTTATTGAATGAAGCAGCATTACTTGCCGCCCGTAATAACAAAGACAAAATCTCAATGGATGATATTGATAACTCTATTGACAGAGTAATTGCAGGTATTGAAAAGAAAAGCAAAGTTATGACCGATGAAGATAAAGAATTAACATCATACCATGAAGTCGGTCATGCTCTTCTTGCAAAACTTTTAAATGATGCAGATGATCTGCATAAAGTATCAATTATTCCCCGCGGTTATGCACTTGGTGTTACATGGACCAAACCAAAGGATGAAAAAGTTCACACTAACAAAGCTAAACTTCTTGCACAAATTACCGTATCTCTTGGCGGACGCGCTGCTGAAGAAATTATTTACGGTAAAGATAGAGTAAGCACCGGCGCTTCTCAAGACCTTATCAATGTAACAAATATTGCAAGAAAAATGGTTACAGCCTGGGGAATGTCAGACAGACTAGGCAATATGGCATACGGAAAAAATCAAGAAAATGTATTTATGGGCAGAGATTTCGGACACCAGAGAGATTACTCCGAACAGGTAGCTTTTGAAATTGATGAAGAAATGAAACGTATAGTTGATACAAAATATGAAGAAGCTAAAAAACTTTTAAGCGAAAACAGAGATATGTTAGAAGCTATTTCAAAAGAGCTTCTTGATAAGGAAACAATTGATGCCGATGAATTCCAACAGATTATGAACAGAGTTGAAAGTGAAAGACAAAGTTAAATATATTCTGGAACTGCACGTTAATGAAGCAGAAAAAGATTTAGATAAAGACTGTGATATTTTAGGTCTTAAATTTACGGAAGATAAGGATGAGATTGAAGCTTTTAAAAAGCTTCTTCCTCATATTGAAAAACCTTTGATGATTATAGGCTCAGGCAATGAAGAATTTGACAGAAAACTTATTCCGGAAATAACAAAAATTCTTGACAGAGCATGTATAATAGGGATTGCAAATGAAAACAACTATAAAAGTATTGTCCCATCAGTTATAGAAGGTGGTCATAGCCTCATTATAAGGACACCAATAGACATTAATCTTGCAAAAGAAATGAATATATTAACATCAGATATGGGGCTTAATTTAAATAAAATACTGATAGATACTGATATAGGCGGTCTCGGTTACGGTTTTGAATACGGATACAGTATAATGGAAAAAATTAAACTTGAAGGTTCTGTCTCAGGTAGTGGCGGTAAAAAAGGCGACAAATATCTTAATATGCCCATAATATCCTTTGCCGCGGAAGAAACAGCAAAGACAAAAGAAGCGAAAGACACAAATCTGTCTCTATATCTGGAAATTGCATCAGCTTCAGCAGTTAAAGCCGCAGGAGCAGATTACATAGTATTAACAAAACCTGAGGCTGTACCGGTGTTAAGGAGGCTTGAATGACAGAACTTTCAGGCCTGCAAATATTTAAATATCTTCCCGCCGCAAAAAAAACAGAACATACTAACTGCAAGGAATGCGGCTGCCCAACATGCATGGCATTTGCGCTTAAACTTGCAAAACATAACATTGATATCGGACAATGCAAATATGCGCCTGAAGATTTAAAGAGAATTTGCGAACAAAATGCGAAACAGCCCCAAAAAATAATTGAGATAAACGGGATTAAAATCGGCGGAGAAAACGTGCTATACAGACACGAAAAAACATTTATAAATAAAACAGTAATTGCAATTGTAATTGATTTATCCAAACCTGATTGGAAAGAAACATTTGAACGTGTTAAAAATTTTGAAATTACACGTGTAAACGAACATTTAAAAATAGATTTGATAATTACAAAAAACGGAAACCTGCCAGATTGCATAACTTATGATGCGTTACAAAAACTTCCGCTTAAAGAAATTATCGACAAAGAGTTTTCTAAAACAGCAGAAGAACTGATTACAATAAGAAAAAAAGCAGTTCTTGAAAAAGATGAAAATTATTCCGACCCTGTTTATGTTTATTTTAAACATACAGACGATTTAAATTTACTCTGTGCAAAAGCTTCATATTATATATGTAAATATGCAAATATGCTCGTGTTTGAAGATTTTGATGAAAATCTTATAACTACCTTAATGACATTGAGACAAAATATTTTTACTGACCCACAAAAGCCGCTGCAGGTAGAATCAAAAATTTACGAATTCAATAACCCCGACAAAAATTCATTGATCTTTATGACAACAAATTTTGCATTAACTTTTTTTGCTGTAGCAAATGAACTGGAAAGCCTTCCTGTTCCATCATATTTGATAGTAACCCCAGCAGAAGGCATGAGCGTTTTAACAGCCTGGTCCGCGGAAAAATTTACAGCCAAAATGGTTGCAAAAACTTTAAAAAAATTCGATTTTGCAAATAAGGTGAAAAATAGAAAAATTATAATCCCCGGTCTTTTAGCACACATGAAAGACGAACTTCAAGAAGAAATTAAAGATTTTGAAATAGTAGTAGGAACAGTCGAAGCGTTTGCAATAGGTGACTTTGTAAAAAATTTAAATAATTAGCAAAAAATTTTCTGTCCAAATTTTATCTAAATATGGAAATAAAACACTTTAATAACAAACAGAATTTTAACGGTCTTCATTTCAAAAAAGTTTCCCCGCAGGTTCAAAGAGCCCTTGAAAACTCTCCGGTAATTCAGCACCTGAGTTCTAATTATGATGTTTTTATCAGCCAGTATAAAAATAAAACAATGAAAAAATATGGAACAGTTCTTAATTATGGTCTTATTTATAAAATTAAGGAAATAACTCCAAACTTATTTAACAAAAAAGCACAATTCAATAAAAAATGCAGCTCGAATTTTGCTCTGGATCCATATTCATTCCCGAACAAAAAAGATATTCATAACATGATAGAAAATGATTTGATAAGAGAAGCAGAACTGATAGATATTAACTTCTTTAAAGATTACCTTAAATAATTTTAGCGAATGATAGAAAGTAGTCAGAAATAATATTTACAAGCATAGGCAAAATCCAGACCATAATAGCTGCTCCAAGAACCGGTTTGAAAAGAAAGCTTAACTGGAATACATTAACCTGAGGTGCTGTTTTTGAAATCACGCCGAGTATAATATCCTGTCCGAGAGTTGCAAGAAGAATCGGTGAGGCAATCTGAAGCCCCATAAACAAAACATTTGAAGATAAATCTACCATATAATCCAGATTTACAATCTGCTGCAGCGGAATAATTGTAGCATCCAGCGGGAATATCTCAAAACTTCTTATCAAAGCACTCAACAACCAGTAAACTCCGCCGAGCTGTATAAAAATTAAAATTCCGAGAAGCTGAAAACATTTACCTACAATCGAAACCTGAGAAGATGTTGTCGGGTCTAAAACCATTGCGGATGAAAGCCCCATCTGCATATTAATCATATCTCCGCCGGCGTCAACAGCTAGTAAAATTAACTGTGCAATATAACCAATCATCGCTCCTACAACCATATTTAAAAGGATTGAAAGAGCAAACGATTCTTTTATTATTGTAACATCAGGTTTTGCAACACATGTCAGTATAATTGTCATTAAAAATATCAAGCCCAGCTTTACCATCCCCGGAATTTCTTTCCTGTTAAAAACAGGAGCAAGCCTGAAAAAGCCAAGCAGACGGGCAAATATAAATATGCCGGCAGCAAGATACGCATTAAGCATCGGAAACATCTTCATCAATTCTTCAATGATTTGTTCCAACGTTAGTTCCCTCCGCCATTTTCGGGCATATCAAGCGGGAAAAATATCACATCATCCCCACTCTGAAAAACAGTTTTTTCCGGCGTTACCCGAACTTTCACAACAATATCTTTATCGTAACGCTTAACGTTAATTTCAGCATTACCTTCTCTTTTTGATTTAACAATTATTCTGTCTTTGTTGTTATCAATTGTAAAAAACGGCATTACTGATACAATACTCTCATCACTGGAAGAAACAGACTTAACAGGTTTGTCAGACGTCAAAATATAATCTTCAAAAGCAAAAGCTTGAAGCTGAACTGATAATATTGAAAGTATTAGCAAACATTTCTTCATAATTTATCGTCCCAGAATCTGATTTGTTTCAACAAAATTAGGTTTAGGCATAGGTGTCTGCGGGCTTGCATAATATTTTGTCTTTTGCTGCTGGTCTATAAAAGGAACCTTGCCCGGATTTTTCATAATCTCATCTATAGAAGGCTGATTTTTAAACTTGTCATTCATCTCATGTTCAAAAGGAGTTGTATATTTGAAATAGTCTGCCGGTAATACATAAGCGTCATTTTTAGAAACAAGATTAAACGCCATAGCCATTCCGTCAATTACAAAACCCTTGAGCATATTTATAAAGCCGATTCCGCCGATTACAATAACAAGGAAAACTCCGAGAATTTTAGGAGCAGCCGCAATAGTCTGTTCCTGAACCTGCGTAACAGCCTGTAAAATACCGACAACAAGACCTATACCCGCTGCTACAAGTACACACGGCATTGATATCGCAAGCATTATCAAAAATCCTTTTGCTAAGTATTCAACTAAAACTTCCATTTTTACCTCACAAATTTTTGCTAACTTCCTTAGTTATAGCTTGTGACAAGCCCTTGAACAATCAATGCCCAGCCGTCAACCGCAATAAATATCAAAAGTTTAAACGGCAGAGAAATAATTGTAGGCGACAGCATAAACATACCGAGTGCAAGCAATATGTTTGCAACTACAAGATCTAATACAATAAAAGGCACAAATATTATAAATCCGATTTCAAAAGATGTTTTCAACTCGCTTATAATAAATGCCGGAGCAACCTGCCAGACTGTAATTTCATCAGGGCTTTTCGGCGGTTGTCCCTTTGAAGTTTCTATGAAAAATGCAAGATCACTTTCCCTGGTCTGCTTCATCATAAACTCTTTTAAAGGTTTTGAACCCTCATTTATAGCCTCAACAATATTCTGATTTTTATGGTAAGGGACTGAACCCATTTCATACATTTTTTGGAAAGTTCCGCCCATAGTATAAAAAGTCAAAATCATCGCAAGACCAACGATTACAATTGAAGGAGGAACCTGCTGAGTACCCATTGCTGTTTTGAGCATTGAAAATACTATAACAAATCTCAAAAAACTCGTCATACAACAAAATATAAGCGGTATTAATGAAAATACAGTCATTAATATCAGCATCTGTAATACAGGATTCATATCTTTTATTATCGTATCCATTTTTTATTCCTCTAAATGTTATTTATTATATTTTTGAAAACTTTTTTTTGAGTATTATTCCTGCTTTTAGGGAAATCGACTATCGTCGGTAAATCATCAACGCTGCATCTGCTTTCAGTATGTAATACTACATCTTCTGAAGCTATACTCCGAGCATTATCTTCGAGCTTTGAAATAAGAGAAGTTCTGCCGACGTCTGATGCAACAAGAAATCTTTCATTTCCGGCCCTGACAACAAAAAGTTCTTTTCTCGGGCCCAAACTTATACATTCTTCAACATTTAAAAATTTAGATTTGGAAGATGCACTGTAAGAGCACTTTTTATACACAAAAACAGCCAGAAATATAATTCCGACCATGGCCGCCGTATAAACTATGAAATTAATTAAATAAGTACTCATTATCCCTCCCCATGAAAATGAAAATATCTTTATATATCTTCATCCTCAAGCTCAAAATCACTATAGTCAAATTCATCTTCTTCATCTGCTGCCTGACCTGCAGAAGAAGCTTGCGGTAATTCCTCGCTATATTGTTCACCTAGACCGTTATCTGTTTCTAAATCATCTTTCTGCGGCGGTAAAGTTTGAGTATTATTCTCAGGTTTCGGTGTTTTAGCAATTACCTCATCAATTTTAACGCCGTAGCGGTCATTCACAATAACAAGCTCTCCGCGTGCGATAGGTTTGCCCTCAACGCTTAAAGTAACTTTATTATCATATATTGAAGTCAAGTCTACAACTAACCCTTCCTCAATATTTTTTAACTCTCCGAGAGTAATTTTAACAGTGTCAAATTGAGCATCCATCTCAACTTCTATACTGTCCCAGAGATTAGTATTTTCTCCTGCCATATCGTCATTTCCTCCGTCATTATCAACCGGTAAAACCAGTCCGAGATTAGGGTTCAAATTTATCTCTTTCTCATAATCCTTAAATTTTAAAGTCATACGTTTCGTATCGCT
Source organism: Candidatus Gastranaerophilales bacterium (assembly GCA_944325005.1). Taxonomy (GTDB): domain Bacteria; phylum Cyanobacteriota; class Vampirovibrionia; order Gastranaerophilales; family Gastranaerophilaceae; genus Stercorousia. Next base: position 19,335 of record CALUYO010000006.1, on the reverse strand, counting down.
GTTATCAAAGACTACAATATCATCAACTTCAATATTCTTAATATCAATAAGCTTAAACCTTGTAGAACCAATTTTAACAGCAACGTCGATTACACTTGTCGAAAAATCGCCGTAATCAAATTTTTCACCTTTTGAAGTAACAACTTCCGGTGATAAAAGCTCATCGGGTAAAGTAATTATAAATTTAGCAACAGCATTTGTATCAACATCTTTTAACAAAAAAGTTAAATGGATAACATCAAAATTTGTACGTTTTAATGTCGGCGGAGAAGGGATTAAAAATTGGGAAAGTCCGTTGAACATATAATCATTAAACGCCGTAATAATTTTTGCTTCCAGATCGGTAAGCTTGTTTAAATTAAATCTAGAATTCGGTTTGCCTAAAGCTCTGTCTAATATAATTCCAATAGCCTTTTCAGATGTCCTGAAAAACATATCATGCAACTTATCAATACGTATTTTAGTTACGAAATAGGCATCCTTATCCATTAATGTATTAATATTTTTGCTTATACCCAGTAATATAAATTTCAAACCGGGGAGAAAAAATTCATCACTTGAAGCCTGTACAACAGGCGGGTAAGCATTAGAAAACCAATTGTATTTTGCATACAATTCGTGATAGTCTATTGAGTTGATTTTTTCGTTTCCCATACTTAAATTGTCTATCCCTTATTCAAGTCTGTAATGATGAGCTTTCCCCATAAATACAATAGAATAATTGCCCGAACTTCACATCAATCATTTAATGGATATTTTAAAAAAATCAATAAAATTTCAAAAAGGAAAACTCCCGCTCAAACGGCGGAAGAAGAAATGAAAGTAAGTGTGTCTGAAAACACGCCCATTTTTTTCAGTATGAAATCTATTTTAATTTGTTCTCAAGCGCTTCTATTTGTTTTTCCAGATCATTGATGCGTTTTTCCGGTTCCTGATACTTTGCATCTAACTCTTTTATGGCAAAAAATTTACGCTTGACACTGTTTTTCAAAGTGAGCAGAACGTAGCATGAGAAACTATACTTCATTATACGTTTTAAAGTGAACTTTACAGACTTCTTTCAGTCTGTCTTTGCCATATTTCTTAATAAATTCAGATGCTACATTTTTTACAAGTCCGGAGCATCCCTTCTGGAATTTCATTCCGTAAGTTTGTTCCATCATCTGCATTTTCCGGACAAATGCCGCACGGGCAAGAACTGACGCGGCAGCTACCGCAATATCAGTTTCTGCCTTGCACATTTGTTCAAGTCTGATACTTCGTCCATTTTTCATAAGTGCAGATTTTATCAAACCTTCATCTCCAAATTTATCAGAAAGCGCATATTCACAGTGACTGCTGTTCAATATATTTTCAATAGCTCTTGCATGCCCCCAGGCAAGTAATTTATTCAAATTTTTAATATTTGCATAAAGTTCATTATATTTAGAATTAGAAATTGCAATTATTGAATGGGGTGCGGCCTTTTTAATTTCGTCAGACAAAGATAGCATTTTCTTATCAGACAATTTTTTACTATCCTTAATGCCGAGTTCAAGAAAGTACTCAGCATTTTTCTCATCAACCAGAACACCTGCTATAACAAGCGGACCAAAAAAGTCTCCTTTACCTGATTCATCAGTTCCAATATGAGGTATAAATTCAGTCATCAAAATTAAGTCTCCTCTAATGCAAACTTTCCGGAAGAGCCATGGGTACAGGTACCGGAGCAGTAGTTTGTTTTACAGGAACAGGTTTTTGAACAGCCGGCAATGGAGCTTGTACAGGAGAAGGCTTAGACTGTTCAATATTTTTGACAGATTCAGGAAGCGCCAATGGTAATGGCTCTGTCTGCTCAGGTAAAGTATCTGATTTTTCTTCCTCTTTAGGTTTATTTTGTTCTCCTATAATTTTAACATTACTTCCGGCCGCAAAAGGCATCAATTCTATTTCGGGATAATTAAATTCAGCTTTACCGTAAGGTTCTGTCGCAACCTTCATAACATCTTTCCATATTAATGCGGGAACAGTACCACCCTGAATAGACTTATTCATTACGGTGTTGTCATCATTACCAACCCAAACACCGGCAACAATATTAGGAGTATAACCCATAAAATAAGCATCTTTATTATCATCCGTAGTACCTGTTTTACCTGCTGCAGGTTTTCCAATATTTGCTGCTCTCCCTGTACCATGGGTTAAAACTGTTTTCATCATAGCAGTCATTTCCGCAGCAGTATTCATACTTAGCTGGTGTGTAATCTTTGTTTTAGGAGCCTTATAAACAACTTTACCGCGAGAAGTTTCAACACGTTCTACAGCATAAGGCTGAACGACATAGCCCCCGTTGGCGAATGCACCGTAAGCCTTTGTAAACTCAAAAAGTTTAACGCCGTTTGATCCTAAAGCGATAGTATAATCGTATTCTAGAGGAGTTTCAATACCTAAAACTCTTGCAGTCTGGATTACCGAGCGAATTCCAACTTCCTTAATCAATCTTGCCGCACATACATTTGAAGATACCATTAAAGCTGTATATACAGGAATTTTTCCTCTATATTTGTTCCCGTAATTATGCGGGGACCACTGTCCTATTGTAATAGGTCTGTCTTCAATCATATCATTAGGGTTTATGCCCTTTTCCATAGCTGCAGCATAAACAATAGGCTTAAATGATGATCCCGGAGGTCTCACAGCCTGTGTAACCCTGTCATACTGGCTCTTTGTATAATCTTTTCCCCCAGAATATACAATTATTTTTCCGTCAATAGGGCTATAGGCAAAAACAGCTGCTTGATTCTTGTCCCCATTCAACCCCCAGTTTTTAAGATTTTTCAATATAGCTTCATTTGCAGCTTTTTGGGCTTTATAGTCAAGAGTTGTAACAACTTTATAACCGCCCTGAGAAATTTCAGTTTCATCAAAACCGAGTTTTTCAAGCTCATTCATCACATAATCACAGAAATAAGGAGCCTTATTTGTGGTATAAAATTGTGGAGTTTTTGCGAGATGAACTTTTTCTTTTTTGGCATTTTCATATTCTTCTCGGGTAATATATCTCATCTTAAACATTCTTGTAAGAACCTGATTACGTCTTTGGACAGCTAAATCCATATTGTTAAAAGGATTATACACCGAAGGCGCCTGAGGCAGACCGGCAATAAGGGCAAGTTCGGCAAGATTACACTCCTTTAAATGTTTATCAAAATATATTTGAGCAGCACCTTCAACCCCGTATGCACCTGCCCCGAGATATACATTATTCATATACATTTCAAGAATCTGATCTTTGGAAATCGTCTTTTCTATTCTTGCAGCAATAAACAATTCTTTTAATTTTCGGTCAAAAGTTCTTTCATTATTTAAAAATAAAACTCTGGCAAGCTGCTGTGTAATTGTACTTGCACCCTGAACAACACGACCGGCAAGAACATTTTGAATTGTAGAACGGGCAAGCCCGGTAATATCATAGCCGTGATGACGGTAAAAATTTTTATCTTCCGTTGCTATCAGAGCTTTTTTTAAATTTTCCGGAATATCCTTCAACTCAATTTTTTCATACGTATAAGCTGTAAAAGTCTTTATAATTTCTCCGTCAGCAGAATAAATTTTAGTAACAATATTAGGCTTAAACTGCTCTAAATTTTCAATAGGAGGGAGAGAAGAAAGATATAGTTCTAACGATACAACACCGGCAAGAGCGCAGGCACAGCTTAATATAAAAATGAATTTAAGAGTTGATAAAAAACCGCCGCCTTTTTTGGATTTTTTGGAAATATTGGCTCTTGCCATTTCTTTGGCTGTATAATTTTTATTTATTTTATATTTTGACATGAACACTCCCTCTTCAACTATATAATTTTAATATAAAATAAATTTTTGGCAAATATGATATACTGTTTTTGTGAATATAATTGATTTTATAATGGTGATAATAAACGAAATACGCTCGTACTTTGTGCCGGAAAGGATAAAATATGAGATTACCGGCAGCTGCAAAAAATGCGGGAAGTGCTGTAACTATATGTACAGTTACGACACCTACACAGAAAAAGAATTTAGAATTATGCAGTTTATTTTCCCCGCTTACAAAAGATTTTATATAAAAGGGAAAGATGAAGAAGGAAATTTAATTTTTGCCTGTAAACTTGTGACCAAAGATGGCCTATGCTCTGATTACAAACATCGCCTGCCGATGTGCAGAAAGTACCCCGCCAAAAGAATATTTTATCCAGCCAAACTTCATGAAGGCTGCGGTTATAAGGTAAACATAAAAACTTTTGAAGATTATCTTCATAAATAAAAAAACGGCAATAAAAATAATTAATTAAAAAGCGTCAGTCTTAATAGGATTTTTAAACTTTGTAATATTGCCCTGAAACAGAAGTTTTACTGTTCCGACAGAGCCGTTTCTGTGTTTAGCAATAATAATTTCAGATTCTCCTTTTGACTGCGCCTTAGCAGCTGCATCATCCTCGCCATCCTCAGCTTTTCTGTAATATTCATCACGATAAATAAACATTACAATATCCGCGTCTTGCTCAATAGAGCCGGATTCTCTCAAATCAGAAAGCATGGGCCGTTTATCAGTTCTCGACTCAACAGCACGCGACAATTGCGAAAGAGCAATTACCGGCACGTCAAGTTCTTTGGCTAGAATTTTTAAGCCTCTTGATATAGCTGAAATTTGCTGCATCCTATCTTCTCTGCCGGCACTTTCCATTAATTGAAGATAATCGATTAATACCAGACCGAGATTTTTTTCTTCCATCTTTAATCTCCGGCATTTTGCACGAATATCAGTAATAGTACAGCCTGATGTATCATCAATATATATCGGCGCCTGTGCAAATGCGTTCATTGCAGTTGCAAGTTTTTCCCAGTCCTTACTTTGCATGTTACCGGTTTTAACTCTCTGGGAATCAATTTCCGCTTCCGAACATAACATACGCTGCATCAATTGATCTTTTGACATTTCCAGAGAGAATATCGCTACGGGAACTTTTGCTTTCAGGGCAACATTTTGTGCAATATTCAAAGCCAGAGCCGTTTTTCCCATAGCAGGACGGGCTGCAAGGATTATCAAATCAGATTTTTGCAAACCGTTTAGTATAGCGTCCAGCTCGTAAAAATCTGTCGGAACGCCTGTTAATTCATCCTTATGTTCATAACGGTATTCAATTTTTTCATAAGTATTTAATACAAGATCTTTAACATGCACAAGATCCGAGGTAGCCTTCTTAGAAGCTATATCAAATATAAGTTTTTCAGCACTGTCAAGAGATTGATCAATAGGATTTACGTCATATCCAAAAGAGACAATTTCCGAACCTGCGTTAATTAATGCCCTTTTTATTGCTTTTTCCTGAACGATTTTTGCATAATATTCAATATTTGAAGTTGTAATTGTCTTATAACACAGGTCATTTACAAAGGCACGGCCGCCGATTGTCTCAAGTTTTGAGTTATAATTTAATACATCAGAGACAGAAACAATATCGATTCTTTCATTACTGTTAAAAAGCTGGAGCATTGCATCATAAATATATCGGTGTGCAGGTTTATAAAAACTTTCGGGTTTTAATGTCTCTACAACTTTGGTAATTACATTAGGATTAACAAGAATTGCGCCCAGAACCGCTTCCTCAGCTTCAATATTCTGCGGAAGCATTCCAAAATTATTTTCTTTTTCTTTTACTGCCATGCCAGATATTCTCCTGTTATAACATGATATTACATAAAAAATAAATTTGCATGTAAAGAATTATTGACAAAAATTTTTTATCATTCGAAAATCAATTTATGAAAAAAACATTTCTGAATTTAAAGGCATTTATATTAAGTAACAGATCACAGCTTGCGAATGACATAGGCAAAATTCTTTTGCGTGAAGCCTTACAGATTTCATCTGCAGAATCCTGTACAGGCGGGCTTATCAGCTCAAGACTTACTGATATCTCGGGAAGTTCCGCTTATATTAAGGCTAATTTTGTAACCTATTCAAATGAAGCTAAACATAAAATTTTAAATGTATCACCCGAAACAATAAAAAAATACGGTGCCGTAAGTGCGGAATGCGCCCTTGAAATGGCACAGGGGCTTTTAAGGCTTACCGGCAGCGATCTTGTAATCTGTACAACAGGAGTTGCAGGTCCAGCCGGAAGTGAAACAAAACCTGTCGGGCTAATGTATGCAGCCTGCGGTTATAATGACAATATAAATGTAAAAAAATTTGAATTAAATCCGAATTATAACCGCAAAAATATGAAATTTATGTTTTCAGAAAAAGCTTTACAAATGGTCCTTGATACATTAAGGCACCAGAGCATTGTCTAACAGATTTTTCTTTGTTGCAACAAAAACAGCTTGAGCACGATTTCTGGCATTTAACTTTTTCAAAATTACAGCCATTACTGCTTTAATTGTATTTGTACTAAGACATAAAGAATTTGCAATTTCAGCATTAGAATAACCGTTTGCAACTAAATATAAAATTTGGCATTCCCTCTCGGTTAGTTCAGTTGTAAATATTTTTGTCCTCATAATTTTTATGATACTTATAAGTGCCCGACAAGAATAATTATAAGTTACAAGCAAAATCATGTCAATACTTGTAAAATAGGTAAATAATGTATAACGAAAAAGAAATATTAAAACAATTTGGCAGAAATGTTAAAGCAGAGAGAGTAAGGTTGGGATATTCACAGGAAAACCTCGCAGAGAAAATGGGAGTTAACCGTGAATATATAAGCCGTATTGAGCGGGGTATACAAAATATGTCATTATTGAAAATTACTGTACTCGCAAATTACCTTGAAACAAATATTCAAAACCTATTAAGGTTTTAAATTATCTCATTATCATATCTGCAATAACTTCCGGAAATCTATCCATTAGTATTTCTGCGAATTTATCAGTATCCATCTGGGTTATAACAAGTGATAACAGATCGTTAGGAAGTTCTTTAATCATATTTTGAACATATTCAGGTTCTATAACAGACATAGCCTTTACTACTTCCGGCTGGTGTTTCTCTCTATTCATAATTGTTGTATAAGCATGAGCATCAAATAATTGAAACCATTCAGAATGTTCTTTTCCGAGTGATAAAACAAGCTGTTGTTTCTGAGTAGGCTGGAAAGCCATTAATGCGTCCTGATATTCCAGAGGATTTAGCTGGCCTATTCTTTTGGACAAATCAAAACTGCTTAATCCCTGTGCAGATTCTCCGGTAATTTGTTCCAAAACCTGAGCAACATATTCTTCAGGAATAGACTGCATATGTTTTAAAATTTTATTTTTATCAATATCAGTACTTGTTAGAAATTTATTAAGCTGCTCATCCGGCATAAGTTTTACTATTTCATCCTGCGAGAATAATTCAAAAGCTGTATTAACCAGCTGTTCCGGAGGGAGATTTTCAAGCAGCTTCATCAATTTATCCTGAGTGAAAAAAAATAGCCCCTGATGCAGGTCGCTTTCTTCCATTTCCGGTAAAAAAGCCGCAAGCTGCTGTGCACTCAATTCTCTTAAAATCATATATTTGTTATTGGTGTCTGCCAGATCAAATAATTCAATTATAAGACTTGTATTAGTTGTTAGTTCCTGAGCAAGTGCTATAGCATATTGATTACCCTCTGCCGCTTCTGCTTCGATAATTTCATCGACAGACATGTTTGAATATTTCTCTTCAAATGTTACAGAGCTGATATGCAAAATATTTTGTAAATATTCAAGATTAGAATCAATAACTAAACTCATAACAAAACACCTTTTATATATATATATTTATTAAAATATTTAACGGCAAAGGATTTCAAAAACTTTAAATATTGTAACTTTTTGTAATATAGCAGTCATCTTAAACGACGGCCAATTTCCTGATATCAGCTTTTGGAGGATTTCCAAACATTTTTTTATATTCTCTGCTGAATTGAGTAGGGCTTTCGTACCCAACTTCATAACCGGCCGTAGCAGCATCATAATTTCCTGAGAGCATCAATCTTTGAGCTTCATAGAGCTTTAACTGTTTCTGGTATTGAAGCGGGCTGACCTTTGTCACTTTTTTAAAATTCCTGTAAAAAGAAGAAGGAGCCATATTTACACTTCTGGCAATTTCATCCATGTTTAATTTTTCACTATAACTGTCTTTTATAAGAGAAATTGCATGCGCAATCTGGTTTGAGCGTGTACCTTTTGTATTTATCAGTTGCAGCTGATTTCCAAGAGGTCCTGTCAGTAGTCTGTAGTAAACTTCTTTTATTATAATGGGAGACATAATCTGTTGTTCTGATTCGGGCTTTTCAAGAAGAAGTGCAAGTCTGTAAAACACATCAAGCAATTCTTCATCCGTATCAGATATAGCAAGTGCTTTTTCATTACTATCAATTTTTTTAGGCAATTTTGTTTCCAGTATAAGATTTGAAATAATATTTGAATCCAGTTCAAGTATTAATACTACAAAGGGTTTATCAACAGATGCTTCCACAACGCGGTTTGATACCGGAATATCACGAAACAACATACTGTCCTCTGGTATATACAATATTTTCTTCTCCATAAAGCATATTTTTTATACCTTGAAGGACAAGTATACAGCTCGGGTTATAAAAACATCTCAAAAATTCCGTAGGTTCATCCCTGCGTACAATCCTTACACCGTTTATGGAGGTTGGATAGTTACCGGCATCGGGAATATTTCTTAAAATTATATCTCTAATTGCATTATATTTTGCTTCCACAACACACCTCCTGTTTTTATTTTAACTTAAAAATACAATTTTTCAAAATTAAGTGAGAGAATTAGATAAGAAAATAGCAGAATAAGGTCTTTATAAAATCAAAAAATCTTTAATAATGGTATTATAAGCTTTTAGTAATTAAAATTAGCGAGGTCTTATGAATTTGAAAAAATTGTTAACAGCGGCAATTGCCTTAATTATTGCAGCTGGAATTTTTACAGGAGAAAAATGTATGGCAAAAGATGTCTTAACTAAAAAACAGCAAAACATTGTTATGATTTCATCTTACACCGCAAAAGGTGATTTAATTAATCTTGAAAAAGCTTTAAATAAGGGGCTTGATGAAGGCTTAACCGTAAATGAAATTAAAGAAATCCTTGTTCAGGCTTATGCTTACTGCGGTTTCCCGAGAAGCCTTAACGGACTTTCCACATTTATGCAAGTTATGGATTCAAGAAAAGATAAAAACGATAAAATTGGTGAAGAAGGCAAAATTTTGCCAAAGGATACAGATAAATTTACATACGGCGACGATGTTCAGTTTAAGCTGACCGGAAAACAGTTTAAAGGCGGTGTATTTGAATTTGCGCCTGCGATTGACCGGTACTTAAAAGAACATTTGTTTGCAGATATTTTTGCAAGAGGAGTTTTGTCTTATCAGGAAAGAGAAGTTGCAACAATTGCATTCTTATCAACTATAAAAGGCGTTGAGCCGCAGTTAAATTCTCATATCAATGTCGGAAAACATAACGGCTTAACCGATGAACAGGTTGATGAAATTTTGAAACTGACAAGTTCTGTTTATAAGGGCGGTGATTTTGGTTTAGGAGCTGATAATACCGCTAATGAAAAATATTTCACCGGAAAAAGCTATCTTAATCCGTTGACAAAAGAAGGTGTTTCTTCGGCCAACGTAACATTTGAACCCGGCTGCCGCAATAACTGGCATATTCACCATAAAGACGGTCAAATACTTCTTGTAACCGAAGGCAGAGGTTATTATCAGGAATGGGGTAAACCAGCAAGAGAACTTAAAGCCGGTGATGTCGTAAATATTCCGCCGGAAGTTAAACACTGGCATGGCGCAGCAAAGGACAGCTGGTTTTCTCATATAGCAATTTCCGTTCCGGCAGAAGGCGCGTCTACTGAGTGGCTGGAAAAGGTATCAGATAAAGAATACAGTAAATTGAAGTAGGAGGCATCATAAATGATGAAAGTATTATTAATAAACGGGTCACCTAATGAGCATGGATGTACATATACGGCGTTAAATGAAATTGCGAAAACTTTAAACAATGAAGGTATAGAAACAGAATTTTATTATATCGGCAAAGACCCGATAGCTCCATGCCATGCCTGCCGGGCATGCGGGGAAATAGGCAGATGTGTAATTAAAGATAAAGTTAATGATTTTGTAGAATTCGCAAGAGACTTTGACGGTTATGTAATCGGCTCGCCTGTTCATTACGGGTCTGCATCAGGTTCAATTGTTCCGTTTTTGGATAGAGCTTTCTTTGTTGATTATATGTCAGGACATGATTCGTTTAAGCATAAGCCCGGCACAGCAATAGTTTCCGCAAGGCGGGCTGGAACAACTGCAACTTTAGATCAGCTTAACAAATACTTTCAAATCAATCAGATGCCCGTAATTTCAGGCAGATACTGGAATATGGTACATGGACAAAATCCGGATGAGGTTAAGCAGGATAAAGAAGGTATGCAGAATATGAGAATTCTTGCAAGGAATATGGCATATCATCTTAAGTGTAAAGAAGCTGCTCAAAAAGCAGGTATAAATCCTCCCGAACCCGAAGAAATTGAATATACAAATTTTATAAGATAAACAGCTTGACTGAAAGCTGCTATCAAATGTTATGTTTAAATATAAGGAGAATAAAAATGGAAACAGTAAAGTTAAATAATGGCGTAGAAATGCCAATTTTAGGCTACGGTGTTTTTCAGGTAGACCCGGCAGAATGCGAAAGATGTGTTAAAGACGCAATTGATACAGGTTACAGGTTAATTGATACAGCACAGGCATATTTTAACGAAGAAGGTGTCGGAAGTGCAATTAAAAAATCCGGCGTAAAAAGAGAAGAACTTTTTCTTGTCACAAAGGTTTGGATCTCCAATGCAGGAGAAGAAAAAGCCGCAAAATCAATTGATGAATCATTAAGAAAGCTTCAAACTGATTATGTTGATTTGCTTTTAATCCACCAGCCTTTCGGAGATTACTACGGGACTTATCGTGCTATGGAGAAGGCTTACAAAGCCGGTAAAGCAAGAGCAATCGGCGTAAGTAACTTTTATCCAGATAGATTTGTAGATTTATCTCATTTTTGTGAAATCCAGCCGGCAGTTAATCAGGTTGAAACCCATGTATTCCAACAGCAAAAACAAGCACGCGAAATTATGAAAAAATATAATACACAAATTATGGCCTGGGGGCCCTTTGCTGAAGGTAAAAACAATATGTTTAAAAATGAAACACTTGTTTCAATCGGCGAAAAATACGGCAAATCTTCTGCCCAGGTTGCCTTGAGATTTTTAACACAGGAAGGTATTATTGTAATTCCAAAATCCGTGAAAAAAGAACGTATGGAACAAAATATTAATATATTTGATTTTAAATTAACAGATGCAGAGCTTGATGAAGTTAGGGCACTCGATACAGGAAAAAGTCTATTCTTCTCCCATTATGACCCTGCAACTGTTGAAATGATAATTGGTTTAGCAAAATAAAAAAGGTGATTTTATGAAGAAAAAATTGTTATTTATTATTTTACCGCTGCTGGTTGTTATATGTGCAGCTGCAGGTTATGCAATTATGAATGGCAGCTCAACGCAGGCAGCTAACCAAGGAGGACTTATGGATAAAAAGATATTGACAGCTTACTTTTCATGGGGCGGCAATACAAAATATATTGCCGAAAAGAATAGAGCCTGTAACACCATATCCTGCAGATTATAATGAAACAGCATACGGTATAGCCAAAGAACAAAAAGAAAAGAATATTCATCCGCCTATAAAAAATACAGACATATCCTCTTATGATGTTATTTTTGTCGGAACACCCGCATGGTGGTACACAATGGCTCCGCCTGTTATGACATTCCTGGATGAAAATAATTTTGAAGGAAAAACAATAGTTCCTTTTATTACCCATGGCGGCGGAGGCGGCTATACAATTGATAAAGACATGGCAAAACTTGCTAAAGGCGCAAAAGTTCTTAAACCGATTGTTATATCCGGACGAGGCGGCAGCAATACTGATAATGATATAAAAGAATGGCTCAAAGGTTTGTCATTTTAGAAATTAACAAATTTTTCTAATCTGCTGTTTTAAAAACAGCAGATTAGGGAGAAATATAACAATGCTTCAAAACTATATTGCGTATTTAAAATTTATAGATGAAAAATTGCAGAAATTTTTTGAACGGCAAAAGCCATATATCCGCTGCCAGAAAGGCTGTGGAATGTGCTGTCAAAATGCGCAATTCCCTTATTCAAAAATTGAAATGGATTATCTGATGATAGGTGCCTGGCAGGTAGATTTGGAGACAAAAAAAGCTATTGCCGGAAATGTAAAAAAGCTTCGACAGCAAAAAGCTGAATTTAAAGGTGAAAATTTTAGATATGATTGCCCGTTTTTAATAAATAATGTATGTTCTGTTTATGAATACAGGGGGATTATCTGCAGAACCTTTGGCTTAATGACTAAAGGAAATGATGGCAGAATTAAGGTGCCGTTCTGCTGTTTCAAAGGATATAATTATTCAAATGTGATGGAAGACGGCGGCAATAAAATTTCAGCGGAAAAATTTAAAGCATTGGGCGTAAAAGAAGAACCTGTAGCTTTCAATGTAAGTTATGAATTTTTAACCGATCCTGATTTTGAACACGGATTTAAATTTGAATTTGGAGAGAAAAAACCGCTTATAGATTGGTTTCTTGATGAAGAAGGTGAAAAATTAAATGAACAGCCTGAAAACAACATTCAGATCCCTTAAATACAGAAATTTTCGTTTATTTTTTCCCGGACTTATAACTTCACAGGTTGGGATTTGGATTCAAAATGTTGCCCTGAGCTGGGTTGTATATGATATGACGCATTCTCCTTTTATGATGGGTAGTATAATGTTTTTAAATACAATTCCGTTGTTTCTTATTACACCTTTTGCCGGGGTAATTGTAGACAAATTCAACAGACATAAATTATTAATGATTATTCAAATATGTTTTGCGCTTCAGGCATTTTTAATGGCTGCATTTACACTCGGAGGATTTTTAAAAATATGGAATATAATTATTTTAGGTATATTTTTAAACATTGTAGCCGCGATAGATGCCCCTTTAAGACAGTCAACTTATGTTCTTTTGGTTGATGACAAAAAAGACTTAAGCAATGCAATTTCCCTTAATTCAACCTGCTTTAATATGGCACGTCTTTTAGGTCCTGCCATTGCCGGAGTTTTGTTATCGGCAGTCGGGGCCGGCTGGTGTTTTGCAATAAACTTTTTATGTATTCTGCCATGTGTTTTTCTTGTAGGAATGATGAAATTTGAAGATAAAAAATCAGACAGAGTAAAAAATGAGACCATATTTGAAAGTTTAAAAGAAGGAATTGAGTATTCTGTTCATTCTGACGTAATTTTAGTACTTCTTTTGTTTTCGGCTGTTTTCAGCTTTATAGCACTGACATATCCCATGCTTATGCCTGTTTATACAAGAGAAATTTTGCATGCTGATGCCCGTGTTCTCGGTTATGTAATGAGCAGTGCCGGAATTGGCGCCTTATCAGCATCAATATTTCTTGCATCAAGAACTACGTTGAAAGGTATGAAATACATTCTAAGTTTTGGAGCAATAATTTTAAGCAGCGGATTTATTGAACTCGGGTTTAATAACCATATCATAATGGCATGTATAATTATGTTTTTTGTAGGTTTTGGTATGACCTCGGCATTTACATCTGACAGTACTCTTTTACAGTCTGTTATAGATGATGATAAGCGCGGCCGGGTAATGAGTATTTATACAGTTTGCTTTATGGGAGCAACATCAATAAGCAACTTCGTAGCCGGCTCCGTTGCCCAGATGGTAGGAATCGCAAACACTTTTATTATATTTGGTGCTATATTATTTACAGCATCATTAATCTTTCTTGTAAAATTTTATTATCTGAAATTTATCACAAAAATTTAAATGTTTTAGGCTTTTTTGGGCTTATTTCCCGTATTGAAAAACAGTGCAAGCGGGATCAATATAAATGCGATAAGTGCAAATATTGCAAACACATCCACATAAGCCATTAAACGTGATTGGGTTAACAAGGATTTATACATATAAGAATTTGTTTTTATTGCCGCAAATGTACTTGATGCATTTGACATAAATGTACTCAAGAGAGATGCAAATTTTTGCTGGAATACCAGATTAAAATTAGACAAATTTTCAACAAGATAAACCTGATGCATCTGGCTGTGTCTTGCAACGAGTGTTGATGCAACTGATGCAACAATTGCCGTCATAGTACTTTTGCATAAATTATGAAGGCTTGAACCGTTGGTTAATTCTGATTTCGGCAATGTTCCCAAAACAAGTGAAGATATAGGAATAAATGTCATTATAACCCCTATTCCCATCAAAACCTGAGGTATTGCAATATAAATGAATGAAACAGATAAATTCAAATTAATAAAGAACAAAATCGAAATTCCCAAAAAGAAAAATCCTATAGAAATTAAAATTCTGTTATCAAAAAGTTTCATCAACGGATTTATTGCAATCATCATCAAAACACATGATACTATACGAGGTGCGAGTGCATAACCGCTTAGCATCGCAGTATAACCCATCATATTCTGCAAAAACTGAGGTACAAGCACTATTGATGAAAATACTATCATATTAACCGAAGATGCAAGAATTGTTCCGATTAAAAAGTTTCTGTCTTTGAATAATCTTAAATTAATCAGAGGCGCGCTGCTCTCTAATTCACGTATGATAAAAAATACAAACATGCATACGGAAAATCCTGCAAGCCAGCTTATCCATGCGCAGTCAAACCAGTTATACTGCTGCCCTTTATCTAATACAACCTGCATTGAAAGAAGCCACAGGACAAGTGAAATCATTCCGAGAAAATCTGTTTTTCTGATTTCTTTTCTGAAGTCCAACTCTTCAATATTTGCATGAACCATTGATATTGAAAGAATTCCGACCGGAATATTTACAAGATAAATCCACTGCCAGTCCGCATTGTCAACAATAAATCCGCCAAATGTCGGCCCTAAAATTGCAAAAACCATAACGGCTATTCCGTATAAACTCATTGCAATTCCCCTTTTTTCCTGCGGAAAAGCCGCAAGCAAAATTGATTGGGCCAAGGGGGTCATAGGACCGCCGCCTATTCCTTGAATTAATCTGCCGAGTACCATTAAATTAAGGTTTGGCGCCATCGCACAAATCAACGAACCAAGTGTAAAAATTCCTATGAATATTTTTAAAAAACGCTTTCTCCCGAGTACATTTTCAAGCCATCCCGACATCAAAATTAAACAGGAATTTGCAATCATATATGATGTAATAATCCAGTTTGCCTCGTCAATAGTTGACCCGAAATATCCTGAGATATGCGGAATTGCAACGTTTGTGGCAGAAGTCGCAAGACATGCAAAAGATGTGGGTAAAAGTATTGAAAATGCGACAAGCCATAAAGGCGCAGGATGATGTTTATAAACAACTTTTGCCATTATTTAACCTTAACCTCCGGAACAACTGACATACCGGGAACTATATTGTATTTTGAAATATCCTCAGTAAACACGATTTTTACGGGAACTCTCTGTACAATTTTTACATAACTTCCTACAGCATTTTCGGGCGGAAAAAGACTTGCTCTTGCTCCAGTTGAACGTTGTATGCTGTCAACTTTTCCCTGAAATTTTTTACCGCCGTATGTGTCTATTTTTATTTTTACAGGCTGTCCGGGCTGCATATTTGCAAGCTGTGTCTCCTTAAAATTGGCAACAATCCACATTTTTTCAGGTACAATAGCAAACATTGGCTGCGCAACCTGAACATAGTTGCCCTGCTCAACCGTACGATTTGTAATCCTTCCGTCAGATGAAGCATAAATTTTTGTGTAAGAAAGATTTAATTCATCCTGTTCAACTTCGGCCTCAAGTCTTTTTATAGATGCGGTAATTTCGTTATATCTTGCATTTGCAGAATTGCTGTTTGCCTGAGCAACAGTCAGTTTATTTAAACTTGCCTCATAATCCTGTTTTGATGATATACCTTTTTCCCGCATTTTTGAATATCTTTCATAATCATTTTTTGCAAAGTCTAAATCCGATAAACTTTTTGTAACCTGATTTTCCGCACTGACGAGAGATGCCTTTGCCTCATCAAGCTTAGCTTTAGTTTCTCTTAGTTTTGCATCATAATCGTTCGGGTCTATTTCAAGCAGAAGATCTCCTTTTTTTACTTCCTGGTTATCTTCAATATTAAGTTTTAAAACCGGTCCTGCAACACGCGGAGCAACTGTTATTACATGACCTTCAATAAATGCATCATCAGTTGACTTATAATAAACAGTGTGAACCCCGTAAAAAATACCGCATATCAAAAATATCACAGCAGTAATACACGGAACTAATACTCTTTTTTTCATATATTCGGGGCGTGTATCCTCAACTTCTATTATTTCTTCGGCTTTCTTTTTATCTTCCACTTTATATCTCCTTTTATATTTGTAATTTAACTTTATCTCTTATATTCATATTCATTTTTTCAAGGGTACTAAATGTAACAGCGAGTTCGTCTTCAGTTATATCCTGTGTTATCATGGCCCTCAAATCTATATCTGTCGGAAAAACTTTATCTCTCAACTTTTTCCCTTTTTCAGTCACTACAAGTTTATATATTTTTCTTCCGTTTGAATCAGGAATTTTTTCCACAAGTCCATTTTGGTGCATGATGTCAATAATTCTTGATATATTTGCCCTATCCTTCAGCATAATTTCGGCCAACTGTCTTTGATAAACTATTTCTTCATTTTCAAGAAGTAAATATAATATTACATATTGATCAGGGGTAAGTTCAAAACCTTTTTCGGTAAAAGTTTGTGATGATAAGCCTCTAATCAGGGTACCTGTAATAAAAATAAGGGAACCTATTCTTCCTTTTAAATATTCTCTGTACATTTTTTATAATGCCTTATTTACATTTTTGTTTTCTTGTGATGTAATTATAGCACAAGAAAAATTTATAGGATACAAGTCATGAAAAAAATTTTTATAATTACCCTGTTAATATCCGCTGTTTTTCAAACTCCGGCTTTTGCAAAAACGGCCGTACCCCAGAAAGCAAATCATATTGAATATATGAACCTTGAATGGTGGGAGAAATACAATGATGAAAATCTTACAAGTAATCTTTTGAAATTATATGAAAATAATTACGACCTGAAAAATGCAGCATTAAAAGTAAAAGAAAATGAACAGGCAGTAAAAATACAATTTGCTAACGAGTTACCGCAAATCGGACTTTCTGGCCAGCTATATAGAGATTTAAGATCATCTATGCAGCAGTTCGGCAGTATGCAGATTCCCAGTTATGCACAGTATAACTATTATCTTCCTATAACCGCAAGTTATGAGGTAGATATATGGGGCACAAACAGACTTAGAACAAAAAGCATGAAACAACAGCTTGAAATAGTTAAACAGGCTGAACGTGCAACTTATATTGCTTTGACATCAGATTTTGCATCTGATTATTTTAACCTCATAAGAGCGGATGAATTTCTGGCAATTCAGAATGAACTCATAAAAACGCAGGAAGAAATTGTATCAAAAGTAAAAGATAAATATGATATAGGACTTTGTTCAATCAACGATTTACTGGCAGAACAAAGAATTCTTACCACATTAAAAGAAGAATATAACAGACATACAAAAACCCGCGATATTTTAATTAATACAATGCGCGTTTATCTTTCAGATTCTTCCGCGGATATTGCTCGAAACAATTATAATAATATTACACTAATAAATGGTATTCCGTCTGAATATAGTACAGAAATTATTGAAAACCGCCCCGACTTTCTTCAGGAAGAAGCAAATATCAAACGTATAGGTTTTGACGTAAGAGTTGCCAAACGAGAATTTCTGCCAAAATTTATAATATTTGGACAAATAGGCTTAAATGCATACCATTTAGATACATTGTTTAATTCTGTTTCGCAAATGTTCAGCGCAGGCGTTTTACCCTCCATTGACCTGTTTGCGGGAGGAAGAAAAATTGCACTCTTCAAATTAAAAAAATTCCAGTATGAAGAAGCTTTGAATAATTATCAAAAAGCAATTTTAACAGGCATAAAAGATATAAATTCAGGACTTGTGGAATATAAAGAAATGCAGGACAATTATAAACAGAGCTTAAGCCGCTTAAATATGCAAAAACAAACATATTCTTTAGTAAAAGATAAAAAAGACATCGGATCTGCAAGTGATTTAGATGTTCTATACGCTAAAGAAGCTTATCTGATGGTGAAAAAAGACGAGGTTTCAAATAAAATAAATTCATTAATATCTACAATAGGCCTTTATAAAGCCGTTGGAGGCGTAGATTTGTATAAAATTAATGAAAATATATAATTATAAAAAGCTCTCATTGTGGGATTTAAAACATTTGTCTTGAATATCTAAGGCAATATGGAAGATAATATCTTTGTAATTTCTTGTAATCTCAAGCGTAAGTTTCATCAATATATATTGTAATCCAGATTAGGCAGCCCGTGACTTGTTTCTAACAATCCGCTGCCCGATACCATATGAACTTTTTTGCCCATTTTTCCATTTGTGCGGTCAAACCTTTTTACAGTAAAATACCCAGAACAAATTTTTGATGGAAAGAGGCGTGTTTCTGGCATATTTATTCCGCAATCTTTTGCGCATAATGAGTATTGATACTCTTTTTTACCAATATTTTTAGGGTCAACTGATGACGGAAATTTAATTATCCAGTCTTCATCATTTATAGAAGTCAAAATTTTTGGTCTTTCGCTGCCAGATGAATCTCCAAGCTAAAAAAGTTCGTCTAAGTTATCAGAATCCTGTGATTCCAGTATTTTTGAACACTCTTGAGCAAGAATATCATAATCATAAATTTTGTTTTCCGTTTCAAATATGTGTTCCGGCTTATAAGTCAAAGCACCCATTCCGTTTCGCTGAATTGTTTTCGCCTCAGTTGCAAGCATAAAATCATCAAGCAAATTTTTATCAATATTCTGTTTCTTGCGATTTTCCAAAACCTCTGCAATTTTCATATTAGGTGCATTTGTGCAGGGTTGAGAGTTTTTGAACTTAAGCCACACATCAATCATTTTTATTGTCTCATCAATAGTTGGAACGAATTCTTGGTGTAAGTTTCTGTGAAATTTTTCATTTCTTTTTAGGTAAGCAGGCTTGTTGATAATTGATGAGCCGACGTAGCTTGGCATTAGTTTTTCAAAGCCTTCTTGAAATATATCGAGGTTTATTATTGCGTTTCTTAGGGCACTTGCAATACATTGGGTGTTTTCTTCAAGCATAATTTCGTACC
>CALUYO010000005.1 GCA_944325005.1 Candidatus Gastranaerophilales bacterium | reverse complement strand
CCGATCTTTGTTATTTTCTTCCCCCTTTTTTTTCCTTCCCCGGGGAACAACCCTGGAAAGCCCTGAAACCCCCCCCCCCCCCGAGAACACAGGAGAGCTAAGCTTATTTAAAAGAAGTAATTTCATCTACACAATACAAAGCTATACGACCAATACCCGAAAAAACTTTAATAAAATGAATAAAATATTACAGAATATTAAGAAGTCTGTTTGTATTTTTATGCTAGAATGAAAAAATAAGAAGATATGTGAGGAATTAGTTTTATGAAAATGTCAAAAATGTTTGTTCAAACCCTGAGAGAATATCCTTCTGATGCGGAAGTTATTTCTCATAAAATGCTTGGCAGAGCCGGATACATAAAAAAGCTTGCCCCCGGCATATATACATTTATGCCTTTGATGTGGAGAGTGTTGAAAAAAATTGAAAATATCGTAAGAGAAGAAATGGATAACGCAGGTGCTCAGGAACTTTTAATGCCTTTCGTTCAGCCGAAAGAATTATGGGAAGAATCAGGAAGATGGGAAGTTTACGGACGAGAATTAATGAGACTAAAGGATCGTCACGACAGAGATATGTGCCTCGGTCCAACACACGAAGAAATTATAACATCAGTTGCAAGAGATGCTCTAAAATCTTATAAACAACTGCCGGTAAATTTATACCAGATTCAATCAAAATTCAGAGATGAAATAAGACCGCGATACGGACTTTTAAGAGGCAGGGAATTCATTATGAAAGACGCCTACAGCTTTGATTTAGATGAAGCAGGTCTCGACAAAGAATACGAAAATATGGCACGAGCTTATAAAAAAATTTTTGAAAGATGCGGACTTGATACAAAAATGGTTCAGTCAGACAGCGGTGCAATAGGCGGAAGCGTATCGCATGAATTTATGGTTATAACAGATACTGATGCCGGCGAAAACGATGTCTTTTACTGTAATGACTGTGATTATTCAGCAAACTCTAATCATGCAATATCAAAACTTCCAGATGCAGTTATAGACGGAAAAGATTACTTTAATAAAAGGGAAATAATTGATACCCCGAATACACATTCAATTGAAGAATTAAGCAAATTCTTAAATATTCCGGATACCCTTATATTAAAATCACTTGTTTATATAGTTGACAAACAACCTGTAATAGCACTTATCAGGGCTGATAAAGCTGTTGAAGAAACAAAATTAATGAATGCTGCAGGAGGGATTGAGATAAGAATAGCTTCTTCTGCAGAAATTGCGGAGCTCATGGCCGAAAAAGGTTTTGAAGCAGTTCCAGGTTTTATAGGACCGCGCGGAATGAAAAATATTAAAATAATAGCTGATAAAACAGTACGCGATATGAAAAATTTTGTTGTCGGAATTAATGAAACAGATAAACATATGATCGGAGCAAACCTTACTGATTTGAGAATTGATAATCTTGAATATGCTGATATCAGACTTGTTCAACAGGGTGAACTTTGTCCTCAATGCGGAAAGCCGTTGCAAGTTACAAAAGGAATTGAAGTAGGCAATATTTTCAAACTCGGAACGAAATATTCAAAGCCGATGAATGCAGTTTATACAGATGTGAACGGAAAAACACACCCTTATGTAATGGGATGTTATGGTATAGGAATTTCAAGAACGGCAGCAGCAGCAGTAGAAGCTCACTATGATGAACATGGAATAAAATGGCCAATTGCAATTGCACCTTATCATGTTGTAATTGTACCAGTTAATATTAATGATGAACTGCAAATGAAAACATCCGAAAAAATGTATCATGACTTACAGGCTGCCGGAGTTGAAGTAGTTCTTGATGACAGAGATGAACGAGCAGGTGTTAAATTTAAAGATGCGGACTTAATAGGCTTTCCTTTTAGAGTAACTGTCGGGAAAACTATCAACGAAGGCTTTGTCGAATATAAAATCCGTGAGACAGGTGAACAGAAAAAATATACACCTGAAGAAGCAACCCTAAAACTTATCGGAATTATAAAAGCGGTTAAGTAATTAACCGCTTTTTCTAAATATAGCAATTTTTATTATTTACATGTTTTACACCCCGTATGAAACCTATAGGACCAGACGAAATAAACAATCTGAGACATGCTGTCCAGTATTTTCAAGACTGTTATCTTGTATCATCAATAGGCGCACTTGCAAACAGCCCTAACGGAAGAAAAATTTTAACAGAAAATATTGCGCGCACAAATAACGGTTATTGTATAAAATTTAGAAATATAAATGGCATAAATAAAGATTTTTTTGTTAGCCAAGATGAAATGGATAATCTTATTTATATGGATAAATATTTAAACCCTATTCCTATAAGTAGTTACTACCCTCATAATCCGATTATTAAAGCCATAGAAGTTGCTATGAACAAACTTTTAAGCATATATCCATCTAAAAAGCCGATGATATGCAGAATACCAAAGAGCAATGAAAAGTTTGAATTTAACAAGCCGTCAAATTTTCTTGAAATGTTTACCGGTAAAAAACCAATAAAAATTAATGAAGACGGAATAAGATTAACTCTCAAATCTAAAGCAAAAGAAAGTTTAAATATTTTTGATAACATAAGTGATAATCCGGATTGCAGCTTTGTAATGGGGACATCATTAGGATTTCATAAAGACACAAGCAACAACCATTGTTACACTGTCGCACAAATAAATAAAAAAAATAACACAATACGCCTCTTTGAACACAGGTATCTTGAGAGCTTGATACTCACGTATGAAGAAGCAATAAAAAAATTTAAATACATAACAGGTTACTTCAATGAAGATTTATTATAATCTTAAACTTGCTTAGAGTTTTAAAGGATAGTCATCAGGGATTTTCCAACCGTTGTTCTGGATTATGGCAGTACACCATGAACCGTTACCGATTTCATTACATCCATAAGTCGTATTCGAATATAAAGCATTAAGATCACCTCCCCAATTTGCTAAATAGGGTTCAACCCCTTTTTTACTATGATACTTAAAAACTGAAGATGTCTCATTTGGCCAAAAGCCAAAACGAAACGATTTTCGGCCATAAGATTGAGAGATCATCCCTAAGCTATAATTTTTAGCCTCCGGAAAAAAAACAAAATGTCCGCCATAAGATTGATAAATAACCTGCCCGTCAGAGTTAGAGAGAGAGTATATATTAATAGCTACTAAACTTCCGTCAGTAAAATAAACAATCTTATACGTACCAGAATCTTCGACCTTCAAATATTTTAAATACGAGCTTATATAGTTATTCCAGAAATCATCTGTATCAACCGGACGCCATTCAGTTTTTTCACCATTATCAAGTTCTGAAAGAATAATTGCTTGATTTATTGTTGAATAAAATTTTTGTAATCTTGTTTCTACTACTTTTTTTCTATGATTTTGGATAAGAGAAGGCATGGTTAATGATGCAACAATACCTATAATACCCAGAGTAATCAATACCTCGGCCAAAGTAAATCCAGCTGCTAAACGCCCCCCCCCCCGACGTAATGATTTAAATAAATGTGTCATTATATGCTCCTTTCTGATTATTCACACTTTATTATAACAAATTTAATTGCATAATACAACTTTTTTGTATATATTTAGTATAAATAAGATTTAAGGAGAGAAGTATGAGAACATCAAATGTAGAGTTAGAAAATGAATTATTTAAAAGTGTTTATGACAAAACTCCTGATTATATTAAAAATCTAAATCTAATGGATTTTTCAAATGAAGGAGAATTTACGTTCACTTTGAAAAAAGAACATCTTAAACCCTATGATAAAGACAAAAATCCTGAAGGATTAAATCTTGATGAATGGTTTGCCAATTACGCAAAAGAAGCAAAAGTTTCAACCGCCGGTATAAGAGGACCGCAAAATATTATATACCCTCAGGACACAAGATTTCCTATTAACCTCGTCGGAATTGTTCTTGCAACACTTGCAAAAGCCCTTGTAGCTACTGAAAAATACAAAGGAAAAGAAATTGTAAAAGTGGCTGGCAGAGAAGTTAGATATAATTCAGATTTATTTTTAGATGCAATCGCCAGAATACAGGCTGCTAACGGAATTAGAACTCTCGTTCCGAAAGGAAGAAAAACAATTCCTATATGGCTTGCATCATTTTTAGCTTTTAAACTTGATTTACTTGGCGGCGAATACATTACATCAAGTCATGGAATTTCAGTAAAAAATGCGACAAAAGACTTAAATTCTCAGGGAAGTCAGTACTTGCCGGAAGAATCAATGGAATTTGTTGAAAAAATCCGTGAAATATTCGAAGAAACAAATAAAAAAGGGGTATACAAGATTAAAATATCAGCTAAAGATAATCCTCTAATTGATGAAAAAGTTCTTGGCAATATTGATGATGGGGTTGATTTATACGTCGAATATTTAAAATCAGGGGTTGCACAAAATGTTAACCTTGAATTGATAAAATCAATTCAAGACAAAATTGTTATTGAAAATGTCGGAGGCTCAGCATACAGGACATTAAGCAGAGTTCTTAATAAACTTGGAATATCAGACAAATTTACATGGTTTAATATAGAAGAAGACCCTTTTTTCCACTCAATTGGTAAATACGACCATACACCAAAAGGAGAAAAAGCATTTTATGACTATTCAGTTGATGCAACAGTTACTTCAAAAAGGTTGAATGGAGAAAAATTTTTCCCTGTTATTGAGACTTTGCACTACGAAGAAAAGTTAACCAAAATGCCTGTAGGAACAGCTGTTTTAATAACAGATCCGGATCATGACAGACTTACGATTGCACAGACAGAATATGCATGTACTATTCCGGAACTTGAAAAGGCCGGGATTGACTATATTAGACTGAATGAAAATATAATTCTTACTATCTTTACGGCAAATCAGGCATTTTTAATGCTTATGGATTTCTGGGCAAAACAATTAAAAAATCAAGGATTGTGGGAAAACCACCCGAGATTTATGATTAAAACTACAGCGTCAGCAATTTCCTGGGATGAATGGGCGAAAAATCAGGGGATTAAAGTCATAAATGTTCCGGTAGGTTTTAAAGAAATTGCGAATATAATGAAGAAAGTCGAATTAAAACTAAAAAAAACAAGAACAGGAGAAGTTATAATCGATGATGTATTCGGAAATGCAATTAATCTCGGGATAAATCCGCGACTGCTCTTTGCAGGCGAAGAATCTGGCGGCATGATAATGGGTACCGAAGAACTAATAACATCAAATAACGGCAGATTTGCAATAGCAATGAGAGAAAAGAGTGCAACGGAAGCTATTATTGTAGCATCAGCTCTCATTTCAAAACTGCAAAGCAAGCAGGTATCTTTATCTGAATATCTTACAGAAGTGTTTGATGAAAATAATATTACAGGACGTTTCGATACGCGTGTTGATATTGCTTACTACAACGAATCCGAACCGGATATTAATAAACTAAAAAAAGATAAAGCCGCCGGAGAAGCAAAAAGAACAAAGAATGATTTGTTTTACCTGTCTATGGCAATGGCCGTAAAAGAGGGGGTAATGACAATTGAAAATGTCAGAGAAGTTTTGAATAACACTTTCAAAAGCCTTTTGTTCGACAACTTAAAATCAATCAAATTTGTAGGCGATGGAACATATCTTGAATTTACGGATAAGTATATTGAGATAAGACCGTCAGGGACCGATGCTAAAACAAAGGCATACGGCGGCGGCTCTGATAAATCGGTAATAGAAACATATGCCGGCATACTTGGAAATTATTCGGGAGATTTAAATGAATTCCACAAAAAATATATTTCCCAAGAACTCTATAATAGTACAAAAGAGAAAGCTATGGATTATTATTTAAAGTTTGTGGATAAAGATGCTAACAATGAACCTTTTGAAATACCTGAATATAAATTTTAAATAAAAGAAAAAAAGGCAGAGTTTATAATCTGTCTTTTTTCTTTTAAAAAGTCTCACAATATCGTTTAAATTTTTATCCGAAATATTTTTTCTTTACTCTGCTTTTAAAAGATAATTTAGCAAACTCAATTGCATCTATTTCTGAGAAATATATACCGTCATCATCAATTTGTTCTGTTATTTTATACTGTTTCAATTGTTCCAGTACAGCTTCATTATTAATTACCATTAATATTTTTATATGCTGTGATTTTAAACGTAAAATAATATCCTCAAGAGCAAAAATCGCGGAAATATCCAACAAATCATCACTGTCATAAACAATTATCAGATATCTTGTTCCCAAAAATTCATCAAACTGCGAAATTAACTGGGTTGCAGAACCAAAAAAGAAAGCACCGCTTATATGCACAACCCTTATCTTATGTCTGTAATCTTTTTCTAAAACCCTTTCAAGTTTCATAATATCTTTGTCATAAACTTCTTTATTAACCAGTTTTGCTTTATCTGCAGCCCTCTTAGCATATAAAAGAGCCGCAAGAGTAATTCCGGCACCTACTGCAACAATTAAATTATAAAATACTGTAAGCAAAAAGACTAAAATAAGTACATATAAATCATCTTTAGGAGCAAGTTTGATTACCTTTAAAAATTTTGTATCAATAATATCGTAACCTATTTTTATCAAAATTCCCGCAAGAACCGCAAGAGGGATTTCTGCCACAAAACCAGAAAATTTATAAATCAAAAGTACAAGCACAAGAGATGTAACAACCGCTGCCAATCTGGTAGAAGCACCCGTTCTTATAGCGGCAACAGTACGCATTGTTGCTGCTGAGCCGGGTAGAGTTCCGGTCAAAGCACAGCAGATATTTCCTATCCCTTGAGCGGAAAGAAGTCTTTTGGGCGGAAGCTGCACTTTTGTAATAGATGTGCAAACAAGTCCTGTTAACAAACTTTCCGAAGACAAGATAACTGCAAGAGTAATTGCATAATGAAAATATGTAATTAAATCATGTAAATTTGTCTGAGGGATATTTATTGCAGGCATAGAAACCGAAATTTCAGAAATTTTTGAAACATTTAAACCCGCTTTTATAGATATAAGAGTACATATAATCAAAGCAAGAATTTGTGACGGAATATACTTATTCCACTTTTTAGGGAAAGCAAAAACGATAAAAAGCGTTAAAAGCCCTATTGAGAAAGCTTCAATATTTAAAGCACTAACAGATTTACAAATTGTTTCAATACTTTCTATAGTGTTAGAACAAGGAGCCAGACCGAGAAGCGGGTTTAACTGCATAATTATTATAATGACGCCTACACCATTCATAAATCCTGAAATAACAGGATAAGGTACATATTTTACAATTTCCGGCAATTTTGTCAGTGATAACATAATTTGAAGTATTCCGGCAAGAAATACTATAAATACAACAGAAGCCAAATCCTTATTTAAAGCATGCATAATTGAAGCCACAACAATTGCGACAGGACCTGTTACACCCGATATCATAGGGATTTTTGTTCCAAGAACTCCTGCTACGACAGATAATATTATTGCTCCCCAGATCCCTGCACTTGCGCCAAAGCCGGTTGCCACCCCGAAGGCCAGAGCTTGAGGCAAAGTAATAATCGCAGCATTAAGCCCGCCTAATAAATCCCCTGCAAAAATCTGAAATTTGTTCCTTAAATCCATATAATTATTATAATTAATATTTATGGTATAATCAACCTATGAAGTTGAGTGAGATTTATTCCACAGATAAAACCATCATTTCTTTTGAAGTTTTCCCACCAAAGTCTGAACCAGAAAGTCTTTTAAGAGAAATTAATAAATTAAAAAAATATAATCCTGCATTTATTTCCTTAACATACGGTGCTGGCGGCAATCAGAACAAATCAATTGATTTGTTGAAAGACTTAAAAAATACAGGATTTAATGTTATGCCGCATTTTACATGTATTACAAGCGACAAACAAAAAATAGAAAATGATATAAAAAATTTTGAAGCGGAAGGAATAAAAAATATACTTGCACTCAGAGGAGATATACCTGAAGATAAAACATTTGTATGTAACGACTTTTGTTTTGCCAATGAACTTGTTACTTTTATAAAAGATAAAACCAATATTGATGTCGGAGTTGCAGGTTATCCGGAAGGTCATATAGAATGTCCCGATTTAAAAACTGATATTGAAAACCTGAAGAAAAAAGTTGATGCCGGAGCTGATGCAATTTTTACCCAGTTATTTTTTGTAAATGATTTTTTCTTTGACTACGTTGATAGGGTAAGAAATGCCGGAATTACTATACCGGTTATCCCCGGAATTATGCCTGTAATTAATAAAAAACAGATAGACAAAATAGTATCAATGGCAAATATTTCAGTACCTGAAAAATTGCAGAAAGGACTGGAAAAATATAAAGAAAAAGACTTAATTGAATTTGGCATAGAATATGCTATAGAACAGTGTAAAGATTTAATTAAAAAAGGTGCAAAAGGGCTTCATTTCTTTACACTTAACAAAGCATACTCAGTTTCTAAAATTTTAGACAATATAAAGGGGAAAATATGATAAGATTAAATGAACACATTGAACACACATTATTAAAACAGGATGCAAAACTGGAAGACTTTTTAAAATTATTTGAAGAGGCCAAAGAACATAATTTTTTAGGCGTCTGTATAAATCCATTATATGTAAAGCTTGCAAAAGAAAACCTAAAAGACAGCGGGGTAAAAGTAGTTACGGTTGTAGGTTTTCCGCTTGGAGCCAACAAAACGGAAGTTAAAGCGTTTGAAACAACAAAAGCTATAGAAGACGGTGCTGATGAAATTGATATGGTTATTAATGTTTCCAAACTCAAAGATAAAGACTATGACTTTATAATAAATGACATAAAAACAGTAAAATCTGCTTGCAAGGATAAACCGCTTAAGGTAATTCTTGAAACAGATCTTTTGACAAAAGATGAAATAAAAAAAGCCTGTGAATTATGTGTAAAAGCTAAAGCAGATTTTGTAAAAACCTCAACAGGCTTTGTAAAAAACGGCCTAGGCGCCCAAGCTGAAGATGTAAAATTAATGTATGAAACAGTGTCGCCATACGGTTTGAAAGTAAAAGCATCAGGCGGAATAAGAGATAAAGAAACAGCAATAAAAATGATAGAAGCCGGTGCAGAAAGACTTGGGACAAGCTCAGGAGTTAAAATAGTCAAAGGTTAGCAAAACATAGAATAAATAAGCAGCAACAAAGGCTTACTAAATAATAATACTCTTGACCATGCTATAATATTCATTAAAAGGAATATTGTATGGGTGATGAAGATAAACAATTTGATGCCACCCCGAGGAAACTCGAACAGGCGAGAAAAGAAGGGCAGGTTGTTAAATCCAAAGATTTTTCAACCGCTTTGTCATTGCTGATATTATTCTCTGTAATTTTCGGTCTTGCCCCTTTTGTATGGGATCAAATTGTACAACTTTATACGCTTCTCTACGAACAAATTCCTAACGGACACCTGTCAGAAATAGGGATGACGTATATACTGACTGTAACAATAAAGTGTGCAGCTTTAATTATTGCACCTATACTTTTTGTGGCATGGTTTGTCGCAATAATGGCAGATTTTATTCAGGTTGGTCCGCTTGTTGCAACTGCACCTTTAATGCCAAAACTTGATAAACTTAACCCGACAAAATATTTCAAAAATATTATGTCAATAAAGACACTTTTTGAATTATTCAAAAATATTTTAAAAGTTGTTCTGCTTGGTTACATAGGCTGGAGTGTTTATATGCAACATATTGAAAGCATATTAATGCTTGCAGCAATAGACAATAACTTTGCAGTAATGATTGAATTCGGTAAACTCATAACCGACTTTATTTTTAAAGCCTGCATAGCCTTCCTTGTAATCTCAGCCGCAGACTACGGAGTTACAAAATGGAAGTTTTTAAAAGATCAAAAAATGTCTTTTAAAGAAATTAAAGATGAATACAAAAACACAGAAGGCGACCCGAATGTCAAAGCGGCATTAAGACAACGCCGTATGCAAATGCTTCAAAAAGGCATGATGGATGCCGTTCCTGATGCAGACTTTGTAGTAACAAACCCTACACATATAGCATGCGCACTTAAATATAAAGCTGAAGAAATGGCATCCCCGATGCTTATTGCAAAAGGGACTGAATTAATTGCAAAAAAAATCATAGGTATCGCACGTGAACACGGAATTCCGGTTATAGAAAACGCACCTGTTGCCCGTGCATTATACAAAATGGTTGACTTAAACCAGCAAATTCCGCCGGAACTCTACAAAGCAATAGCGGAAATCTTACTTTTTGTTTATAAATTGAAAAATACTACAAATAAAGGTACAATAAAGTAAATTCTATGCTATTATAATTTTATAATCATGGTTATGCAAAATAAAAATAAATTACAAGAATATATAGATATAGTTCAAAAAGTTGCAAAAGTTGAGCACAGACGAATACCTCAACACATGGTGGATTATGAGGAATTGGTTTCAATAGGCATTCTTGCTATTCAAGTTTTGATAAAGAATAAAACTCCCGAACAACTTGAGAAATATAATGCAGCTTATATCGCAACAGCTGTAAGATGGGCTATCAGGAACGAATTAAGAATAAGATATAAATGGTATTCTTTAAAACATAAACCTGATGACGAATATGATAAAGAAGAAGAAGTTGAAGGAATGGATATGCAAAAGGCTAAAGTCCGTGAAGCCGTATATGAAACAATTCTTTCAATTGACGGACTTGCAGCTGCAGCAAGCGATAATGATTCCCCATTTGACTTTTTAAAAGATCCGCACGCACAACCGGATGAGCATGCTGAAATTACTGAACTGGGACGAATGATAAGAGCGGCAATAGCCAAACTGCCCGCAAAAGAAAGAACTGTTGTAGAATACAGGTTTTACAGAAACATGCAGGTTAAAGATATCGCACGTCAGGTCGGACTTTCTCCATCACGTGTTACACGTATAGTTCAGGCATCTTTAAATACCGTTAAAGAATACTTAAATTCAAAAGAACAATATGGGTATTAGCTAAGATTTGACTATTTTTATTCTGTCGTCTTCTTTTATTTCAATGGGATCTTTATGATTTTTTATATAATTTGCTGTATATACATTTTTATCTACATCAAATTTTTTCAGAACATAATCAGGATTTGCATTGACAGGTAAGTAATTGTCTCCTCCATAGGCAAAGAAATCATCACATGCTACTGTAAATTTTCTGGTTGAACTCGGATTATTTATATCAATCGGAACTTTGTTTCCTTGCTTGTCAATAAATGCCAAATCCTTTAATTCTCCCTTATCAGTAACAGTATATTGCAATCCTGAAACAAGAAGAATTCCGGGTTTGTGCCCAGGATTTACAAAAGATTTTGCGCCGTTTTTAATTGCATCAACAATCTGCTTTTCAGACAAATTACAAATCATCATTTTATCTTCAAATGGGGTAACATCGTTAATACGTCTTGAATCGACTTCACCTTCTGCGAAAAATCCGCGTAAGTTACCGGCATTTAAAATTGCAATATCAGTTCCAAGCTCATTTCTCATGGCATCAACAATTATATTTCCGTGAGGGTTATTGGCAATTAATCTATCTTTTGGAGAAGGCGGTGCTGACTTTATTTTTCCAAGAACTTCAGGTTTTCCGATTATAGATTCCACCGCAGTTTTAAAAGGCAATTTTCGTGTAAATGTTCCTGTTCTCATTATGTTATTCTGAACTTTGGTCAAAATACCGTCTTTATTAAATACAGCATTTAATACTCCGACATATTCTCCGTCTTTACCAATCTGTGTAAGAACAACAGGTTCTCCTGATTTTGAATACAGCAGATTTTCTCCCTCTTTTACCCCCTTATACAGATCGTGAGTATGACCGCCAAGTATAATATCAATACCGTCTGTTTCCTGAGCAAGACGTTTATCAGCATCTTTACCGAGGTGAGAGGTTATTACTATAATGTTTACATTTTGGGCTTTTAATTTATTAACTTCATCTTGAACTTTTTTAATGGTTGTATCTATATCATCAATTTTTATATCATTAAGAGATTCTCTTGTTCCGACCCTTTCAAGTGCATCAGACGGAGCCGTTCCTATTATACCAATTTTCTTACCATTATATTCTTCTATAACAGATTTTTTTATTTTACCTTCCATAGGACTTTCCGGTCTAACCGTCACGTTTGCAGCAAGAAGATTAAATTTTGCATCTTTTAAAGCCTCTGCAAGAGCTGCTGGGGTAGCATCAAGTTCATGATTTCCTAGACCATTATTTGTAATACCAATCCAATTTAGAAAATGGCTTGCAACTTTATTTGTCATTGGATTTGAGCCGAGCATAATATCACCGGAAGAAAGTTTTAATTTGGCAGTTGCTGATGTATTAGCATCAAACAATCTTGCCATCTCGCAAATCCTTTCCATATTAGTCATTTTTCCGTGCAGGTCAGCTATATAGAAAATACTTGTCGTAGTATAATCCGGTGAAGAATATTTTGGGACAGGAGTTGATGATAGAGAATTAAATTCTGTAGTTTTAGCCACTTTATCAGTCTTTTCAAAAGTATCAGGCTTAAGCTGCGTAGTTTGAGAATTTTGCGATGCCGACTGGGCACTAACAATGTCAGCTTTAAAAGAAACTTTTGGTAAACTATTTATCATAAAATTCATATTTTTTCACCCTTTTAATTAAATTAATTAAACAACATAAATATTTTTTTTGTTAAAATTTAGCTTAATGTTAAATAACATTAAGCCGCTTGCATTATTTGGTTTTGCTGGCCTATTACATACGGTTGTATATTTTGATTTTGGGCCTGCTTTTTTAATTCCTTGTATGTTTTCAGACCTTCCACCCAGTTTTCTACAAGATTTACATCATTTGCAACAACCGATTGCGGTAGTGCCGCGTGGTGTATTTTTGGAAGCAGGTAGTCCTCAGAATATTCAACCGGTTTTGATACATTATCATCAGTATCATTGCAAATAAATATCATTTTACCGTTTTTGTCAATCTTTGTACCTGTTATAGTAATTTCATGTCCGTTTATTATAGTATTATTATTATCAACCTGAGTATAGCCGATAATTACATTCTCACCTAAATTCAAAGCATCTGTTATTTGCTTCTTCATAGTATCGAAACTTGTTTCATAACCGACAAGACGGGCATTTTCATCGACAGTTTGATAAGTAACAGAGATTTTATTTTTATCCTCTACGACAGATTCCGTAAATGTTTTTTCAAATTCGATAAGCCCTTTATCATTCTGATTAAATTTACCTGCACGTTTGTCCGTCAAACTGTCATAAGACTGCTGAGAGCCAACCTGCATAAATGTTGACTGCATCAAAACATCAAGCGGTGAACGTTCTAACTTATCTTTATCTACTGTTTGAATAAACGCTCTTATTATTGCATTTTTATCAGGAGCAAAAGTTAAAGTCGCTTTATCAAAATCATGGGCTTCATAAGGTATTTCAAAGGCATTTAACAGCCATATAGCATCAAGCGTATTGTCCGCAAGATTATTCATTTTAATAGTCTTTTTTACAGACAAATCCGGAGAGCTCAGCCCTTCTGCAAATCTTGCAAACTCTGCAGGATGCTTATACGCCAGATTAAATTCAATACTGGAAGCAACACAAGTCCCGGAATGTTCAACATCTATATCGGAAGAACCTGCAAACGGAAGAGCAACTTGTTCAGAAGAAGCATGCTTATTTTGTTTTTCAATAGCTTCTACCTGAGCTCTGTATTTTGCAGGAATATTACCAAACTGCTGTGTAATAATGTGCGGGTCTGCAAGCGTAGCAATTGTATCCTTTAAAATAACCATGTTATTAAGCCCTTGAGCCCTTGGAGTAGTTGCTATTTTATACAAATTATCCAGAGTTGTTGAATTATCATTTGAATCAGCATTTAACAAAATACCTGTTTTTAAAAGAAAATTTAAATGCTTTTTAGTATCTCTATCAGAAATTTTAACTAATTCATTATATTTATTTTTTTCATCACGTGAATAAAGCTCTGTTCTAAATCTCGAAGAAGTAAGAGCTGCATTATACGGTACCTGGGACATTATAGGATTTGAGGTAAAAGAAGGTCTGACATTGTCCTTGACCTGTTCATTTTTGTTAACCTCTATAGTCTTAACAGGCTTTGCTGTGTTATAATTATTATATTGCTGGGTATAAAAATTCAACGAATACACAATTTAACTCCGCTACTACCTATTATATTAAAAAATTAAACCGGAAAAAATTTGCTATATTTACGAAAATTTAATTAACAAATGTAACAATCAGGAATACAAGTTTGAAAATAAAGCCGCTAACAAAAGAACAATTAATAATATCTGTTGACAGACTCACAAGGTTTAAAGAAACAGAAACTAAATATCTAAGGGTTTATAAAGATATTATAATAAACAATCTGATTGAGCCAAAGCTAAAAAAACATGAGCTTGATAACATGGATTACAGCGACATGACAGAACTTGTACAAACTATTATAAATTCGTCTTTTTCGTTGAAGGATGATGATTTTCTCATTAACCGGAGGCTTTATGACTATGAGAACTCAATATTTAAGCTCAACGAAAACACTTTAAAGCTTCTTAAAAATAAAATTAACTATAAAAGTATAGTAAAAATACTCCCCGACGATATTCCCGACAATCTTAAATGGATGAAAACTCTCGCTTATGAACATCCGGATGAAAATACATATGGTTTCCCTGTCAAAAAAGTAGTTTTATGTGAAGGGATAACAGAAGAAATCCTGCTTCCTGAGTTTTCAAAAGTATGCGGTTATGATTTTAGCAAACACGGAATTTATATTATATCGGCAGGCGGGAAAAATCAGGTAGTAAAATATTTTTACAATTTTGCAGATAGCCTGAAAATTCCTGTTTTTGTACTTTTAGATAACGATGCAAAATCAAATTTGGATGAAATTAAGCCAAGGCTTAGAAACAGTGACAAAATACACCTTTTGAAAAGCGGTGAGTTTGAAGATATGCTGCCGGATTCTCTAATTATAAAAACTTTAAACTATGCAACAAAAAATATATCTATTGCACCGATAGAAGGTCTTGAAAAGTGTTCTTCAAAAGTTGAATTTCTTGAAGAATTTTTTAAACACAGGGGACTACATGAATTTAAGAAGGCAGAATTTGCGCATCTTGTAAAGGAAAATATCACAGACATCAATGACATTTCACAAGAAATTCTTGAAATTATAAATGAAATAAAAGGGACAAGCGTCCCTTTACAAAATGGAGTTTAAAACATTGAAATTAGTTGCCAACTAAACGTAAAGCTTCTTGCAACAGTTCTTTCTGAGAGGAAATTAGTTTATTAGACACTTCCATCTGCAGTTTTGCCATCTGGTAATATGAAATATTAGCTTTAAAATCAGCATTTGACATTTCCAACAATCCTGAGCGGATTTCACCTACGCCAATTACTGGTTTTCCTGATTCTTCAGTTTCAAGGAATTGTCCCGGTTTAAACTCATACAAAGCAGCGGCATTATGAAAATTTCTTGTAGTAATTCTGTATAAAGGAACAGAACGCTTTCCGCCATCAGCCTTACCGTAAATAGTACCATCATTCTTTATTTCGTAATCATCGTATTTACCAAGGTATTTACCGTTATTAGGATCAATCCATAATTTTATATTAGTTGTCGGAATATCCAGAGCTCCACCCTTCATTGCAGTTTGCTGGTAAAGGTCATCGGTAATTGATTTTGTACCCTGCATTATTTCACCTTTATCATTAAGGATGTATCCCTGAACAGTATTACCGCTCCTGTCTCTATAAACCCCTTCTTTATCAAACGTAAATTCACCTAATCTTGTATAAATACTTTTTCCTTCTGCGTTTTTTACAAGGAAAAAGCCTTTACCTTCCAGAAATAGGTTTTCATTAGAGGTACCCGGAGTAGACTTACCCTGACTAATCTTTTTATCATAATCATCAGAAATTGCGCCGCCGAGAAAAGTTTTAAATGTTACCTGCTGTTCTCTAAAACCGGGAGTATAAACATTTGTCATGTTATCTGCTATAACATCCATCCAGTTTGTTGTCGATTTTTGAGTATTGAGAGCTGTTATAAAAGAATCATTCATTGCTATTCTCCTTATTATTTTTACGCTTTTCCTGCTGCTGACGGGAATTGCTGTAACTTAATTCTGAGTAAGGAAGATTTTGATCATCAAACCTCTGTCTCAAAAAAGAAATATTATTTCTTAGATATTGTTCAACAGCTTTATCACCGGGGATAAAATTAGCAGCAAGACTACCGTCTTTATTAACCTTTAAAATAACAGAAACATCTTTATCAAAATCTATTCTGAATGGCTGGTTAGTTCGCATAGATTCAGAAAGTTTATCCATTAAAACAGATGAAACCTGAACATTTTTCTGCACATTTTGGGAATTATTTACCATAGCATCACTTATTTGAGAAGCAATACTTTTCATTGACATATCAGTATTTTGAACCAGATTTGCGAAAAAATTTGCATCACTGTCAGACATATTTATTACATCATAATCTATAGCAGAAGCAGAATTAACAGTATTCATAAGATCTTTTGTATTTAAAAGATTTTGAATATTCTGAGTTAATATTGACTGACCTTCATTATGATATTTATAATCCGTAAAATTTATCCCGCCTTTATAAATCTCATCTGGAACAATATCATCAGGATTTTGAAGTTCCTTTGAAAGTTTATTTGCATCTTTATTTGCATCTTTGTCCGAAGTTTTTTTATCTTCGGAAGCTTTTTTGTCCTCTTTAGTATCGGATGTTTCTTTTACATTTTCATTTTCGGAAGCAGTTTTCATTTCTTCATCAAAAGATTTATCTGCTATTTTGGATGTACTGCTTGTCTTGGATTTTGACTGGGTTGAACTTACATCCGATGTACTCGCGGTTGCTGCTGCTGAAGCTGTACTTACATTCATTTTTAATAACTACCTCCGTCTATCTTCTCTAACTCTTTGAGGATCTCCTCATCTTCTTCGGCTTTTTCCTGACTCTGCCGGAAATACCTTGTCACACCGAGTTCCGAATATTGCTTCAGTTCTGCGGCTTTTTCTTCTGCGATGTAAGCTTCCCTGTGTTTTTCTTTGTGCTTTTCAAGAACCTTTACACCCTGCTCGAGCTTTACTAATATTGCCTTTTCTTCATCAAGTTTTCTCTGCGCCTCAGCTCTGATTTCTTCAAGTTTTTCTGCCTTGTCCCAGAGGTGAACCAAATACTTATCATAAGTTTCATACATCATAGGATCGGCATGACGCATATTCTGTTTTGTTGTTCTGATTTCTTCCTCGTTTTTTCTTATATTTTCCTCGGCAATAAAAACTGCCTGCTGAGCTTTTTGAACAACGTTAAGCTGTTCTTCCTTTTTACGGATTCGGAATTCAAGAACTTTTTGTAATCTGTATCTGAAAGGCATTTTATACCACTCTTCTGTGTTAATTATTACTTATTTTAAGAGTGGTATAAACATCTATATGTATGATATTAATGATGACGGGCAAAAAGTCAATCTAATATGGTAACCCCTGTTGTCATTCCGCGGTTAGTATTTGATCTGTGATATCCCCTGTTTGTCCTGTAATCCACTGACTGGCCATTCCCCATCATGGCACGCTCAGCTTCAAAGTAATCCATATACGCAGGATCCATTGCAGGTGTAAACCCTGTAGGCATACCTACAAATTGATTTTTAAAATTTCCCCATAGAGTATTTTGCCATCCGGCTCCTGAAGAACCTGTAAAAATTGGTGGTCTGTATGACTGTTCTGCCGAATAATCAGAATAGTCCGAATTATAGGCCTGGTTAAAAGTCTTATAATTTTTTGCCGCACTTTTAAGTGTTGATAAACGTTCCTTTAAATCCCCTGCCTGTGATGCTCCGAAAATTTTCTGCTCGAGTCTTTCTATACGACTTTGAGGGGTTTCATACTCATAAGTTTGCAGTAAA
The DNA here is from genome assembly GCA_944325005.1 of Candidatus Gastranaerophilales bacterium. Classification (GTDB taxonomy): domain Bacteria; phylum Cyanobacteriota; class Vampirovibrionia; order Gastranaerophilales; family Gastranaerophilaceae; genus Stercorousia. The sequence goes on along the minus strand of CALUYO010000005.1, from coordinate 138,016 downwards.
ATTTTACGTTCAAGTCTGTCAATGCCTGATAATTTCTCCGCAACCATTTTCTCATTAACATCATTCAAACTTCTTTTAACATTCGTTTTATAAATCACAGGACGTCTATAATAGTTTCCTCTATATCCGTTATTATAATACCTGTTATAATTATATGGTCTGCGATTATAATAGTAGCCATTATTATAATAATTACTGTACCTTGGCGGTCGATAATAACCCCTATTCATATAACGATAGTTCGGAGAGTAATAATAACCGTTATTATAGTTATTCCCGAAACCGAATATATTAGATAATATTCCTGCCTGAGCAGAACCTGCAATAAGTAATAAGACACCTGATAATAAAATTATTTTTTTCATTTAACCTCACCTCTTTAAAAGTGAGGATAATTTAATAAAAAATAAAATTCATTACACAAAAGAGTAATACTTATCAGATAATTTATATTAAAATTTTGCCAAACATAAAAATATATGCTAAAAATTTATATATGAAAAAAACAGTTATTGCATATTTACATACCCACTGGGACAGGGAATGGTACAGAGAATTTGAGGTTTTCAGATTAAGACTTTTAAGAGTTTTTGATAATGTTCTTGAACTTCTCGAGAATAATAAAATCCCGTCATTCTACTTTGACGGACAGGTAGGTGCTCTTCTTGACTATTTAGAAATAAGACCCGAAAAAGAACATATTATCAGAAAATTCATCGCTGAAAAAAAATTATTTATCGGGCCGTTTTACACACTCATTGATGAATTTCTTACAGATAAAACTGTTTTTGAAAAAAATCTCGAAATTGGATTAAAAATATCAAAAGACTTTGGATGTACGGATTTCATAGGATATTTTGCCGATACTTTCGGCCATAGCAAAAATATCCCGAACATTTTGCAAAAATTCGGTATTGATAAATGTGTTGTATGGAGAGGATGCGGAGATATCCCATCGGAATTCACATTTAACGGAGTTAATACCGTAAATCTCATCCGCGGATATTTTATGGATATTTTTTCTTCGTCTATGACAATTGAAGAAAAAGCCAAATGGCTTAAAGGAAATCTTGATAAAATTGCAGCGAAATCAAAGGATTATTTGTTATTGCCAATCGGGGCCGATCACTTAGGTGTTGAGCCTGATATTGCAGAACAAATATCAAAAGTCAACTGCCTGCTTGAAGATTACGAAATAAAATTATCTGATCCGTTTGAATATTTTGAACTTGTAAAAGATAATTTTAAAAATTTTGAATGGAATGACGAACTCAGAGATAACAGTCTGACATTTATTCTTCAAGGTTCGTTTTCTGCGAGAATGAAGCTTAAACAATATAATGTAAAATGCACATATCTGCTTGAACAGGCTGACAAATTACAGAAAAAATACGGCTCTCAATATGACGCAGTCATAGAGTATGCTTACAAACTTATTTTAAAAAACCAGGCACACGACGGCATTTACGGATGTAGTACAGATCTGGTGCACAGGGAAAATATTACACGCTACGAAAAAATTATCCAAATCGCAAACACAATTATTGAAGAATTAAGGCTCAAATATAAATTTAAAACTCCTGTTATGCAAAGCAAGGAGCTTATGCCGGAATACAAAGTTATCTCAAAACATTTCGGGGTAGAAAACTCGCTCCTCTACGACACTCAAAAAATCCCCGTAACAGAAGATTTTACGGACATTTATACCCTTAAATATTCCCCTGCAGTAAAGCCCGAAATAAATATTGAAGTGAAAAACGGCAAAATCCGTATAGGTCAGGTTGAAATGGAATTTGTACGCTTTAAAGACGAAGGGGACACCTACAATTTTGGCGCCGTAGAAGATGACAAAGGAGAAAAAGCCGAAATTTATTCTTTCAAAAATAACATTATAAAAACAAGTTTTTTTGATGTACAGGTGGAAATTCAAGGCGAACTTGTAAACTTTAAAATTGAATTGGATAACAAACTTAAAAATAAACTCTGGCAGGTAAAATTTAACCTCAAATCTCCGGTAATGGAAACTTTCTCTGAGGATATGAATACCATAATCCGCAGAGAATTTGACCCGAATTATGATATGAGAATGCACCTGCCAAAAACAAGAGGTCTTGAAGTTAAAACGAATTTTGCACCTATGCAGAGATTCGTCGGCGCTCAAGGATTTGGGGTTATAACAAAAGGCCTAACAGAATACGAAGTAAAAGAAAAGTCGCTTCTTATAACACTTTTAAGGAGTACAGGCGTAATTTCCAATCCTAAAAACCCGTCCCGCTCAACTCCGGCTGGGCCGCCTATAGAAGTTCCGGATGCCCAGCAGCTTGGTTATAATTGCGCGGAATTTTCCGTCGGATTTTTTGAGCCGGAAAATTATCAAAAATATATTGATATGGTGTACCAACCGATTATTTAACACTATTTCTTGACGATGAGTTAAAGGAAAGGATTAATGCATCCGCTGGTATTCTCTATCAGCTTGTTGTAGTTCATTTCGTAATCTTAATGCTTTTTTATGCTTTGTGATAATTTCTTTATATGCATTTCGTGCATCTGTAACTATTTTATCAAATAATTTTTTATCTGCATCCGGCGAAAGCTTTTTGCGATTAATATCATCAACTATCTCAATATTTTTTCCGGTATTGTCAAATGAAACAGTATATTTTTTGCCATTATTTGTAATGCTTATGCTGCGATCCTGAAAATCAGGTCTATTCATAATACCTAGCCAAGCTTTTACTTTTCCTTTCTCGTCTCTTAATTTATAATCTTTTTGAGATAATTCTATAATCTCACTTCTATCCAAATTATCATAAGAATAAGATTTACCACCTCTTACCAAATCAATTTGGATTTTATCAACAACATTACCATTTACATCATAAAACTCAGCACCAATATTACTGTGATTAACAAATCTTACATTCTTTCCATCGGGATAGTATGCAATAAAATCATGCTTAAAGACACCTTTATCCGTATAATCATGTTTTACAAACTTCAACTTGCCCTCTTTATCATAATAAAACCGTTTATCACACTTACCATCTATTATCAATCTTTTTAGTTTACCTGTTTCGAGATCTTTTCCAATTGTTGATTTGGATGTTTTTATTGTTTTAAAACCATTATTTATTGAAGCATTAAATAATACATCTTTGTTATTCTCAACAACACCGGTCAACATACCTTTATCGTCATAGGTATAGAATTTTGAAGAAAGGACTTTTTCACCATCCATTTTCGATACCTTTTGAAGCATCCCGTCTTTATATTCTCTTATAACGGTTTTGCCGTCCTTGAGCTTTTGGGTTAAATTTCCGGTATAAGCATCCCCGTTTGCAAATTTTGCCTTACCCTTTTCAAATTTATTTCCGGCTTTTTTAAATGCATCAACAGCCATATCTTTAATCTGTTCTGTTGCATTTTCAGCACCTTTTTCAATCGTTTCAGTACCTTTTTTGCCTCTTGTTGCTAAATATACCCCGACAGCACCTAATGCAGCTAGACCTGTCCAGAGCATCCAACTCTTGCTGCACTGTTTTTCAGCTTCTTTTTCTTGTAATTTTTGCTCAGGAATTTCACCTTTGAATGCAACTTTATTCATACTGACAGGAGATATTGAATTTAACATTACAAACCTTTCCACATTTTTAACCTTATATTTATATTAAAACAGGAAGATAAAAAAAATTGCTATTTCTGCACCGCATCCTATCTTATAACAACGTTTCAGGCATGTTTGTTCTTTTTACATTTCGTTACATATTAATACCCTCCCTTATTTCTCATCCGTAATCAGTGAAGCCCACCACCACCTTGCAATCCTCTAATCATTCCCATCTCTAGAGAGGGGAATGATTAAACTAATCTCATCGAAAAAAAAAAAACATTAATTGTTGCTTAAATTTTAATAAAAAAAAACCCTATCTTTCGATAGAGTTCGGAATTCTTTTTAGTAATTCCTCGTGTGTGTAGAAGGTTAGTGTGTAGTAGGTAGTGTAAATAGTTAGTGTGTGTATATTATCTCGTGTTTATTTAATTCCTTTTATCTGGTATTTATTGCTTACATATTAATAAAGTATTTTTTAAGTATATAATTGCTATATCTTGCTTATTTCTTTACATTTATTTACAAAGTTCTGTAAAGTAAGCTTAACCGGTAATTTCAAAGATTAAACGACTTAAAACGACTGCCAAAATGCCAGTTTTAATATAAAATCTTTCCCATACCTCCCTTGGTAATTAATATATTCCCATTTTTTTGCAAAATTAACACTATTTTTATAAAAACATTCATTTTTTTTTATATATTTCTATTTAGCCTTTACTTAATCTTAATATGCAAACTATTGACCTTTTTTTAAAAAAGTATTCTAATAAGAAAGTATTTAAAAAGAGGTTAAACAGAAGGAAAGAGGTCTACATGAAAAAATTTATGCACACAAGATTAGACAACAAGCAGTTTACGGAAGATGATATTAAGGGCTTTATCAAAGACTATAATATCAAATTCATCAAATTACAGTTCGTTGACATTAACGGACAGGTTAAAAATATGACCATTCCTTCTCACCATATTGCAAAAGCTCTTAATAATGAAATTATGCTTGACGGTTCATCAATAAAGGGATTTAGAAGCATTGAGACATCGGATATGTTCTTCCACCCCGATAAAAACTCATTCCAGATACTCCCATGGCGAGGTTCAGACGGCGTTAATTCTGCAAGACTTATATGCGACATATATAATGCTGACGGAACTCCATTTGAAGGCTGTCCGAGATGTAACTTAAAAAGAGTAATGAAAGAAGCAGAAAAAATGGGATTTTCTATGAATGTAGGGCCTGAAGCAGAATTTTTCTTATTTGCAAAAGACAAAGACGGAAATGTAACAACTACAACTCAGGATAGTGCAGGGTATTACGATGTAGGGCCTGAAGATTTAGGCGAAGATGTACGCTCAGATATTGTTCTAACATTACAGGAAATGGGGTTTGATATTGAAGCATCACACCATGAAGTTGCTGACGGCCAGCATGAAATAGACTTTAGATACGCAGATATTTTGACCGCAGCAGATAATGTTGCGACCTTTAAAATTGCAGTAAAAGCAATTGCGGCAAAACACAACCTCCATGCGACATTTATGCCGAAACCGATTTATGGAATTAACGGTTCCGGAATGCACTGTAATGTATCACTTTTTAAAGACGGTAAAAATGCATTTTTTGATGAAAAAGCCGAATACCAGTTATCAGATATCGCAAAATATTCAATCGGAGGAATGCTCAAACATGTCAAAAGTATTACGGCAATTTTAAACCCTACAGTAAACAGCTTTAAACGCCTTGTACCCGGCTACGAAGCTCCTGTTTATCTTGCCTGGTCGCTGGCAAACAGAAGCGCACTTTTAAGGGTTCCGGCTAAACGAGGAAGCTCAACCCGTGTAGAATTGCGTTCTCCTGATCCTGCCTGCAATCCATATCTTGCATTCGCGGCTATTTTGGAGGCCTGTCTGGATGGCGTTAGAAATAAAATAGACCCGCCAGCTCCTGTTGAAAGCAATATTTACAAGTTGACGAGCAAAGAACGTAAAAAACAGAGAATTGACGCTTTACCAGGAAGCCTTGCAGAAGCACTGGATTATTTTGATAAATCACTTGTTTCACGTGCAGCACTTGGAGAACATATTTTCAATGAATTTTTATCTGCAAAGAAAAAGGAATGGGATTCTTTCAGAACATATGTTTCACAGTGGGAAATAGAAAGATATCTCGAAAGATATTAATATAAAAAAGGCTCCCAATGGAGCCTTTTTTAATAAGTCATTTCCCAGTTATCATTTAATATTTTTCCAAAACATCCGGCAGCAGAGCCATCCCCGGAGCAATTAGCCGTAAAAGCATTATCACGATCTTCCTCTGACAAAGGAGCAGATGCTCCTATATCATCAATCAAGCCATTACTATAAACATACAACCAGAATAAATCCCGCCCTTGAATATTGGGGCCCTTTTTTCCATTTATATCAACGCCAACATTTAATAATCTTGCACCGTCAACTACCATAGGACGAATAGCAGCGCCGCTTGCGAGAACAAAGGAAGTACTATCGCGGCCATAATCACCTGCACTAAGCACCCTGCCATTCATTTTTTTGTACTCATCAGCGAAACAATCATCCATTGTATCACATTTTTGAACAACTTTAAAATATTTATTTATTAATTCATCTACAGCATTTTGTGATGTTAAGCCTGCTTCTTTAAGATTTACAGCATTTTTATCGGTCTGATACTGTAAAAGAGCCTGAGAAAGTTCATTGTAAACCTTATGAAGTTGAACAACATACGTTTTTCGCTGGTGATTTTGCATCAACGCAGGAACAGTCATGGCAGAAACAACTCCTATTATTCCCAGAGTGACCAATACCTCTGCTAAGGTAAAACCATCATAGGAGCCTAGATTGCGCCCCCCCCCCGCGTTTCAAAATTTAATAATTTTTTCATTAATGCTCCTTTCATACTTAATAGTTTCTTACAGTTAATTATAACAAATTAAACCAACATTTTCAAGATAGCAGAGCCAAAAAGCAAGACCCCAATAACAATTGCCACAGCCGAAGCAAACATCACAGCACCTGCAGATATATCTTTTGCCATACCAACCAGTCTTGAATATTTATTATGAAACACAGCATCAAGAGAAAATTCAACAGCTGAATTTACCATCTCAGTTACTATTACAAAACCTATTGTTAAAAGTAGAATACACATCCTTTCAATACTGAAATCAAGAACAAATGCCAGTGCCATAACTACCATTGCGATACAAAAATGAACTCTGATATTTACCTCAGATTTTAAGACAAGACGCATACCTTTCCTAGCGTTTTTGAAGGTATTTGAAAAACCTTGTTGTTTAAACTTTGTCATACCCCTATACTTTCCAGTGCTTTATTTTGTAAATCTATAACAAAATTATAGTCCTCTTCTGTCTGGTGGTCAAATCCGAGTAAATGCAAAATCCCATGGCTTATTAAAAAAGAAAGTTCATATTCTTTTGATGTATTCTTTCTTTCTGCTTCCTCAACAACTTTATCCAGAGCAATAATAACTTCTCCAAGATTAATTTCTCCGTCAAAAATAAACTTTTCCTCACTATCTGCAAATATTGCAAAAGTAATTATATCCGCAGGATAATCTTTATTTCTGTATTCTCTGTTTATTTCATGAGTTTTCCGGCTGCTACAGTATAGAAAATCAAATGATATTGTTTTATATTCAAATCCCGACAGGCATGATTTCTCATAAACCTCAGGAGCCGAAAGGTAAAATTTTAGGATCTTTTTTGCAGTCGCTATAAAACATTTTTCATCTATATCCCAGCTTTCATAAATATTTTCGCTAAAAATATTAAATTTAGTCATTTTTTCCCTCTTTAGGAGTTTTTATATCTTTCGAAGGTTTGGTATCCCCCTCAAGCTGCTTAATTTTATTTTCCAAATCTTCATCAATAAGTTTTGCAGGCATATTTATTTTTTGTTTTTGCAGCTCTTCAGCTAAATTTTCCTGATACTTAATTCTATTATGCTGCATTCCGCGTAATATTCTTGAGAATGTTGAAGCAATAGTTTTAATATCCTTTAATGTAAGCGGACTGTCAGAAAGCTGACCATCATTTAATCTTTCTACGATAATTTTATTAATCATTCCTTCAATTTCTTCCGGTGTAGGACTCTTTAATGATCGAACCGCAGATTCAACCGCATCAGCAATCATCAGAATTGCAGTTTCTTTTGTATTGGGTTTAGGACCCGCATACCGGAATTGTTCTTCCTTAACATTTTCAGCACCTTCTTCTTTTACAGCCTGATTATAAAAATAACTGGCCAATCCCTCGCCATGATGCTGTGTAATAAAATTCTGGATAACCTGAGGCAGCTTATATTCTCTTGCTATTTCAATTCCGTCCTTGGGATGTGCAGTAATAATCATTTTACTTATCCTCGGAGTAAATTTATTATGCGGATTTTCAATTAAAAAATAAGACTGATTTTCAACAAAAAATAAAGGGCGTTTTAATTTTCCTATATCATGATATAAAGCCCCAACCCTTGCAAGAATAGGATCTGCGCCAATTGCCTCTGCTGCAGCCTCGCATAAATTTGAAACCATTAAACTATGATGATATGTTCCGGGAGCATCTATCTGTAACCTTTTTAAAAGTTTCTGATTATGATCGCCGAGTTCAGCAAGACCGTACGGTGTTATTATTTTAAACATACTTTCAAACAGAGGCACAAGACCTGATGCGATAACAGCACTAAATATACCATTTAACAATATATAAAAACAATTTTTAAGAATTAAAACATTATCAACTTCAATAAGACATTTTTCCAGTATATAAATACTAAATACAATAATTAAGCCGGCAATACCAATATTAAAGCCGTTTTTTATAACTTCAACACGTTCTGCATAGCGTATCTGTGACATTGTGACAGAAGATAATATACTTAAAAGCAAAAAGGCAACAAGAAATTGTATGTTATATTGATAACCAATTGACATAACAGACAACAATATAACAGATGCAACAAAAGATATTCTCGGTTTAGTAAAAATAGCCATTAAAATCAAAAAAGCAGGAATTGGAATAACATAAGGAGAAAAGCCTATGGGCAGAACAACTCCGATAAAGGCAATCAAAATCGAAAGAAATGCTGATATTGCCATATATCTTGGCTGAAGATAATCTTTTTCAAAGAACTTCATATAATAGAAGAACAAAAACGTTCCGATAAAAACAATTACATAAATAGCAGAAAGTCCTGCCCAGTTAAGCTCATAAACATTATATCCGGCTTGACGAAGAGCATCTCTTTTGAGTCTTGTTACAGGATATTCTCCTTTAGAAAGGATCTTTTCTCCCTTTTGAAACACGACTTCATAAGGTTTAACTGCATTTTGGGCATTCTTTCTTGCAATTTCCGTTGCAAATTCATCAACAATAAGGTTTGGCACTATAACCTGTTCGAGTACTGCTTTGATAACAGAGACCTGCCGTTTAGACACATTATAGACTATGTTATTTGCTATAATTTTATCTATATTATCTTTTTCACAGTCTTTTTCTGTGATACCGACACGCAAAATATTAGACAAAGTTAAATTTGATTTATCAAAAACTTCATGAAGGCTGTTATCATCAGCTTTCAAAAGAAAATTTACAACAAAATCTTTATTTGAATTGTCGGACAAATCAAATAACAAACTGATTTCTTCTTTTTTAGACTTATCCGGAATATCTTTTTTTCGAATTTGCATAATTGATGACTGTAATGATTGAAGATTATTTTTAATAAAATCATCCTCACCAGGAGCCATAACCGGTTCGACTTTTTGCGAAACATCTTTTTTAAGTTGTTCGGTCCGCTGAACGTCAACAACAGTCAAAGTTTTCTGGGCGATAATATCACGCTGACTCACTCCATTTTCAATAATATTTTGAAAAAAGAAATTTTGAGAAGCAATGACAGCTGTCATCAGCAATGTAAATCCAAGAAAAGCAAGAACTTTTAGCGTTTGTGAAGCAGTAAAAAAATCCTTCAGCTTAGAAATAAATTCAAATTTCGCCATATATATAAATTTCCTATTTTTAATTAATCTTTTTATATATTATTACTTCCTAAAATTTTTTCAAGTCTTGCAGTTTCAAGCGTCTTTGAATATCTTCAAGGATTTTTCTGTTAATAGATAGAAGTTCAGACAAGACAGCAATAACCCCGATTTGAACACCTGTAATAATTAAAATTGCAGACAAAATTAAAGATTGGATATGTCCTGCCCCGCTTCCAAAGGCAAAAAACCACAAAAACCTAAGCCCCACAAGCATTCCTGCAGCCAAACATAACCCCGATAAAATAGCAAAAAACCTGAATGGTCTGTATATAATAAACATTCTTATCATGGTAAACATTGAGCGCCGAACATAATCAAAAATATTTTTAACAAGCCTGGACTCCCTTAAATCAGGGTTAACATTAACCGGAACACAGGCAAGCACAAGCCCCTTAGCACGTGCTTGAATAATAGTTTCAAGTGTATATGTATAATTATCAAAAACATTTATTTGAATAGCAGCATTTCTTGAAAACGCCCTGAAACCGCTTGGCGCGTCTTCAATATCCGTAGAACTTAAAAGACGCATTACAAAAGAACCCAGTTTTTGTAAAAACTTTTTCAACAAAGAAAAATGCTCAATCTTTGAAACAGGTCTGGCACCTATTACAATATCGGCGTCACCATCCAATATAGGTTTAACAAGTTTTTCAATATCACCCGCACAATACTGGTTATCAGCATCAGTATTAACAATAATATCCGCTCCCAATGCCAGAGCTTCATTAATACCTGCAACAAATGCTTTTGCAAGACCACTGTTATGCGGCATATTAACAAAATGTTTAACACCGCAGTGCATGGCCGTTTCTACTGTCTTATCCGTTGATCCGTCATTAATGATAAGAACTTCTATCTCATCAATACCTTCAATTTTTTCCGGTAAAGCCGCCAATGTTACAGGTAAAGAAGCCTCTTCATTATAGCAGGGAATTTGTATTACTAACTTCATAACTATCCTCTTTTAAAAATTTTTTTTTATTATATAATTAAAGAGGGATTTTGACAATCGTGAAAAAAATTGGTTCAATATCTGCAATAATAGTTTTGGGGTTGATTTTAAGACTTATATTTATTAATAAACCTGACGGTTTATGGAATGATGAATATGTCAGCTGGATGATTGCATCAACTCCGCTTACAGACGGATTTATTAATGCCGTAAAATCACAATGCCACATGCCTTTTTATTACTTATATTTAAAATTTTTCATGGTATTATTCGGGCAAAGCGATTTACTATTAAGATTAACGTCAGTCTTTGCTGGAATACTTTCCATAATTGCAATGTACTTTACAGGGAAAGAAAAAAATGAATTTACAGCTATGGCATGCGCGGGACTTACTGCAATAAGTTCTTTCCTTATTTACTATTCACAGGAAGTGAGACTATATTCCGTGCTGTTCCTGTTTTCTGCGTTAAGCCTTTTATACACACTCAAATGTATAAAACTGCCTGATAAAAAAAACTTTATATTATGCGTATTATTTAATTTTTTAATTCTCTTTACGCATACGATAGGTTTTGTATTTGTGTTTTTTAATCTTATTTTCCTGAGTATAAATCTATATAAACAATTTAAAAAAATTATAACTGCCGTCTGGATTTCAATAGTTACAGGCGGCATTATTTTAAGTCCTCTTATCATTAAAATATTTACAACCGAATCGTTTTCACAATGGTGGGGACATTTTTCCATTTCAAAAATCGGATTTTTATTTACAGATTATTTTTCACCTGTACTTACAAATCTTACAAATGCGCCTGATAAGTTTTTATATGCACCGAAGCTTGCAATCTTTATGATAATACCGGCAATTATTGCAATAGCCTGTATTATAAAAGCAATAATAAAAAATAAATTAAATTTTGAGTTATTTATAGTTTTTGCAGGAACAATATCGGTACTTATATTTGCTGCACTGCTCGGGAAACTCGTGTTTATAACAAAATATTCAATAGAAGTATATCCTATATTAATATTTCTCGTATGCAGCGGTTTATCATCAATAAATAATATATTACTAAAAAATAGTTTAATTATTGTGTATTGCCTAATATCAATCGGATACATAATTATACATCCATATTCAGCGCCCAAAATGCGCCGAGCAGAAGGGCACAAAATAATGACAGATATTTTGAACAGAATGGACTTGAAAAAAGGAGATATAATTCTTCTAGAATACTATCCTAAAAGTCGTTTCCAAAAATATTTTGATTTTTCTGACTACAAAGTTGTTGAAATTCATAAAGGGAATTTCCCAATGTATCTTTCGTCTGAAAAAAGTTATGAAAATGTGCTTAAAAATGGAAAAAACATTTACAAAACAATATTTTCGTCTGACAACAATCCTTATTTTGAGAGCATGCTTAATAACGAAATTTTTAATAATATACAGAACGGCCAGAGCGTCGTAATGGTCGTATTAAACAGTGTATCGTTTTATTCTCCAGATAACATGAAAATAATAACTACAAATGAAAATATTTATAAAAAAGAACCGTTATTATTTTTAGTTTTCTCATATATAAAAAATAAAACATTTGAAGATATGCTGAAAAAGCTCACTATAATTAAACTTGAGCAGAAAGGGAACTGGACAGTGATTAAATTTACAAAACTTAACAATAACATACTAAACTAGCAATTTTTATTATGTTTCATCCTCTATATATATGGAAGGTTTCATCTTTTTAGGTAGAAAAAATGAGTGTAGAAAAGGTAAATTTTAATATCGCAGGTAATGCGTATAACACACAGAGAAATCTGAAAAACAGTAAGAATGAAATTGTTTTTTCGGGAACAATCCCTCAGGGAGTTATACAAAAAGAAATAAACGGATTAAATTCACCATTTTTAAAAGGGCTTAACAAATTAAAAAATAATATTGGGGAATTTCAGGATATTTGTATAAATGCATTCGGAACAGGACTTCTTGCACCTGTATTTATTAAATATAATCCACTTTCAAAAACCGATGAAGATACAAGAACTTATTCGGCCTGGAGACAGCCAATATCAGCTGTTTTGGCAATCGCGACGCAGGGATTATTTACGATTCCAATTGTCAAAAAAATTAACTCAATGGCAAATGAAGGTGCTATGAATATTGAATGTAATAAAACACCGTTTAAAGATAAAGATTACGTATTGAAATCTATGAAAAAGCTATATCCAGGCCTTTCTAAACAGCAACTTTTAGATAAAACTAAAGAATATATTGATAAACAAAATAAAAATCTGCTGAATATTCTAAGAAAAGATAACACTGTTTATTATAATATTAAAGGAGAAACCAGTCTTAAACAAATAGATAGTGCAAAATATAAAGAACTACTTAACCAAACAGTTGATGATCTTATAAAAGCAGAAAATGATCAACTTGAAGTTTGCCAAAATGTTAAATTGAAAAAAAGAATAGAAAGAAGTGAATTCTATAGAAATAATTATGATTTATCCAAAAATCTTTTGAATGAAATGGATGCTAAGATTAACAGTACTGACAATGTTAAAGATATAAGCGAATTTCTTAAATCAAAATATAAGACTTTAAAACATAATAAAGCAAATCAGCATCTTTTGGATATAGTTTCAGAAACAAGAATACTTGCCTCGGCTGGTAAAGATGCAATGAAAGAAAAAGTTGAAAAGATGAAAGGACACGTTGAAAAATACAAAAACTTTACATCTAAAGAACAGGTAATTGAAGAAGTAAATAAAAGTGTAGCGCAAAGAATTAATGAACATAATGAAGCATTAGAATTTTTAAATAAAGTAAAAAAAGAAATATCGGAAAATAAAACAGTAAGTGATATCGAACAAATGTTTGCGCAGCAGATTAAAGCCTCCAAACAGGCCGGACATGAATTCAGACTAGCTGATAAAATCTTTGCGGAAGAAGTGGCCGGCAAACTCCAAACCTTAACTAAAAAACACATTGAAGGCGTAAAACGTATTGCAACTCTGGTTGGAGCACTCGCAATTCTGCCTGTAAGCTGTTCGCTTCTTAACTGGATATACCCGAGATTTATGGATGCAGTATTTCCTAACCTTTCAAGCAAAAAACATAACAATGAAGCTAAAGAACTGGTTGACAAAGCAACCAAGAACAGCGAGGTGAAATAATGGCTATTCTCGCAGTTAATCCGGTAAAAACAGATAAAATCAATAATACATCCTTTGAAGGCAGCAAAGAAACAAATCAAAGCCGTAAAAGAACAAAAAATATAATTGATGCAGCTACTGTTGCAGGGGCTGCAACCCTAGGTGTTATAGGTTACAAAAGGAACTGGGGACAAAAATCAATTAAGTGGCTTTCCGAGAATAAATGGATGAAAAATAAAGTATTTCCTAATTATGAAGCAGATAATGCTAAATTTATGTCGATGATTGGCGTAACTTCTATTGTTCTCAAAGATGGACTTGGATGCTACTTATATGTAAAACAGAGTTTAAATAATGAAAAAATTCCTGAAGACAAACGAAAATTTGTTGCAGCACTGGATTTGGCTAACGGCGGTTTAATGATTGCAATGCAATTATTAATGTTCTTTACTATTTCTAACAGAAAAGTTCAGGATAAAATATTTGACAAATTATTTGGGAAAAACTTCACAAGAGCCGCTGATAAAGCTTTAAAAGCAAAACTTAATAAAATCGATAAACTGAAAGGTATCTCTGGGAAAGACTTCCATATTGCAAGGGAAGCAGACAAAAAAGGATTAAAAAATGCATTCAGTTACTTAACTTCACTTGCAGCTGCAACGCTCTTTGCTAAACGTATTATAGTGCCGTTTATTGCAACACCTCTGGCAGACAAAACAAAAGCTTGGATGTGCAGAAATGATAAACCGATAGAAACTCATAAAGATACAAAAAATACTTACGATAAGTCAAAACCGGCTTCTGAAAATTCTACTGATAAAACTCAATCAGCAAAAGATAATAACTTACAACATAAACCAACAAATCTTATTACAGAAGCCAAAAACAAATTATCAAAAAAAGATGCTAATTAGCATCTTTTTTGATTAAGACATTTCTCCCTTGCAGAGACTGCAGAAATACAGACAGCAGAATTAAGCACATACCTGTGTAAAACGAAAGACTTAACTCATGCCCCTCTCCGAGAAAAATTATAGCAAGGAGTATTCCATAGATAGGTTCAAAATTACCGTATAAACTTACCGTAAAGGCAGAAAGCGTTCGAAGAATATGTATCTGCAAAATATAAAGACAAATTGTACAGAAAAAAGCCAGTATAAAAAGATAGGAAAAATTCATTAAAGACGGAATTTCAAAACTCATAATACCGGAACAAACACATAGAAAAACAACTGCTGAAAGGAGAATAGAGCCACCGAAAAGCTCATAAAAAAGCATATTTTTTGAACTTTTATTTTCTCCAATGATCTTATTTAATACTGTATAAAGAGCAATTAATGCCGCTGATATAATCCCGAGAAGTATGCCAGTACGGAAAAGAGGATCAATATGAAAAATTAAGCTTATACCGCCCACTGCGATAAGACTGCATAATAGATTATTGCGGCTGAAAGGCTTTTTCAAAATCAGCGGTTCAAAGATTGCAGTGAAAAAGCCTTCAAGAGAATAACAAACTACGCCAACCGCAACATTCGCAAACTTTATACTTGCAAAAAAGAATAAGAAATGAAGAGTCAAAAGCATCCCTAACCCGCTTATTTTCACTATATCTTTGAGATTATCTTTTGGGAGTTTGTGTATGAAAAATAAAATAAGATAGAATACCATAAAAGCCATAGCCATTCTATACCACACAAGAAATAAGGCATTTATGGTAATAAGCTTCCCGAGAATACCAGTTAATCCCGCAAGTAATACAGAAATGTGTAATTTGATGTATTCTTTTCTCAAATTATTTTCCATAGTAATATTATGCCCATAAAATACAAGTGATGGCAAATTTACTATGCTACATACTGGTCAATTCTTTATACATATTCAGGTACACCGCAGAACTTCTTCCCCAGGAAAAATCAGCTTCCATAGCAGATTTTCTCATAGCATTAAATGTATATTTATCCTGATAAACACTTAACGAACAATAAATTGCCTGCATCATATCCCAGCCGGAATATCCCCAGAATTTAAATCCTGTAGAATCATTCAAGGGATAACCGGTAACAGTATCTTCAAGCCCGCCCGTTGCTCTTACAACGGGCAGTGAACCATAACGCATAGCTATTAACTGGCTTAATCCGCAAGGTTCAAATTTAGAAGGCATTAAATAAAAATCACAACCTGCATAAATTTGATTAGCAAGATCTCCTCTGTAACCGATATATGCTCTAATATTTGATGAATTATTTGAAAGCCAAATTAAAAGATTTTCATAATCTTTTTCTCCGCTTCCCAAAAAGATAAAATCAGCATTTAAACTCTTTAATTCACGCTCACACTGGCGGATTAAATCAATACCTTTTTGTCCGACAAGTCGAGAAACCATTGCAAACATAGGTCTGTCAGGATTGTATGTCAGCCCGAATTCTTCACATACTTTTTTCTTATTCTCTTCTTTATACTTCACGGATTTAACATCATATCGTTTTACGATATTTTTATCCGTTTTAGGATTAAAAATATCATAATCAATTCCATTCAATATTCCGACAAGTTTTCCCTGATTCATACGGAGTGTGTAATCCATCCCCTCACCGTACTCGCCGGTAAGAATTTCTTTTGCATAAGTCGGAGAAACTGCTATAACTTTATCAGAATAATTTATAGCACCTTTCATCCAGTTAACTTTGCCGTAGTGCTCAACACCCCATTCATTGTATACAATATCTTTACGCATATTCGCAAAATCAAGAACATCTTCAAACCATACACCCTGATATGCCAAATTATGGATTTCAAATACACATTTTGTATTTTTCCAGTAATCGTCAAATCTGTAATTACTGTGAAGATAAACAGGAATCATTGCGGTATGCCAGTCATTTGCATGAATAATATCTGCTCTGAAATTCAATAATTTTGCATATTCCATTGTTGCAAGGGAAAAGGCAATATATCTTTCATGCTCATATTTGGGGTCAAGCCATTTAGGATAAACATCTTTGAAACAGGAAAAATACCAGTCATTATGAACAAAAAATACATTAATATCAGTCCCTGGCAGTTTACACATAAACAATCTGAATTTATGTCCCATACCGTTAAATGTCAGCCAGAGAGATGAGTTTTCAAGTTCTTTTATCCCCCATTTATTAACGTCAATTAAACCATGCAACGGTGTAAAAATTGCAATTTCAGCATCGTTTTCAATATATTTGGGTAAACTCCCGACCACATCTGCAAGTCCCCCTGCTTTTGAAAAAGGTGCAACTTCTGCCGCAGCAAATAAAATTTTCATACTCCCTCGCTTCCTGAATTAACATCATTCTGTTGAGAAGGCGCTGCATCTAATAAAATTCCGGCCTCCTCAAGAGTTACCTCATCTTCCTCTACTGCAATATAATGGTTTGCGTCAGTATCAAACACAAAATTAATTCCGTATTTTTCCGCAACATATCTGGCATGGCTTATACAAATTTCAGCCTTTTCATATTGCTTTTTAAACATCATAACCTTATACATGTTATACTTAAAGAGCATTAACAGGTATTCACTTGTAGTATTATTTTTTTCCAGCTGAATAAGAGAATTATTTATAATGCCAAAAGCAACATCATATTTATTCTGCTTCAAATGAAGTTCACTCATAACATACCATGCAACATATAAAAGAGTAGTCATACCATTATTATTTGTTGCTTTAATAATTTTATATATAATAGATTCTGCTTTTTTATATGAACCTAATTGCATATATGCATAACCGATCATTAAGTCCGCAAAAAGTTCTGGCTGATGAAGCCTGTTTTGTTTTGCAATAACCTTAGCCCTGTATATATCTTCTGCAAATTGCGTATAATCACCTGAAAAATTATGAAAAGCATTAATAATATTCAGAATTACCCCGCCAAAACGGTCATTATCAGAAATATTTTGAGAAACTCCGGCAATTTTCTGACCATGTATAAGATTTTGCAGAGCAACAAACAAATCATAAGACTGCGGAATACAGTTTAAATCTCCTCTCAAAATTTTCAAAAATTCCTGAACATTTCCCAGAAGCAAGAGCACGTTCGCAAGGGCTACATACCCGGCAGAGTCGACAATTAATGACTGAAAATCATCCTCTGACATATAATCAGGTTTCAAAGACACAATAGATTGACTGTTTATGATATTCAAAACCTTATATCCAACATCAAGACAATCAGCCAGTGCTCCGATATTAAAAAGTATTTGAATATGTATAACAGACATTAAAAAGAAATAGCTGTTAAAATTCGGATCAGACGGATTCAATGAAGAAGGCGGGAGTAATGATAAAACTTTATGCGTCAATTCAAGAGCATGATTGTAGTTTCCGGCGGCCAGAGAACCGTTAATCATTTTATTGCATAAAAGAATTATTCTGTCGACATCAGTTGTTTTTTCAAGATTTTTTAATGTAGTCGCGGCTATATCCGAAGTTTTATCCGGAATATAATCATACAGATTATTAGAAATATCCTCATACAAATGCGTTTTATAATGCGCAATGCTTTCAGCCTGCTCCGGATCATCATTTTTGTCCAGAAGCTCCAGAATTTTATTTGTACAATTCAGGTATGAACTAAAATCTCCGAGTGAAAGGTTTATATCAGCAAGCTGCTCCCATTGTATGCGTTCATTGTTTTCATCACCCAAAAGTCCGTATAAATAAGCTTTTACCGGACTGGGCATATCATCATTAAACACTTTTTCAAACAAATCTTTAGCAACTTCTTCCAGATAAATTTTGCTTATTGTAGTTAAGAGATTATCTCTCAAAAGATTATAGTTCGGGAAATAAATACAGTTATTATATTGATATAGAAAACCCATATTGGAAAGTTTTTCAATAATTTCATCTTTATGTTCATATTCAAGACTGTCAATTGTCCCCATATCAATACGTGTCCCCAGAAGAATAATTGATGTCAAAAACTTCATAGCATCAGCATCATCCTGAAGAAGATTAAATCTTCTTGCTACAAGTTTATCCAAACTTGACGGAATAATTATAGTTTTAGGATTTATCATTTCAATACTGTCATCATCTGCAGCATAAACTCCCGATTCTATCAAATATTGAATTGCAATATCAATGAATAAACTACTGCCGCAGGCATATTTTGCAACTCTCTGAAAATAAAAATTGTGTAAAATATTACGGTAATAAATTTTATTTTCTTCAATTAGTTTTTCAAAAGAAGTCGGCTTAAGAGATATTTCAGTATAATAAGGTTTGCTGAGTAAGAAGTGGCAATCTCTGTGCAGCGAGAAATCCTTATCATAAGAAATTAAAACGCTTATATCAAGCTGTTCAAAAGCCTCGAAAAGATATTTTAAAACATCATAGGAGCTTGCATCAATTTTATCAAAATCTTCTATAAAAATTAACGTTTTAGGTATAATTTGAAGTAAAGTAAGAAATATATCAAAATATACATAACGTGTATCTTCGGTATTATTGCCATCACGTTTTTGCAAAGTTATCAAATCTTTTATCAATCCGTCAGGATCAACAGATGCAAACATAGAAAAATCATTCTGAAAAAATAGTTTCTGAGAAACAGTATATTCAAAAATAGCAGAAACTAAATCTCTAAAAAATGAATACGGAGAATATTTCATCTCATCATAACAGGTAATAGATATAATATTATTAAATTTACCTGTTTCTGCAGCAGCATTCAAAACTTTTAAAGTATAGGGTTTATACATTTCAGCAGTTTTTATAGCAACAATTCCTTTGGGAACTGTTTGAAATTTATTAAGAATATGATAAAGCACATCAATATTCTCTGTTCTAATAAATTCAGCATTTATCTGTTCAAAGTTAATTGTTTCTATATCATAAATAGCATCAGGATCCCCCGGTGAATCGAGATTGTTTAAAGCTTCACCGTCCAGTTTATCCTGCTCTATAAGCATATTTTGAACAAAGTTTGGAATTTCAATTTCCTTATCTTCTTCCTCTTCAGGATATTCAATTTTTACATGTTCTCTTAAGTCTACCTCATAAAACATCACCATTTGATCATTTACCATTACAGAGTTAAGAGGAGAAATTTTATAGTCAGAGCCTATAGCATCACTTACATTATCATCAGTTAATACCTGAAAAGTATTTAAAATTTTATCATCACGATTTTTAGCATTCTGATTTAAAAGGCTGATATTGTAACCGGAATCAATATTATTAGGATCATCCTCAATATTTCGTTTCAAAAGAAACATATTGCATCTAACAGTAGCATTTTTTTTCTGAGTAAGTTTACAGTTCATAGCAGTAATAAGATTTAAAAGATCTATTGCGGTTTTTAATGCAGTAGATGCAGAGCTGTTGAATGTATAATCTTTATCGCATCTTATAACATATGTTTTGCCTATCAGCTGACGGCGTAAACCAACAGATTTTGTATATTCCTTGATAAGATTATCTAGATTAATTTTAAACTTGTTCAAAAGCTTGGCAGAACCAAGATAATTTTTCATTTCGTCCATATTCGGGAAATCAATAGTCAACATAACAAAATCATCCGTATTAGATTCATTCATTATGACGCTTTTTTCTGTATCAAAACCACATTTTTTACATTTTTTTGAAAATGTCTGATTTATTTTTCCACAGTTATGGCACTTGGTAATAATTACATAGCCGCACTTTCTGCAAGTGTTGCTTTCATTAATAGTTTTGCAAATAGGGCAGGCAAGCTTAAGCACCTTTTTACAATTAGGGCAAACCATTGCTTTATCATCAATTTCTAAACCGCATTTTGGACATTCCATAAAAAAATTATACCACGCAGTAACTATGTATACAAGGATATTAACTCATCTAAATATATTATTTATCAATATTGACAAATTTCCAATAACAGTAAATAATAAAAAAAAATAAAGAAAAAAAAATAGGAGAATGAAAAATGTTTAATAGAGATGCTTTGAGACTGCCCCCCCCCCGCGAAACATAAGCGGTTCTAATGGATTCACGCTAGCAGAAGTTTTAATTACGCTCGGGATTATTGGGGTAGTGGCTGCGATGACTATGCCGTCGTTAATTGCTAATCATAGAGAAAAAGAAACTGTAGTCAAATTAAAAAAGCATTATCAGACACTATCAAATGCATACTTAATGGCAGTTAATGAAAACGGCCCCATTTTAAACTGGGGTATTACTGATGATAGCACCGGACTGACTTTAGTCGGAAATAACTTGAAAAAACAGCTAAAAATCACCGAAGATTGCGGCCTTACAGCCAATAACAATTGTGCACCGGGGGATAAAGGCCGATTTAAAGATTTGAAAGGTAACGATAGAACGGAAAATTTTTCTGACGAAATTTATTACAATTTCAGACAAGGTGATGGCACAGCCGTCGCTATACACATAACAGACCCACTATGTTCATCAAGTACTGATATATGTTTCTCGTATACAGTAGACCTAAATGGTAACAACGGTCCAAATACATTAGGTAGAGATATATTCTATTTTGTGATATATGGTAATGATAAAATTCTACCTATCGGGACAGGCATGAGCCCAAAAACATCCGGCTGGCAGTACTGCAATCCCAAAACAGGAGAGGGCTGGTATTGTACAGCATGGGTAGTATTTAAAGAAAATATGGACTACCTGCACTGCCCCAATGAACTCGATTGGAACGGTAAATCCAGCTGCAAGTAATCCACATTACCTATTATAAATCATTAATAAGTTAAGCGTATCTAATTCCGGCTTCCTTCATACGTCTGATACATTCTTTTATAGTAACAACATCTTTTGTAAGTGCAACACGGAAGTATCCTTCACCGTATTTCCCGTAGCCGTTTCCTGGAGGAACAACAACATGTGCTTTTTCAAGCATAACCGTTACAAATTCTTCAGAAGTCATCCCTTTAGGTACGGGAAGCCACAGATAGAAAGTTGCTTTAGAAGGTTTAACATTCCAGCCTAGCTCTCTAAACCCTTCTTCTGCAGCATCTCTACGTTCCTGATACATTTTGTTTAAATCTTCTATATATTTTGTATCAACATTAAAAGCCGCAGTTGCTGCATCCTGAATTGCTTTAAAAGTTCCGGAATCAATGTTATTTTTAATTGTACCTAACGCTTTGACAGCATCTGCATTACCGCAGACGAACCCGACCCTCCAGCCTGTCATATTATAGGATTTTGAATGAGAGTAAAATTCAATAGCCACATCTTTTGCTCCTTCAACCTGTAAAACAGAAGGAGCTTTATAGCCGTCATATGTCATTTCTGAATAAGCCATATCAGAACATAACAAAATATCGTACTTTTTACAAAAATCAACAGCTTTTTTAAAAAAGTCCAAATCCGCAACAGCACCTGTTGGGTTGTTAGGATAATTCAAAAACATAATCTTTGATTTTTTTGCAATATCTTCAGGAATTTTATCAAAATCAGGGAGATATCCGTTTTCTTCTAATAACGGCATCTCATAAGGAGTTCCGCCTGCAAATATTGTTGCGTTGTGATAAACAGGATAACCTGGGTCGGGAACAAGCGTATAGTCACCTTTATCTACAAAAGCAAAGAAAACATGCGCAATAGCTTCTTTAGAACCAATATTAGCAAGCATTTCTTTATCCGGATCAAGTTCAACACCAAAGCGTTTTTTCATCCATTCGCATGCACCTTTTCTAAACTTTTCAGTTCCGTTATATGGAGGATAATCATGATTCTTAGGATTATCAATTGCCTTGTGCATTTCTTCAACTATAGGAGCAAGCGTAGGTGTATCAGGATCGCCGATACCCAGACTTATAATATCTATACCTTTAGCCTTAGCTTCTGCAATTTTTCTGTCAATTTCTGCAAATAAATAAGGCGGAATTTGTTCTAAACGTTCTGATACTTTCATAGCTTCTCCTTCTTAATATACTTTTCTTACCTTTAATTTTATGCTACCATAAATATAAAGGAAAAACAATGAGTATAATAGCAGACGACAATGATTTTCAACATAAAACAATTACCGAAAAGAAAAAAAATTCGGTTGTAAAATGTGAATGTCTTGAAAATGATAAAAATTTTGAAAATTGTATCCGTCCGAAATCTTTCGATACCTATATCGGTCAGTCCGCATTAAAAGAAACATTAAAGATTTCAATAGAAGCTGCAAAAAAACGCGGTTTACCGCTTGATCATCTGCTGTTTTACGGTCCGCCGGGTCTCGGGAAAACGACCCTCGCCGGTGTTATTGCCGGACAAATGGGAGTTGATATAAAAATAACATCCGCCCCAGCTCTGGAGCGGCCCAGAGACATTATCGGAATTTTAATGTCATTAAAAGGCGGTGAAATTTTATTTATTGATGAAATTCACAGGTTAAATAAAGTTGCTGAGGAAATTTTATATCCTGCAATGGAGGATTTTTCCCTTGATATGACTACAGGGAAATCTCAGACTGTTAAAACTTTGCGTATTCCGCTTCCAAAATTTACTCTTATAGGTGCAACTACAAAAGCCGGAGAACTATCGGGGCCGCTTCGCGATCGTTTCGGAATAATCCACAGGCTTGAATTTTACACTGAAGAAGAATTAGCTCAGGTAATTACAAGAACGGCAGGAATTCTAAATATCGAAATAACAAAAGAAGGCGCGCACGCAATTGCCAAACGTTCTCGAGGAACCCCGCGTATTGCAAACAGACTTGTTAAACGTGTCTCGGATTATGCTCTCGTAAAACATGACGGTAAAATAACAGAAGATATAGCAAACAAATCACTTGATATCCTGAAAATAGATAACTACGGGCTTGATAACACTGACAGAAGTCTTTTAAAACTGATAATAGAAAAATACGACGGTGGCCCTGTCGGGATTGAAACAATTGCTGCGGCAATCGGAGAAGATGTCAGAACAATTGAAGATGTATGTGAACCCTTTCTTCTTCAGGCCGGACTGCTTCAGCGCACTCCTCGCGGAAGAAAAGTCTCTCCTGCAACTTACAGACATTTAGGATACAAAAATATTAACTTAGCAGAACAGCAAAATTTATTTTAAGGGACTATCATGAAAAAATTTATAGTTATATTATTTTTATTTCTTGTTTTTGTTCAAACATGCTATGCGGATGATAAAATCGTCTTGCCATCAGAAACTGGAATTGTTGAGAGTATTAAATATGAAGATGCAGAAGACTTAGAACAAGGAGAACAAACTACAAAGCAATCAGTAACCGTCAAAGTTCTAACCGGAAATTTTAAAGGAACCGAACGAATTATTGATAATATGCTTACGGGCAATCCAGCTTATGATATAAATCTTTCAAAGGGTGACAAGGTTGTTTTACATGTTGAACCGGTCTCAGATACTGTATCAACTCCGGAAGATGTCGATTTTTTTATTGCAGATATCAAAAGAGATAATCAAATTTATATTTTTACAGGCATATTTTTCTGCTTATTACTGCTTATAGGGAAAAAGAAGGGCCTTACAAGCATAATCTCAATAATCTCCACAATTGCGCTTGTATTTTTTATGCTTATGCCAATGATTTTAAGTGGTTTTTGTCCTATTGCATCTGCAGTACTGACAGGAATATTATCGACAGTAATAACTATATATCTTGTCGGAGGCTTTAATTCAAAAAGTTCATCAGCAATTATAGGAACTGCACTCAGTCTCATATTTGCAGGGGGCCTTTCTATGCTCGCAATTTATTTCGCACATCTGACAGGATTTGCGGGAGAAGAAAACATGTTTTTATATACCGCAAGACCAGACTTGGTTTTTACAGGTATACTTGCAGCCTCTATGATTATAAGTGCACTCGGAGCTTTAATGGACACAGCAGTTTCAATTGCAAGTACAGTCAATGAAATTTATGAAACTGATAAATCTCTTACAATAAAACAGCTATTTAAGTCAGGGATGAACGTCGGACGGGACATTATAGGAACAATGTCAAATACATTAATACTTGTATATCTTGGAAGTGCACTTCCGCTTGTTCTTTTATCAAGCAATATTGATATGAATAAATTTTTTAACCTTAATCAGGTTGCAACAGAAATTTTATCGGCACTTACAGGAAGCATAGCAATTCTTGCCTGCGTACCTGCCACAGCAATTATTGCAGCATATCTCATTAAACGCAGCAAACAAAAAACTGATTTTGACTTAAAACAAATTAATATAAACTAAAAAAGCTATACAAAATTTGCCATATAATAATTTGCAGGGTATGAGTATGCCAGTTCTTTGTTAACTTCTACAACTTCATGGTTCATATCTTTATTAGCATAATCATCAGTAATAACAGGTAATTTATCTGCCTGCTCCTGAGTTTTTACAACTTCACCGGCGGGAATATATCTATTATCAGCGACCTTAACACCAATAACCTTTGCAGCCGGTTCAATTACAACATTATTTCCTATTTCTGACTTATAAACAAATGCCTGCATGCCTACAAAGACATTATCCCCGATTTTTGCAGGACCGTGAATCTGCGATTGATGAGCAAGGCTTACATCTTTGCCGACATAAACTGAATATTCCTGACCGTCTTTTTTTACACGTCCATTTTTAAGCCCGTGAATTACAACGCCATCCTGAACATTTGACCCTTCACCTATATAAATAGGTGTCCCCTCATCACCTCTTACAGAGGCAAAAGGTGCAATATTAACATCACGTCCGATAATAACATTTCCGATTACACTTGCCTGAGGATGAATTGCATCATTCGGCATCAATAAAGGCATATATCTATTCGGGGTAAAACTTGTTACAGGGTTTGGCATTATATTTCTCTGGTTTATCTGCGGTAAAACAGGTAACATTAATTTTTCTCCTTATTATTTTAATCTTAATACTTTATTATAAAAATCGAACATAAAAATTTTTGCGAAATTTATATTATTTTTCAAGGGCATTGGCTTTCCTGAGATAATAATCATATTTAGAACTGTCATTTTTATAATATTCGGCCAGATTTTTATAATATTCTGAAAAAACTTTTGAGTATATTTTTTCATATTCGCTCTGGGTTTCAACTAATTCTTCCAATATAGAAATCGTAAATTTTTCATCTTTAGATAGCTGTGAAAAATAATAAATATTCCCCAAACAATACAGAGCTATTCGATTATTTTTATGAATATTTTTGGCTTTCAGCATTTTATAGCTTCTTAAAAAAGCTTCAGCCGCCATATTTATATCAGCATACTCTTTCGCATTTTGACCGATCCAGCAATTAATAATAGCAACAGTTAAAGCATTCTGGGTATTTATATTGTTTTTATCAATAGTATTAACTGCCAGCATAAGATTTTTTTGTTTTTCAGTGTAATTGTCAGTATTATATACGGCGTCAATGTATTTAGCAACTTTTGGATTGGATATATAAACTTTTATACCTTCAGCTTCTAATTCTACCGGATTTTTTTTCAAATATTTCGCGTAAGCTTTGTCAGCCTTTTGTTGATATTGAAAAACCTTTTGCTCATCATTCAGATTGCTGTAATAATCCGCAAGAGATTCAAATATATCTTTAAAAATATTCGGATACTTATCTGCAAGCCCTAACTGGGATTTTTCGATTTCAAGCAAAAACATCTTTTTCAAATCTTTTGTATTATCATTTTGTTCTGCCTTATTAGTTATATCAAAACCGTTAAAAAGATGTCCTAACACCATATGGTTGTTTTCATAAGTCCCGGGATTCTTATACACATTAGCTCCTGCCCAGTACCATTTTAAAGCAGCATCATAATCACCATAAAATTTCGCGTTCTCTGCAAGTTCATAACACAGTGCCGAAATATCATCAGCCTTATCCTTTGTTATAAATGTCCTGTCGATTGATTTTATAGCTGTTTTCAGTAAATTTTGTTTTTGTTTGTATTCAAAAACTTCCCTTGATTTTATAATAAATTTTTCCAAATTTTTATCGTGCATACTGACATTAAACACATAAATATTATCAGTATTTGCATAAGAATTGCCAATCCCAAAACAAAACAACGACAATAAGATAAAAATTGATAATAAAAAATTTTTTATACACATAAAATCACCATATAAAAACCAGGAGAGCTAAAAAACTCTCCTGACTTTCAAATTATTTTGAACAAGAACAGCACCCGCATGCCTGAGATTTTAGTGCGTCTGCCTTATCTGTTCTTTCCCATGGAACATCAATATCAGTTCTTCCCATATGACCGTAAGCAGCCAACAACTGGTAGAATTTACCGCCGTTTTTAGCAGGCAAACCGCGAAGGTCAAACTGATTAATAATTGATGCCGGTCTTAAATCAAAGTTTTTAGATACTAAAATAGAAATTTCATCATCTGAAATCTTACCTGTACCAAATGTATCAACCATGATTGAAACAGGTTCTGCAACACCGATTGCATAAGCAAGTTCAATTTCGCATTTTTCAGCCAAACCTGCAGCAACAATATTTTTAGCAACCCATCTTGCAGCATAAGCAGCAGATCTGTCTACTTTTGTTGGATCTTTACCGGAAAAAGCACCGCCGCCGTGTCTTGAATAGCCGCCGTATGTATCAACAATAATCTTACGGCCTGTCAAACCGGCATCACCTTGAGGGCCGCCTACAACAAATCTACCTGACGGGTTTACAAGAATTTTTGTATCGCTGTCAAGTTTAATTGCCTCATGAGCAAAAACCTCATCAATTACGTATGCAGTAATATCTCTTTTTATAATTTCCTGAACTTTGCTGTTGTCACATTCTCCGTTAATTTCAGGGTCATGTTGTGTTGAAATCAATACTGTATGAATTCTTGAAGGTTTACCGTCAACATATTCAACAGTAACCTGAGATTTGCCGTCAGGTCTAAGATAATTTAAAATTCCCTGTTTTCTTACCTGAGCAAGTCTATATGATAATTTATGAGCAAGACTAATCGGTAAAGGCATTAATTCAGGTGTTTCGTTACAAGCATAACCAAACATAATACCCTGATCGCCTGCCCCTATATTTTCAGTTTCTGAAGTTGAAGTATCAGCATTATCGCTTCTTGATTCAAAAGCCTTATTTACGCCGCCCGCAATATCGCAGGACTGTTCGTCAATACTTGTCAATACTGCACATGTATCAGCATCAAATCCGCCTCCTGAAGCTCCTGAATAGCCGATATTTTTAATAGTATTTCTAACAACAGACGGAATATCAACATAACAATCAGAAGTAATTTCACCGCAAACAAGCGCCATACCGGTAGTAACAGTTGTCTCTGCTGCAACTCTTGACTGTGGATATTTTGTCAAAAATTCGTCCAAAATAGCATCAGAAATCTGATCGCATACTTTGTCGGGGTGCCCTTCCGTAACAGATTCGGAAGTAAATAAAAAGTTTCTTGGTGTCATTTCAATTTCTCCTTAATTTTTTTAACGCCGGTAAGTCTTTTAATTCCAACCCGGCCACTCCATTAAGAAACAGTGTACAACCAACAACATTGAAAAGCAAATATTGTGTGAATATATATTAATCAGTTATTTAAATATGAAACACAGACCATAATATAGTTATCGTCAACATCAACAATAGCCCAACGAACAGGAATTTTGCCGGATTTAATCAATTCATTTTCAATATAAATATTATCAAAACTTTCAATTTTATTAACTTTTACAATTTCCGATAGAATCATATAAACATTATAACAACAAGTTGACAAATTTCCAATAATAGTAAATAATAGTAAATAATAAAGATAAATAGGAGATTAAACAATGTTTAAACAAGAAGCATTCAGAGTGCCCCCCCCCCGCGAGAACCTTATTTAGTCTACATTATAAGGTATTTCTGTCGTTTTAAAAATTCGTCATATGGTTTTACGCTTGCTGAAGTCTTAATCACACTTGGTATTATCGGGGTTATTGCAGCTATGACCATGCCTGCACTTATTAGTGATAAACAGGATAAAGAAAGAGTTGCGCAGCTTAAAAAAGTTTATTCTACAGTTAGCCAGGCATTTATTATGGCTGTTTCAGAAAACGGAACCCCTGATGAATGGGGGATGGGTGGAATGTATGATGAAAACTCGCATTACATCATGGCAAAGAATATTGCTAAATACATGAAGTTGTCGCATAATTGTATTGATATGGACGATAGTACTGTTGAAAAAGTATGTAACCCGCCGCCAGATATTAGCGGAAAACAATTCTCTAGAAGTGTTATTTTATTGGACGGGACCAGGGTAAGTTTCAGAGTCTGGAGTGGTCAATGTAACGGGAATTATAGCAGAGAAGGAAATAGTACCCCACTACAACATGCATGCGGCTCGATTTCTGTTGACCTAAACGGAAACAGACTGCCTAACAAGAATGGCAGAGATCGATTCAGTTTCTATGTCACGCGAGATGCTTTAGTTCCCTTTGGAATACAAGGAGATACACACGAGTTTGAAAGAGCTTGTAATAGAAAAATCGACACCCCCTATCCCGGTTTTAGTGATAAAAATATGTATGCGTGCACAGCCTGGGTTCTATATAACGAAAATATGGACTATTTAAAATGTGATGATTTAACATGGAAAGGTAAAACTAAATGTAAATAAAAAAGAGCCTTATTAAATAAGGCTCTTTTCAATTTCATTATTCAACCGTAACAGACTTAGCTAGATTACGCGGCTGGTCAACATCTTTACCCAAAAATTCAGCAATATAATAAGCCAAAAGCTGCAAAGGAATTATTGCAATAATCGGAGAAAATAACTCCTGAACATCCGGAACATTTATTATATGTTCAAATAAATCTTTCAATTTTTCATCTTTTGAATTTGTTAAAGCTATCATTCTTGCATTTCTGGCTTTTGCTTCTTCACTGTTCGAGAGCAGCTTTTCATAAACAGAACCATTCATCAATATTGATAAAACAGGCATTGTTTCATCAAGCATTGCAATAGGTCCATGCTTTAATTCACCTGCAGGATATCCCGTTGCATTAATATAACTTATTTCTTTAAGTTTTAATGCACCCTCCAGTGCAGTCGGGAAATTAATCCCCCTTGCAATATAAATAAAATCTTTTGTATTTGCATACACTCTGGCAACAGTTTGAATATTTTCTTTATGAGCAAGGATTTGTTCAATCTTTTGAGGCAAAAGCATCAATTCCGCTTTCAATGATGTGAGAGTCGAAGCTGCAATACTATCTTTAATTTCTGCCATGTATAAAGATAAAAGATAAAATGCCATAAGCTGTGCTATATAAGATTTTGTTGCGGCAACAGAGACTTCAATACCCGCATTTACAGGAATTAAACTGTCGGCTTCTCTTGCCATAGCACTGTCTGGTCTGTTTGTAATTATCAATATATGTGATCCCTTTGCTTTTGCCTGCTTAATCGCAGTTAAAGTATCAGCAGTTTCTCCAGACTGAGAAACACCGATTACAAGAGTTCTTTCATTGGTAACAGTTTTTCTGTAAATATATTCACTGGAAGCCTCTACATCAACCGCAATGCCACAGAAACTTTCTATCAGATATTTACCTATCATTGCGGCATGCAAAGAAGTTCCGCAGGCAATTATTTGTATTCTGTCAAGATTTTTTAAAGTTTCTCGATTTAATTTAACTTCATTCAGAATAATATTTTCATCAGGAGCATGAAGTCTGCCGACAAGAATATTTCTTATAACATCCGGTTGTTCATGAATTTCTTTAAGCATAAAGTGTTTATAACCCATTTTGCTTAAAGCAACAGGTTCCCATGGCAATACTTCAATTTTTGGAGATAGCTTATTACCTTCTATGTCAATAAGGGCCATACTATCAGGAGTTAAAGTAGCAATCTGGTTATCTTCAAGATACACTGCTTTATTTGTATGCTTAATAATTGCCGGAACATCAGACGCCGCAAAATATTCTCCATCCCCTATTCCAACAAGGAGCGGAGCATTTCTTTTTGTTATGACAAGCGTATTTTTGCAGTCATTATGCATTACACATAATGCGTAGGCCCCATCAATTTCTTCAGATGCAAGCCGGACGGCTTCAGTTAAATTTTTACATTCAGCATATTTTCTTGCTACAAGATGAGCAACAGCTTCCGTATCTGTTTGAGATCTAAAAACACAACCATCTTTTGTAAGTTCTTCACGCAATTCTTTATAATTTTCTATAATTCCATTATGAACAACAACGAGATTTCCGCAGGTGCAAGTATGCGGATGTGCATTCAACAGTGTAGGGGCTCCATGAGTAGCCCATCTTATATGACCGATACCCATTGTGGATTGTGAAAACTCATTTTCATGCCCTTTTAGTTCTTCTCTTAAATTTTGTAATTTGCCGATAGCTTTATAAACTTTAATCTCACTGTCACACATAACAGCAATACCGGAAGAATCATAACCTCTATATTCCAATTGTTCCAGACCGTCAACCAATATATCAACAACCGGTTTATTACCGACATATCCTACTATTCCGCACATATTTTCTGCTCTCCAATAATCTGAATACTTTACAAAATATTATATCATTGAAAAATTCAAAATAAAATATCCTTATAAAAGTTTTACATCATCTTGAAATATTTTTTGTAATGGTATATTATGAATGCGTGATAATAAAAGAGGAATTATTATGAAAAGATTTTTGATTTTATTCAGTGTGCTGTTAATTGGCACATGCTCATTTGCAGAAGAAGTTATGGTTATCCGCAATGTAAATTTTAATAATTTCTGGAGGAAAAAAGGGATTGATGAAGAAAAAGTTCTACAGGTAGGGCAGAAAATTATGATGGCTAATGCAATACCTAAAAGAGTGCCTATCTTTGTAGACAGTACAAAGAAAACAATTAACGCAAACTCTAACCTGTATGACAAAACTGTCACTATTTATTCAGGAATGTTTCTTTATATAGATAACGATGATGAGCTTGCGTATATACTGTCGCATGAAATTGCACATTCAGTTGAAGCATACGGCGGTATGGCAAAATATATGGCAATGAATGCAAATTCAAAAAAGTATGAGCAAAAAGCAGATTTAAACGGTATTGATTATATGGTAAAAGCCGGATACGACCCGATTGCTGCAATTACTATGGGAAATAAAATTTTTGGTGAACCTGTTTGGGATTGGGGATGTACTTATACACACCCTAAAGGCTCTAAAAGACTAATAGATATGTACAAGTATATTTATGTTAAATACCCGCAGTACCTTGATTCCCCGTATACTAAGACTCCGTCATATAAAAACTTTGTATACAGTATGAATAAAGATATTACAGAGTTTCAGCAAAAACAAAAAAGACGTAAATTGAAACAAATGCAAAACGGAGACTTATAATGCTAAAAAGATTAATACTTATTTGTATATTATTAACAGGAATTTCTTCAGCTGAAGAAGTTCCTGTTACAATAACACCTCTAAATAAAATTACAACTGCCGATAAAAATCTTCAGGCAGGAACTACAGTAGAATTTAAAGATGTCGCAACCGGAGAATTAGTAACAGGACTTGTAAAAGAGATTACACCGAACGGATTTGCAGGAGAGCAGGCATCAATTCTCATAAATAATTTTAAATACAAAAACTCTGATAAGATTTTAAACGGAGAAATATTTATCAAAGGCGGAGAACATAAAAAATATCAGGAAATGGCTGAAACAGGAGCCGTTCCGGTCATTGGGATTATTAGAGGCGGAGAAGTGGTACTTAAACCTGAAAAAACAAAACTTACATTATTTTTTAGCGATTACATAAACTCGGAAGATACTCCGGTTCAAATTAAACCGGCTCAAACAATTTCAACCTGTTATGACGAAATTGAAGTCGGAGATAAAATAAAATTTATTTCAGTAAAAGATATTTATAAAAATAGAAAACTATACATAAAAAAAGATACACCTATTTATGGAACAGTAGATTATGTAAGCGAAAACGGATGGTATTATGATAACGCCGAACTTGATTTTAAACAGTTTAAGACAAAAACAGTTGATGGCGAAATTATAACTATAAACACACCTTTAGCAATCAACGGATTTGATATATTACAGTATAAAAGTAAAAGAATTGCTCAATTTTTCAACTATTTCGGCACAGCATTCCGCGGCAAAGAAATTGAAATTATTCCGGAGCAGGATAAAAATGTTATATTTACATTATGGCTAAAATAAAAAAGAGGTAATCCTAAGGCAAAAATTCTGAAATCTTATTTAGGAAAACCTTAGATGCATCCATCGCCACATTGACAGTATTTTGAGCAAGTTCTGCCCATTTACTAAAATGCTTATCATCAGGAAGCTCCATATTTTTAGCATAGTTGACAACACTCATAAAAATGTCATCAAACTCCTTAGTTTTAAATTCAACGGGTACTCTTTGTGCATTTTTTATGAAAACGTCTTCATTATTATAAATGTAATCCTCAAAACGCTTATGTATTCCTGCTTCTTTCCATTTTTGAAGAATATTTCCTCTATGCACATGGAAGCCAACGCTCATATCATCAAGAAAATGTTTTGCCCGACCTGCTTCATCTGCCATTTCAGTATATCTGAAATATTTAGAAGCAGTAAAGAAGTTATCTATATGTTCATTAAATTTAACTCTGGCATTATGTACACCATCAAAATCAAAAAAGCTTTGACGAGGTCTAAATATATTTTCGTCAGGGTAATAAAAATGGGTATTAAAGTTAAACCCTTTTTCATCAAAGTCAGGTTTTTGCACTGCACTTTTTATAACCGGCGCATACTTACGCAACTGCGGATATTCTTTTTCTATAACTCTTTGAGCTATTTTTCGATGGGTATTATAATTTAACCCGAAAGATATATTCGTTTGTATTTGTATTACATTCATATAACAATTCTATATCAAATAATAAATAAGGGGACGAATAAAATCTGTCCCCATTAAGATTTATTAATTTATTGTTTCCTGAAAGTTATCTCATCGTTATCAACATCAATGATTACTTTATCACCTCTCAGAAATTTCTGTGCAAGAATTTGTTTCGATAACGGGTTTTCTATTAACTGTCTTATAACGCGTTTCAGAGGTCTTGCACCGTATACTGGGTTGAAGCCTCGGGTTGCAAGAAATTCTTTAGCATCATCTGTTATGTCAAAGTCTATTTCCTGATCTTTAAGAAGTTTTCTTAAATAATCCATCTGGATATCGACTATCTTAGTTAAATCCTGCATATTCAAGGCTCTAAAGAATATAGTTTCATCTATTCTGTTCAAGAATTCAGGTTTAAACCTGCTTCTCAAAACTTCCAAAACCTTATCTTTAGTTTCTTCCAAATTTTGCTGTGATACCAAAGAATTCAAAGTATTTTCAAGGATTATATCGCTGCCGATATTAGAAGTCATAATGATTAATGTATTTTTGAAGTCAACAGTTCTTCCCTTTGAATCAGTTAAGCGGCCGTCATCAAATATTTGAAGCATAATGTTGAATACATCCGGATGGGCCTTTTCAATTTCATCAAAAAGAACAACCGAATAAGGTTTTCTTCTGACAGCTTCCGTTAACTGACCGCCTTCATCATACCCGACATATCCCGGAGGAGCACCGACAAGTCTTGATACATTATGTTTTTCCATATATTCCGACATATCAATACGAATAAGAGCATCTTCGTCATTAAACATGAATTCGGCAAGAGATTTTGCAAGCTCCGTTTTACCAACGCCTGTCGGACCTAAAAATAAGAAGGTACCTATCGGACGTTTAGGATCCTTTAAGCCTGAGCGGGCACGACGAATGGCATCGGCAACCGTATCAACAGCTTCTTCCTGGCCTACCAGACGTTTATGCAAAATTTCTTCCATATTTAGAAGTTTTTGTTTTTCACTTTCCACAAGCTTATTAACAGGAATTCCAGTCCACTTGCTTACTACATTTGCAATATCTTCGTCATCTATTTCTTCTTTAAGAAGCTTATTATCCGTTTTTTCCTTATTTTGCACAGCCTTTAACTGTTTTTCAAGTTCAAGCAGCCTGCCGTATTTAAGTTCTGCAGCCGTCTGCAAATCTGTATTACGTTCAGCCTCTTCGATTTTGTTTTTAACTTTTTCTATTTCTTCTTTAATACCTGCTTCACCTGTAATTGAAGCTTTTTCCTGCTCCCATTGAGCTTTAAGTTTAGAAATTTTAGCTTCCAAATCATCTATTTGTTTTGTCAAATCAGCAACTTTTGCCTTAGCATCTTCATCATCTTCTTTTTTAAGAGCTTCTCTTTCGATTTCCAGCTGTATTTTCTGACGCATCATTTTATCAATTTCTTCCGGCATAGAATCAATTTCAATACGCAAAGATGATGCCGCTTCATCAATCAAATCAATTGCTTTATCAGGGAGAAATCTGTCTGTAATATACCTGTCAGACAACTTTGCGGCTGCTATTAACGCGCTGTCAAGTATTCTAATTCCATGGTGAACTTCATACTTTTCTTTTAAGCCTCTCAGAATAGAAATTGTATCTTCAACAGACGGTTCGCCAACGAGTACTGGCTGAAAACGTCTTTCCAAGGCTGGATCTTTTTCAATATATTTTCTATACTCGTTTATGGTAGTAGCGCCGATTGTCCGCAAAACACCTCTTGCAAGCATTGGTTTTAAAAGGTTTCCTGCATCCATAGACCCTTCTGTAGCACCTGCTCCAACGACTGTATGAAGTTCATCAATAAACATTACAATTTCACCGTTTGAATTTTCAACCTCTTTCAACACGGCTTTCAAACGTTCTTCAAATTCTCCGCGGAATTTTGCTCCTGCAACAAGAGCCCCCATATCAAGAGAAACAAGTTTAACATCTTTTAAGCTTTCAGGAACATCGCCTCTTACAATACGTTGTGCAAGACCTTCAACTATTGCGGTTTTTCCGACACCCGGTTCGCCTATCAAAACCGGATTGTTTTTTGTTCTTCTGTTTAAAACCTGAATTATACGCCTAACTTCTTCATCACGACCTATAACAGGATCTAATTTTCCTTTTCTTGCTAGAGCTGTTAAATCTGTTGAAAATTTTTCCAGCGCTTTCATATTTTCTTCTGCATTTTTATTATCCACTTTTTTATTACCCCTTATTTTTTTCATTACATTTAAAACTTTTTGCGCATCAACATTATAATTTTTCAAAAGCAATTGTATAGGACTGTTATCAAGTCTTGTCATAGCAAGCAAAATTGACTCTGCACTGATAAAATCATCCTTAAATTCTTCCGCCTGCTGTCCTGCCAGATCCAG
Organism: Candidatus Gastranaerophilales bacterium; assembly: GCA_944325005.1. Taxonomy (GTDB): domain Bacteria; phylum Cyanobacteriota; class Vampirovibrionia; order Gastranaerophilales; family Gastranaerophilaceae; genus Stercorousia. Next base: position 101,971 of record CALUYO010000005.1, on the reverse strand, counting down.
CAGTCTATATGTTACATTTGAAAGAAATACCTGTCCGGAAGGCGGACCAGAAATTGTAGGAAAAGAATTTACAACAGAAACTATTTTATCTATAAAACCTTGATTTAAAAGTTTCAATTCCGTTAAATAATCTTTTATAGCACCATTATCCTTAACCATGGCAAGCATAATATGCTCCGGTTGCATTTCTGAATTCTTATGTGACTGCATAATAGCACCCGCAGAATTCAAAAGCTCCTGAGAATAATTCGTAAACTTTTCAAAATCTGGCATACACGTCAACTCCTTTTACAAAATATCTTATAATTATATTTTAACGTTAAATTGTAAAAAGTCATTGAAATTAATGTTTAATTAATTATTTTTCTTTTGTCTTTTGAATAATTAAATCGTAACCCAAAATTTTACAAATATTCTTTAGATCCTTTAAAGTTGAACTATGGCAGCGGCCTGCTCTCTAAATATGTTATGGGCAAAGACACTTTTTCATTTGAATTAACAGAGGGCGGCATTGTTCCGGGAGGAGCATAAATTATATCTGAAAAAGAGGAAAATAATAATGGTAAGAGAGTTGGATACGGTTTTAAATATTTAAAAGAACTTTTAGCTTAAAAAATAATATAAAAACTTGACAAATTATAAACTATAGTAAATAATAAAAAAAGTCAGGAGGTTGAAAATGCTGAGTACTAAAGCTTTTAAAATCGCCCCCCCCCCGCGAAATACCGGTCATTAAAGTATCACAGGCGATTACTTAAATATTGTGATTGTATACTTTACAAACATTTTATAATATTTTATAATGATGTTATGCATCACATAAAACCAAAACATTTTGACGCTTTTACTTTAGCTGAAGTGCTAATCACACTTGGGATTATTGGAGTGGTTGCAGCCATGACTATGCCGTCACTTATTAGTGACAAACAAAACAAAGAAAGAGTTGCGCAGCTTAAAAAAGTTTATTCTACAATTAGCCAGGCATTTATTATGGCAGTATCCGAAAACGGAACTCCTGATGAGTGGGGAATGGGGGAAATGTATGATGAAAATAGTCATTTCATTTTTGCAACAAACATGGCAAAACATATGCAGCTGTCTCAAAATTGTATAGATATGGATGTAAGTACAATTAAAGAAGTGTGTGTTCCTCCAGTAGAATTGACTAATAAAAATATCGCAAGAAGTGTTATTTTGTCAGACGGAACTAGAGTAACATTTAGAACATATACAGGAGAATGTAGTTTCAATTATAGTAAAGGGAATAAAAAAAATGCATTACAGCATGTCTGCGGAGCAATATCAGTTGACCTCAACGGACATAAACTCCCGAATGAGAATGGAAGGGACAGGTTCAGTTTTTTCCTGACCAAAGATGCCATAGTACCATCAGGGATAAAAGAAAGTATGTATGAATTTGAACAAGCATGCAATAAAACAATTGACAAACCATACCCGGGATTTAGCAATTCTAATATGTACGGTTGCACTGCATGGGTTTTATACAACGAAAACATGGATTATTTAAAATGTAATGATCTTTCCTGGGAAGGCAAAACAAAATGCAAGTAAACTTATAACTTATTTTATTTCTTGAAGAATAGAAGTTGAATTGAACTTTTTAGAAGAATGGATATTTATATATTCCTTTAAAAGTTCAAAGCAAACCAAACAAACTTTTTCATTAGCTTTATCTTCATAGTCAGATTTGTAATCAAAATCATATTGCAAACATGCATTTAAAAAATCTCTCAATTTATAGTGCATAACAGAGCGCAATCTATAATTAGCATTACACGCTTTACATATTATCCCCCCCATTTGAGAAGAAAAAAACATGTTTTCCGCACCCACATGCTCTCCGCAGCATAAACAACAATCAAGTTCTACTCCAAGCCCTGAAATCTGCATCATTTTTAACTGGAATTTAATAACAGCAATCATCATTTCTACTGTACCAGAAGCATTAGAAATTTTTTCCAGAGCCTTATAAAGCAGATCATAAACTTCTCCTGAACAAGGGTCATCTTCCACACCAAAATTACTTACAACTTCAGAAATATACATAGAATAGAAAATTTTATCCATATTACGGCGCGTATTTTGAAAAGTATTTAGAGCTTCCGCCTGACAAATTCTATCAAGATTTTTTCCCTTATACAACATAAGCTTGTTGGCGACAAGTAAGTCCATCCTTGCACCAAGTTTGCTCTTTGGCTTTTTTACGCCTTTGGCAACGCCTCTTATAAGCCCTTTATCTCTTGAATACATAACAATAATCTTGTCTGCTTCACTCAAATTATATGCTTTAAGATTAATTGCATCCGTTACAAAATTATTCATACAACTATCTCTAACTTAAAAAATTTTATTTACCAGACGGACCGAACGTTCCATGGAATACTCCACGGAACATCTGCTGCAATTCATTTTTGTTATCAGAATAAGACATTGCAACATCTTCTGTAATAAGCTCCTGTTCATATAACCTGTATAAAGAAGTATTCATTGTAATCATGTTGTTGAAAGAACCCTTTTTAACCAGTTCATAAATCTCTTCCAGCTTATCTTTTTCTATAAAATCTTTAACAGTTGGTGTTACAACAAGGACTTCACATGCAGGACGACGACCTGTACCGTTTGAAATAGGTATAAGTTTTTGTGAAACTGTACCTCTCAAGATTGAGGCCAATTGCCCCCTGACAAATTCTCTGTCAGAAGGTTCATACATATTTACAATTCTGTTAACAGTCTGAATAGCATCATTTGTGTGAATTGTTGCAAAAACAAGATGGCCTGTTTCTGCGGCTTTTAATGCAGCTGTCACCGTTTCTTTGTCTCTAATTTCACCGATAAATATAACATCCGGATCCTGTCTTAAAGCATATTTTATACCATCCGGAAAAGAAGGTGTGTCAATCAGAACCTGACGCTGAGATACCAGACATTTTTTATTGGTGAATATAAATTCTACAGGGTCTTCAATAGTAATAATATGTTTCGGATAATTCAAATTTATATAGTCAATAAGCGAAGCAATTGTAGTAGATTTTCCTGATCCAGTAGGCCCTGTAATTAATACAAGTCCGTTATTCAAAGTCGCAAATTGCTCAATTGATTCCGGAAGCATCAACTCTGCGACTTTTTTAATATTATAAGGGATAGTCCTTATTACAAGAGCACTTTTTCCGAGCTGTCTGCTCAAATTTACCCTGAAACGGGATACACCATGTATTTCATACGCAAAGTCCAAATCAAATACTGAATTTACCTTACCTTTAAAGTGTACAGGGAGAAGAATATCATAGGCAATCGATATATCATCCTCTGTCAGAACAGGCATGTCAACCTTTGTAATCTTACCGTCTATTCTTATTGCAGGATGCTCATCAACCTGTAAATGTACATCTGAAGCACCAACTGCAACCGCTTTTTTCAGGAAAGATATTATATTAAATTTAGAATTTGAGTAATTTTCAGCCATATTAATCCTTTCAATTCAAAAAGATTATATCATTTTTTTTAATAAGTGACAATAATATATTTTATGTAACAAAAATGTAACATATAATATAAAAAAGGAAATTTTCAAAGAACAAAATCCTTTATATAAATGTAAGGGAAATTCAAGATTAATAATTGGAAAAATCAATAATCGGATATTAAATAATAATCAAATTCTGAAATTGTGTAAGAATAAAGATTAAAAGAAAAGGTTTATTTTTTATACTCTCTCTCTTAATATCCTCGTGTTTATTTAATGTTGCCTTCAATCAGGCAACTTTTTTTTGCTATTTGATAGTTATCTGCTCACCGAGAAGGTACGGCCTCTTTGTAAGTCTCTAAATATTTAACAGCATAAACTGCACCGACAGCGCCGTCAGCCGCAGCAGTTATAACCTGTCTTAAAGGTGTTGTTCTTACATCACCGATGGCAAAAACACCATCAACAGAAGTCGCCATTGTTTCATCCGTTACAATAAATCCTCTTGAGTCCTGCTCGAGTTGCCCAGTAAAAAGATCGACATTAGGTGTCATACCAATATAAGGGAATACACCGTTAACTGACAAACTAGATATTTCATTTGTTTTTACATTTTCCAATACAGCAGTAGTAACAAGATTATCTCCTTGAATTTCCTTTACAACGGAATCCCAAATAAACTCAATTTTTTCATTTTTAAAAGCTCTATCTTGAACTATCTTATCCGCCCTGAGTTCATTTCGCCTATGAATTACATAGACTTTATCCGCAAATTTCGTAAGATACATTGCTTCTTCAACTGCAGCATTTCCTCCGCCAACAACAGCAACAACTTTGTTTTTATAAAAAGCTCCATCACATACAGCACAATAACTAACTCCGCGTCCTACAAATTCTTTTTCTCCGGCTACGCCAAGTTTCATTGGTTGTGCACCTGTTGCAATAATAATTGTTTTAGCCCTAAATTCATATTCTTTTGTATATATCGTTTTAGTTTGCAAGTCTACTTTCTGAATTTCCTGCATAGGAAACTTATGAACTCCAAATTTATCAGCATGTTCCTCAAATTTTTCCATTAAATCATATCCGCCGATAACCTGAAATCCGGGATAATTTTCAAGTTCCAGATAATTTGAAGGCTGTCCGCCAAGCATATTCAAATCAACTATCGCAGTAGAGACAGCGCCTCTTGATGCATATATAGCGGCAGACAGCCCAGCAGGACCACCGCCTAAAATAACTGTATCAAAATTTAATTGCTCCATTATTTTATCCTCATTTTCCCGTAATACTTGTACCAGAGATCTTTTCTCCCTTTAAGATATAAACAGCAGTATCTTTTTTTATAAGGGATTTATCCTGAATTGAAAAAGTTTCTAACGTTAAATAATTAACACCGGTAAATGTATCACCGTTAAGTCTTAAATCAACCGTATCAGTTAATTTTTTATTACCGTCATACTCCTCTGTTCTGGAAAATCTTATAATATTTCCATCAACATAATCCAGTTTAACAGAAGCGCTAACCTCTGTAAACGGATTGTTTAAATTTATGACGTCACCAGTTCTTGATAAGTTCCAAAAATCAACCGTAACAGGTTTAAAGTAAAGATTGCCGGACTGTTTATCAATTTTTGCCTGAACACGCCAGCTTCCATAAAAAGAATTAGGAACAGCACCTACCATTGAAATACCGGATTTCAAAGTTTCTGCATTAGCAGCAAAACCGGATATTAGAACAAACAATAAAATTAAAAACTTTTTAAATATATTAGTCATTTAATAATTCTCATGTCTGCTTATATTAAACTGCAGCCATTTTTTCCTGCAAAGCCTGTGCAGATTCTTCATAACCAACCCTGCCCATTAAAGCATAAGTATAATTTTTAGCCTGCTCAACACCCGGTTGATTAAATGTACTAATGTTATACAATTCTCCGGCAATAGCCGTTTGAACCTCGAGCATATAAAGCAATTGGGCAACATTGTATCCATCAACTTTTTCAAGGGTAATGGTTATAGTCGGTCTGTTGTAATCTGATAAAGCTACTCTTGTAGAATCAGCTTCTGCATTAATCAACTGATTAATCGTCTTTCCACCGAGATAACCAATTCCGGTATATTCAAAAATATTAGGTATTTCCAGTGTATTATCAAACTCTGCAACTCTAATAAAATTAATAACCTTGTCATTTGGCCCTTCATTATAAAGCTGAATTTGTGAGTGCTGATCAGTTGCCCCGAGAGCTTTAATAGGAGTAGGACCAATATGAACATCATTTCCATCTTTATCTTTATTTTTGCCCAAAGACTCAGCCCATAGCTGCACGTACCAGTCTGAAACATATTTTAATCTGCTTGAATAAGGCATCATAACAGATAAATTCTTACCTTTTTTGGTATCCATAAGGTAATGAATTAAAGCATTTTGAGCTGCAATATTTTCTCTTATATCGGTATTTTTCAAAGCTAAATCCATATCTTTAATACCGTTCATAATTTCATCAATATCAAGTCCTACAAGAGCAAAAGGCAAAAGCCCTACGGCAGAAAATACAGAAAATCTTCCGCCTACATCATCTGGAACAACAAAAGTTTTATAACCTTCCTGCTCAGCAATTTGTCTTAATATTCCGGTTTTTTTATCAGTAGTTGCAACAATATTATATCTGTATGTATCACCTAGTTCTTTTTCAAGTTTGTCTTTAACAATCATAAATTGTGACATAGTTTCTGCAGTAGAACCTGATTTAGTAATAACATTAACTAAAGTTTTCTTTAAATCCAAAATATCCAAAAGACCTTTTATTGTATCAGGATCAATATTGTCCAAAAAGAAGATTTTTGGGAAGCCGTTTCTTTGTTCTTCGCTGAGCAAATTCCAGTACGGCTTTAAAAGAGCCTCAGTAACAGCAAGACCTCCAAGAGCAGAACCGCCGATTCCAAGAACAAGAATATTATCAAAACGTCCTTGAACCATAGCGGCATATTCCTTAACATACCAGACAGTTTCCTCACTGTATCCTAAATTCATCCATTGAAGCCACTGACCTGGTTTATCTTTTCTTTTATTTAAGTCGGCGATAATATGAGCTATAGTATCCTTGTACTTATCGAATTCTTCCTGCAGATTTAAGCCGTTTTCATGACCGATAACCATTTCGTCGGAATACCTATAGTCTAGTTTTATCATATTTACCCCTTCTTAAAATAACCTTTCTCTCTTAATAAGTACACTTTATACACTTATTATATGTACTCAAGTTTTTTATACAAGCAGAGAGAGGATAATTTAATATTTTTTTACCTATCTATACTTCAACTTTGGCTTTATTCTGTCTTTGAATTTTAACTTTTTCCTCAAGACGTTTTTGTTTATAGCCGTAACCTGCATAAATTGCAAGCCCCATCAAAAGCCACAGAGGAAAATACAATGACGATGTTGTCAAAAATTTCATTGAATAAACCATTAAACCTCCGCAGGTTATAATCCCCAAAATAGGAAATAATGGTGAAAACGGGACTTTAAAAGGACGTGGTCTGTCCGGATCAGTTTTTCTCAAAATCAAAACTGCAATACATATTATTATGAACGAAGTAAATGTCCCGAAATTGCAAAGTTCAGCAGAAATATTCAAATCCATAAATAAAGCACACACTATTACCACAATACCTGAAATCCATGTCAAAACATGAGGAGTTCTGTATTTTTTATGAATAAGCCGCAATGATTTCGGCAAAAATCTATCCCTGCTCATTGCATATAAAATTCTTGTTGTTCCTAGCTGATAAATCAAAAGAACAGATGTCAAAGCACACAACGCACCAATTGATATAAGACCTGCAAACCAATCCATCCCGATTGCACGCATAGCATGAGCTATAGGCGCCTGAATATCAATTTGACCTAAAGGAACATTACCAGTTAAAACAAGCGCAACACATACATATAAAATCGTACAGATTATTAAAGTTCCAAGGATTGCAATCGGTAAATCTCTCTGGGGATTTTCAGTTTCTTCAGCAGTTGTTGAAATTGCATCAAATCCTATATATGCAAAAAAGATTAAAAATGCTCCCATAAATATGCCTTCAAAACCGTTCGGAGCAAAAGGTGTCCAGTTTTCAGGTTTTACATAAAACGCACCTACAACAATAAATGACAAAATCATAAACATATTTACACCTACCATAATACTGGCAAATCTTGTAGACTCTTTTACACCTTTGATAAGCAAAATAGTAAGAAAAAGAACAATTACCATAGCGGGAATATTAATAGCAACAGGAATTTTGTCAAAAATAAACGGCATTTGAGTATGCGGATCAAGCCCGAATTTATCACAGTATGAAAACATATAACGATAATCCGTTCTTAGCCATAACGGGAAATTCACAATAAAATCCGGCAATATATGCTTAAAACCTTTGAGGAACTGCACAAAATATCCCGTCCACGCGCATGCAACCGTAATATTGCCTATTGCATACTCAAGCATTAAAATCCAGCCGACCATCCATGCCATAAATTCGCCCATAGTCGCGTAAGTATATGTATAAGCACTACCTGCAACAGGAATCATTGCAGCAATTTCGGAATAACAAAGAGCTGAAAATACACAAGCAATTGCTGCCAGAACCATTGATATAATAATAGCAGGACCTGCTCCGACACTTTCCGGACCACCTTGTATAGCAGTTCCGATTATTGTAAAAATACCTGTACCAACAACAGCGCCGATACCTAAAACAATTAGGTCAAACACGTTCAAAGTCTTTTTCAACTCTGATTTTTTACTTACAGCTATTAATTCATCGGGGCTTTTCTTTTTTAAAGCATTAGTGATTATAGATTTTAATTCCATTATTTCATCATTTCTTGTTTTTTAAGTTCCACTTTTTCATTATGAATTCTATTTTCATTTTGTCTGTTTCTTACAAAACCGTAAAGAAGATAAATTATTGCGCCAACACCTAACCATACAGGGAATAATAAAGCTGATCCTGAAGGCTGTAATGATTTATAAATCATTAAACCTCCGCATGTTATAATTCCCAAAGCCGGTATTATCGGAGAAAAGGGCACTTTAAAAGGACGAGGCCTATCGGGGTCTGTCTTTCGCAAAATTAAAACTGCAACACAAACTATTATAAATGAAGTAAATGTTCCGTAATTACAAAGTTCCGCAGCAACATCAAGGTTTAAAGTCAAAATCCCGACAACGGCTAAAATTCCAACAGTCCATGTCAAAAGAGCCGGAGTATGAAATTTCGGATGTAATTTTTGAAATCTTTGAGAAATAAAATGGTCTCTGCTCATAGCATACAAAATTCTTGTTGAAGCCATTTGTAAAACTAGCAGTACAGAAGTCAAACCAGCAAGTGACCCGATTGAAATCAACCCTGCAGCCCAGTTCATATTAAGCAAAGACATACAATATGCCATAGGAGCCTTTAAAAAAGGCAGAGGCACTGCAGTGCTTGTATCCATAAGCCCTGTTAAAACAAGAGCTACAGAAACATAAACAATCGTTGTAATTATTAACGAGCCGATAATACCGACAGGTAAATCTTTTTGTGGATTTTTACACTCTTCTGCAGCAGTTGCAAGAGCATCAAAACCTATATATGCAAAGAAAATCAAAAATGCACCCGCAAAAATACCGGCAGCACCGTTCGGGGCAAAAGGAGTCCAGTTTTCAGGCTTTACGAAAAATGCCCCTGCGACAACAAATAATGCAATAACAGCAAGTTTTATAAATACCATTAAACCGGCCATTTTGGTAGAATCTTTTGTACCTTTTACAAGAATCATTGTAATTAACAAAACTATTACAATTGCAGGCAGATTTATGCAAACAGGCAGTCCGAAAATTGTAGGAATGCTGACTGAAGGGTCACTTGACGCAATCTTAGCCGCACTGAATGCATCGTTAACGAGCCAAACCGGAGGATGAGCAAGCCATGCAGGAAGGATTTTTTCAAATCCGCTTAAAAATTGTACAAAATGATTTGACCAAGCACACGCAACCGCTATAAATCCGATTGCATATTCAAGCATCAAAACCCAGCCGACCATCCATGCGGCAAATTCTCCAAGAGTCGCAAAAGTATATGTATAAGCCCCCCCTGCGACAGGAATCATTGTGGCAAATTCAGAATAACAAAGCGCAGAAAAAATACAAGCAATAGCGGCAATTATCATTGAAACAACAAGAGCCGGTCCAGCACCAAGTGCTGATCCATCAGCACTGCCTGCGGCAGCAATACCAACAACCGCAAAAATTCCTGAGCCGATAATAGCTCCTACACCCAGAATAATTAAATCAAAAACTCCAAGAGTTTTTTCTAACCCTTCTGCTTTTGCCTCAGCAAGCATTTCATCAGGATTTTTAATCCTTGTAATAGTTTTTAAAAAATTGCGAGTAAATGTCGCACGGTGAAATTTTTCAGCCATTTATTTTCCTTATTATTATTTGCAGAGAGGGAAACCCATTTCTTCTCTCTGTGCTACGTATAATCTTGCAACAGCAGAAGCCATTGTTCTAACCCTGTTTATAAAGTTAATTCTTTCATCTTTACTGATTACGCCTCTTGCATCCAATAAATTAAATGTATGCGAGCATTTTAAAACGTAATCGTAAGCGGGAAGAACAAGCTTTGCGTTAATACAATTATCAACTTCTTTTTGATACAAATCAAACATAGTAAACAAAGCCTTTGCATCACTTACTTCAAAATTATATTTTGATTGTTCAATTTCGTTTTGAAGAAAAATTTCGCCATACTTAAGCGTATCATTCCACATAATATCGTATACAGACTCTTTATTCTGCAGATACATTGCAATTCTTTCCAGCCCGTAAGTTAATTCAAGAGCAACAGGTCTAACCTCAACACCGCCAACCTGTTGAAAATAAGTAAACTGTGTAATTTCCATCCCGTCAAGCCAAACCTCCCAGCCGACACCGGCCGCACCAAGAGTAGGGGATTCCCAGTTATCTTCAACAAATCTTACATCATGTTCTTTTAAATCAATTCCCATAGCTTCAAGACTTTTTAAATAAAGTTCCTGAGCATTATCTGGTGACGGCTTTAAAATAACCTGAAACTGATAGTAATGTCCCAGTCTGTTTGGATTTTCGCCATATCTTGCATCAGTAGGTCTTCTACATGGTTCAATCATTGCAGTATTCCATGGTTCAGGCCCCAATGAACGCAAAAAAGTCGCAGGGTTCATGGTCGATGCCCCTTTTTCAATATCATAAGGCTGTTGAATTATACAACCGTAATCCGACCAGAATTTTTGTAAATTAAAGACAAGTTCCTGAAAATTTAAAGCCATAACATATTCCATATATTGTATTTTTTACACTAAATCAAACGTAAAATACGTGCTTATCTATGCTATGATGAACATAACAAAATTGCAAATTTTTTGTTAAAAATGTAACAGAAAAAGAGTGTACAAAAAAACTAAGTTATGATAACTTTATTTATGAAAGGCGGCCTATGGCAAACAAAATAATAATATTTTCAGGTAAACAATATTCAGGTAAAGACACGGCAGCAAAAATTATGCTCAAAGAAATGCCTGATTTCAGAAGGTGCGCAATGGGTGATATTATAAAATTGACCTATGGTGCTGAAAAAGGATTGACTTACGAAGAAATAGAAAAAAACAAGTCTGTTTACAGACAGGATTTAATAAATCTTGGTAATTGGGGCAGAGAACAGGATCCTGATTACTGGTTAAAAAAAATTATTGAACAGGATGGAAATATAATAGTTACTGATGTCAGAGTGCCGCATGAATACGAAGTTTTTAAATCAGCAGGTGCTGTTGCGATAAGAGTTGAAGCTTCAAGAGAAACAAGGGCTTCCCGTGGAGAGCTAATCGGAGAAAATGATATAACAGAAACCGGACTTGATAATGTAACGGACTGGGATTACATTATTGAAAATAATCTGGATTATGAAACATTGAAACGTAATGTTGAAAAAATTATAGCGGAACTCAGGTAAATTTTAAGAAAGATTACCAATTTGCTACGTTAATAGCAAAAAAAAATTATCATATGTTTTCAACTACAACAAAAAATGAAAGGGAAAACATATGGATTTAAAAATTAATGACAATACATCTTTTAATGCTAAACTTAGCATTGCTTCTAATTGTATTGAACATTCCGACCGATTAAAAAATACCAGAGCGATATTTGAAGAAATGACAAAAGATAAGGCCGGAGTGCTTGGATTAGTTTATGATAACAACAGCAAAAACCATATTTTCAGACTCGGAAAAGGACACGTTGCTGAAATAATTCCTCGTCCGCAAACAGCATATACATCAAAAGAATGGTTTAAAAATTTTATCTATAAAAAATCCGATAATGAAAAAGCTGATATACTTGTAAAAATTTTCGATACATTACAGATTATTCCTAAAAAATATGATAAATATATGGCAAGTAAGGAAGATAAAAGTAACTTAATTAACAAAATTCATACAAGTTTAGGAGAAGATACTGAAGGTATATCAAACATGTTTAATCATTTAGTATAAATAAATATAAAAAAGCAGAAAAGAGGATTTAATATAAATCCTCTTTTCCTCTATAAATTGCTTCTTAAGTTAAATTTACACCATACCTTCTTTAACAGCTTTGACCGCAGCCTGTACTCGGTCATTTACGCACATTTTTTGTAAAATCGAACAAACATGAGCTTTTGCAGTATGAACACTTACAATGAGTTCTTTTGCAATTTCAGTATTGCTTTTCCCTGAAACAAGATGTTTTAATACCTCAAATTCTCGTTCTGTCAGAGGAACACGACCATCAGTATTTGATTTTCCAGGAAGAATTCCAATATTATCAATTTTGGGCAAAGAGTTTAAAGTCATTTGTGCGACCATAGGATCAATCCAGCATACTCCTGTAGAAACATCGCGCACAACATCTGCAAGTTTATTCGGGTCAATGTCTTTCAAACAATAAGCACTTGCTCCCGAACTTAAAGCGGCAATAACTTCTTCGCATCTGTCATGAGAGGTTAAGGCAATAATTTTTGTATCAAACATCATTTCTTTACATTTAACCATGGCTTCAATACCATTCATTCCCGGCAGTCCCAAATCCATTAGGATAACATCAGGTTTGTGCCGCTCAATTAGTTTTAAACCTTCTACAGCATCTTCTGCTTCTGCTACGACGTTTATATCATCATTAGCATTTAATGCACATCTTAACCCCACTCTTGTCAGTTTAAAATCTTCTACAATAATTACACTTATTGGTTTTGTTTGAACTTCTGCCGCTTTTTGTGTCATTGTTTTCACCTCTCCTTCATAAATTGCTTTTATAAATTATCATCGACATGACTATTTAATGATATCTATAAGTGTTAATCCATTACCCATGTTGGTAATATTATTGTAAAAAATACAATTAATATTCAAATTATACTTAATTTATTTATCATGTTATAATATTTTTATAAATAATTAATAGTATAAAAGGGAGTGTAAAAATGTTGGAATTCCTTTTCGGGAAAAAGAATAGCGCACAAGAAGATAAATGTGAAAGATTAAATAAAGTATATACAGCTTTAAAACAAGCTTATCCTTCAGATAAAATATCAGATACAAGAAAGCAGGAATTAAGCAGTTTAATAAAAAAATACGGCTACCTTCCTTATCCATATATTAAAGCTCTTGAGGAACTCACTCCTGAAGAAATTTTATACGGGCTGGAAATAAAATGGGCAGATAACGGTGTTTTAAAAAACGGACAATTTATTTTTACTAATGATAAAATAAGTGTTCTTGCAAGGAATAATGTAAAAAATTCATCCTGGATTCAGAAAGAAGGACATGACATAAAACTTATAAATCTTGCGGGACTTGGCGACGGAAATAAAACTAAAGAAACAGGGAAATTTATGGACTGGCTTCGCCAGCTTCTTATTTTACCTACCGGGAATTTAGAAAATAATATATTTAATACAACAATATATTTAATTCCGTTTCACCCGAGAGAATTTGGCTGTGCCTATCTTCCTAAAAGTTCAGAAATTAGCGAAAAACTTTTTGATGAAAATATTGAAAAACTTACAGGCTTGAATGCAAAAGAACAGGTAAAAACATTTATTGCTCTGTCCCAACTTGCGGGGCATCCGGTAATTTATGATATACTTCCGCAGACCGGACGATTTTCAAAAGCAGTTCTTGCAAATCCAGAAATTGCCAGATGGTTTGATATTAATATATTAAATAAAGAACTGGACGAAAATATAGACAGAATTGCAAAAAATATGCCGGAATCTTTTGATGATGAAGATGTTGAACTTGTTAAAAACATTTATAAAGATTCTCAAAATGGTACTTCGGGAGATTTAAGCACACATTACAAAAATATTTACGACACTTTTGACAGTCTAATGACCGAGGCAAAGAAAAAACTCTCGGATATTATGATGCAAAAAGAAAATCAGGCAAAAATTCATAAACGCGCAAGAGATATTGTAGCTAAAATTCATGACTTTAAACCAAACCAAAAACTTACGGAAGATGATATTACAAAACAGATTGAGGCTATACAGGAACTGATAAAAGAAGGCTTATGGCCCGCTCCGGGAGGCGCATGGTGTTCCGCAGGAGTTCCTGTTTATGACAAAATGAGCGAGTGCGGCGGTTATCCAACCTTTAAGCATTATGATTATAAAGGAGAAGATGTTACTAACTTTGCAAACCTTGACTGCCAGACACCTTATTATTTCTGCTATCTTGAAAACGGAAGTTTCAATACTGCTGTGATAGATTACTTTGTAGACTACATGGTTAATCTGCAGAAAGAATATAATTTTGACGGATTCAGAGTAGATCATATTGATCATATCGTAGATAAAGTCTCAGAAGATAAAGGCAGACCAATAAGCTATAGAGCACCAAGAGTTGTGCTCAATAAACTTAATAAAACTATGAAAAACAAAATTCCTTATTTTGGGGCTCTTGCCGAATATATGTTATGGGATGATTTTCTCAAAGAATACCATAAAGGCATGAATTTTGATCTTTTATGGGGAAACGATATTGTATCCCAATGTGAGAAAACTCCTGAAAAAATAACAGAGGATAATCAGCATCTTGCAAATTATAATGTAAATTTTAAAGACGGAGAAAAACTTTCTATTTTAAAAACATACAATAATCAGGACGGAGAATTTAGATGTATAGATCAATATCCGGGACAACTTGGAGAAAACGGTGCATTATATAAATGGTTTAAATATAAATTTTTACCCGGCGGGAAATTTGCAGAACGTCCTATGCTCTATGTTGACGGGGATGAAAGCTTTACAAAACGAGGAATAGAAAGTGTTATAGGTGAAGAAATATCAATGCCCCGTGAAAAGCATTACGACTTCTATAAAAAATTCAACGCAATAGATGTATTTGTAAAAAATAACCAGATAATATCAAACGGTGAAGCCCAAATAATAATCCAGGATGATGACGGCTTTTCTGCATGGATTATTTCAAAAGTTCCGGAAAAAACTGCCTACCTTGTTGTATCAAATTATAAATACACAAACGAACGTGTAACAATGTTTGACGAAAATAACCAGAGTTATTCAGAAATTATGCATGGAGAACCGGTTTTTGATAAAACGATTAATCTGCCGTCTGATTATACTATTCAAAAAGAATATTATATTGACGGTTATGAATTTGTATCAAGCAATTTTGATTCGGAAACATCTACATTGCATTTTGATAAACTTGATGCAAGCGAATTCAGAGTGTATGAATTAAAAAGAGCTTGACAATAACATTAAAATCGGAAATAATAAAGAAAAAGGAGGGAAAATTATGGATATAAGCGAGCTGAGAGTTGCCCCCCCCCCGAAAAACTAACGACGGGAGAAGAGGTTAGAGCATTTACTCTTGCAGAGGTTTTAATTACGCTTGGGATTATTGGTATAGTTGCGGCTCTTACCATGCCGTCTTTGATTGCAAAGTATAGAGAAAAAGCTCTTGAATCACAATTTAAAAGAGCTTATTCTAATATTTATAATGCTATAAGGTTGTTAGAAGTTAAAGAAGGTGCAATACCTTTGTGTTATTATTCAAACAGTGTAATTGCAAATAATGATGGGGTTCAGGCTGATTTTTCTCAATGCGAAGAATTTTATGACAAACTTACCAGAGAGATGAATGTAATTAAAACTTGTAAGGGGAACGCCTATGATGACAACTGTGTTCCGAAATATCAGGGAGTTGATACAATAAAAAAATATGAAGATACTTCTTCAATAACCGGCTGCAGCGGCTACAGACAAAACAACATACTCAACAGAAATTGGGCATTCGTTCTTAATGACGGCACAATAATATTTACATATAGTATTCCACGACCTGAAATAAATAGTTATGCTGGGGTCTTTGCATTGGACATAAATGGGAAAAAGGGACCAAATAAATGGGGATATGATATTTTTTCTTTTGCACTTGCTGAGAACCAACCGGGCATCTTTAAGATGCAACAGGTATGCTCACTGGTAGAAGAAGGCGGAAAAACACCTAATGAGATGTTATCAAATATTGACGATTAAAGATAAAACAATTAAAATTGCAAAATAAACCATAAGGTTTCTTGCCTTTAAAAGTCTGAAATAAAATTCTTTGACCTCGCCTCCGCATGTAAAGGTTTTAATAGAGTTATACATATCAAAAATTAAAGGAACAAGCAGCAAAGTCAGTAAAATTAAATAATTTTTCAGCAGAAAAGCAAGCATAAGCGTAAATACATACCCAAGACCGTAAACAATGAAAACACCTTTTAAAGCTTTACCTTTATCACCAATTCTGCATACTAAAGTCTTTTTATGCGCATACATATCACCCTCAAAATCCAAAAGAGTATGCACATAAAGAAGTCCGATTGTAAACATAACAACCGCAAGCGACATAATCAAAACAACAAGAGAAAATTTTCCGGTCATTACAAAATAAACGCCCTCGAAAAGTAATGGTCCGAAAGCTATACCTACAGCCAGTTCACTCAAACCTTTTTGAGAAAGTTTAGCATAAATTAAAGTTATAATCCCACCGATTAATGCAAGTCCTATTACCGGCAAACCGCATCTTAAAAGAAGAAAAAGACCTGCCAAACAGGCAAAGAAACAGTAAATAAAAACAACTTTTAAAACATCATCTAATGCCGCTTTTCCTTCTTTTATATAAGAACACTTACACTTTTGTGAGTTTTCAGTTAATTTTTTATAATCAATATAATCATCAAATAAATTTGTTGCGAGATGGGCAAAAGCAATACCTATAAGCGCAACAGCACCATTCAAAATATTTCCTCCCTCTTTCAGAGAATAAACAAAAATTACAAGCCACGATAATAAAGTTATAGGCAGTGAAAAAACTCTTGAATTTTCAAGCCAGAATAAAATTGTTTTAATCATCCCAAAAGACTTTCCATTCCTTTAACATCCTCATAGCTTGCGCCAGCTTCCAGAATTTCCTCTGCGGTCAAACCAAAAAGAGTTATAAGAGAATAAGCTTCCTTTTTATCAGTCTTTAACAATTCTGCAGTTGTTTTTACAGCTTCTTCGCGCGTAAGATTTGTAAATTGAAGATTTTTCCCCTTATAAATAATACGCTTTTTGGACTTTCCCACGCTATTTTACCCCCAATGCAAGAAGCGCTGCCCCAATCATTCCCGAATAATTTCCGGCAGATGCTTTTACAACCTTAAAAGGAGTAGTAACAATTTCTTTATTAGCTTCTTTTTCAAGATAATCAATATCAACAAATTCTGCCATTGAACCTGAAAGCACTATACAATCAGGGTCAAAGATATTTGCAAGCCCTATCATACCTTCTAAAATATCATTCTGCCATTTTTCAAGAATTTTTTTCATTAAAGGTCTGTCTTTATTTTCAATAACATCGTATGTTGTAATATCTGGATCTCCAGATATTTCTTCGGCAGTTTTTTTCAAACCTGTACCTGATGCATAAGCTTCAAAACAATCCCAGCTTCCGCAGGTGCATTTTCTGTGCTTATCCGTACGCATTTTAAAATGCATCTCGCCTGCAGCACCGCTTTTACCTTTGTAAAGTTTGTCATCAAGAATAATTCCGCCTCCAACACCTGTTCCGAGAGTTAACATTACAGAATAAGGCATCCCTTTTGATGAACCGATTATATGCTCTGCCCACGCTGCAGCATTTGCGTCATTTTCAACAAAAACACGCTTTTTACTTAAACTTTTAAAATCCATTGAAGGGTATTCTCTGGCAATATTTCCGGTTGAACCTAAAATTCCGTCATTGGAATTATTAACAGCACCGCATGTTGCAAAAGCAATAACATCAACCTGACGTTCGTATTTGGAAATAATTTCTTCAAAAAGGGCTTTTATTTCATTAAAAGTTTTCGGGGTATTGTGCTTTTCAACCTCAGAAATAATTTCACCTTTTTGGTTAATTATCGTATTATAAATTTTAGTCCCGCCGACATCAATTGCAAGAGCCTTTTTTAAAGCCATAACCTTTACCCCCTCTGTATAAATCTTTTCGTAATCAATTGCGGTCTTGTAATAGCAGAGCCTATAACAACGCAATGCGCCCCTATTTCAAACGCTTTATCAACTTCTTCAGGCTCCCAGATGCGCCCTTCAAGAACAACAGGCAAATTTGTATTATCAACAAGCTGCTTTAACAGTTCAAAATCAGGACCTGCTCCGCGGTTCTGAGAGAATTGAGTATAACCTGATAAAGTTGTTGAAAGAATATTCGCCCCGAGTTTTTCAGCATTCAAACCCTCTTCCAAGGTAGAAATATCCGCCATCGAAACTCTATTGTTAATCCTTACATATTTAATCAATTCTTCAAGTTTTGCACCGTTGGGTCTTTCTCTCATTGTCCCGTCAAAAGCAATAATATCTGCCCCCGCCTCAACAAGCTCAATAACCTCTTTCAACGTAGGTGTAATATAAACTATCTCCTGCCAGTTTGAAGGAATAATATCAGGCTTTGTTAAACCAATAACAGGAACATCAAAAAGATGTTTGGCATTTTTAACATCTCTTGCACCTGCGACCCGCAACCCGCCGGCTCCGCCTTTTACGACGGATTTCATCATTGCAACCATACATTTTTCAAGATACAAAGGCTCAGATGGCATTGCCTGACAGGATACAATAACTTTTCCCTTTAAACGATTAATAATATTCATAAAACAATTATAACCCAAATAAAATTTTTAGGTTATAATGAGGAAAAGAGGTTAAAAAAGATGAAGAAGAGTTTAGTAAAATATCCGTACCTTACAGAAGGTGTGGAAATTTATGAAAGAGAAAACGGTCACAAAATTGTTCTGGCACACAAAGAAGGCGAACTTGTAAATGTCAGCACTTGGGTTAAAACAGGTTCAATAAACGAAGATGACACAAACAACGGAATTTCGCATTTTCTTGAACATTTGATGTTCAAAGGGACACACAAACACAAGGCAGGATATTTTGATAAAACTCTTGAAGCAAAAGGAGCAATCGTAAATGCTGCAACATGGAAAGATTATACTTTCTATTATGTAACTCTTCCCAAAGGACCGCAGGATTGCGACCTTAACCTTGCAATCGAACTTCACGCAGATATGATGCTTGACCCTGTATTGCCGGAAGAAGAAATAGGAGCGCCCTTTGATCTCAATAATCCGAAAGTTACGGATAAACGCGAACGCCATGTTGTAATTGAAGAAATCAGAATGCGCAAAGACCAGAACTGGACAAAAGTTTATAACGCCTGTAACTTCAATATGTATAAAAAACACCCGTATAAACGCGATGTCATAGGTACACCGGAAATTATCTCGCAGGTTACACGCGATGAAATTATGAATTACTATAAAACTTTCTACTCACCTGAAAATATGACAACAATTATTGTCGGGGATTTTGATAAACAAAAAGTTTTAGAAAAAGTTGAAAAAGAATTTGATTTTAAAGGCCGCCCGAACGCTCCTAAAAAATCTAATGAAATTGATACACCGACCGACCATACAATTGTTGTAAAAAACAAGGCTAAAACAAATACATCATACCTAATGATTGGCTTTTTAGGACCAAAGGCTAACCAATTGAAAGAAAATATTGAACTTGATATTATAAGCATAATTTTAGGCGAAAGCACAAGTTCAAGATTATACCAGAATTTGATAGAAAAACAGCCGGAACCAATTTTTAATATGGCAAATGCCGAGCATTACCAATTTAAAGACGGCAATAATTTCTTTGTTCAAGCTAACTTTAAACCGGAAAAGCGAGATTTGGCAATTGAACTTGTAAAAAAAGAAATAGAAAATCTCTTGACAAATAAAATTACAGAAGAAGAACTTGAAAAAGCTAAGAAAAAGATTAAATCCCGTTTTGCATTTGCAGCGGAAACCGTTTCTGAAATAGGTGAAACAATAGGTTATTATATGACTGTATGCGAGGATTTGAAGCTTATTGAAAATTATTTGAAAGACGTTGAAGATATAACCATTGAAGATTTGGAAAATACAATAAGAAAATATTTAAAAATTGATAATGCCGTTATTTCAATACTTGAACCGGATGTTAATTAAGTAAACCCCATATCTTATTATTTAATTCTTCATAATTTTCGGCAAAGCTATCCAGTTTTGTTTCAATAATTTTGACAAACTGTTGAAGATAATAGCAGTCGTTGTTATTTTCAATGCAATTATAAAGGATTTGGAAAAAATTTCTGATTTCCTGCAAATCAGCTTCATAGCACATCATTTTTTTAAGAATTTTATTTTGCATACAACCTACTTTCTTACCTAATTAGATGAATATATTCACTTGTATTATAAATATACTCACTTGATTGTTTTTTGTCAAGACCTGATAATAAAAGTATGCGAGACGAAAGATTAAAAATATTAGGAGATAATATTAGAGCAGAGAGAACGAGAAAAAGACTTTCTCAAGAAAAGCTGGCAGAATTGATTGGAGTACACAAAGATACTGTTAAAAATATTGAAAATGCATATCAGACACCATCCGCCTTTATCGTTTTTGACATCGCAAACGCTCTTGAAATTCCTATAGAAGACTTATTCAAAAATGTACCGGGAAGCAACAAATAATGAAATTAAAAAACTTGAAGAAATAAAAGGAAAATGTCTTTCCTGCCAGAAATGTCCGCTTGGAAAAACTAGAACAAATATTGTTTTTTCAGGAGGCATTCCAAATCATAAACTTATGCTTATCGGGGAAGCTCCAGGCTATTATGAAGATCAAAAGGGAGAACCTTTTGTCGGCAAAGCAGGTCAGCTGCTTGACAAAATATTTGCATCAGTAGGATTATCAAGACAAAAAGATGTTTATATATGTAACACACTGAAATGCCGTCCGCCTGACAACCGTGACCCGCTTCCGGAAGAAAAAGAAGCCTGCAGAGAATATCTTGATGCACAAATTGAAATATTACAACCGAGAATAATACTTCTTTGCGGACGTGTTGCAGTAAATTCACTGCTGAATACAACACAGGGGATTACAAAACTCAGGGGCAGATGGTTTGAAGGTCCTTATATGTCCAAAATGATGCCGATTTTCCACCCGTCTTATTTATTACGAAACGATTCCAGAGAAAAAGGGAGTCCAAAATGGCTTATGTGGCAGGATATTCAGGAAATTAAACGGGTATACTCCCAGATGGATTAACATTATTTATAAACATCCTGAATATTATTAATTCCGCCTTTTTCAACGGGCAGACAATATGTTACATTCGGATGAAAATAGTAATTTCCGTGCGAATTTCTCATTATTACAATACTAAAAAGGTCATATCCGCTCTTATTAGGACCTAATTTACCGTTACTGTCAACAGCAAAAAGCGGCTGCGGAACATTTGCAGGCATATTAAATACTGTTAAACTTGTATTATCTGACATAACAAAAGATTGATTGAATTTATTCATCATACTTTCAGAAAACCCAGCACAGCTTTTAGACACGGTATAATTCTTATAAACTGGCAAACATCCCTGAGATAGAGCATTATTTTTACAATACTTTGTAACTCTGAGATTTGTTGCAAAATTTTTATAAAACTCTGTGCATCCTGAAATATCACTTTCTATATTTTTATCAGAACTTAAATAACAGCCGGTTTCACCGGCCATATTGTTTACAGTAGTATATAAAGCCTGTGTATATGATGAATAAAGTTTTTTAAAAGATTCCCTTGCACTCTGATCAATGAGGTATAAAGTACAATATACAACTGCACATAAAAGAACTATCAGATAGCAGCCAAATAATATTAAAGTACGTTTTTTACCTGCCATAACTCTATAACAACTCCTCCGGTTCAACGACAAAATCAATTAAAAAAGGCTCTCCATCAGCAAATGCGGTCTCTATCGCATTTTTAATACCGGAAATATTATCAACACGAATTGCTTTTAAACCATAGCTGTCCGCCAGCTTGATAAAGTCCGGATTAGAAATTTTTGTAGCGAAATACCTTTTGTTACAAGTTTTTTCCTGAAACTGCCGTACCATACCAAGATAACCGTTGTTAACGATAAACACCTTTACTGGCAAATTATATTCTGCACAAGTTGCAAGTTCTTGAATATTCATCTGAAAAGACCCATCACCTGCAATACAAATTACAGGTTCTTTTTTAGCAATACATGCTCCTATTGCTGAAGGGAAACCAAATCCCATTGCTCCAAGCCCACCGGAAGTTATAAATTTACGCGGTTTGTCAAATTTTAAATATCTAGCTGCCCATACCTGATGCTGTCCTACTTCAGTTGTAACTACATAATCTTTATCTTTAAGACAATTATTTATTTCCTGCATAAGTTCAAAAGAATGCATTGCAGATGACCTTTTCAATGGCACAAGTGATTTTTTTGCTATAAGATTTGTCCATCCAAAATTTCTCTTATGCTCAGAACTCTTTACCTTTTGAACCATTCGCTTAAGCACATCTTTAGCATCACCCGCAATAGATATAGCAGCTGGAATAACTCTTGAAATTTCATTTTGATTAATATCCAGATGAATAAGTTTTTTAGCGAGTTCATTATTAGAAAAACAGCATCTAATTCTGTCATTAAAACGTGCTCCGATTGCAAAAATCAAATCACTTTCTCTAACAGCATTATTCGCAGAGGGATGTCCGAAAATACCAATCATCCCCAAATAATTCTCACTATCAGCAGGATATGCCCCAAGACCCATCATCGTTGAAACTACAGGAATATTCAAAAGTTCTGCAAATTCCAAAATTTCAGCAGCCCCTTCTGCTTGTATAAGCCCGCCTCCTGTTATAATTAAAGGTCGTTTTGCAGAAAATATTGCATTTAAAGCTAAATCAATATCTGTTTCAGGAATAGACGGTTTATCCAGCGCAACTGAAATTTCAGGATTAAATTCAGCAGTTTCAGAAAAAACATTTTTTGTTATATCGACAACAACAGACCCACGTTTTCCAGACATCGCAGTAATATATGCTTCAACAAGTATATTTTCTAAATCTTCAGCCCGTTTAACCTGAAAATTAGCTTTAGTACAGGATTTTGTAATATCAATAATGTCAACTTCCTGAAAAGCATCTTGATGAAGCAGTTCAGCAGAAACCTGACCCGTTATAACAATAAGCGGACATCCATCAAGATAAGCATCTGCAACTCCAGTGACAATATTCGTAGCTCCGGGACCTGAGGTAACAATAACAACACCGCATTTTCCACTCACTCTGGCATACCCCTCGGCCGCAAACACTGCCGATTGTTCATGACGCATAAGATAATGTTTTATATCATTTTGTCTGCCAAGCTCATCATATACAGATAGAACAATTCCTCCGGGGTAACCGAATATTGTATCAACACCAAACTTTTTTAATGTTTCTAATATAATTTGAGCCCCAGTAAGAGTTCTGATCAATGTCTGCATAAAATAACTCCGCTTTTTATAATAATTGTATCACAGAGTTTTATTGAATGCAAAAAGGCCGCCATTTGTAAATGACGGCTTTTTAAATTAATCATTTGAGAACAATTCTTTTATTAAACTTTTCTTTTTTTCAATTTTTCTTTGCTGTTGCTGTTGTTTTCTCTGGCGTTCCAATTGCTTTTGCCTTGCTTTAGCTTTCTTCTTTGCAATTTTTTGTTCTCTAGCCTTCTGCTTAGCTGCTAATTTTTGCTGACGTTCAACGGATTTTTGATGAGCTCTCTGCTCTTTTTGAGCAACAGAACCAGTCAAATTGTCTAGCCATTTTGAAATAGGACCTTGAGCCTCTGCTGCATATACTGAAGACATAGACATTATAGCTACTGCTAACAATAAAGTTAATTTTTTCTTCATAAAATTTCTCCTTATTCAGAAATTAATTCATTCCAGAGTTGTTTTTTCTTTTCTATTTTTTGTTTTCTTGCATTAGCAGCATCTTGTCTTGCTTTTTGGTTTGCTTCAATTTTCTTTTGAAGTTCCTCTTTTTGTTTTGCACGAGCTTCTTCTCTTGCCTGCTGTTCCTGCTGTAATTGTTTTTCTTTATCTACAATTTTCTGTGTATGCTTTTGAATAAACTGTTCTGTGTAAGTTGTAGGTTCTGAATCAGCAGCATAAACAGCAGCTGCACCGCACATAACCAATACTAAAGAAGCAATCAATAATTTTTTCATCATTTTCCCCTTTCGTTAATTTTCGTGTCTAAGTTAAATACCTTTTTCTATACTCAAATATTATACTAAATTAAATCATACATCGCAACTATTTTTTTTATTCCTTCTTGAGCGGTTTTAAAAATCTCCAGCATTTGTTGTTGTTCGTATGGCTCGCCTTCTGCTGTTGTTTGAAACTCAATTATTTTTCCGCTTTTTGTAAGGACAACATTACTGTCCACCTGTGCATGAGAATCCTCAATATAATCCAGATCCAGTCTTACTTCTCCATCAACAATTCCCGCAGAAATCGCTCCCACAGGTTCGATTATAGGATTTTCTTCCAGAGTGCCATTTGCCATTAATTTTTCAACAGCAATTTTAAGTGCAAGAAAGCCGCCACAAATACTTGCAGTCCTTGTTCCGCCATCTGCTTGAATAACATCCGCATCTATTGTTATTGTCAAGTCAGGTATTTTTTCAAGATCAACACATGCTCTAAGGCTTCTTCCTATAAGTCTTTGAATTTCCTGAGTTCTGCCTGAAATTTTGGTTCTCTCACGCTGGCATCTTGTATTTGGTGCAGACGGGAGAAGAGAGTATTCTGCGGTAATCCATCCTCTTTTTTCATCCTTATCCATCCATTTTGGTTTGCCCTCTTCAACAGATGCGGTTGTAATCACCTTTGTATCACCAAATTCAACAAGCACCGAACCCAAAGCATGCTTCGTATAATCTTTAGTAAATTTTATTTCTCTTGTTTCATTATTAGCTCTGCCTTCTCTTTTCATTAATTTATCCTCTTATTCATAGTCCCACATATAAATTTGTCCGCAATATCTGCATACAGCATGGTCGTTCATAAACTGCAAATCAGGAATAAACTTGTACCCGTCAACAGTAATTTCAATATCGCCGTTTTTGTTATATTCCTGCAAAAACTTCTTTTCCCCGCGATAGTCAGGTGAAAACATCAATTCAAATTTATCAACAGATTTACAGTTCTTGCAGATAAACATAACCTAGTATTCATCATCCTCCAGTCTTGCACGTCTTATAATCTCGGGATCAATCCCTCTTTTTTCGATTTTGAAAGTTTTTGCCGTAGTTTTTTTAGATTTCTTTTTAGATTTTACAGGCAAAACATCACTGTCTGAAGTAAGATTGTTATACCACAATGTCCAGCAAATACTCCTTACCGGCAAAGTAAAACCTACAACAATAAAAAATATAAGTTCCTTAACGAGTTCACTACCGATTAATGCCGGAGTAACTTTAAACGGTTCAAGAGGTTCCAGCGGTAAACTATATGCCCAAACTTCAAAAATCTTTGCAAGTTTTTGTGTTAAATTAGATGCATCAAAAATTACTCCTAATCCGGCCGGCAATAAATAATAAGTAAAAATAACAAGAAGCGTCATCAAAAGAAATGTACGCGCAAATTTCCCTTTAATAAGCATTAAACTTCTTTTAAAATATCCCACAGGTGACAGCCCGTTTTCAAATGTAAACACCTGAAAAATTAAGATAAAGTAAATAAAAAATACGAAACCTATAATCCAAAAAACAGGAATCACCGCAATTAAGGTAAAAATACTAAACAAAAACCATAAAAATATAAAAGAAAATGTTTTATTTATCACAACACTGTTATGAGCCTTGAAATCATAAACTCTGCCGGTATTTAAATATCCGTCAGTCATAGAATTTAAAGCTCCGTATGAAACAAGATAATCCCAGAATGCTTTTGCCCAGATTAAAAGCCCCGGAATAACAGTTAATGCTATACAAACAAGCATAGTTGACATATTATTCAATGAGGGATATTTATCCGTTAAATCCTGAAGATTTTGGGTATACCAGTAAGTTAAGCCAAATATCATAAACATACCTAATATTTGTCCCAGAACAGGAAAAGTCATATATAACAAGAATTTATGAATATTTAAAGCATAAATTTTTATACCTTCAAAAAAAATAACCCAGACGCTTTTATCAACTTTAGCCATAACTCTCCTGTTAAATAATTTTATTGTATAATAATTTTATTACAAATATGAAAAATTTTACAAAAGAAGATTTTTTAAATAATAAAGTGAACCTGCATATACATACTGATTTTTCAGACGGAAAAGCTGATGTATTTGATATTTTACGTCAAGCAAGAGAAAAGGGATACAAAAAAATAGCTATTTGTGATCATAACACAGTTGAGGCACACAAGCTGGTCAAGGACGATATTTTAATTCCGGCCGTAGAATTTGATGTGTGGTGCGGTTATGTATTTATGCATCTTCTTGCTTATAATATTGACGTTAACAATGCAGAACTTCTTTCATTCTGCGCCAAATCAAAAAAAGAAACAGAATTAGATATTGTGCGCATATTTTCAAAGCGGGATATAAAAAAATTAATAAACGCAATTCATAATGCCGGAGGGATTGCAGTACTTGCACATCCTGCCTGCTGCTGGGCTGTTAATTTTGAAGGATTTATAAAAAAATTAATTTCATACGGGCTTGACGGGCTTGAGGTTTATTACCCGTATAAAAGGCATAGGGGTATTATAAAATTTCATAAAGCAGAAACTGTAGAAAAAATTGCCGATAAATATCATCTAATAAAAACCGGCGGAAGCGATTTGCACGGTGAATATCTTTTTTAGAAAATAACATATAATGAATTTTTGTGTTAAAATAAGGTTATAAAGTATAAGATAAACGAGGTATAAATATGTCAGGACACTCAAAATGGTCAACAATTAAACATAAAAAAGCTAAAGTAGACTCACAACGTGCAGTTGTTTTTCAGAAGTATTCAAGAGAATTAATTGTATCAGCAAGACTCGGCGGTCCTGACCCCGCCGGCAATTTTCGTTTAAGAACTGCTATTGAAAAAGCTAAAGCAGCCGGCTTGCCAAACGATAATATTAAACGAGCAATTGAAAAAGGAGCCGGAGCAGGTTCTGCTGATAATTACGAAGAATTAATCTATGAAGGATATGCACCCGGCGGTGTTGCTGTTGTTATCGAAGCAATGACCGATAACAGAAACAGAACAGCCGGAGACATAAGAAGTTTCTTCACAAAATATAACGGAAGTTTAGGCGCAACCGGTTGTGTAGGCTGGATGTTCGACCAGCGCGGCGTTATAACTTTTGATGAAAGTGTTGATTTTGACAAACTGTTTGAAGCGGCTATAAGCCTTGATGCGCTAGATGTAACAGAGGATGAAGGTCAATATAAAGTAATCACCTCTCCTGAAAATTTCCAGACAGTTGTTGAAGGTCTTGAAGCAGAAGGGTTCAAAAGCGTATCTTCTGAACTTACAAGAATTCCGCAGAATACAGTAGAAGTTACGGATGAAAAAACTGCTGATCAGATCCTTAAATTGCTCGACAAATTAGAAGAACATGATGATGTTCAAAATGTTTATGCTAACTTTGATATTTCCGATGATATATTGCAAAAACTGGATTCATAATGCAGAAATTAAAAGATATTGAGAATTTATCAATAAAACTTAATGATACGTGTAATGCTCAGGGTATTACACGTATTCTTGAAGAGATTTTTCAGACCGTAAACATTTATATTTATGACTTTACCTCCGAATGCTTAAGGGATTTTTCCAAAAGCTGGATGTCAATAGACGAATTTGGCGATAAAAATAACGCTAAAAAGCTATACAAAACATTTGAATTATTAAAAGGTAAAAAGTATATATTAGAAAATAATAAATTATTCTATGCACTTTATCAGGGACAAAAACTAATAGGAATGCTTGATTTTGCAAAAATACCTGAGAATGACGGACTTGAATTTTTAAATGTGGCCTCATACCTGATTTCTCTAAAGATACAAAATGTTATTCTCTCTGAAAAGATGCAAAAAAATATTGATTTCCATGATGCGATGAAAAATATAGCAAAAATTATAGAAACACAATATGAAAACAGCTACATAATCCCTATTATAGGTGAAATGATTGACAAATTTGTATGCGGGCATTTAATCTACATTTTTATAAATAATAAACTTGTTTGGCCTTCTGCCTGCAAGGATGAAAAAATTTTTGAACTGTTAAAATGCCTTCATAACAAATCAGAATACGTTTTAACTCCTGATAAAAAAATCGGATTGTTTCCTCTTATAAGCGAGAATAAGCTCCTTGGCTGCATTGTCACAAAAAGTACAGACAATATTCTTAGTGAAAAAGAAATCAGCTATCTTGAGCAGCTTACAAATCAAGCCGCAACAACTATCAACAGGGCAAACGTTTATGCTGAAATTCTAAAACACGCAACACTTGATGCCCTTACAGGTTTCTATAACAGACGCCAGCTGGAAGAAAGAATTAAGCAGGAAGTTTCGGGAGCAAAACGTCAAAAACGCAACCTTTGCGTAATTATGACTGATATCGATTATTTTAAAAATGTAAACGATACTTACGGTCATGCTGCAGGCGATTTAGCTTTAAAACACGTATCAGCAGTAATTAAACACCAGCTGAGAGATTACGATATTGCCGGAAGATACGGCGGCGAAGAATTTGCGATAATTCTGCCATTCACAAAACTTGAAGAGGCTGAAATGGTCGCTCAAAGGCTTCGAAAAGCTGTTGAAAATACTAAAATAGATATTTCAAAAATTAATGCAGACGCAAATGAAAAAATTATTAGTGTTACAATAAGCTTAGGCATCTCTGAATATACTAACGGAGATAATGAAAAAAAAGTATTGCAAAAGGCAGATAAAGCATTATATAAAGCCAAAGAAAACGGAAGGAACAGGGCAGAAGTATATGAAGAAATTTCAGCAGATATGCCATAACCTTGAAGATACAAAAAGACTTGCATATAAATTCGCATCGCTAATTAAAGACGGGTGCTTTATTAACCTTTACGGAGAAATCGGCGCAGGTAAGACAGCTTTTGTAAAACTTGTGGCAGATGCACTTGATGTAAAGGAAAAAGTAACAAGTCCGAGCTTTGTAATTCTTAACGAATATCATACAGGTTCAATTCCTATTTACCATTTTGACCTTTACAGGCTTGAAAATGAAGGAATAAAAACTATTTATGATGAATTGAGGGAATACTCGGAAGGCAAACAGGCTACTTTTGTAGAATGGGCTGAATTTAATCAAAATGAAGCTCCGTTTGATCATATAAAAATTAACGTAAAATATAATGACGATGATTCAAGAACATATGAATTTGAATCAGCCGGAAAAGATGAAATAATTGAGGGCCTATCAAAATGATAACACTGGCATTTGACACTTGTCTTGATAAAATGTATGCAGTTTTAAAACGTGACGGGAATATTCTTTCATCCCGAATTGTTGAAAACAAAGATAATAAATATCATTCTGCATTTTTAATCTCAACATTACAGGAGATTTTATCAGAAAATAATATAAAACCGCAGAATATTAATCTTATAGCAGTAAATATAGGACCTGGAAGTTTTACCGGAATACGCGCCTGCGTAACAGTTGCTCGTGTAATGGCTCAGCAGTTGAACTGCAAAACTGCAGGAATATCTTCTCTTGAAATTCTGGCACAGCTGGCTAAAAAAAATCCGCTTGTTGCTCTTGATGCGAGAAAAAATTGTGCTTATTTATACTGCGACGGAGAGATTAAAGGAGCCGTCCAGCTTGAAAAAGTTCAGGAGATAATTAAATCAGGAAATTATACAGTAATTACTGACGATAAATTAAAACCGCTTCTCGGCGGAATTTCATACCAGTCTGAAAATTACCAGCTTGGAGAAATTCTGGCTGATTTAGCAGAAAAAAAAGATGATGAAGGGAATTGGAGAAAACTAAAACCTCTATACATTCAACCGCCTCCGGGAGTATAAATTTCTGCATAAACGGGAATAATATAATTGAGCATTAATCCCGGCGGGTAAGTATGGAGAAAAAAGTATTTAAAACGGAAAATATTAAGTTCAAATGTAAAATTCCCGAAATTCCTCTGACAAGAAAAGAGTTAAAGAATTTGCTCAATTACCGTATTCCATGCCTGTGCTGCGGAATGGAGATGCTCCATCCGGACATTTATTCACAACTTCTGGATATTAAAGAACTATCAGGCCCTGCCTCAGAAGCAATACATATATTAGCACCCTTTGAAAAAATTATGCACCCCGTTGAAAGACAGGTTTTCAACATGTTCAAAAGCATGTCAGCAAAATATCCTGATAAAAATTTCAAAGAACTTTTAGAAATGAAACGCGATATACATGAACTTGCCCTTGTAAAAATTCAGAGCATCATATTTAATAAAATCAGCTTTTACAGACGCATTTTACCGAAAAAGTCAGCAAGGCAGCTTCGAAAACTTATGATTAAAACAAATGACATAATATTTGATCCGGAGCCGCATAAACCATTTTCAAGAAGAATTTTTATCCATAAATTAAAAAATATTCTAAAAAATATCGAAAACAAAAAACTTAAAGAAGAAATTATTGAAATTGCAAGGAGATTACCGCGCTCAAGCGATGAAGTGTGTGCTTTCGTAGTTAAAAATTCACGAAAAAAATCAAATATTATTGCCCTAAATTTGGTACATCCGTCTGTTGGAACCTTTGAGCATTTACTGCCCAAATGCATGAACGGAATGAATAATTCTTTGAATTTTGCTCTTGAATGTTCTTATTGCAATAATTCAAGACATCACTACCCAATATCAGTTCAAATTGAAGAAAATCCCTATATGCCGCAAAACACTCAAATTCAGGCAGATAAGCTTATTTCTCTTTGTAAAAAAGGATTATGTAAAAAAGAATACATAACAAATTTAAAACATGTGCTGCAAACTCTCTCTGATGGAATAATCAGTCTGGATATCAGTAAGTTATCAGAAATAACGTAAAACTTTATTTACAAAATAGCAAAAAAAAATATTTACGGACATTATCCCGATATGAGGATAATACCTTTAATAGCTAATATATTAAAGCCAACAGTAAATTTTAAGAATAATCAGTATGATTATTCTTATAACAGCGAGCCCGCAAGAAGAACTAATTACTGCCTGTTCAATAATGATATATTTGTTAAAAGTCAGCCGTCTTTCACTGCAATAAGAAGCGGCGGAGATTTTAAAAATATACTAAACCATAGAACTATCCACTGTATTTACTGCGGACGCCCGCTTCTAAGCAACAAAGCAGTTGCAAAACTAAAAAATAACGGCATTTTCTCAGGTTCAATTAAAAATTTTGCACAGGAGATGTTTTCATACATTGACTACTTGCATCCCACAGAAAAAGAGGCCCTAAAACAAATTACAATAATGGCTTTCGACGAACCGAATATAAGGCTCTCAGAAGCAATAAAAAAACTATACCCGAAAGCAAATAAAGAATTACTAAAAGAACAGCTGCCAATATTTAAAGAACTCGCAGAACTAACCGGAGAAATCCCTCATGGATGGAAAACAAAATACAAGAAGCTTTTGCAAATTTCCAAATACAGACTGCAGGAAAAAGAATATATTCCGGAAGAATTCAGCGGAAAAGAATTTGCTTATAAAATTAAACGGGTCAGCGATACTATCAAAGATGAGTATATGGCCAATAGAATTTTAAAATTAACCGAACCGTTAACACATCCGATTTTCAACTGACTGAAAAATTCATTAATAAAATTCTAAGCCTAACTGAAACACGCGACATCGAGAGAAATAACTTATCAAAAAAAGAACTTCAGCTGTTAATTATATCTCAAATAAGCAAACATGCAGAGATTTTAAACAGAAAAGATATTTTGAATTTCTGTGATACTGCAATAAAAACAATAAACAGAGAGCCCGTTAAAATTAAGTTCAGCAATAAAGCATTTAAATATGACTTGAATGAAGCACTGGAAGGAATGCCTGATGAAAAACTTAAAACAAGAATAAGTTTAATAACAGCAAAACTTCCGACATCACGAACAAGTGTAAATGCATTTATAACAAAACATCAGTTGGCTGCCTCAGATGCAATCGGATATGACATATTACGCCCGTCAATTGTAACAATAGAACACATGCGGCCAAAATCCGAAGGCGGGTCAAATCTTTTATACAATTATGCACTAGCCTGTGCTGAAGATAACAACACAAGATCCAGCGATAATATGGGTATATTTATAAAAAAATTTCCGGTCAAAAATCAGCAAAAATATTTTAAAGAAATATGGCAAGAATGCATAAAAGGGAACTTGCCCCGTGAAACTTTCTCAAAAATGGTACAGACATTTTATAAAGAAAGCGGCAGAAAAATAAATGTTAACAGCATAAAAAATACATAGTAAATTATTACAAATTGTAAAATAAAATAATAAAAATATTAAACTTTTTTCCAGATATTTCCGATTAACTAAATGTGCTTAGTTAACAGGGAATTATTAAAATGACAGATACAGGAGCTTCATTTAACAGACCATATAAACCTTTCGGAATGAATGTAAAGGTACCGGAAATAGGTGAAAGAACACTCAAACAGGCAGGAGATTCTCTAACAAACCTTGTAAAAAGTCCGACAGAACCTTTGTTCAAATTTCTTGAGGACAATGAAGAAGTATTTACCGGAGATATTAATTATAAAATTAACAAACTCTATGCTGAAAGTTTCACGATAGGTTCTGCAATGAGGATGGAAGATGAAAAAATTAACGGAATGCCTTCATCTTTTGATATGCATTTTTAACACAAAATTAATTCTTATTTGTCTATATTATGATAGAAAAGCCCCTAAAAGGGCTTTTTTAATGCATAAATTATAATATATTGACAAAACAAAAAAAATAGTAAATAATAAAAAAGTCAGGAGGATGAAAAATGTTTAATAGAGATGCTTTAAGACTGCCCCCCCCCCGAAACGCAAATATAATAAGCATTTTAGGCATAACGCTTTACTTTTTTAAAAAAATATGCCATAATAGTGATATGAAACATCACAATTATTCAAATGGCTTTACACTGGCAGAAGTTTTAATTACACTCGGAATTATAGGTATAGTTGCAGCTTTAACAATGCCTGCACTGATTGCAAAATATCAAAAACAGGAAACCGTTACCAAATTAAAGAAGTTTTATTCTGTGATGAGCCAGGCAATAACCCGCGCAGAAGAAGATTTTGGACCTATAGAATATTGGGATTTCGGAAAAAATAAAGAAACAATTGTATTCTTTAACCAGTATCTTAAGCCCTATTTACAGGTAGTTGAAACATACGAAGTCGGAGAATTTCCAACAGATATTACATATTTATGTGCAAAAGGGAACAGTTGTAATTCATACGGCGATTTGGTTAATAACCCCAAATTTGTACTTGCCGATGGTACTATGATTATAGCAACAGATTATATTGCAGAAGCAGGGACAAACAGACCTGCTATGAATGTTATAGTAGATTTAAACGGTTTTAGGCTTCCTAACAAATACGGCCGGGATGTTTTTGCCTTCACAATGCAACATGATAAAAAATTTGTCCCTGCCGGCATAGGGATTACAAATGCCGTAGAAGGTGAGCATGGGTATGACAGGGATTATATCAGAGACGGAAACGGTCGCGGATGCAGCAAAGATCGTGATGGCTTCTGGTGTGCGGCATTAATTATGATGGATGGATGGCAAATAGAAAAAGACTACCCGTGGTAAACTTAAGAAATGTAATATTGACTTTTTAGGGGAAATAGTAAATAATAAATTATATAAAAGGAGGCTAAAATGATGTATTTACAAGCATTAAAAATCGCCCCCCCCCCGAAAAAGGTACGGGAATAAAGGGTTTTAAAGGTTTTACTTTAGCGGAAGTTTTAATTACACTCGGGATTATAGGTGTTGTTGCGGCTTTAACAATGCCTGCATTAATTGCTAATCACCAGAAAAAAGTTGTAGAAAGCAGGGTGAAAAAGTTTTATTCTGTAATTAATCAGGCCGTAATAATGTCAGAAGTTGACAACGGTTCATACGAATTTTGGGATTACCCTGTTGATAATGATTCTGATGCAATGGAAGAGTTTTTCAATAGATATTTTGCAAAGTATATCAATACATTGAAAATTACAGACAGTAGCACATATAGGATTGACAATGACGGCAATCAGACCGACGAACTCCAGAATTCAATAATAGTATACCTCACAGATGGTTCTGCAATACAAATGCGAGCATCTGCAGGGATAGATATTGCTTTTTACCCTAATGCTTCAAAGATTGGTAACATAACAAAAAGCCAGAGAGAAGTATTCAGCTTTAATTTTAATAAAAGTAATGCAAACGGTATTAAATCATCAGTAGAACCTTACACTGCCGGCTGGGACGGAACAACTGAAAATTTAATAAACAACACACGCTACGGATGCAGACATAATTCTCCCACATACTCATACTGCGCAAAATTGCTACAACTTAATAACTGGCAAATAACTAAAGACTATCCCTGGTAAAATTCGTCACATTACTTTATAGATTTCAACTCTTTTTCTTGTTTGCGGTATAATATTAAAGAACAATAGAAGTGTATAAAAAATACGCACAGGAAGTGCGAGAAAGAAAAGGTAATTATGGTACCGGAAACAAAAAAATTTGAGATTGAAATAGGCGGAAAAACAGTTACCATTGAAACAGGCAAATACGCCCAATCTACAAATGGTTCTGTTACAGTAAGATGCGGAGATACAATGTTGTTTGTTCACTGCGTCGTTTCTAAAGAACCAAGAGTGGGAATAGACTTTTTCCCCTTACTAATAGACTATGAAGAAAGAATGTCTGCAATTGGCCGCATTCCCGGAGGTTACAATCGTTCGGAAGGAAAAGCAAGCGATAAGGCTATTCTTATTTCAAGACTTATCGACAGGCCGATAAGACCTCTCTTCCCTAAAGGATATAGAAATGATATTCAAATCGTTGCACAGCTTTTCAGCTACGATCAACAAAATCAACCTGATACTCTGGCAATGCTTGGAGCTTCATGTGCTTTAATGCTTTCAGGAGCGCCTTTTGAAGGTCCTATCGGAGCAGTAAGAGTTTCTAGAGATGAAAATGGGAATATGATTGCAAACCCCACACACCATCAAGCAGACAAATCTGATTTAGATATAGTGGTTGCAGGAACACATGATTCCGTAATTATGGTTGAAGCCGGATGTAAATTCGTAACAGAAGATGATATTATGAATGCTGTAGAATTTGCCCAGGTTGAAATCAGAAAACAATGCGAAGCTCAGGAAGCATTTGCAAAAGAGTGCGGAGTTGAAAAAGAGGTATTTGTTAATCCATATGATACATCTGAAATCAAAAAAATTATTGAAGAAACAGCTCATGATATGATTTTTGATGCATACCACAACTTTGACAGAACATACAGACAAGAAAAACTTGAAGAAGCTAAAAAACTTGTTAAAGAAAAAATTGACGCACTTCCGGAAGACGATTACAGCAAAAAAATAATGGAAGAAACAGGCATTGACTTTGTTGCTGAAGAATTTAAAAATGCAGAAAAACATATTATGCGTACAATGATTTTAGACGAAGGCGTAAGAGCTGACGGAAGAAAACCTCATGATGTACGACCTATCTGGTGTGAAGTAGGAGTTATACCAAGAGCACACGGTTCTGCAGTGTTTACCAGAGGACAAACTCAGGTTCTCTCTGTTGCAACATTAGCAGGTCCCGGAATGAAACAGGAATTAGACGGAGTTGACCCGCAGACTGAAAAAACTTATATGCATAAATACATATTTCCTGGATTTTCCGTAGGCGAAGTAAAACCGCTCAGAGGTCCGGGAAGACGTGAAGTAGGACACGGAAATCTGGCAGAAAGAGCAAACGTTCCGGCATTACCCTCACAGGAAGAATTCGGATATACAATTCGTGTAACATCTGATGTATTAGAATCAAACGGTTCAACATCAATGGCTTCTACCTGCGGTTCATCAATGGCACTAATGAATGCCGGTGTTCCTGTCAAATGTATGATTGGCGGTGTTGCAATGGGCATGATAACAGAAGAAGGGAAAGAGCCTGTTGTATTAACAGATATTCAAGGTATCGAAGACTTTTTAGGTGATATGGACTTCAAAGTAACAGGTAATGACACTGGAATTACTGCTTTGCAAATGGATATGAAGGCAAAAGGAATTGCAAATGATACTTTACGCCGTGCTCTGGCTCAGGCTAAGGAAGGCAGATTACATATCTTAGGTAAAATGAGAGAAGTAATTTCTGCACCTGCAGATCACCTGTCACCTTATGCTCCCAGCATTACAACAATGACAATTCCAGTTGAAGACATCGGAACTGTAATCGGACCGGGCGGCAAACAAATCAGATCTATCATTGATGCATCCGGAGCTGAAATTGATATTCAAGATAACGGAGTTGTTACAATTACTTCCAATGATCAGGAAGGTGCAGAAATAGCCAAAAGAATGATTAAGGAATTAACATTCAAAGCAGAACCGGGAATGGTTGTTAAAGGAAAAGTTGTAAGAATCATCCCAATTGGTGCATTTGTAGAGCTTGCTCCGGGTAAAGACGGTATGGTGCATATTTCTCAAGTTTGTAATGAGAGAATTGATGCAATTGAACCTCATCTTCATATCGGAGATGAAGTTATCGTTAAAGTTATCAAAATTGACGACAAGGGCAGAGTTAACCTTACAATTAAAGGGGTTTCCGACGAAGAAAAAGCTCAAGTCAACAAATAAATACAAAATACAAAGAAGTACCCGCTATTAAGCGGGTACTTTTCAATAGGCATTATATTATTATTGTATCAATACCTACATAAGAGACTTAAGATCATTAATAAGATCGTCAACATTCGCTGAAAGATCTTTCATATATGATTTAGCTTCCAAAATATTGTAAATTTCAGGGGCGGCAGGTTTTAAAATTGTTCTAAGGTTACGCCTATTGTCTAATAAAATATCTGTCATTTTATCGGCACTTACAGACAATAAATCAGCAAACATCAGCTCCATTTTAGCTTTTTTTGTTTCATCACTGACATCATTTTTCAATAAAATTTTTGCAGTCCCACCATAACTTTCTATAAATTTAGAAGATTTTATTATTTTAGAAAGATTTCTCTTCAATGCATTATTAGATTGAATATTTGCACTTATAAGTTTAATCAGTGCATTCATATCAGAACTGTTACCATATACTATATTTCCGTCATAATTTGAAATAAAGTTAATTAACATATCAGTAATCTTATTAATATCCTGCTTTGAAGTTATAGGTTTTAAATAATCGTGATACATCATATCCAATTTACTTTTTTGCTCAGGAGTTAATTCCCGTATCCCTGACTTTTCTATAAGTCTTATCAGCTCATCTGTATTCAATTCAAGCATTTTAGGGACTTCTTCCTGTTTAACATCAAAAATTAATTCAACCATAGCCTGATTACAGGCCGCAATAATATAAGGGTATTTTAATGTAAAATCTTTATTAACCCCCAGAGAAATATTATCCAGCTCTTTTTTAGCATAAACTAAATCCTCATAACCCTCAGGAACATTTCCCTGAATAAGCATAGATAATTTGTATTTATCATTAATTGTCGGATGTGCCAGAAAATATTTCATATATCTTTTAGCAAAAGTTTCGGGTAAAAGAAGTAATTGCGACATCATAAGTTTGTTAAAAGTGTCTGACAAATCTCCGTTTAACCTGATTTCATGTTTCAGAGGTGAAACTACATAAGATATAGAAGGGGCTTTCTCTATATCGTCTTTATCAGGAGGTATAGATGCAGCAGAAACATCTTCAACAGGCTCTAGCACATCTTCAAAAACTCCTGTGACTTTACTTTCCGGTTTAACCTCAAAATTAGCAAACATTTCATCATATTCAGCCTGAATCTTATCATGCTCTTTTTGTTCTTCCATCCTTCTTGGCTTAATACTACGTGCATAATTAAGAAGGTCTTGAAATTCTTCATTATTTCCGTCTGCACCGTACGAATCCATAAACAGCTTAATTGTATCTTTCATAGCTTCAGAACGCTGTTGTTTTATCAGGGGATCGCTGTTCCAGTAAGCTTTAAAGATACTTTTCTGAGAACTGGATAAATTATCATAATTCGCATAAAAATCTTTCATTTCTTCAGAGGCATGAACTTTTTCAAGAACTATAGAATTTATTTCACTCATATATTTTGCAACAAAATTACTTGCTTCTTTGTTTTTTACGTTATGTTTTTTCAGCTGCTTCCCTGTTTCTTCTTCACTGCCTATTCCTTTAATTAAGCCATCGGCAAGTTTATCAATCTCCCAGTCTTTAACACTGTCAAATTTTTTCTTTTCTATTTCCTTTTTGCTACGTATAGCATTATCTGTATTAATTACAGTCCTTTGAACAGCTACCTTTCTTGGCTTGTATTCGTATGGGAAATCTTCACGCGTAGCAATAAACGATTTCCAGAAAGCACTATTAGGGAATTTAATTCCATAAGCAGAAAGAGTTTCATATTTTATCGGACTTAATCCCTTATAATGAACAGAAATATCTTTTTCAAAATCTTTATTAATTTCTTTTAGGGTTTTACCTTCTAGATAAATCTTTTTAAGTATATAAAGTCCTAAATTATCATTACCATTTTTAAATAAAGATTTATCCGGCTGTTTCATTAAATCAATTTCAGCAATAACACCGGTTCTGGTCTTTCTGTTGGGCTCGTCGTTCAACTTATTAAATAATGGTTCATCCGAATAAATATGTTTAACCTGTTCCAGAGATTTTGCCTCATTCATGTCATCGAATACCAGCTTCATCATCTGAGCCGGAGGCATATTCTGCCTGTCCTCATAATCATCAAACAGGTAAGTTTTCATAGTATCAGGCATGCCATTTCTATTAAATTCTTGCTCAAAAAAATTTGCCGGCGTTCTAAAAAGACGGGCCGTAAAGTTTATATTGTAATCTTTATATGCAAACGGATTATAAGTATAATCTGAGTGACCGCTTTCTGCTTTTAATTTATTATCATATTTTTGTATTGCTTTATAATTGTAATATAATGGGGTAACTTTTTCTATTTTCATATTATTCCAACATTTTTACGAAATACATATACACATTATTTTAAATAAAAAGAAAAATTTTTTTGCTACTATTTAAACAAAAAAATTTTTTGTGCTAAGCTAAAAGTAATTGGAGGAAGAAAAAGATGTGCGATGTAATAACTATCGGAAGTGCTACAATGGATGTATTTGTAGAAAGTGATGATGCTAACATTGTTTCCGTTTATACCAAAAATAAAAAGTCAGAGTTTATGAGCTACCCATACGGTGCAAAAGTTGAAATAACAGCCTTTGCGTCAAAAGTCGGCGGCGGCGGTGTAAATACAGCCTGTAATTTTGCTAATCTTGGTTTTAAAACAAGCGCAATATTTAAAATCGGGGATGATATTTATTCTGATGGGATATTAGAATCATTCAAAGATAAAAAAGTTGACCTCTCAAATATTATACAGGATAGTTCTATCAGTACTGGATTTTCTATAATTCTGGTAAGTTTTCAAGGGGACAGAACAGTCCTTGCACACCGCGGTGCAAATGCCAAAATTAAAAAATCCGATATAAATTTTGATGCAATAAAAAATGCAAAGCTTCTTTATATAGCACCTCTAAACGGTGATAGTACAAAAGTTCTTGATGATATTGTCAACTTTGCGAAAGATAACAATGTAAAAGTATGTTTTAATGCCGGGACTTCCAGCTTAAAACGAGGATTTAACTATATTAAAAAGATTTTAGAAAATGCTCATATAGTGGTTATGAATAAAGAAGAAGCTTCAATGGCTACCCAGATTCAGGTAAGACCGGATACAAGAGAAGAAAAATTTTCGGAAGAACTTATTCATCCTGATGTTAAAGAGATGTTTAAAAAATTAAAAGTCAGAGATTACCAAATTATAGTAATAACTGATGGCGGACATGGTGCATACGCTTATGACGGGCACAAATATTATTACTGTCCGGTATTTGACGGTCCCGTAGTATCAACACTTGGAGCAGGTGATGCTTTTGCATCAACTTTCTGCGGAGCATTAGGAAAAACAAAACTTGATATAGGCAAGGCTCTAATGTATGCTTCAGTAAACTCTGCCGGTGTTGTGTCAGAATTCGGGGCAACACAGGGACTTCTTACTTTCGATGAAATAGAAAAAAAATTAAAGGCTAAACCTGATTATCAATATCAAATAGCAAAATAATTTTTTACGGTTTTTATATTCGTTAAAAGGAGTTACAAATGAATATAACATTTACAGGTTTATATACTATTAAAGGCCCATATAACGAATTAAAACAAATCGAATCCACAATAGACAATAAATACAGAGAAGAATATAAATTCTCAGGTGACGGCACAAAAGTTTATAACTATGCAGGATTATATACACTTCCGAAAGAAAACACACCTGTAACAGAACTTTTGGTTGCAACAAATCAGGATACAAACCCTTTACTTAATTTTCTTTCAAAAAATTACCAACAATATAATTTTGTATCTTATCCTAAACATGAAAAACCATTTAAAGAAGTCCGTTCAATGATTGAAGCAGGTTTCCATGATAATCCCGATGGAATGCTTGATGCAATGCTTGAAAAGCGAAAAGGCACTAAATATAATGCATCGGAAGAAAGCAAAAGATTTATTGCACACTTAGCTTACTCAATTCCGGATAAACATGTAAGTGATATAAAACAATTGCATGCAGCAGAAGTTATTGAAGCTATAAAAAATAATTATTTTGATTTTGTAAATGGTGTAATAAAAGCAATAAAAAAATAATATTTAATCTATAGATTTAATCACTTTACAAGGAATACCGACAGCAAGTACATTTTCCGGAATATCTTTTGAAACAACACTTCCTGCACCTATAACCGAATTATTACCTATTTTTACCCCTGGTAATACAGTAACATTACCGCATATCCAGACATTACTTCCAACAAGGAGAGGTTTAGCTTCAATAATCCCGCTGCACCTTTTCTCAGGGGCAAGAGGATGGACAGATGTAAAAAAAGAACAATTAGGACCTATTAATACATTATCCCCAAAAACAACCTTTTCGGCATCTAAAATTAGTAAATTATGATTTGAATAAAAATTCTCACCTATTTCTATATTATACCCGTAATCACACATAAACGGCTGTTCTATCAAAAAAATTGATCTTGTTTTTCCCAGCAGCCTTTTTATCAAGTCCTGCCTTATGCCCAACATCTCAGGTGAAACAGAATTGTATTTATGACATAAAGCCTTGCACTGCATTCTTTCATAAAATTGTTTTTTTTCATTTTCAGAACTATACATATCTTACATGGTAAATAAATATAAAAATTTTTTCCTTAGCTTAATAACCTATAAAAGTAACTAACAAATTAAATTTTTATATTTTTTAAAAAATTTCTCTAATTTTCACATTTTATAGTATAATGTCTGTATATAAGAAGGAGAAAATTATGGGATATAAAATATTATCAAAAAAAGAGCTTTGTCCCAATCAATATGAAATAACAATAGATGCTCCATACGTTGTAAGAAATGCAAAAGCCGGTCAGTTTATAATCTTCAGAGCTAATGCCGACAGTGAACGTGTTCCTTTAACCATTGCTGATGTAAATAAAGAAAAAGGGGAATTAACTCTTGTATTTATGGCTGTTGGTTACTCTACCAAACAACTGGCGTCATTAAACGCTGGTGATGAAATTCATGATATAGTTGGACCGCTTGGGCAACCGACACACATAAAAAAATACGGAACAGTAGTCTGCCTTGCCGGCGGATACGGGGCTGCTCCATGCTATTTAATTGCAAAAGCGCTTAAAGAAGCAGGTAACAAAGTGTATATGATAATGGGAGCCAGAACAAAAGATTTAATATTCTGGCAGGACAAAATGAAAGATGCCTGTACCGAGTTATTTATTACAACAGATGACGGCTCTTTAGGAGAAAAGGGATTTGTCACCCAAGTTCTTGAACGTCTGATGAAAAAGGAAGAAATTAATTATGCTATAGCTGTCGGACCTATGCCAATGATGAGAGCAGTGGCGGATTTAACACGTGATAAAGGGATTTATACTGAAGCAAGTATGAACCCGATTATGGTTGACGGAACCGGTATGTGCGGAGCCTGCCGTGTGACTGTCGGCGGAGAAACAAAATTTGCCTGTGTGGACGGTCCTGATTTTGATGCCCACAAAATAGATTTTGATGAGGTAATTAACAGAACAAAAATATATAAAGATCAGGAAAGAAAACGCGATCAAAACTGTAATTTACTAAAACAAGCAGCAGAAATATCTAATAAATAAGGAGAAAATTAATGGCTAAAGATATTCCATATTGCCCGCTAATGAGTGCAGGTTCTGATATTGACAAGGTGTGTACACTGGAAAGCTGTGCCTGGTATGTTCCCAGCGTAAAAAAATGTGCAATGTACATGCTTGCATATAATGCATTATTAGAAACCAATGCAAGACAGAGAGCAGCTCAACAACACAGATAAGGTAATTTTATGAAAATTCTTGTTTGTATAAAACAGGTCCCGGATACGACTGATATCAAGTGGACTGAACATAATACTATTCAAAGGGAAGGTGTCGAAAGTGTCATCAACCCTTTTGATGTATATGCTATTGAAGAAGCCCTTAAATTAAAAAAAAGTTTGGGAAATGTTGAAATTACAGTTCTCACAATGGGACCGCTTCAAGCTAAAGAAATGCTCAAAAAGGCAATTTCAGTTGGATGCGATAACGGAGTGCTGCTCACTGATAAAAAGTTTGCCGGCGCAGATACGTATGCAACAGGAAAAACAATTGCCTCTGCAATACAAAATAAATTACCGGATTACGACTTAATAATCTGCGGTCAATTTGCGGTAGACGGTGATACGGCTCAAACAGGTCCGAGTATTGCAAGCCAGCTTAACATTCCTCAGGTGACTTATGTCAGAGAGCTAAGTAAATGCGACGGCAAATGCATTTATGCTAAAAGAGAAATTGAAGAAG
The DNA here is from genome assembly GCA_944325005.1 of Candidatus Gastranaerophilales bacterium. Lineage (GTDB taxonomy): Bacteria > Cyanobacteriota > Vampirovibrionia > Gastranaerophilales > Gastranaerophilaceae > Stercorousia. The sequence continues at coordinate 58,735 of CALUYO010000005.1, read as the reverse complement.
GATTTGAAACGGTCAAAGTCGAGCTACCGGCTCTTATCTGTGTGTTAAAAGGTTTTGAAGAACCAACACGCCCGACAATTAACGGAATAATAAAAGCTCAAAATTCAGATATAACTGTTTATACAATAGAAGATACAGGTCTGACACCGGAAGAAGCGGGCCTAAAAGGCTCTCCTACGTATGTCAGCAAAGCATTTCGTCCGGTTAACACAAGGGGAGAATGTGAATTCTGCATAAACTGTGATACACTGGCAGAAAAAATAAAAGAATTTGGAGGAATTTGTAATGAGTAGTATTATGTTATATGCAGAAGTTACAAAAGAAAATTATCTCCATACAGTGCTTTTTGAACTTGCATATAAGGCTCAGGAGCTGTCAAAAAAATTTGATAATGCATCTGTTTCAGCTCTTCTAATATGCAAGTCCGGTCTTGCGGAAACTTTTAAAGAAGCATTTATAAATTCCGGATTTGATTTTGTTTATATAGCAGAAAGTAACAGATTTACACATTATTCAACAGAGCTGTATTCAAAAGTCGCAGTAGATATTATAAACGAAGTGAAACCTGACATAATGCTTATCGGTGCGACAACGCAGGGAAGAGATCTTGCGCCACGAATTTCAGCAGCTTTACATACCGGACTTACGGCAGATTGTATCGGTCTGGACATTAATGAAAAAGGACAGCTTGCAGCAACACGTCCTACTTTTGGCGGGAAATTAATGGCCACAATACTGTGCAAAACACTGCCGCAAATGGCAACTGTTAGACCGAAAGTTTTTAAACCCGCACCTGAAAATATTGTCAAAGATACCAAATTTATTTATATAAAACCCGAAATTGACAATATACAGAAAAAAGTTGAATTTATAGAATTTGTAAAAGGATTAAATACATCAATAAACGAACTTGATAGTGCCGAAATAATAGTTGCAGGCGGAAAGGGTATGAAAAATGAAGCAGGATTTGAATTATTGAAAAATTTTGCAGAAAGTATAGGAGCCTGCATAGGAGCAAGCAGAGGAGCTGTTGATATGGGGCTTGCATCTGCGGATATTCAAATAGGACAGACAGGCAAAACAGTAACTCCGAAACTTTATATTGCCTGCGGGATTTCAGGCGCCATTCAGCATATTGTAGGAATGCAGGATAGTGATAAAATTATTGCAATAAATAATGATGAAAAAGCTCCGATTTTTGAACATTGTAACTGCGGAATTGTTGGTGATGTTTTTGAGGTTTTACCAGAATTAACAAAGATATTCAGCAACACAGCATCTTGACAAAAACTGGCTAATAATAGATAATTAAAATAATAAGGAGGGAATATGATAAATATAAAAGCTTTTGAGATTGCCCCCCCCCCGAAAAACATTTGTGGTTAAAGGGTTTTAGAGGTTTTACATTAGCAGAAGTTTTAATTACTCTGGGAATCATTGGAGTTGTTTCAGCACTAACATTACCTTCTGTAATAACAAAATATAAAAGACAAAATGCCGAAACAAGACTTAAAAAATTCTATTCCGTCATTAATCAGGCATTACAAATGTCTGTTGCCGAACATGGAGAAATTGAGTTTAATTTTGTAAATGACACAAATAATGATGAACACAGTAAAGAAGGTGAAGAATTTTTTAAACAATATATCACAAAATATTTAGTTAAAATAAAAGATGAAAAATATAACCAGAACTATTATGATGTAGTATTTCTAGATGGCTCAGGCTTTAGGGGGTATATTGGAAGCAACGATGTATTCTACATATTTTACAGACTAAACTATAATACCGATTCATCGACTCTAACAAATCTCGACGGAAAAAATGAATTTTTATTTACGTATAATAACGGACGAATTGAACCGATATGGAAAACTAATAGTATAAGCAGTTTAAAAAGTAATTGCTATCAAACCGGAAATGTTCAAAGGCATGGTTGTGCAGCATTAATAATGCAAAATGGCTGGAAAATCCCGGAAGATTACCCATGGATAAAGTAATTCTTTTTGTGCTAAAATAAATAAGTAATTGACCTGTTTTTCAAAGAAAGGATTAAGGGATATGAATAAGGTTGTAGTCGGAGCACAATGGGGTGATGAGGGTAAAGCAAAAATTACGGATTTACTGGCTCAGGATGCAGATTTAGTAATAAGATATCAAGGTGGCTGCAACGCTGGGCATACAGTTGTTGCACATAATAAAACCTTTAAATTTCACCTGATACCTTCAGGAATTTTATATAAAGGAAAAACATGCTTTATTAGCGCCGGAACAGTTATCCTGCCGGAATACTTTGAAGAAGAAGTTCAAGGGCTTATAAAAGAAGGTATTGACGTTTCCGGTTTAAAAATTAATCCTCTGGCATCAATTACAATGCCTTATCACACAGAAGTTGACGGCTATTCAGAGAATACGGCGACAAAAGGAAAAATTGGAACTACAAAAAAAGGAATAGGTCCGACTTATACTGATAAAATGGCAAGAATAGGATTAAAAGTTCAAGATTTATATTCAGAAGATGCCTTATCAGAAAAACTTGACATAATTCTTCCGTTAAAAAATAAAATGCTAAAAGAAGTTTATGGTTTAAAAACATATACCAAAGATGAAATTTTAGATTTATGCAAAAAATATGCAGAAATTTTCAAACCTTACGTATGCTTTGACTGGCAAAAGGTTTTGGAAGATGCAAAACGAGAGAAAAAAGCTATTTTATTTGAAGGTGCTCAAGGGGTTATGCTAGATATAGATTACGGTACATATCCTTTTGTAACATCTTCAAACCCGATAGGCGGAGGGGCAGCAACAGGCTCAGGTTACGGACCGACAATGATTGAAGAAGTTATTGGTGTTGCAAAAGCATACGTTACCAGAGTAGGAGAAGGTCCTTTTGTAACTGAATTAACAGATGAAACAGGTGACAAAATCCGAGAAATCGGACATGAATATGGAGTTACTACAGGCAGAGCAAGACGCTGCGGATGGTTTGACGCTGTTACTATGAAATATGCAGTTTTAGTCGGCGGGCTTACATCTGTTGCGCTAACAAAAATTGACGTATTTGATACTTTTGATGAAATCAAAGTTTGTACAGCATACAAAGATAAACGAAATGGAAAACTTTATACAAGCTACCCGACAGATGTATTTATACATAAATACTTAGAACCTGTTTATGAAACACACAAAGGATGGGGAGTAAACGTATCAGATACCAGAGAATACAATGAATTACCAGAAAATTGCAAAAAATACCTTTCACGACTTGAGGAGTTACTGGAAGTACCTATTTCTATAATAAGTGTAGGACCCGATAGAGAACAAACAATTTTTAAATAAAAATTATAAGAAAAGCAATTTTTCTCTTGTTCATGTTTTTATATTAATGTGGTTAGAATAAATTCAATTAACAGTGTAAATAATTACCAGATAAATAACAAACCCGCATTCAAGGGCAGTGAAGCTCAGTCAAATCAACAGATTGAACAAATACCTGATGTCCGCCCTGATTATGCAGTAAAAACTCCTATGCCTTATGTTAAAACAGGAGAAATGAATTTTCCTTATGATACAAAGGCTTATTGTTACAAACTTTCAAACGGTCAGAAGGTAATTATCGTCCCGCAGGAGGGGGAAACAGTTTTAAGAACTTATGTAAACACAGGCTCTATGAATGAACTGGATAAACTACGCGGGATCAGCCACTATATAGAGCACAATCTATTCAACGGCTCACAATGGCTCGAAGAAGGCGATTTCTTTAAACAGGTTGATAAAATGGGGGCTTCTACAAACGCATCAACAGGTTTTGCGGAAACAAATTATTATATAAGTTCAAATCTCTTAAATGATTCGGATCTGGAAAATAAAATAAAACTTCATGCATCAATGCTTGAAACTCCTATTTTTGCAGTTAATAAACTGGAAAAAGAAAAAGGTATTGTTAATTCTGAAATCAATATGATTACATCAGATCCTGAAAATCTCGCTATAAACAGAATGATTAAAAATCTTTACGGAATTAAATCAACTTCAATGGACTTAATTGGCGGAACAACTGATAATATAACAAATTTAACAAGAGAAGACGTTGTAAATTACTTCAATAATAACTACTATCCGGCAAATATGGTGACGGTTATAACCGGCGATGTAAAACCTGATGAAACAATTCGGCTTATATCTAAATACTTTACATCAAAGAAACAACCAAACATAAAACAACATATTGAACAATTTAATCCAATTAAAAACACTGTTAGAGAAGATATTATTTCTGATAAAGCAAATGCTGCATCTATTGTTATAGGTTTTAACGGACCGGAATCTGATAATACAAAAGACAGAATTTATTCTGAAGCTCTAATGCGATTACTTTCAATGTCAGCAACTTCCAGAATTGATAAAAAAATTAAACAATATAATACCGCAAGCAGGGCCGAAGAAGAAAAAATCAGCACAAACCCGAAAGACGGCAGAGTTTTGATGATAATGTCCGAATGCTCTGATGAAAATTCTGAAAAAGTCTTGAAAACAATGTTTAATGAAATCGGCAACATAGCAAATAATCCTCCGACTGATGATGAAATGCAGATTGTTAAGAAAAAAATGCTTAACTCCTTTTCAAACATTTTCGAAAGATCGTTTGCGACAAACAATGCAATAGGAACTTCAATTTTAGAAAATGATGAAGAATACTTGAATAATTTTGAAACAATAGTAAAATCTATGACAGCGCAGGACCTTACGAATACCGCAAAAAAATATTTTGACATAAATAAAGCATCTGTAACAGTTATTCATCCTTCATCTGCAACAAAAGAAAGTATTAATCAAAATTACAAAAATGTTTCTTTTACAGGCGCAAAAAAAGAAGCTATAAATATGGCAAACGTAAAAGAATTCAATATGCAAAACAATTACCGCGTCATAACAATAAATTCAAAAACAAATAATGCAAATATTAACTTCAGAATAACAGCTGACAAAACATTCAACGGAAAACCGTCTGCAGCACTTGTGCTGGACAAAATTCTTGATGAAGGGTCAATTTTCAAAAATCAGGAAACCTATAAAACGGATTTGGCTAAAAACGGTATAGATAGCTCTATCGGTGCCGGATATGATAGTATTTCGGCATCCTTAACGTGTGACAGCGATGATTTGGCTAAGGCCCTAAAAAGTTTACAGGAAACTGTTGAAAACCCGAGATTTACTTCTGAAGAATTTGAACATGCAAAAGCCGATATTAAAGAAGCAATATTAACATCAGATAAATCAGCATTTGATAAGCTTGACAGCGAAATATTTAAGGGGCTGCCAGAAGGTTATTCTAAAGACGAAATCCTAAAAGATCTTGAAACATTAACACTTGATGATGTTAAAGCTCAATACGAATATACAATCAAAAACGGGAAAGGCCAAATTGCAGTATCCGCTCCTTTTAACAAAAAAACGGAATTAAATAATATTCTTTTCAATACTTTATCAGGATTTAAACAGGTACAGCCTCATACGCCAAAAACTTTGCAGGAAGTTTATAAACCGGTTGAAAAAACAAAAATTTTAACAGATACAAATTTTAAAAATCAGGCAGAAATTATTGAGGCTTATAAATTTAAGGTAAATCAAAATATTAAAGATCGGGTAACACTTGAACTTTTAAACACAATTCTCGGTGGCAACCCGTCATCAAGACTGTTTACGGATTTACGTGAAAACCAAAAACTGGCTTATCATGTAAGATCAAACTATGAAATAAACAATGATATAGGAGTTTTGACACTGAAAATAGGCACTACAACTGATAATAAAGAAACAGGCGAACAAAGTTTTGACAATGTACAAAAATCAATTGAAGGCTTCAATAAACACATTCAAAAAATGAAAACCGAAAAAGTTACTGAAGAAGAACTCAATAATGCAAAACTCAGCCTTAAAAACAGTATTTTAAATTCCAATCATTCTCCGTTTGGAAGAACAATAAGCCTTATGCAAGGTTTAGATTCCCCTTACGGTATCACAAGAGAAAATCAAATATTGGAAGAAATAGAGAAAATTACGGCAGATGATATTTATAACGCTGCAAACTACATCTTTTCAGGTAAACCGACATACTCAATTATTGCGACTGAAAATACCCTAAATGCGAACAAAGAATATCTCGAATCATTAATTTAAAATTTCACCATCACCAACCGTATATCTTAATCTGTTATATCTGCTGTATTTGTGCCCGTATTGTTTTTGCTTGAAAGCTACCGGTACGCTCACTGTCTGACCGCATGCATTCACAAACCATTCTTCATTCCATTTTCCGTAAATAACCTTTCCTTCATTATCTTTTACAAAAGCCCCATTTGGTGATTTTAATTTTGTATCAGCCAACTCGAAATTTCTACAACTTTTGACTGCCTTTGCAGCTCTTGAATAAACAACTGCCTGAACTTCACGCTGCCATAATTCACGAAGAACTGTCTCTCCTTTTACAGGAATATTATCTTCAGACATAGAAAAACACAAGTTGCCGGTAAAAATGGTCATCATAAAAAATAATAATAATTTCTTCACAAAAAATCTCCTCTAATATAAAACTATTTTAAATAAAACTCGGTATGACTTTTATTTATTTTAAAATCAACAGGTACATTAACATTAATCCCGCAGGCGTCAACTACCCATTCCTCTGACCAGTTTCCGGTTATTAATCTTCCGTTTTTATATGATGCATTTTGCAGCTCAGCAGTAACTTTCGTATCTGTTACCTTGAAATTATTACATCCTCTGACATTACGTGCCGCATAAGAAAAAACATAACCAATTGTGTTAATTTGAGCTTTGTGATCTGCAATACTTTCTCCGGGCAAAGGGAATTTAGTATTCAAATAACCTCCGGCAAAAGAAGCTAACCCGCAAGAAAAAATCAGTAGAGTAGATAATATTTTCTTTTTCATATAAAACCTCCTTAAAATAAATTAGCACATCAAACATAAAAAAACAAGCTCAATAATTATTGAGCTTGTTTTTCTTTATAATTTTAATAGATTATAATTTAGAAGCAACCATCAAAGTAGTTTCTGCTAATCTTGTTGAATAACCCATTTCGTTATCGTACCAAGAAATGATTTTAACTTGATTTCCGCCCATTACACGAGTTAATAAAGCGTCAACAGTTGATGATTGAGAAGTACCAACATAGTCAGAAGATACAAGCGGTTCTTCAGTATAGCAAAGAACATGACCATCAGCACCTTCTTTTAATGCTGCATTAACTTCTTCAACTGTAACATCTTTTGAAAGTTCAAATACAACGTCTACTAAAGAAACGTCAGGAGTAGGAACTCTCATTGCGAAACCGTCCAATTTACCTTTCAATTGAGGTAATACAAGAGCAACAGCTTTTGCTGCACCTGTTTTTGTAGGAACGATATTCAAAGCGCCGGCTCTAGCTCTTCTAGGATCTTTATGACCGGCATCTAAGATTCTCTGGTCACCTGTATAAGAGTGAACAGTTGTCATCAAACCTTTAACAATACCGAATTTTTCATCAATAACTTTAGCTACAGGAGCCAAGCAGTTAGTTGTACAAGAAGCCATTGAAATTACATTGTGTTTTGCAGGATCATATTCTTTATCGTTTACACCTAAAACAATTGTAATATCTTCATTTGTAGCAGGAGCAGAGATAATAACTTTTTTAGCACCTGCAGTAATATGAGCTTTTGCTTTTTCAGCATCTGTGAAGAAACCTGTTGATTCAACAACAACTTCAACACCTAAATCTTTCCAAGGTAATTGAGCAGGATCTTTTTCTGCAAAGAATTTAATTTTTTTACCATTTACGATAATACCTTCATCGTAAGCTTCAACTTCACCGTCAAATTTACCCATTACAGAGTCATATTTGAAAAGTCTAGCAGCATCAGCCGGTTTTAAACCAGGGTCATTGATTGCTACATAATTAATTTTGTCAAAAATACCTTCTCTGATAGCGGCTCTCAAAGTGTTACGGCCAATTCTACCAAAACCGTTAATTGCTACGTTTACCATAAGTGTTTTCCTTTCTTTTGTAAAACTCTCACATGGAATTTATATCATTAAAAAAAAAACTAATCAAGTAGGTAAAAACGTTTAAAATGTTAAAAAAAAGTTAAATTATTCTTGCAAAAATATTACCGGCAATATATTATTTTGATATGCTGGTAAGTAAAATTAACATTACAAATACAAAATATCCTGAATTTAAAAATGAATCTCAAGCAAAAAAACAAACTTTTCTTGACAAATTTCATTCTTATACGAAAAATTCAGCCGATATGAATGACACAATTGTTGTTGCAAGAACTATTTTCAAAGGATATCTAGGAATTATGACAGGAACAACTCTTGTAACTTTAGGGGGACTTGTAAATAAAAAAAAGCATCCTAAACTTTTCAAAGGAACCATGGCTGCAGGCCTTTTAACCTCATTATACGGGACATATGCTTTTGTAAGACCTTTTATAATAAAAGATGTGCCGGGTGTTGCAACTCATAAAGACTAATTTCTTATTATTTACAAGCTTTTTTACCTTCCCATGACAGTCCATCGCAATGAATATAATCCATATTTTCATTTATCAATACCCAAGCAGTGCAACCATAACCGCTGTTTAAGCAGGCTTCAAAGTCCATAACAGAAGAAACCGGTTCATCAGGCCCTCCTGCAGGAATTATTCCATATTTTGACCAATAAAACACAAAAACATCCCTTCCATATGTATTAGGGTTCTGCATACCGTTAATATCAACATAAACTTCTCTACAAATACTTTTTAATGCATTTGTTGACCCCCTAACAATATTACAATCTTTCAAAACAACACCATTGCCGTCAGTCGGACTATCACTAATCTTAAGAAAACTTCCATCGGGCAAAATCAGCGAATAAGCCGCTATTCGATAGCTAGAATTACCGTCATCCTGCCCATTTAATAATCTATATTGTTGATTTAGACAATCAGAAGTTGAACATATTTTTATATACTTAATATAATTTTTAAATATATTATAAGCAGTATATATTTCATCTGGAGTTCCATCTGTTGATTGTAACGGCTCCCACTCATTAGGATATCCGTAATCATTTGTTACTTGAACATATAACTGCGATAAAATTGAATATGCTTTTTTTAAACGAGTTATCGTAACCTTTTCTTGATGCTTCTGGATTAAAGAAGGCAAAGTCATAGAAAAAACTACACCCAAAATTCCCAATGTAATTAATACTTCTGCAAGAGTAAAAGCCAATCGTATATCTTGTTCCGGCAATAACATCTTGCAAAAATCTGTGAAAAACTTGGCAGGAGCTTCTAGTTGCCCCCCCCCCGAGAATTAAAATTAATTAAATTTTTCATATTTCAACTCCTTTTTTACTATTATAAATTATACTCTATATTTTTTCAATAGGTGAAATACAGGCACCTATCGCATCTATAAGACGCTTAACAGGGACAATTTCAATTCGTTTATCTTCAATTCTGTTTGCATAAGGAACTATTGCCTTTTTAAAACCTGTCATAACAGCTTCATTAAGACGTTTTTCAATATTATTGACAGGATGAATTTCGCCAGATAAACCTATTTCTCCGATTATAACTGTTTGCGGATCTACAACCACATCACGGGCGCAGGTTGCAACAGCAAGAGCAATACCTAAGTCTGCAGATGGTTCATAAACATCAATACCGCCCATAACATTTACATATACATCTTGTTTTGATAAATTCAGTCCTACCCTTTTTTCAAGAACAGCAAGAATTTGTAAAACCCTGCTTGTGTCAACGCCATTTGTAACGCGCCTTGGAGCTGGATACGGAGTAGTTCCAACAAGAGCCTGAATTTCAACCAGAAGCGGACGAGTCCCTTCATTCGTAACAATAATTGCACTGCCCGGAACAGAAACCTGTGAACGCTCATTCAAGAACAACTCATTAGGATTGGTTATACATTTTAGACCGTCTGTTCCCATTTCAAAAATTCCGACCTCAGATGTGTTACCGAAACGATTTTTCATTGAACGAAGCATTCTGTAAGATTTATATTTATCGCCCTCAAAATAGATTACGGTGTCAACCATATGCTCAAGCACTTTAGGTCCAGCAATGTTTCCTTCTTTTGTAACGTGTCCTATTACAATAATCGTTATATTTTTCGATTTTGCAATATGCATTAAAAGATTTGTGCACTCTCTTATTTGAGAAACACTGCCAGCAGAACTTGCAACATTTTGAGAATAAATTGCCTGAATACTGTCGATAACAACGACATCCGGCATTAAATCTTCAATTTGTGACTTAATATTTTCCATAGACGTCTGCGGATAAATATATAAATTATCAGCATCAATAGAAAGACGCTGAGCTCTAAGTTTTAACTGGCTTGCACTTTCTTCAGCTGACACATATAAAACTTTTTTACTGCTTTTACAAAGCTCTCCGCTTGTCTGCAAAAGAATTGTAGATTTCCCAATTCCAGGATCACCTGCTATTAAGACAAGCGAACCCTGCACAAGCCCGCCGCCCAAAATCCTGTCAAATTCAGAAATATTAGTAGAAACCCTGACTTCTTCACCAATATGAATATCTTTTAAAAGTTCAGGTTTTTCAGTATTAATAAATTCGTCATGAGGAGAATTTACAGTCTGTTTTACATTGAATTGAACTTCTTCAACCAAACTTCCCCATGCTCCGCATTCAGGGCATTTACCAAGATACCCTGCCGTTTCATAACCACATTCCTGACATATCCATTTTGATTTAACTTTAGCCATTTTTTGCTCCGCGAAGATCAATAAGCTCGTTCAAATCGCAATCAAGTGCACGCAGAATAGCAAACAGAGTAGTTACCTGCATATCCACTTTACCGCTTTCAATCCTGCTAACATGCTGTGACTGCGATAAACCTGCCACATCAGCAAGATACTCTTGCGACCATTTTCTGCGCAAACGCTCCAATCTTATACCATCACCCAAAATTGCTAAATCATTTCTTTTATTCATTTATATATATTATACTATTGACAATACCATTTCTATATATTATTATACAAAATATGATACTAATTATACACAAAAAGAATACATGGACAGAAAAGAAATGAAAAAACTATTTGAGTCAATGGATAACTATATATTAGAAATTTCGCAAATGATTGATTTTCTTGAGGTTATTTGCAGCGAAGAAAACATTAACGATACAGGTAAATATCTTTATATTATTATAAATTTACTAAAAAATAAATGTGAAAGACTTGATATAAAAAGGTTTGAGCTTCAGGAAAAATGTCTTGATTAATACTAAAAAAGGGGCAAATCCCTTTTTTAGTACTATTTTCGACCTGTTTTATTTATCAGTGACACATCGTCTACCCGTAAGGCAAAATACGGTTTGATTTTATCAGTTTCCTGCAAGAAAAGAACAAATGTATCATTAAAATAGAATTTACGAGGCTCCTGTTTTTCAGGGATTAACGCACAGGTCGTCACTGCCATTGCTGCTTCTGATTTTAATTTAACTCCTTGGTTATCCATTTTAAAATCTATAGTCTCAAGCGCCTTTGAAATAATCATATCAGTACCTTTAATTTTATGATTACAAAGCTCATCAAATGATTTTTCCCTGTACAAATTAATATTCGGAACTTTCAGTTCATCATTTTCATTAAACTTTGAAGGGCCCTCATAGTAAGCTTTTTTCATAAACATGTCAGAATAGAGTTTATCAAAAGTTTTGTCATCATCAGTTCTGTATAAATAAACAATATCATTACCATCAGTTCTTATAGCAATAGCAAAGTCATCTTTGGAATTATAGAAAAGAACATTTATCATATTATCTAAAACTTTATCGCTATTTTCATCAATCCCGAAGTAATCCACCTTTTTAAAAGAATGAGCAAATCTCGCCGGTTTTAGTTTATCAAAAGCGGTTAAGAATTTAAAATCTTTTTTAAGCATTGCATAAATAAAGTATTTCCCAGGCTCAGGTGTCCAGTCAAAAGAATTTAAAATATCACTCGTTTCATTAAATTTTTCTTTAATAGCGGTTTCTATCTGAGCTTTTAACTCCGGAGAAGTTTCTCCGTATGTTTTATAGTAAGAATCTTCAGACAATTGATCAGCTTTAAATTTTTGTTTGTTAAGTTGTTTTGCCAGCGGTGATTTATAATCCTCAAATTTAACAGGACCTTTTACAATCCCGTCCATCAAATCATTCCAAACAAGTTGAAATGTTCCAACCCAAACTCTGTTAGCCTGATTGGATGGGGAAGCTAAAAGAGGTAAAACATCAAGCGACTTTTCTGTTTTTGCCATAGCCGCTCCGCCGGCCAGCAATAAAATACACAATAATACAAGTAACTTTTTCATCTTTTCTCCTTATTTAATATTCAAAAATCTTAAAAAACCTTTTAAGAAACCTTTTGCATTTTTTTCATGCGGAATATTAGCACAAACGTAATATTTTTCATAGTTATTTATAATATTTTCCGGCAGATCTTCTCCCCGTTCAAGAACATGTGAAATAAACTCCAGATAATCGTCCTGTTCTTCTCTATATAACTCATCCCTCGCTCTTAATTCTTCATCAGCTTCATAATGCACCAGTGCATGATAAGCCGCATGAATACTTTTATCATCAGTATCACGCGGAAAATTTAAAACAGCTTCTCTCACACACATACGAGAAATTAAAACCTGACGTATCAGACCGGCAACTAATACTCTGTCGTTATAGTAACTCATTTTACACTAAAATATTTTGAGTATTGTTCTCAACAAATTTAATCATATCGATAAAATTACCGTCAAAAAATTGTTCAGCAACAGTTTTAACAGCTTCCATAGCCATTTCATTTTTGTTCATTGCTGCTTTATAATAGAATTTTTTACCAACCTTATAACGTACAAGAATTGATTTAACGGTAAGTCTGTCCATAACTGTCTTTATAGTAGTATAAGCCCTGTCAACTCCGTTAGCAGACAGCTCATCAACTATATCCTGAATGGAAATATCTCTGTCTTCATTCTCTTCTGCCAAATTCCAGAGAGAATTCAAAATATCAATTTCCAATTTCCCGCACACCATAAATTCCTCTACTTTCTTTGTATCATTACTAATTACTAATATTGTAACATAATTTTTTTTTATTTCAATCTCATACTAAAAAAACGTTACAATTACTTGATATCAAGGAGATCTTCTTCTTTTTTAAAATTTGTTTTACGTTTTCTCAGTCTTTGATTTTTCTTTTTAGTTTTGTCCGAAACATTTCTATATGCATTATCAAGCGAAATTTTTGTTAAAGCAGTCCCTTTTCTTCTGTCATAAAATGTCAGCCAGAAGCTCCTGTTAATGTTATCAACAGCAAAAGAAACTCTGCCGGCAAACTTATCTCCCGGTCGTATCTGTTTAAACATTAATTTTGTATCTCCGAAGATTGAAGGTCTAAAGACAGAATTATAATCGTTCACAAGTGCCATATCAAAACCCGAAAAAGTTTTATCGGACATATTTGAAATCATAACTGTCAAAGTAATAGTATTAACTTCGCCAAAAGGATCAGTTTCATGTTTTATATCACTTATATGAATATCAAGCCCAGGATAAAACAATTCATGCTGCATTAAAGCAGATTCTTTGTAAACAGGCAACGGGACCGTTGTATTTATTTTAACCCTGATTTCATCACCAGGAGCAATTAAAACATCGTGCCCCTTTCTGATTAATGCCATACCAAGCCCTATTGCCCCTCCTACTGCAGCTCCGCCGGCGAGAGTATAGCCCTGAGACGCAATAGCTGCCTCAAGTCCAAGCCAATTTAAAGCAAGAAAACCTCCGACGGCCCCACCCGCAAGAGTATAGCCTACGTCCTGAACAACAATTTTTGAAGCTTCAGCAACCGGATGCAGTTTGGTAGACATCTTACCTTCAATAGGAATTTCACGCCCGTCAGGGGTAATCAAATAGTCAAAATCCAACTCTATCCATCCTGATCTGCCAAGTCGTTTAGCATCTGCAGTCTGAGTAATTTTTCCGTGGGCAATAGTTCCCTTCGGTATAATTACGCCTTTGTCTCCTTTAACTTCGTCTGTAACTTCTGCGAAAAACTCGTCTCCTTCTATATTAATATTACTATCAAGCACCTGAGATACAGTCATGTTAATGACGTCTTTTCTTTCAAGATGTTCGATTTGACCGGTAAATAATTCTTTCTGCAACTGCTGTTCATAAACATCAGTTTTTTCAGCATGGCCTTCAAGGACTTCTGCAAACACTGCAGAATGCCCGACAATAAATGAAAATAATATTAACAAAGCAATAAATCTTTTCATATCAGGATTATACAACAGTTTAAACATAATTTCAAAAAAATACAAAAAATTTATTGCGGCATGTTTTATTTTATATAAATACGGGCATAATAAACTTGTGCATATGTTTGGGAGGAAGCTGAATGCGCTGGTATGACCTTGAGCCTGATGTCTGTATGGCAATTAGTATGATTGAATGTGCTGAAACAAGTGAACAGATTCAATATGCCGAATACATAATAAGACTTGTTAAAGAGAAAGATTCGGATATGAATTACATTAAAAATACCACTATTAGCAACATAGAAAGAAAGTACAACAGGTGGTATGATAAAAATGAAACAATTTCAACAGCATTCTCGTATTTGAAAGGAACAACTAAAGATATTCAAAAAGATGTTTCTTTATCTGTTCTCGCGTTGATGAATTCTGCTGTAGCATAAACGCTTGACACAAATAAAAAAAATCTGTATTATGAATGTATGAATAAACGCTGGTATGATATTGACCCTACTGTAAGCAGAGCGGTTGCCGAACTGGAAAAGGCTGAAGAGTACATTCAAATTCGTTGTGCCGACTTTATTATAGAAAGATTGAAAGATATTGATTTCAATATTGAAATGTCTCTTGACGATCAATATAATTATATAATGCGAAGATGGTATGACAAAAATATTAAAGTATCACATGCCATGGAATATTTAAAAAATGCCCCTGTTGATATAAGAAAAGAGCTTGCTCTAGAGATTATCAGTTTTATCAAAGAATACAAAGATTACGCAAAAAAGTTTAAATAAGCTTTTTATATATACATGCATTTATCAATACGAAAATCTCTTCGGCAATTCGTTTCATCCCATACTCTCCCGGATGTTCACCGAGTGCTTTGTTTTCAAAATGTTTCTTATAATCTGCTCTTGTTTTTTTATCATAAACAAATAAGTTAGATAAATCCACATAAAAAGAATTTGTCGCAAGAGCCGCATTTTCATTCAATTTATTCTTTCGCCGCTGCCCCCAGTATGGAGAAGTAACAATTTTAATATTTGCATTATCAAAAGTCTTAATAAGAGTTACAAAACGCTGAAAATACAGTTCATCGTCCTCTTTAAGGTAGTTTTCTCCAAGTTGAAAGATTATAATATCCGGCTCATATTCCAGCAAAGGTTTTAAGACATCGTAATTATAATTCTGATAATGACGTTCGAAATTCGAGATATTATAAACCCTTGCTCTTACAGGACGGTTATTTTGTTTTGCAGAAATTTTACGAATAAGTATATTTACATAGTCATCTTTTATATTATCGACAATTACCCCGCTGGAAATAGAATTACCGAGCACAAGCAGCTTAAGTTCACAATTTTTTGAGTTCTTCCCCGAGCCTGTATAATATTCAGCCTTATAACTGAATATTTTTTCAAACTCACTGCTTATCAGATTTTCATTTTTTTTAATATTGATATTTTTGGCTGTATAAATTGAGGTTGTAAATAAAATTACTAGTATTAGTGATATTGAAAAAAAATATATAAATTTTTTCATCATAAACATTCCTATTCTATGGTTATAATTATTTGTTCATAATACCTTTTATCCTTACAGGGTTTTAAACTGTTTTTATTTCTTTCTTCATTAAACACAATTTTTCCTTCAATAGGAATGCTTTTTGTAGCCTTTCTCAAAAACCATTCGTACATTGTATCTATATGCCCAACATCAAGAGCCCTGAAGCCTTCTTTGCTCAAATCATAAGCAAGTATCGTAGCAGTAGGTCCAAGGGCAGCTATAAACAGCCCCCCCCCCGAATTTTTGCATGCATTTAAAATTTCATCGTATTTTGAAAAAGCATCCTTTATTGGACAAAGAATTCTACGGATAGATTTTGCATTTGAAAATAAATCATTACCGATGCCAAGTCTGCTGCCTTCTCCCTCAACTATAACAATATCTTTATTTTCCCATAGTTTTTTCATGTTTCTGTAATAATCGTTGCCCTTAGTTTCGCTTTCAAATTTAGATTGGCGCGTTAAGAATGCATCACAGTATGTTCTTTCAAAATTCATAAATTTATATAAGTGTTCTCTGCATGAAGCTAAAACACGCCTGAAATATTCACTAGGGCAGTAACCGAACACATCAGGAATTCCAACTAAAATATTTTCATCTTTATTTGATAAAATTTCTTCCAGACGTCTTGCAAGCTTTGCATCATATTTTTGGAAATTTATACTTTCGCCCATCATTATTTTAAACTCACCGTCACCAAAACGAGCAAGTGACTTATCCGAATCAACGAGAGCGTATAAAGTATCATAGAGATTTAACACCTTCGGCAGTTTAACTTTTTCAAGCGTTCTCGGATCTGCAAGTTCATATAGAAGGTTAGCCAGCCTTTCCTCCTGATTTTTATTTTTCACCGGCAGACGAAACTTCAAACGCAGCCCAAACAGGTTTACAATCAATCTTCCAGTCATTTTATTCTTTTTAATAAACAATATACACTCTCCTTAAATTCTCACTTATTATATCACAAATTGTTAACATTTTAGCCATGCCTGCCATTGATATAGTTAAATATAAATATGTCAGATGAAATTAATAAAAAAGTTATAGATATTTTTTCAAAACCGGCTGAGAGTAAAGAAAAAGTAAAATTTTATGCGGGTTTCAATTATGTCAGAATTGATAAAGACCATAACGGTAATAAATTCAATGCCGAACATTTGAAAAAATATGCAGAAAAATGCCATTACATTGTAAGGGTTATGCGTGAATATAAAGGAGAAACAGTCCTTTACAATTATGATGTTCCAAACAGCGACCTTTTTAAATTTATGAAATCATTTGAAGAAAACACTCTTGATGGTACAATTATTGAAATTGATAAATATTTTCCTGAGGATTTAGCATAATAAAATGAATTGTTTTTTTAGAGAAAACCACGAAGCCTTATATAAATGCAACAAACCTTATCAGTATGTGGGCGGCGAATTTCTGTCTTACAATAAAGACTTTGAAACGTCTAAAGTCAGATTTGCTTTCGCGTTTCCTGACAAATACGAAATTGGGATTAGCAATCTCGGTTTAAGGGTATTATATGATTTAGTAAATAAACAACCCTGTTATATGGCAGACAGAGTTTACGCACCGGAAGCGGATTTTCAGCCGGATATTTTGTATGCTCTTGAAAGTAAAAGACATATAAAAGATTTTGATGCTGTTGGATTTTCTCTCCAATATGAAATGGCGTATCCGACAGTTTTAAAAATGCTAGAAATGGCACAAATACCATATCGTAATGATATGAGAAACGACAGTGATCCTATTATAATTGCCGGCGGTCCATGTGCATTTAACCCGCTGCCTGTGCAGGATTTTATCGACGTATTTATGATTGGCGACGGAGAGGACAGTATTATTGAGGTTTGCCAAATTTTAGAAAAAACTAAGGGAATGCCAAGAGAAGAAAGAATTAAAGCTCTATGTGAAGGGGAAAATTGCGGCCGATGGTCTGCATTAACCGGCGGAACTGTTACAAAAAGAATTGCGCAATTGGAATATGATACAGCATTAAAATCTTACCCGATTCCTTTTTCGACTTCTGTTCAGGATAGAGCCGTAGTTGAAATAAGACGCGGATGCGGAAGAATGTGCCGTTTCTGCCAGCCTGGACATGTAACATTACCGATAAGAGAACGTCCGGCAGAAGATATCGTAAAAATTGCAAAAGAATTAGTCAAAAATACAGGTTATGATGAATATTCACTGCTGTCGCTTTCTTCTAACGACTACAAAAATATAAACGAAGTAATAAAAGAACTTGCTGTTGATTTTAACGAAAAAAAAGTTTCCGTATCGCTTCCGAGCCAGCGAATTGACGGTTTCAACCTCGAACTTGCGAACCTTGTTCAAAGTGTCCGTAAATCAACAATGACACTTGCTCCTGAAGCAGGAAGCCAGCGTTTACGCGACAAAATTAAAAAAAATATATCAGAAGAACAAATTTTAAATGCTGTTCTTACTTTGTATGAAAACGGCTGGTCAAAAATTAAATTTTACTTTATCTGCGGACTTCCGACAGAAACTCTGGAAGATATGGACGAAATGGCAGAGCTTCTCGGTAAGATAAAATATAGATGCAAACAGATTAAAAAAGAAAAAGGGTTAAATCACGGGCTTGACATAACCTGCACTTTATCGATTTTTGTACCGAAACCTTTTACGCCTTTTCAATGGTACGGTCAAATGAAGCTCGATGAAGTTGACGAACATATCAGATATTTAAAAGAAAAAACAGCTCATATTAAGGGATTAAAAATCAATTATCATGAAGACACCATATCACAGCTTGAAGCTGTCCTCACCCGAGGAGATGCAAGCCTTTGCAAATATATAGAAGCTCTTTATAAAAAAGGATGCTATTTAGATGCATGGGGAGAATATTTTAACAAAGATACCTGGCATGAAACAGCCGAAGAGCTCGGTATTAACCTTGCAGAACTAGCCCAAAAACAATATTCAACAGCTGAAATTCTCCCATGGGATTTTATTAATATAGGTGTTGATAAAAATTGGTTTATACAGGAATTTAATAATTCGAATTCAAAACCAACCTGCGAAACAGGATGTGTCAATTGCGGCGTATGCAAAAATCTTAAAACACATAAAATTCTTGCAAAGCCATTCAAAGCCTGTGAAAAAGCTCAAAATTTAAAAATAGAAGTAAAAGATCCTAAAACCTGTCAGGGCTATGACAGAGAAATTTTCAAATATAGAATTAAACTTACAAAAAAAGGTATTCTGAAGTATTTCTCACATCTTGACTGGCAGAACACATTCTTTAAAGCACTTGCAAGAACAGATTTAAATATAGTTTATTCGCTGGGCTATAACCCTTCTATGAAGGTTTCAATGGGAATTGCACTTCCTCTATTTGCTGAAAGCGAATGTGAACTTGCCGACATAGAACTGTTTGACAATTTAACGCCGAATGAACTCCAACTAAAGTTAGAGAAAGTTTTACCCGAACAATCAAAAATTATAAGTATTGTTAAAATAGAAAAAAATGCCCAGGCAATTGATATGACTGCACAATGGGCGGAATATAAAGTTGAGATTTTTAATAAATCACTTTACGATTTTGAAAATTTACGATATAATACAGACAGAGTTTTATCTTCAAAAGAAATTTTTATAGAGAAGAAAAACAAAAAAGGTTTAATCAAAAAAACAGACATTAAACAATCTATTAAATCTTACAGATTTGAAGACGAGAGTCTGTTCATAGTACTAAAAACAGGTCAATCTGCAATTAATAAAGCAGACGGAACGGTTGAAAACGGAATTCCGGCACTGAGAGCTGATATGCTTATGAATTTAATTGCACCCGATGTAACTTTTGATATAAAGCGGACACGGTTCTTTGACAAAGATTTACAAGAATTATAAAGGATTTTTATTTATGGCAAACGACAGACACAACAAAAACGGAAATGTTGAGAAACGAATTATCATTGCAGAACGGGACAACATTGCCGCAGTAATGGAGAATGGTAAAGTTACCGACTTTTTTATTTCTAGAGGTGATGTAATTTTAGGAGATGTTTATCTTGCAACTGTTGATAACATTCTCCCGAGTATTGATGCGGCATTTGTAAATGTCGGAACAGATAAAATGGGCTTTTTACACGCTCAGGATGTTATGGGAAAAGGCGCTTTAAAAGATAAACTTTCACCTAAACAAAAACTCATAGTTCAGGTAGTAAAAGAACCTACAGGGCATAAAGGACCGAGAGTTACGACAGAAATAAGCCTTCCAGGAAGATTTCTTGTATTGATGCCGAATGAACCAGGTATAAGTATCAGTAAAAAAATTGAAAACTCAAAAGAAAGAGCAAGGTTAAAATCAGTTGTAAGCCTTATTAAACCTGTAGGAGTCGGAGTTATTATCCGCACAGAAGCAGAAGGACAGTCAGAAGCAGATATTCAGGAAGATTTAGAAATTCTTCTTGAAAAATGGAATAATATTATTACAGCTGCAGAAACAATGACTCCTCCAAACCTTCTTTACAGAGATCAGGACTTACTCTACAGAACAATCAGAGAAGCCTGCACTGAAGATGTTAAAGAAATTGTTGTAGATACAGCTTTTGCAATGCAGAGAGTTCAAAACATTCTGCAAAACTGGCATATGAATAAAAATGTTCAGGTAACTTTATATAAAGGTACAGAACCGCTTTTAATAGCAACAGATGTACACAAAGAAATCAAAGCTGCTTTAAATGTAAAAGTAAATATGCCTTCAGGCGGATACTTGTTTATTCAGCAAACAGAAGCTCTTACTGTAATCGACGTTAACAGCGGTAAGTTTACAAGCTCTTCCACTCAGGATGAAACAATCCTTAAAACAAATATAGAAGCAGTCCACGAAATTGCGCGCCAGTTGAGATTGAGAAATATCGGCGGAATGATTATTGTAGACTTCATTGATATGATGTCCAGAGCTGATAAACTTGCAATGCTTGAAGAACTTGAAATTGCTCTTGAACCTGATAAAGCAAAACCGCAGGTCGGACAAATTTCTGATTTAGGACTTGTAGAACTTACAAGACACCGTCAGGGACAGTCTTTATCAGAAATATTTACAAGAAAATGCCCGCATTGTCAGGGAACAGGGTATTTCATGAACGAATTTAACTTTGCAACCCCGACTGCAGAAGGAGAATACAGAGCAAAAGCAGCAAAAATGAAACTGCCTGTAAATAACTTTAAAAAGAATAAAAACAACAATAAAAACCAAAATCAGCCAGCACCTCAGCAGGAAACTATACAGGCAGAACAACAGGAAATTCAGCAAACTCCGGAAATTGAGGTTGAAAATCCTTCAACAGTAGCTGTTCAGGAAACTGAAAAACGTGACAGCAAGAAAAAACGCGGAAACAGAAAAAATAAATTTGAGAAAAAACAAGAACAGCAGGAAACAATTGAACAATCAATTGAAACAGCTGAAACCGTTCTTAAACCAAATGAAGAAATTAAACCAGTAATAGAACCTGAAGCAGAGGAAAAAACCGAACATCAAAACAGTGAAGCTGAAGTTCAGCCGGCTGAGCAAACGGAAGAAAAGCCTAAAAAAACACGCAGACCAAACCGCGGAACATCTAAAACAAGAAAACCGCGAGCCAAAAAAGCGAAAGAAACAACAGAGGAAAAAGTTGAAGAATAAAATCTGTAATACATTTTTTACATTTATATTTTTAACGGCAAATGCGGGCTTGTGCGAACAGACCCGCTCTGCTGTTATGCATACTGCAGTAATTAAATTCGGGCTTGCTATGGGCGGAGTTATCCTTTCTTCAATTATAATATTTGCAGGTTTAGCTGTCTATAAAAAACTTTTTGCGAAACAACAAAGACCGCATTCCCCTGAAGAAGAAATCTTAAAAACTCCGAGAACTACAGAAGAAGCAATTAAATTTTTTATCAACAAAAATAAACTGGGTTTTGGAGCTATCGATTTACTAATAGGGCTTGTAATAACTGCTGTTGTATTTTTTATAGGCTTTAACGCCATTAAAGGTGTTTCATCACTGAAATTAAACGGGTCAACAGTTAATACGCAAAGTGTTCAGGAACATGTTGACCAGACGGTAAACGAAATTGAACAAATGCGCAATAAAACAATTGATTACAACAAGCAAATAATGCAGGAGTAATTATATAATTATACTATTTGTTTCTAAGTCCTGATGCATTCAACAATTCTGTCAATTCTGAACGCAATTCGTTGTTTTGAGCCTCAGTTAATTGTCCATACTTTTCATAAGGATATCTTCTTATAGTAATAGTCCCATTCTTGTCAACATTATAGTCAAAACCATACATGTATCTGTCCTTTTGCGAATCGTCAAGAGCTACTGATTTTATATCGCCGGCTCTGTCAACACTAAACGAAAGCAGAGGATGATTTTTTGAAATAAATCCGTTATAATATTTCTTTTCATTAAATACATGATATAAGTTCCCACTTGGGACTTCAGCTTTTTTAATCCTGATTGTCTTATCATTTTTCAATGCATCAATCGCTTCAACAACAGTTTTTTCAGCAGCTGTAAATTCAGCTTGTTTCTGATTTCCTTCAACTTTACCAGGAAGATAAATTTTTTGAGAAGCCTTAATATTATTCATTTTCTCAACAGTCTCAAGATTATTCATCTTTGCAATTAAAAGCATATAATCGCTGATTTCTTTATTTGATGCATTTTTCTTATTAAGTTCCTTCTTTGCCAGAGACCAGAGACTTTCTCCTTTTTGAACGATATGTTCTTTTTTTTCTTTGACTTCAGGCAAATTTGCCATAACAGCATTAATATATGCTTGTTCCCCCGAAATAGAATTTAACATATTTTTTTCTCCTATATTTTCCCCGTATTAATATAAAAACATTTTAATAAAAAAAATTGCTTAAATATTGATAAAAAAATATGAATTATTAAGATTGTGATGTACTCATACGGAATACAGAAGAAAATGTAAATAATCTATGCAGGAACAGGAATTTTTGATGCCCGCTTTAAATCCTGATCTCTGTGAATAATTTCAAGCATCTCTTTAATTATTTTATTATAAGGAGTTGGGATATTATGTTCCAGTCCTAATTTTATAATAGTTCCTGCAAACATATCAACTTCAGTTTTTCTGCCCGCTTCAACATCTTGAAGCATTGATGTCTTGCCGTCAGGAATCATTTTATGCAAATTTACAATTGTTTCATCAATCATTATATCAGTATTTCTGACACCTTCAGCTTTTGCGACCGACTGAACTTCTTTCATAATATTAACTGCAAACTCCATACACTTATCATTGGCTAGCATTTCTCCAAAAGTAAATTTTAAAAGCGCAGTTGTCTGATTTGCAGAAACATTAAGCATGTACTTTAACCATAATGAATGAATTATATCCTCCGGAATTTCATAGTTAATACCGGCTTTATCAAAAAATTCTTTTACTCTTTGAACATTTTCATAATCATCAGAATTTGCGGAACCGTACACAATTGTATTAACATCATCATGGACAACATTTCTGCCGTTCCGAATAGCACTGTGACCGATAAAGTATGAATATAAAAGTTTTTCACGTCCATAAGTCTCTGCAATAATTTTTTCACTCATAACTCCGTTTAACAAAGCCAGAATAACAGTGTCATTATGAACAAAATTTTTCATATTTTTTATCACATCATCCAAACCGTCATATTTAGTTGCAATTATCACCAGATCTGCCTTATAGCTATTATCATCAGGTAATATATAATTCAGGTGAAGTTCTTTTCCGTTAAAAATTATCGGATTTTCTAAATATCTTTCAAGTCTGACCTTATCGACAAGAATTCTAAGACTTTCTTCATCATAACGTTGCAATTTGTCAGCATAAATACTCCCGACAGCACCTATACCACAGATCAAAACATTTTTTATAGTGTTCATATTTTAATTCTAACATAGAGAATATAAAAATTTTACATTCTTAATATATCTTTAATGAAACTTTGTTAAAAATTCTACATATATATAATCTTTAAAGCAATTTACTATAAAAAAATTACTTAATAAATATGTAGTAGTGTTAATTATTTAAAGTGTAGTATTGCTAATGGGACTGGAAATAGCAAGAGCGCTTGGTGTGGGCGCATTACAGCCAAATATATATATTAATAACCTGAACAGATATAATATCGGGTTCGGCAATGAACTTAATGCGGACACTTTTGAAATAAGATCTGTTGAACCATACACATCTGAACAAGCAATAAAAAAAATGATTGCAGCAAATCCAAAAGTTAAAAATTTAGTAAAAGATTTTAATCCCGATTTGAGCTTAAATATTAAAGAATTGAACGAACTTAAAGCAAATCACTTGCAAGATACCCGAGATATTGTAAAAGGCATAGCTGATAATCTGCCTTTCACCTTAAAAAACAGAGTTGATATTAATGCTGTTGAAAAAGCCGCATACCTTCACGATTTAGGGAAAGTTCTGATACCTTCAGAAATTTTAAATAAACCAGATAAACTTAATGATGCCGAAATACGTATAATGCATAAGCACTCGGAACTTGGATATGAACTTCTTAAAACAACAAATTTGAGTGATAAAACACTTAAATTGATAAGAAACCATCATCAAAACGCTAAAAAAACAGGTTATCCATGGGTCGGCAAAGATTTTAATGCTGATATAAATTTACAAATCCTTTCAATTGCGGATAAATATTCCGCACTGACAGAAAATCGTGTATATAAAAAATCATTGACGCCTAAACAGGCTTTAACAATAATATATCAGGATGTAAAAGAAGAAAAGTTACATCCATTTGTATTTAAGGCACTAGTAAATTACGCTAAAGAAAACAATTATGCAAAAGTGTCCTAACCCAAAAAGCCTCTCAGAATATTGTAAATATCCGTCAATTTTTCCTTATTCTTGTTTATTAGTTTTGTGAGTTCTTTTTCAATATCTTCAGGATTTTGTGAATAATAATCAAAATCAAAAAGCTGTTTTGGGGTAACACACAGTTCTCTGCATAATTTTTCCAAAGAATCTGCAGTTACAAAATTAGTTCCACATTCTATAAATGAGAGCGAACGGCAGTTAAAATCAATTCTTTCCGCCAACTCTTCCTGTGTTAACCCCTTTAATTCTCTGTAATATTTAATTTTTTTACCGAGTTTCTTTTTAATATCACTCATTTTATAACAACCTACACTTTATTTTTAATTAGTTTTAGTCTTAATTGAACGTATTGAAAATTACTATATCGCATGTTATAATTAGATTAAGCTGATATTTTGGAGGACAAATCTTGAAAGACGCATTCACACTGGCAGAGGTGCTGCTCACACTCGGTATTATCGGGGTAGTTGCAGCATTAACAATGACTGCACTTATAGAAAATTATCAAAAAAAAGAAACAGAAGCCAAAGTAAAAAAAGCATATTCTGCAATAGGACAATATTTACAAAAAGCAGAAGCAGATAACGGCTCATTTTGTAATTGGGCAATAAATAGCGTTGGTTCATCAACTGATAATCGTTTTCAGTCATATGTTATTCCATATTTTGAAGTCATAGATAGCTCATTATCCGGCAATGCAACAAATTTTTTGGATAAAATAGGTTATAACAGAGATACTCTCGATAACGGAAGTTATACAGCATTTAAAACTTTAGATGGAAACGCTTATAGTGATTACTGGTCAGATAATTATTTTTTAACAAAAGACGGGATGCTTTATGGCTTTGGTATGCATCAAAATCAAGCCTGGTATAATTGTGTTTGGCAGGTTTTTGTAGACATTAACGGGCCTAAAAAACCCAATATAGCTGGAAAAGATTTATTTTTATTTGAAATTAGAGGTTATCCGGAAAATACAAGAGTTACCGGAATATCAAGCAGCGGTGGCTGCAACGGTATAAAGTGCAAACAAGTATATGATGCGACTCCGGAAAAATGCAAACAATATGGCCACTACTGCATTAATAAAATAATCCAAAATGGATGGAAGATTACAAAGGATTATCCATGGTGATAAATTTGCATAATTTTGTTTATGTTAAAATGAAAATAAGATGAATTTAGACACAGCTATAGATACATTTCTATCACCAATAGCCGATAAAATTTCAGGGATAATATTCAGTTCAATAACAATTAACGGTGTAAAAATAGAATTTCTTGTTGCCCTGCTTATGATTGCGGCATTTTATTTTACTATTCGTACAAGATTTATTGGCATCTGGGGGTTTAAACATGCAATAAAGCTTATTACAAAAAATTATGAACACAAAGAAATTCGTGTAAAAAAGAAAAAAGGCGAAGTTTCATCTTTTCAAGCTCTGACTGCAACAATTTCAGCCTCTGCAGGCATAGGAAATGTTGCAGGATCTGCTGCTGCAGTCTCAATAGGAGGACCAGGAGTAATATTCTGGATGATTATGGCTGGATTTTTCTCTATGGCTTTAAAATTTGCGGAAGTTCTACTGGGACTGAAATTCCGCAAAGTTAATCCTGACGGTACAATTGCGGGCGGTCCCATGTATTATATTGAGGGAGCTCTAAAAAATAACAAATATATTGGAAGGTTTGCGTCTCATTTATCTAAAATTTATGCGGTATGCTGTATTTTTGCAATGATTGGCGGATGGAATTTATTCCAGATAAATGCAATGACAACACAAATCACAGAAGTTACCGGAGGAGAAAACAGCTTTTTTGCACATCAAAGCTGGCTTTTAGGGCTTATAGTTGCAGTAATAACATATTTTACAATTATCGGCGGTATTAAGGCTATCGGCAAATTTACATCTAAGGTTACTCCCGTAATGTGTACTTTATACGTTTTGACAGCGTTTGCAGTATGCCTTTACAATATAGGGCATGTTCCTCATACATTTGCACTAATTTTAAAAGAAGCGTTTCAGCCAAAAGCATTAGCCGGCGGCTGGATGATGTGTATGCTCTGGGGATTCAGACGTGCTATGTTTGCAAATGAAGCAGGACTGGGCACTGCGCCTATTGCTTTTTCTGCGGTGAAAACAAACAATCCGGCTGCACAGGCATTTATAGCCATGCTTCAGCCGTTTGTTGATACGGTAATTGTAGGCTCAGCAACAGCATTTGTCATTGTCGTTTCCGGAGAATATCTTAATACCACAGGAATTGCAGGGATTGAGTTAACATCAAAAGCATTTGGAAGCGTTTGCCCGTTTTTCCCAATTTTGCTAACATTTATGGCAAGCTGTTTTGTGCTTTCCACAATGCTTTGCGGGTCTTACTACGGAATTAAGGCATGGAATTATTTATTTGGCGATACAAAATTGACAACACGCACTTTTCAGGTTATATATTGTATATTCATAATTATCGGCTCTGCCATGAATTTCAAAAGTATAATTAATCTATCTGATGCATTTACTTTATTTCTGGCTGTGCCAAACTTAATAGCAGTATTCATGTTATCCGATGTAATCATGAAAGAATTAAAGAGATATTGTAAAAAATATAATGTAGGTTTATTTAAAAATAACGAGGAGAGATTAGAAAATGAAGAAAGATTGTCTGGAGATAGTAAGATCAAAGTGTGAAAACTGCACAGGCTGCGCACTTGCAAAAACAAGAAAAAATGTTGTTTTTTCTGACGGCAACCCGTCAACAGCTAAAATTGTAATTATCGGAGAAGCTCCTGGTGAACTGGAAGATGAAACAGGCAGACCGTTTGTTGGACGTGCAGGCCAGCTTTTAAACGACTTTCTTTCTGATGCCGGTATATCACGTGATGAAGATGTCTATATTATTAACACTGTAAAATGCAGACCTCCGGAAAACAGAGTTCCTACAGAAGAAGAACAATCTGCATGCAGAAAATTCTTAAATGCTCAAATTGACATTATTAATCCGAGAGCTATAGTTCTGTGCGGAGCTACTGCGCTAAAATCTTTTGTTGAACTTGATAAAAAACAGACAATCTCTAAAGTAAGAGGACAGTGGATGACAATTAATGTTGACGGAAAAGATTACAAAGCAATAACTATTTTCCACCCGTCTTACCTTTTAAGAAATAACTCAATGGCCGACGGCTCTCCACGAAGATTAATGCAGGAAGATTTGAAAAATATTAAAGAAGAAATACTGCCTGATGTTGATCATTCCATGGATAACAATGATGTTGTATTTATGGAACCCAAAGAAATTGCAATGGTTTAATTCAAAAAATAAAATAACAAAAGGCACTGAGAAATAATCAGTGCTTTTTGTCTGCGGTCTTGACAAACTATAAAAAATAGTAAATAATAAAAAAGTTATTGGAATAAGAGGAGTTTAAAGATGAATAATAACAAAGCTTTTAAGATTGCCCCCCCCCCGAAAACTCAAGTCTAGACGCATTTTATAATAAAGCAAAAAATGCTTTTACCCTTGCAGAAGTACTTATAACCCTGGGAATTATTGGGGTTGTTGCTGCACTCACCATACCGTCTCTTATTAATAAATTTAGAAACAAAACTCTTGAAGCACAATATAAAAAATCTGTCTCTGTTGTTTCACAGGCAGTATTAAAAGCTAAGGCCGATTTTGGAATGGATAATTTCGCTGAATACTGTACTTACTATCCGTATGCATCTGATAGCGGCATGCCCTATGATCATGCAAAAGAGTGCTTTGAACTTTTATACAAAAGTCTTCTAAATATTCAAGGACAAACAAATTATTACTCTGAAAATGCCTATTATATAAATAGACATTATGATAACATACGAACATATAATAACAAACAAAAAGTAACATCTACAGCTCTTGCCGGAATAGGTGCTGCTATATTTAGTACTTACGCAATGCCAGATGGCAGTTACATAAACTTTAATATTGTAGAAAAACGTCTATATATTACAATTGATACTAATGGTGGCAATAAACCAAACAAACTTGGACATGATATATTTATTTTTGCCCTGGACAATAAAAAAGACATACTATCATTCTATTCTACAAAACCCGAAAATATTTCCGACGAGGAACTGGAAAATGGTAATTATGAAAATGAGTATTCAAAAGAAAGAGCCGGGAATCCATGCAATTTAACATCAACCCAAAAGGCAAACGGAATTGGCTGCTCTTATTACGCACTAAGAAATGAATGCCCGTATGACAGTTCAAAGGCTTATTTTGACTGTTTACCATAGACATTTATTCTTTATTATCAACAATTTTTTCAGCAGGAGCTAACCCCGGTTCCAGATCAGATCCTGTAATAAGTTTTCTAAATGCAAATTGAGCTTTAGGCAATATGTAAGCAAGAAGAAAACTGCTTAAAGCAACATTTGTGATAATATTTGCGGATTTTGCAACTCTTGCTTTTTTGACAAAACCGCTAAAATCAGAATTTTTTAAGGCATTTGAGGCAAAATTTTCAATATCATTTCTGAATTTTCCGAGTTTTTTTATATCAACATATTCGCGCGGATCTCTAATCCCGCTATCAAGCATTTTAATTTTGCCAAACTTTTTCGCATATTTTATGAAAAGAGTGTCCTTATTTTCAATATTATCTACAAATTCAAGAAGTTCAACAGGAGAGTTATTTGCCGGAAGCTTTAAAGTTCCTTCTTTTATTTGCTTAGCGAACTCTTTGTCGGCCAGTATCAGAGGATCAAGTTCTACTCCGGTAATTCGGTTTAACCCCTTCTCAATCCATTTTGGAGCGACAAAGTTAAGAAACATCATGCCGGCCATTTTAAAAGTTAAATCATAACGTTCATTCTTATTACGTGCTGTAATAATTCTGCCTGCCGCATATCCTCCGTCGGTTACAGCCATTTTGTCCTGCGCGGAGAAGTTTGCGGCCTTTGTAATCCAGCTTCCCGTAAAATTAATATCTTTGGACTTATAGAATTTATCTTTTTGTAAAAAACTTATTTGCTGAACATAATTTTTCTTTTCAGCCTCTTTGCTTCTTAGCTTTTCAATTTTCTTTGCAGATGAAGCAAAAATTAATTTAGGTAGAATAAAGCCCATAAAAAGAATTGGAATTGTTGTTGATGCAATAAATTTTCCTGCAAGAAGTTTCTCATAAAGTTTTTTATTTTCTTTAACTTTTAGCAAATCCTTCACAGCCTCCGGTGCAGAATTTTTAAACTTATTGATATTATAATCAATCCCTTGAATCCCTGCTTCTTCTTTAAATAATTTCAAATTTACTTTAGGATTAAGGCCTTTAGTTTTTATATATTTATCAACAAGCCAGCCCACCAGAGGAATACCACCAAGCCAGACAGCTGATGTAGCATATTCATCAAGAAAGCGTTCTCTTGCGGCAAGATATGCTATACCTTTTGATTCTTTCTTATTCTGATCATAAGTAAGAATAATTTTAGTAGGTACTTCAATCCCGCAATCGCGGACTATTAAGGGGTATACACTGCTATTATTTCCTATAGCTGAAATTATATTTGTTATTGTCATCTTATTTTCTCCAATTCTTAATAGAACATAAAGTTCTGTAAACAGTCTCACAACGCTTTTTAAAGGGTTCCTTGAAAGACTATTTTATAAGAATTGAAATTCATTTTTTATTCTTTAAAAGCGTAAAACATCAATTCATAGCCTTCCAAGGACGCTATGATAATGTATATGATGCAATTTTAAAGAATTGTTTTTAATCATTATTTTTCCTGTATATGTTATTCTAACCTAAAGTAACATTTTTTGCAAGCTTATCTTTAGCTTCGTCCAGTTTTCTATAATAATTATTCCAAAAACCGTCAGCTTTTTCAAATTTTTCTTTAAGTTTTGCTTCTACAGCCTCACGTTTAGATTTTAATTCAGCACGTAATGGCTTTGTTTCTTCGTAACGTTTATTATATCCGGCTGCAAGTGACATATTAGCCTGTTTTAAATCATTTAATTTAATATTTTGAAAAGCATCAGAAAGTTTTTCACCTTTTGCCTTAACGACTTTTGGGCTTACGTTTTCTAACCCCGGAATAAATTTTATCATATCTACTGCAGACAAGAAGAAATCTGCCGTTTTTTCTTTTGCATTGTACACTGCATCAGCAAGTACAAAATTTTTATCATTTATATTATATATATCATCAGTTTTTTTCATTATTTCAACAATATCAGCACCGTCCTGCCGAAGTTTGCTAAATAATCTGCTGCTAATACCGGCTTTAAAAGAAGGTGCATTACATTTTTTACTATAATTTATACTATTATCAATTCTATTAATTTCCATCTTTTACTCCTTCAAAATTTCTAAAAAACGTAAATATAATTTTTTGCGCTATTACGATAAATTATTAACAAAAGTTTTTATGTTATCTAATTTTTCAATATCTGATACCCTTATCAATACAGTTTTATCTTTTGATATTTGTCCTCTAATAATTTCAAACATAGATTTTGGAACTTTAAACTGTTTGGATAAAAATTCAATAAGAGCTTTATTTGCTTTCCCGTCCACAGGCTGGGCCGTAATCCTGACTTTAATCATATTATCGGATTTAATAATTTCATTTTTAGATGCATTAGGCAATATTCTCAAATCTAGAATTAATCCGTTTTTAGCTTCTCGCAACATTTTTTGTAATCCTTATGAATGAAATTATCTTATTTTACTTGAAAAATTCAAATAAAATCTGTATTATGATTATATCATGACCGAAAAACCACTTTTTAATGATATAAAACAAGAGCTTATTGCACAGAACAGAGAACCGGAAGAAATTGAACAAATAGAAAAAGCATATCTTTTTGCAAAAAGATTGCATGAAGGTCAATACCGAATATCTGAAGAACCTTATATTATTCATCCTGTCGAAGTCGCAAAAATTCTTGTCGGACTAAAAGTGGATTCTCATACTCTTCAAGCAGCGTTTTTACATGATATTCTTGAAGATACCGATACAAAACCTGAAGAAATTGAAAAATTGTTCGGAAAAGATGTTTTAACACTTGTTCAAGGTGTTACGAAACTCGGGAAACTGCAGTTCAAATCAAAAGAAGAACGTCAGGCCGAAAATTTCAGACGTCTTTTTATCGCAATGGCAAATGATATCAGAATAGTATTTTTAAAACTTGCTGACAGACTGCATAAC
Organism: Candidatus Gastranaerophilales bacterium; assembly: GCA_944325005.1. GTDB lineage: Bacteria > Cyanobacteriota > Vampirovibrionia > Gastranaerophilales > Gastranaerophilaceae > Stercorousia. Next base: position 26,724 of record CALUYO010000005.1, on the reverse strand, counting down.
ATGAGAACCCTGAATTTCATGACAACAAGCAAACAACAGAAAATCGCAAGAGAAACTCTTGATATTTTCGCACCGCTTGCAAACCGTTTAGGTATCTACAAAATTAAAGCAGAGCTTGAGGATTTGTCCCTAAGGTATCTGGAACCTGATAAATATTTTGAAATTGCACGTCTTGTATCACAAACAAAAGCCAGCAGAGAAGAAACAGTAAAAATTCTTATAGATAAAATTACAGCAGATGTAAAAAAAGCAGGTATTAACGCACAGATTACCGGACGGGCAAAACATTATTACAGTATCTACAGCAAAATGAAACGGCTGAATATTGCATTCCATGATTTATATGACATAACAGCAGTAAGAGTTATAGTTGATACAGAAAAAGAATGCTATGAAGTTTTAGGGCTTATTCATTCTCAGTTTAAACCAATTCCTGGAAGGTTTAAAGACTACATAGCCATGCCAAAAGGTAATATGTATCAGTCATTACACACTTCTGTAATCGGTCCGCGCTCAAAACCTCTTGAAGTTCAAATCAGGACATGGGAAATGCATGAAGTAGCTGAATATGGTATTGCCGCACACTGGCGCTACAAAGAAAAAGGCTCACAAAAGGCCAATAATCCGACAGATATGCAGTTTTCCTGGATGAGAAAGCTTGTTGAATATGATAAAGATATGACATCTGCCGAAGATTATGTTAATTCTGTTAAACTTGATTTATTCTCTGATCAGGTATTTGCATTCACGCCTAATGGCGACGTATTTGACTTACCTGTAAATGCAACACCTGTAGACTTTGCATACAGAATTCACTCAGAAGTCGGTAATAAAACAGTTGGAGCACTTATTAACGGAAGAATTGCACAGCTTGATACGAAACTCAAAAATGGTGATATCGTTGAAATTCTAACATCAAAAACACCTGCCCCACGTCTTGACTGGTTAAATTTTGTAGTGACCAAGCAGGCATCCTCGAAAATTAAACAATGGTTTAAGAAAAATAACCGTGAAGAACATATTGATGTAGGTAAATCAAACCTTGAACATGAACTTACCAAAGCAGTATTTGATGATTACATGAAATCAGGAGAGTTTGACAAAGTAGCAAAACAGATGAATTATCTTTCTGCCGAAGATTTATTTGCAGCACTGGGATATGGTGAGACAACATTAAACAAAATAATTAATAAACTCAAAAAGCCGGAACCAACAAAACCTTCCGAAGCTTCATTCCATGGTCCCAAAAGAAAAAAATCTGAAAAAGATATAATAGGCCTGGAGGGTTTATTATATTCAATAGCTAAATGCTGCTCTCCAATACCCGGAGAACCTATAGTAGGAGTTGTTACAAGGGCCAAAGGGGTTACTGTTCACAGAATGGACTGTCAAATGCTTGATCATATAGAACCGGAAAGATTAATGGATATACGCTGGTCAGGCGATAATGTTAACAAAACATACAATACAACAATCAGAGTTGAAACAGCAGAAAAACAGGGGCTACTAAAAGATATTATTGCTGCGGTATCAGATAATAATACCAATATTAATTATGCAAATGTAAAATCTAAAGGGGGAAAAGTAGGTATTATCGAGTTGGGAATAGAACTGGATAACATTGACACATTGAAAAAAGTTATTTTAAGTATACAGGCAATACCTGATGTATACAGTGTAAAACGAATTCAAACATCCTATTCAACCCCGAATATGCCGAAAAGAAATAACGGGAAGCCAAGACATAATAAAAATCCGAAAAAAAAAGGGACATAACCTAATTCAAACAGAAATAAACATAAGGACTCTATAGGTTTGCCCTTATCGGAATTTTAATGCCCCTCGGATCGGAGTTGTGGCGGCAACGACTATGCCATCATGCTTATTTGAATGACGTAAACCAGTTTTATGGGGTTATATGTTTGATACTAACTGTAAATTCCGGCAGGTTAAACCGGGATAAAAATTCAGAAGTAAGTAAAGAAAATTTAATTTACTTGCTTAATGTTTCAATACTGCTAAAATTAATATTATGATTAATATTTTGCTGGTATGTGATGACATTACAAAAACAGATAAATTTCATAAAATATTTAATAAAAAGCCGTATAACTTTTCAATACTTGCAAATGAAAAGTTTATAGCAGACACCATAAGTATAGAAGTTCCAGATATAATTATTGTTGACGAAAATGCAGCTAATATTAAAAATCTAATTAAAATAGTCAAAGATAAATGCGAAAATACCATAATAATTTTTTATATATCAGGCAATAAAGTTGACAAAGAATTAGTCAAATATGCCAACGCATTTATTACCTGCGATATGAGCGAAGATATAATTTTATCAACAATTAATATTAATCTCAGAATGAAAAATTCTCTGGATATGCTTTCTAATTCAAACAAAGATCTTGCTGACAGTCTGTACAGGCTGAACGCACTATACAGCACAAGTTCACAGTTTGCGGGAACCCTTGATAAGTCAAAACTTATTCAATATATGATAGAGGGAATGGATAAGGCTTTAAGTTTTTCTCTGACCTGTACTCTTTCGCTATGTACCAACGAGGAGCCTGTGCTAATATTAAATTCCCTGTATGAACTTTCAGATGAACTTATTACCGCGTTAAAACTAAGAACAATACTGAATTATAACTCGCTTTTTGAAGGGAAACAGGCACCGTTAGATCTTAATGCAGAAAATTTAAAAGTTGTCAAACAGGTTAAGTATCCCGCAAGCAGGTTTACTTTTACACTATTTCAATACGATAACATGTTTGCACCAATAAGCCTCGGCGATAACTTTTTTGGATGTATTGAAATATTTAAGGAAGCTTCTTTTACCTCCGAGGACTCAACCTGCTTCCAAACAATTGCCCAACAGGTTTCTCTTCCGCTGAAAAGCGCAACATTATATCAGGAAATCATTGAAACAAACGCAAAATTAGAAAAACTGGAAAGGCTGAAATCAGAATTTATCTCAATAGTATCTCACGAATTGAGAACACCGCTCACGTCAATAAAGAACTCTCTAGACATCTTAATGAGCGGACGCTGTTTTGACATAACCCCATCTGCAGACAAATTTCTTTCAATGGCAATGAGAAATGTGCAGAGACTTTCCGGAATAATTAACGACCTGTTAGACTTATCAAAAATTGAAGCCGGAAAAATGGATTTCAATTTTGCCCCGACTAACGTAAACACCGTCATTGAATATGTGAAATCCGCATTATCAGAAGTTGCAAAATCCAAGGGATTAAATCTCATAACAGATGAAAAGGAAAATTTACCTGAAATTACGGCGGATGCGCAAAGACTTGAACAGGTTTTGACAAATCTTGTTTCTAATGCAATCAAGTTTACACCGGAGAATAAAACAATAAGAATATCTTCGTCTATGATTAGCTCTAAAGATATAAAAATTAACGAGTATTTTAAAGATTCAATAAAGTTGGACGATGGGGATTATGTAGAGGTTTGCGTAGAAGATGAAGGAATAGGTATAGCAGAAAAAGACCTGCTTCACGCTTTTGACAAATTTGCACAGATTGAAAATTCACTTTCCAGAAAAGCCGGCGGAACAGGTTTAGGGCTTCCGATTGCCAAACAATTATTAGAAGCTCACCATGGCGCCATCTGGTGCGACAGTGAGCTCAATAAAGGTTCTAAATTCTATTTTGTAATTCCGGTTGTTAAAGAATTAGTCCAGATTAACGTTGCGGGTTAAAAAGTCTGTTATATTAACCTCATCCGTTTGTTTTGATAAACCTTTTGCAACTTCCGGGAATACTTTTAAGTTTTCTCTAATTTGTTCAATCGGAGTTCTGCTTTGAATAAAAGGTATTGAATCAATGTAGACCTTATCTATTGGAGCTTCATCTGCTGCCTTTATAACTTCAGGAAGCATTTCTATTTTTCTTGCATCAGACGCAGGATTTATAAAAGCTCCGACAGCATCCACAAAGTCCTTTTCTTTTGAATAATCCATTGTGTAACCGCCGTTTAATGCAGATTCAGCAATATCTTTCACAAGAGGTTTTGTTGCCCTCAAATGACTTGCAGCTTCGGGATGTTCAAGCAAATCAACCGCAGAGGCAAGAAAATATTTTGACGCAGTGCTATCAGTATGATTTATAACTTCCTGGGTAAAATTCAAAGCTTCCGGATTTTCCTTTGATGCTTTCGGGAGTTTTTCAATCCACTTTACAAAAATATTTTTTCCAACTTGCTTTGGATTCCTGATATCAATATTTGTAGGAATCATTTCCCTTCTATTTGCCAGTTCGCAGATATCAGAAACAAGACCCAAATGTTCAGGGTTCATCTGCTTCAATTCATTTTTAAACTGGGCAACCTCAGGGTTACGCTGTGCAAAATAATCTATATTAGCCATTAATTGTTCTGTTGTTCTGGTATCAGCCGGCCTGGTGTGCGCTCCCATACTCTGAATGCCTCCAAATCTAAAAACCGGTTCTCGTTTAGCAAAATCTCTAACACCTGATACTGCTTTATTTAACAATCCCATGATAAAATAACTCCTTTCGGTCTAATCACACTTAAATATTGAAAAGCAATAAATATAAAAAATTGCGTATGTAGTATGGATATATTACAAAATTTAACAATATAGAAGAAGATTTTTGATATGTTATAATGAAATTATATCAGGCGACGGAGGGATTATGAAAAAGATTCTAATTGTTGACGATGAACAGGATATTGTTGAAAGCTTAAAGTTTGTTCTTGAAGCTGCTGATTTTACCTGTTATTGCGCATATAACGGAGAGGACGGATTAAGGCTGGCTAAAGAAATAATTCCGGATTTAATAATACTTGATGTTATGATGCCAAAAATTAACGGCTATAAAATCAGCCGCCTTTTAAAATATGACGCAAAATATAAAAATATTCCTATTTTAATGGTTACAGCACGCTCGCAGGAAGAAGATAAACTAATCGGAGAAGAAACGGGTGCGGATGAATATATTACAAAACCGTTTGAATTAGATGAAGTAGTAAAAAAAGTTGAAGAATATTTAAAATAATTATGGAAACATCAGTTACAAACAAAACTCTTGAAAAGCTAAAGTACGATATGGTCAGAGCCGGTCTTGTGCCTTACGAAACAATAGAACAGGCAGAAGAAATTGCTAATGCTCAAAATATTAATATTGGACAGGCCCTTATAAATTCAGGAGTTATAACTGAAGATGCTATTTTAAAATTTTTGGAAGCTAAATTACATATACCTTTTGTCAATCTTGATGATTACACTCTTGATCCTAAATGTTTAAAGTATATAAACGTTTCAGACGCAAAAAAATACAAAATGATCCCGCTTTTTAAAATTGAAGATACTTTAACTGTGGCTATGGCAGATCCGCTGGATTTATTCGCAATTGACAAGATTATTGAAACAGCGGAATGCTCTATAGAACCGGTAATTTCTTCTGAAAAAAGTATCAGAAAAAAAGTTGAAGAATATTATAAGTCAGCTTCTTCCGTTGGTGAAATTTCGATAGAAGACGGTGTGGAATTTGATTGGCGTGATGAATTGCACAGTGAAGATTTATCAGACAATCATATCAAAAAAATAATTACCGCAATATTAAAACAAGCAATACTTGAAGGAGTTCATGAAGTTACATTTCAACATGAAGACAGCGGTTTAGGTGTTAATTTTAAGAAGAACGGAGAAATCCAAAATAAAGGTAATATTCCATCTGTATTAACATCTTCGTTTGTCGCAAAGCTAAAAACTCTTGCAGAACTTGATGCATCAGTCTCAGAAGTCCCTCAACTCGGAAAGTTAAGTTTTAAAGTTGATGAAATAAATGTTATTGCCAGTATTTCAACATTCCCGACAATTATGGGGGAAAGAATTTTCCTTAAAGTTTATAAACCTCCAAGACCGTTAAATCAAATTATAAACTCTGAAAATAACCTCAAAGTTATAAAGTCTGCGTTGAATAATCCTGGGATTATTATAGTTTGCGGCTCCCCATTAAGTGGTAAAACTCATATTATTTATTCGCTGCTTTTGGAAGCTGCCGATAAAAATAAAAATATTATGACACTTGAAAGTATCGCAAAATATAATCTTCATAATGTTCATCAATGCGAATTGAATGAAAATGTCGGATTTAATATGGATAAAGCAGCTCGCTTTATAGAATTTCAATCCCCTGATATTATTTATCTTGAAGGAATAAAGTCTAAAGAAGCATTTGATTATTTTGCAAACCTTGTTTTTGATAACAAAACAATAATCATGGAATTTCTTGCTAACAACATGGAAGATTTAAGATATAAATTGTCTTTTTCAGATTTTGAGACACTTAAATCACTTATCAGTTGCATGATATTTATACATTCGCATGACAGCATTGAAGTATTCTCAAAAGAAGCGGTTCAAAAATATCTTGCCTGATACTAATTAATACTATACCTATATTATATGATATAAAATACAAGATTAACCAAAAAATCTGTAACAAGCATATATATAGTAGATAATATTGCGGCCTGAGTCGTTGAAATTCCAACCTCTTTAGCCCCGCCTTTTGTACTATATCCTTGAGTTGCACAAACAAGAGCAATCAACCCTCCAAATAAAGCCCCTTTTAAAAGACTAATATATATATCTCTTGTTGACATCCAAAGCCATGCAGAATTCATATATCTTGCAGGATGTAAGTCTATGGTAGCTTGAGAAACAAGCATTCCGCCTGCAATCCCTATAAATTCCGCAATCAAAACAACCATTGGAACAGTTAATGCCGCAGCAAGAATTCTTGGAGTAAAATAATAACCCACAGGATCAACTTTTAATGTTTTCATGGCATCAACCTGAGAAGTTACCTGCATATTTGCTATTTCAGCTGAAATAGCCGTTCCGGCACGCGCACCAATTGCCAGAGCCACAAAACCGGGGGCAATTTCCCTTATCATAATCACAGCAATAGTACCGCCGATATAAGCTTCTGCCCCGCTCATTAAAAATTGCTTTGAAACCTGAATAGTTATTACTGCAGCTGCAATAAAGGCAATAATTAAAGAGATAGGTAAAGAATCATAACTTATAGCTGCTGCTTGTGCCAAAACAGCAGAAAACCGCACCTGAAAAAGGTATTTAATACTTTTTATTAAATTTTGAACACAAAGCCCTAAAAAATCAATCATAAATTACCTTGAAAAGCCCTCCCTGATAAGGGAGGGTTGTAAAAATTAATAAATTGGCATACACCATTTTTTATATTTTGGGACTCTTCCTTTTACGACATCAAAATAAAGTTTTTGAAGTTCTTTTGATATCGGTCCGACATTACCATCTCCGAGTTCTCTATTATCTACACTTACTATCGGGCTGACCTGAGCACCTGTACCGCAATAGAAAGCCTCATCAGAAATATATAATTCAGTTCTATCTATTGCCCGTTCTTCCGTTTCGATACCAAGAACGTCTCTAGCCAGCTCAATAATAGTATTTCTTGTAACCCCTACCAGAATATTATCTGTTTTCATAGTAGTAACAAGCTTGCCATTCTGAACAAGGAACATATTCATAGCAGAACCTTCCGTTACCTGTCCTGCTTCATCAAGAACAATAGCATCATCAAAGCCCATATTGTGAGCATCTGTCTTAATCAATGCAGCGTTTGCATAAGAACCTGCCACTTTTGCTCTTGGCGGAATTGCATTATCACTGTTTCTTCTCCAGCTTGATACGCAAACTTTCAAGCCCTTTGAAGTATCAATATAATCTCCCATTTTATTAGTAATTAAAGCATAGGAATCTGTATTATCATATAATCCAGGTCCTACTTTTTGAGCAGATTTATATAAAGTCGGACGCATGTAACAGTCCTCTTTGTAATTATTTTTTGCAAGAAGTTTTTTAGTAATCTCACAGTGTTCTTCAACAGTATAAGGACTTTTCATGCACATGATTTTTGCGCTTCGCAAAAGTCTTTCATAGTGTTCGGGAACCCTGAAAGCATACAACTGCTTTTCTTCTTCGTTCCAATAAGCTCTTATACCCTCAAAAACAGCTGTTCCATACAAGAAAGCATGTGTTCGGATGGGGATCATTGCTTTTGATGCTTCAACATACTCACCATCCATAAAATAAAACTCTGTCATAATTCCTCCTTAGTTTTATATAATTTACTATACCATGAAGAAATTAAACAGAGTTAAAAGTTTATCAAAAATTAACCTATTCTTTAAACGCAAAACGTTTTTTATTACTTAAAGGCATATTATTTAGATTAGCTGTTTCAATAAATTTTTTTGCGTCATTTACAGGTATAGCAAAACCAATTCCTATATTTGAGATGTTATTATCAGGATTATAAATTGACTGTGAAATGCCTATCACCTCTCCCTGAGAATTTAAAAGAGGTCCGCCTGAACACCCTGGATTTATTGCCGCATCTGTTTGAATACGCCCTTTTGCGTAATCTATTCTTGAAACAATACCGGATGTTAAAGTCCCTGAAAAGCCGAAAGGATTACCTATAGCCAGAACTTTCTGCCCGACTTTAACATCAGAGGAATCTCCAAAAGAAATAGTTTTCAATCTTGATTTCGGTGTGATTTTCAGAAGAGCGAGATCTTTGTTCTTACCCATTTTGGCAAGAACCGATGCTTTATAAATCTTACCGTCGTGGGTTGTTACATCAATCTCTTTTGCACCCTCTATAACATGCGAACCTGTAAGAATTACTCCATCAGCTCGCACAATGCAACCCGTACCTGCAGAAAATCCGTCATCCAAATTTGCATCAATAGAAACAATTGCAGGATTAATTTTTTCATAAACGTTTATATTTACAAGCTCATCGGCTGAAAAATTCTGGGCAGAAACCGGAAGCATCGCAAATATAGCAAATCCGAAATATAAAATAATTCTTTTAAGCATATTACTCCCCTTTTTATTATTATTATCCGTTATTTCCTGAATTGTGCATTAGACCTAAACAAATTAAAAAGGGCATTATTAAATTTATTACAATTATAAACATGTTAAAAAAAGCTCTCTGAAATCAGGAGCTTTTTTGTACTAATAATTCATTTCCCAGTTATCATTCAATAATCGGCCAAAACAACCATTTAAACTGGTTTCACAATTTAATGCTTCACGCTGATCTTCCGTTAACGGTGCATTATTAACTGTTTCATCCGGCCCCTCGTCTATAATTCCGTTTGAATATAAATATAGAAAAAATAAGTCCCTACCTGATATATTAGGTCCTTTAGCTCCATTTATATCAACCATAAAATTAGCTATTTTATATGTTGAGGGTTTACTATAAACAGGCCGGATAGCAGCACCACTTGCCAGAACATATGATTTTACATTATTTGTATATGCTCCGGCCGCAGAATTTCCATTTATGTATTTATATGAATCACTGAAACAAGGTTCAGCTACACTATCACATGTTGCAACAATTTTCATATAAGAAGTGATCATATTCTGCAATGCGGCAGTAGAAGTTAAACCGGCTTCAGTTAAATTTACAGCATTTTTATCACTTTGATACTGCAGTAAAACCTGAGAAATTTCATTATAAACTTTATGTAATTGTGTTACATACGTTTTACGTTGATGGTTTTGCATCAATGTTGGTACTGTCATTGCAGATACCACACCGATTATACCAAGAGTAACCAAAACTTCCGCTAAAGTAAATGCTTTTTTCATTCCTAAAACTCCATTATTTATGTGAGGATATTCATCACTATTATAGCATAATTTTTGATTTTCACAACCGCCTAAAACCGAAGATAAAAGCGTTAAATTGCCCCCCCCCCGAAAACATTTGATAAACGCATAATATTCATAAAAAGCTCCTTTCTATATTTTATATTATAACATATACTTCCGGAAATTACTATTTTCTAATTACATTTATTAACATGTAATGGATTTTTAATATCCTTTTAAATAGAATATAATTGTGAAAGGATGATTATGGAATTAATTTTAGACATTTTATATATTTATGTTGCAATATATTCGCTCTATTTCTTCGCACTGGCACTCAGAAACCTTAATGATAAACCTTTTAAAATAGAAAAAAGATATTCCCAATACGAAGAAAAAGACAATATTGCAGTTGTGATTTATGCCAGAAATAACAAAATTACTCTGGAAAATCTTATTAAAGAATTAAAAATGCAGGATTATCCTATAAATAATTTTAGAGTGTTTGTTATTCTGGATAACTGTTCAGACGGCTCCGAACAGTTATTTGTAAATGAAGCGTTTGTAAATCTTATAAATATAACAGGTGTCGGAACAGTTGGCAAAGATCAGGCTGTTTCTATGCTTATTGAAAGACTGTCGAAAGACCAGACAATCGATTCCTACGTATTTATGGATGCAGATAGAAGCATTCCTGCGAATTTTTTAACAACAGTTAACTCTGCTCTTGTTAACAACAGTGCACTAAGCGGAGAAACACTTATTCTTACAGATAATCTTGGCCCTGTAGATAAAATTAAGGCAGCCTACCAGAAATATCACATGAATTTCATGAGAAAAGCGCGTTCTTTGTTTGGACTTGCAGCAAGCGCTGATTCCGGTGTATTCGTTATAAAAAAAGATATTGTGGATGAAACAGGATCTGTAGATTTTAAAGATATTAATACTGAATTAAAATACAGTATGATGCTTTCCAAAATTAAATGTCCTTGCACTTATAACCCTAATATTCAGACCTATGTAGATACGGCTAATTATGAATTTAGAAAACCCAGACTCTCTGCAAGAATAGAACTGTTCAAGAACTGCTTTACACAAATTTGGTCTAAAAATTTTGTATTTGCAGAACATACTTTTTCCCTATTAAATCCTAATATCTGGATGCTTTTAATTATTTATGCGGTTGTAATGAAACATTCTTACAGGTATTATTTCTTTGTTGATTTTAAAATTGTTCTTTTCACTTTTTTAATTCTTGTAGCCGGCTTTGGAATAAGTCTTATAAATTCAAAATTAAGATTCAAAGAAATAGTGTTGTTATGCTTATACCCAATATACTCGCTTTGCCATATCATTAAAAATCTTCCTCCGGTAAGAGTTATCAGAGCAAAAATTGCAAGACGTGAAGAACTTCCGGAAGGAACAGAAAAGCTTGTGATTGAAGCTTTTGTAATGAACAATGCCGGCAGAGAACTTCCATGCAAACTTGAATTTATATCAGAATCAGGGCTTGCAAAAATCAAATTCATGTATAAAAATAAAAAATTTATAACAGGAAGGCATCTCAGAATGATAGATGCTTTACAGGAAATAAGACAAAAACTATATGATTATGGCTTTGTACTGAAAATTTGCAGCTGCTGTAAATATTTCACATCCAATATTGACGGTTCAACAAATATGTTAAAAGGCTTCTGTAACAGTGATTATCCAAGCCCTTCTATAAACGGGAAAAAGCCTACTTTAATATGGAATTCATGCACTGATTTTGAACCTGCAAGGGTTACAAATCTTCTTGAGGAAATGGCCGACGAACAAAATTCTCAGGCACAATCTCACTAAGCATATAAAATGAACCGCAAACTATTTTCAAACAGTCAGAAGGGAGTTCATCCAAAGATTTAAATTCTTTTGACGAAAACTCGCAGGAACTTTTTAGTTCTTTAACAGTGCATGAATTTTTATTATTAAAATGATAAAAATATATTTCATCGCCTTTTGAAAACAGTATTTCCATCATTTTCTTGTAATCTTTATTTTTCAAACATCCAAACACAAAACACCTTTTTTTATCAGGATAATACAAATCAAGACTTTCTCTAAGAGCCATAGCGCCATTAGGGTTATGCGAACCGTCAATAATCAAATTATCACTGCAGATTTGGAAACGGCAGGGATGCTTAACATTTTTTATAGCCTCTTGGATTGTATGTTCGGAAATATGAGGAAAAAGATGCCTTACTGCTGCAAGTGCAAGCGATAAATTTTCCTGCTGGCATGTACCTTTGAGAGAAAGATTTGTTGTATCTTCAAAAGGGGCAACCATAACAAATAAAGAATTGCATTCATCAGCTTTATCTTTAATTTCCTCATATCCTTCAGATGTAAATACAGGACAATTTGGTTTTATTATACCCGCCTTTTCAAAAGCTATTTTAGATTTAGTATTTCCAAGCCGTTCTGTATGGTCCAAATCAATATGAGTTATAATTGAACAAAGGTTAGATTTTATAACATTCGTGGCATCAAAACGCCCTCCAAGACCTGTTTCAAGAACCACAACATCAACATTGTTATCTGCAAAATATTTGAACATAACAGTTGTTAAAATCTCAAATTCAGTTAGATGAATATTATTTTTATCGGCAAGATTGCAAACATCAAATACATATTTAGAGAAATCAGTCTTTGAAATATCTGTACCATTAATTTTAATTCGCTCCGTATAATCAAAAATATGCGGACTTGTATAAAGTCCGGTATTAATACCGGCTTCTGATAGAATTTCCGCAATAATTGCACATACAGAGCCTTTGCCGTTGGTTCCCGCGACATGAATACATTTCAAATTATCCTGTGGATTACCTAGAAGCTCAAGAATCGCCGAAATTCGCTCCAATCCAAGATTAATATAAAATTTTCCCTGAGAAGTTAAAAGCTCTACCGCTTTATCATAGTTATTTTTCATTTGCAATTTCTTTCAACTGTTCAACTATTTTTTCTGTGCCGTCAAATTTGGCACGTGATAATGAATTTTTTTGCAGCTGATCTAATTTTGTTTTGTCATTAATAAGAGAGTTCACAAGGCTATATAAACTTTTTTCAGTTATTTCACTGTCCTCAATATAAATTCCTGCATTTTTCTCTTCCATAAATTTTGCATTTTTACGCTGATGATCAGAGGCTGCATACGGATATGGTACAAATATCGGAGCAATTCCTGATGCGCAGATTTCAGAAATACTTAACGAACCTGAACGGGAAACAGCAATATCTGAAGCTTTTAATACTGTAACCATGTCATCAAAATACGGCTTAATTATTATGTTCTTGTCGTTTTCGTATTCAGGATAAATTTTAATTAACTGCTCCAATACTCTCTCATAATTTTTCTTTCCTGTCTGAAAAATTACCTGAATATTGAAATCTTTTGAGAAAGCTTTTAACACTTCAACAGCAGCATCATTTATTGAACGTGCTCCTTGTGAGCCGCCCATTATACAAAGCGTTAATTTATCTTCAAGTCCCATAGCCTTTCTTGCATCTTGCTTAGACAAAGTTTTAAATGATGAACGAATTGGATTGCCATTTACATAACAATTTTTATTATGTAAAAATTTACAGGCGCATTCAAAAGCGGTTGACACACATTTTGCACCGCCTGCAAGTTTTCTTGTAACAAGTCCGGGCTGAGCATCACAATCATGCATCATATAAGGAATATTCATCAGTCTTGCACTTATAAGCGCCGGAGCAGAAACATAACCCCCTGTTCCAAATACAGCATCAGGTTTATATTTTAAAATATAATAGCAGCATTTCAAAACAGCAAAACCAAGCTGAAAAGTCCATTTAATAAGTTCTAACCCTGCATGTCTCGGCATTCCATGGACATTTACACCTAAAAATTTATAACCTTTTTGTGAAACAATATCAAATTCTAGATTTTCAGGATTACCTACATAAAAAATATCTTCCCCTTGCAAGGCTTCTGCAACCGCAATTGCAGGGTAAATATGTCCGCCGGTTCCGCCTCCTGTTATAAAAAATCTGCCCATTAATATCTGTTCCTTATCTTTTTAATACGTTTTTTCGAAATATTTAAAAGTATTCCGACCATGATCATTGATACAATAAGAGATGAACCGCCGTAACTTATAAATGGAAGCGGAACACCTGTTGTCGGTAAAAATGAACTTGCGACGCTCATATTCATAAAAGCCTGAAATGTAATTGAAAAAGTAATCCCGACAGCAAGGAGTTTACCGTACATATCAGGGCATCTTGCAGCTATTACAAAACCTCTCTGCATAAATGTAAAAAATAATCCTATAACAAGCACACATCCGACAAATCCGAGTTCTTCGGCTATAATTGCAAAAATAAAATCGGTATGACATTCCGGCAAATAGGAAAGTTTTTGAATAGAACCGCCGTAACCTACGCCGCTGAAACCGCCGGATGCAAATGCAATAAGAGATTGGATGATATTATAACCTGCACCTAAAGGGTCAAGCTCGGGGTGACGCCACGTTTTAATACGCTGTAACTGGTAAGGTTTAATAATAGTTGTAAGTCCGACGACAAGCGCCATAACCATTGCACCAACACAGCTTAAAAATAACTTCATGGAGCCGCCGGCAGCCATATACATTACAACAGTTGTCATTCCAAGAAGAATTACCATAGAAAGGTTAGGTTGAATAAAAATTAACCCAGCCATGGCAATTATCGGAAAAAATGCCCAAACCCATTTATTTTGATCAAACAGATTTGCATCTTTTCTGAATGCACTAGCAAGCAAAAGAACAACAGCAGGTTTAGCAAACTCCGAAGGCTGTAATTGAAAACCAGCAATATTAATCCATCTTTTCGCACCGTTAACAACAACACCGAGAGGCGTAAAATCAACTAAAAATAATGCAATCAAAATTGACGCCATAATAATTACATTCCAATCAGCAAGTTTTTTATAATCATAATTCATAAAAAACTTTAAGCCGAAAAAACCTACAACAAAACAAATTAACTGTTTTATCAGGAATTGCGCAGGATTTCCACCCTCATCCAGGCATTTCGGAGCTGTGGCCGAAAATATAGCCAAAAATCCTATAATTACAAGGAAAGCTACGACAATCAATAAAGTCTTGTCAGGAGATGATATTATAATACTTTGAATTGGCTGTTCCCCGCGTTTATTACGCGGTTCCCTCCTATCTGACCTTTGATAAGACATATTCCTTAAATACCTTTCCTCTTTCCTCATATCCGCTGAACATATCAAAACTTGCACACGCAGGCGACAATAAAACAACATCCGGATTTAACTCAATTGCTTTATCAACAGCTGACTGCATTGTTGCTTCTCTTATTATATTATCAAATCCGCTATTTTTCAGATTTTCTTCAAACCTGTCAGCGGCTTCACCGATTAAAATTACAGTCTTAATATGTTTCTTTATTGCATCACAAAATTCCGCCAAATCCGTATTTTTATCACGGCCGCCGGCAATTAACGCTACATCACAGTTATTAAAAGAATTAATTGCAACAAGACTAGCCTCTGGATTTGTAGCTTTGGAATCATTATAAAACACTGTTTTACCGCTTTGCGCAAATTTTTCAAGTCTGTGTTCCGGAACCTTAAATGACATAATTGAAGATTTTATATTTTCGTTTGAGATTCCCTCAAGCTTTGCAACGATAACAGCGCACATTACATTCTGGTAATTATGGTTTCCAATCAGCGGACAATCTTTTAAATCTATAATCTTCTCTTCATTACCGTTACGCTTAAAATAAATTGCCTCATCTTTTATATAAGAACAATTATCGCCTATATCACCGTCAAAAAGAAATACTGTCCCGCCGCATTCCCTTGAAAATTCAAGAAGTCTGGCATCTTTTGCATTCAATACCGAAAATGCAGGCGCCTGAGGACCTTTGAAAATCTTCGCCTTAGCTTTAAAATAATTTTCAAGACCTTCATGCCAGTCAATATGATCCGGCGTAAAGTTAGTAAAAACAGAAATTTGAGGCTGGAAAGAATTACTGTATTCTAACTGAAAAGAGCTGCATTCACATACCATAAAATCAACATCTTTATCCAGTAAATCACAGGGTGGAACACCGTAATTTCCGCACGGTTCAGCTTTATATTCACTAGACAGAATGTGAGCCGTCAAAGCGGTAGTTGTTGTTTTACCGTTAGTACCGGTAATTGCAATAAATGAAGCACCAGTTTGCGATGACGCAAGTTCAATTTCTGAAATAACCTTTATCTTATTTTCTTTCAGTTTTTGCATAATAGCGGCACGCGGGGGGATCCCTGGAGAAGTTACGGCAATATACGAATCATTTATAAATTCATCGCTATGCCCGCCCATCTCGATATTAATACCAAGCTCTCTCAATTCTTGTAACTTGCCGGCATCTTCGGCTTTTTCTTCCCTAAATTCTGTTATATAAACATCTGCTCCCCGGCTGTTCAAATATTTTGCAGCAGAAATACCGCTTTTGGAAAAGCCGAGAACAAGAACTTTTTTATCAGCATATTTCATATTAGGCAATAATGACTTCATCTAAATTATTCCTCTATTTAACAAAATGTATAATACAACTGCACTCATCGAAAGCAATGCAGAAACCAGAGCAAATACAAAAACTATCTTCTTTTCACTCCAGTCGCATAATTCAAAGTGGTGATGAATCGGCGACATCTTAAATACCCTTTTACCAGTAGTTTTGAAACTTGTAACCTGAATTATTACCGACAAAGTTTCCATAACAAAAACACCGGCAATGAGTATCAAAAGAATTTCAAATTTTCCAAGCACAGCAACTGTTCCCAGCAACCCGCCGATTGCCAGAGACCCTGTATCACCCATAAAAACTTGAGCTTTCGGTTTATTATACTTTAAGAAACCAGCTAGCGCGCCAGCTACCGCTGCTGAAATAATAGCCGCTTCTGGATAGCCAGAAAACAAGCATATTAAAGCACAGGCAGCAAATGAGAAAATTCCTGTAGATGCAGCAAGTCCGTCAAGCCCGTCAGTCAAATTATAAGCATTAGAAGCTCCTGTAATAACAAATACTGCAAAAACAGGATAAAACCAGCCGAGATGCAATACATAATGCCCGATTGAAACATCTCCAGCACTGGCTTTTGACATCATCAAATATAAAGTCGGGAGCATTGCAATTGCTATTTGTCTTAAAAGTTTTCCTCTTGGAGTTAAGCCGTCGTTTCCCTTCCCCTTAAGTTTTATATAATCATCCTGAAATCCTGCAAATGTATAAAACAGTAAAGTTAAAAGAATAATAAATGCTTCAGTTGATAATCTCTGAGCCATTGCAAGAGTAATAATTGAGCCCAGCATTACCGCTAAGATTATAAAAATTCCGCCGGTTGTCGGAGTCCCCTGTTTTTTTGCATGAGCTTCAGGGGCACAGTCTTTTACGTACTGTCCTATCATATGCTTTTTCAGAAAATCAATATAAGGTACTCCAAAAAGCAAACATAATATCATTCCAAGTAAAAATGCAACTGCTAGCATTATCATAAATTATCAGTCTCCGTTTTATTTTTTAAATTATCTATTATCTCTTCAAACTTCATCGCCCTTGAGGCCTTTAAGAATATTGTAATACCCGCATGCAAATTAGCAAGAATGTAACGGGATGTTTCAATATTGTTATCAAAATGCTTAACCTCAAATCCATATTTATAAAGTTCATCACCTATATATTTTGCAAGATTTCCGACTGTAAGAAACAAAACCTGTTTTCCCTTGAATTTTTTACCTATAAACTCTCCAACCTCACGATGAAATTCAATTTCATTTTCTCCAAGCTCACCCATATTCCCGAGGATTACAACAGGGTTCTGATAAAGTTCTATAAATGTTGAAACTGATGCCTTCATTGATTCTGGATTTGCGTTATAACTGTCGTTTATAATTTTATATCCGTCAACTTCTTGAATTTCCCATCTTTTTTCAATAGGACGATATTTTTCTAATCCTTGCCTGATTTCATCATAAGATAATCCAAGCTTATAACCGACTTCAATTGCAGACAGAGAATTTTCAATATTGTAATCACCTTCTACATTCAGAACATATTCCTTATTTTTATAAATAAATTTAGAATACCCGCTTCGTTTTTCTATAATTTCAACATCATTTAACGAATAAAATATCTTTTCACCGTTAAAATCTGCAAATTTTTTAATTCGTTCACTATCGTTTGCGATAAAAGTATTTTTTAAATATTTTGTAATTTCACATTTTGCTTTTGCAATATTATCAAGACTTCCCAGACGTCCTATATGTGCAGAGCCCGCATTAGTTATAATTGCATAATCAGGTTCGGCATATTTTGTAATAAGTTCAATTTCACCTTTCCCGCGCATCCCCATTTCAACTATTAAAACTTCTGTGTCCTCTGGCATTGAAAGAACTGTCTGGCAAAAGCCGATTTCGTTATTATGGTTAGAATAAGTCTTATGAGTTTTATACTTTTCTGACAACACAGAATAAACAATTTCTTTTGTTGTTGTCTTTCCGGAGCTTCCTGTTATTCCGACAACCACCGGATTAAACTTTTTACGTGCATAATTTGCAATTTCAAGATAGGCCGTCAATGTATCAGAAACTTTAAGTTTAAAATTTGCATTACAATCATCTTTAGTACAAAAACAACCGGCAGCTCCCGCATCAATTGCTTTATCGCAAAAGTTTTCACCGTCAAAATTTGCGCCTTTTAAAGGCAGATACAAATCGCCATTTTTAATTGTTCTTGTATCTGTTGATATTTCAAAATTTCCTTCGATTTCACCAAGAATTTCGGCATTTGTCGCTTTTTTTAATTCCTCAACAGTAAATCTCATCTCTAAACTTTAATCTCCCTTACTTATATAATTTTACTTCAAACAAACCTGCAGAAACATAAAGTTAATAAATGTTAATAGTGCTTGACAAGCGGTTTTGAGCGGGTGATAATAATTTATGTATTAGTATGCGGTAACTCGTTGATAATTTTTCAAAAGTTTACCAAGCTAAACAGGTGCGAAGGATAAACCCAGCAAAAATTGATATTTTGTAGTTTACCCGAGAGCATTGCCAGATTAAAGCCGAATACCAGATAAATGCTAAAATTTGTCAATTTCTCTAAAAGGCACTCCATACAAAGCCGTAAGCTTTATTGAAAAAACGAAACCCAGGAAAGGAAAAGAAAAATGTACGCAATTGTAGAAACAGGCGGAAAACAATATCAGGTTGAAGAAGGAAGATACCTTGATGTTGAATTATTAGACGGCGAAAAAGATTCAAAAGTAGTTTTTGATAAAGTCGTTATGATTGTAAACGGTAAAAAATCTAAAGTAGGACAACCTTACGTTGCAGGTGCTTCTGCTGAAGGTACTATCGTAAAACACGATAAAGAAAAGAAAATCATTGTTTACAAACAAAGACCTAAAAAAGGTTACAGAAAAAAACAAGGACACAGACAAGGCTTCACAAGAGTAATGATTTCTAAAATCAGAACTTCAGCTCAGAAAAAAGCTGCTGAAACAACAGAAGAAGCTTAAACTTCTTATCCTCCCTCTCACAATGAGAGAGGGGTACAAATATTAAAGCCGATAATAAAACATCGGGAAAGTAATACAAAAAATCGTACAGAGGCGATACTTAAATTGTAAGTTACAGCTACGTACGTAGTACATAAGGAGAATATAACAATGGCACATAAGAAAGGTATGGGATCTACCCGTAACGGCCGCGATTCAGAAGCGAAGCGATTAGGCGTAAAAAAATTCGGCGGAGAAATCGTTAAAGCCGGAAATATCCTTGTTCGTCAAAGAGGAACTAAAGTTCACCCTGGTAACAATGTAGGTATCGGTTCTGATGATACATTATATGCCTTGATTGACGGTCAGGTGAAATTCGAAGCACACAGACGCGACAGAAAACAAGTAAGTGTTTACGCTGTGTAATTAAATTATCAAATAAAAAAGCTCCCTGTTTATAGGGAGCTTTTTTAATAGGTCATCTCCCAGTTATCATTCAGAATTTTTCCGAAACAGCCATATACCTCGGTAGACGAAGAAGAATTACAAGATTGTGCAAAAAGAGTTTCTCTTATCTCTTCTGTAAGAGGAGGCATATTGTCTGATAAATAATCATCTATCATCCCATTGCTATATATATACATAACAGTTAAATCTCGACCTATTATATTCGGTCCTTTCTGTCCATTGATATCAACGACAAAAGACAATAAAATATTACCCTCCGGATAATATCTCGGTCTGATAGATGCTCCACTGCTCAATACATAAGAATTTGTTTTTGTAAATTCTCCTGCCTGACCTGCAATATGCTTATAAGCAGATGCAAAGCAAGGATCTGTCTTTTCACAGCTTTGCACAATTTTAAAATAATTTGTTATAAAATCATTTATAGCAGCCTGTGAAGTTAATCCTGCTTCTTTTAGATTAACGGCATTTTTATCAGTCTGATATTGCAAGAGAGCCTGAGATAGTTCGTTATAAACTTTATGAAGCTGAGTGACATAAGTTTTACGCTGATGATTTTGCATTAATGTAGGGACGGTCATCGCGGATACTACGCCAATAATCCCTAATGTTACAAGAACTTCAGCTAAAGTAAAAGCTTGAGTAGAGCCTAGATTACGCCCCCCCCCCGCGTTGCAAATTCAAACAAATTTTTCATCATATGCTCCTTTATTTTAATTATACGACATATATATTATAACAAAATTTTTATTAATATTCAACTAATCTACAATTTGAATTCTTCCATCATCAACTATATCAATAGGTTCTGTATGCTTATGCATATAATCCTCAACACACTTACAAACGTCAAAATCATAGATTTTTTCCGCTTTATCGTACTTGTTCAGCATAGTAAAACCATCATGTCCCTGTGCATAATAATCAGTAAGCACTGTTTTATACATTTTATCAGCTCTTGGATTATCTATATCAAGAGGAGTTTCTTTACCATTCTTATCTACAAAAGAAGCAGATTTTAATTTTCCGTCTTTAGATATTGTATATTTTAGTCCTGAAACATGAACAATACCGGGCTTATTATTAGTATTAACAAGCGAACTTGCCGATACTCTGAGCATATCAACGATTTCTTTTTCCGTATAATTTGCAACAACCATTTTATTTTTAAACGGAGAAATATCTTCTAACCATCTTGTATCTAATTTACCTGCTTCAAAAAAGCCTCTTATTGTTGCCGAACCGAATAAAGCAATATCAGTACCTAATTCTTCACGCATACAGTCACACAGGAAATTTGCATGCCCGCTTGGTTCAATTGATGCATTATTCAGCGGAGCCGGAGCCGAATTTATAACACCTACAACTTTCGGTTTACCTAAAATCTGTTCAAATATATATCTTACAACCGGATTTCTCTTAAATCCGCGTGTACTTGTAACATTATTCTGAACTTTTGTCATAATTCCTTTATTATTCCATTCGACATTCAATACACCAAAATAATTACCGTCCCTGCCCGCCTGAGTAATTACAACAGGTTCTCCTGATTTTGAACTGAACAGATTAATATTAGGTTTAACATCCATTACAAGATTATGGGAATGGCCCCCGAGAATAATATCAATACCGTCTGTTTCACGGGCAATTTTTTGATCATAACCAAAGCCCACATGAGATAAAAGAATAATTCTATCCACGCCCTGTTGTTTTAATTTATTAACTTCTCCCTGAATATCCCGTATTGTATCATCTATTCCGTCAATTTCAAGTTCCTCAAATATTTTTCCGTATTTAAGACGGGAGAATAAATCTACAGGTGTTGCTCCGATAATTCCGTACTTATTACCGTTAATCTCTTGAATGTATGACTTTTCAACTTTACCGTATAGAGGATTGTCCGGTTTTATATTTATGTTGCACGCAAGCATTTTATACCCCATAAGAGGAATAAGTTCCGCAATATGGGACGGAGTATCATATTCATGGTTTCCCATAGCAGAAGCCATTATTCCCATTATATTCTGTGCTTCAACCATAACTTTATTGGCAGGAGCAGGTTCTCCAAGCTGAATATCGCCCGAAGAAAGCTTCAGCTTATCTGTCGGAATAGAAGGAACAAAATGATCAAAGGCATTTGATGCAGTAACAGCTCTTTCCATGTTTATGGACTTACCGTGGAAATCGTTAATATAAAAGATGCTTGTCCTATCAGGTTTATTTGCTTCTGTTTTACCGTCCGGCGATTTCTTCCAAAGCGCCTGAGAAAGTAAATTCGGTTGTGAAGCATTTACGGGCGTTATCATCTGGTCTAATTCCCTTTAGCATTAAACACCCTAAAAATATTTTTTGCTATAAAAAAATAAAAGGTTTACAAAAGTTATAATTCGAATTCCATTGTCTGAATTTCCCATTTTTTTGAAAGCTCCTCTATTAAAAGTTCAGCTTCTCCGCTTACTTCCAGCAGAACAATACCGCGATTTAAGCATACAACCTCTTTAGACGGATGAAGTCCTATTCTTGTTCTAATCTGGCATCCGAGTTTTGATATAATTTTTTGAAATTCAACAGAAGTTTCAACTCGATTTTCAAGACAAACTCCGATAATAGTTACAGTCATTTTATCCTCCCCATTAAAAACAGTTTACACGCATAATTTACAACTTTTTACAAAAAAATAACACCCTCAATCGGGTGCTACCTTTTATTAATTTTTGATGAGACACTTAATTATCTTCCATCTCATCCATAGCTTGAAGCTGTTTCTTCTTGTAATTATGGATTACCGCATCCACAAGAAGCTCATAAGATTTCATATTCTCAATATTAGGAAATTCTGCTTTGAGCTGTTCTCTGACCATTGCTTCCAGCTTACGTTCGTCAGAACTTGATTTTAATTCGTCAACTCCGCTTACCATACTGATATAATCAGCAGATTTTTTATTTGCATTAAGATTCATAAAATTCAGCCAGCGTAATTTCGGACTGAGCTGCTGTCCTAATGTTTTAACGATTTTTAGATTTTTCAATCTGTTTAGCATAAGTTGACTCCTACCATTTATTGCTAAATTATTAAATTACCTTCTTCGTACTATTGTAAAGTATCCTGAAAAAAATAATTTACTTTTTTACAATGATTGTTTACAATTCTTTATAATTTGCTAAAATCCGCAAGATAACTGTATTTTTTCTTCAACAGCCAGAGAAGAGCCAGTCTGTTTTCCTTTACATTTTCATCCTTGTCCATAACAAGAACATCATTAAAGAATTTTTCAACAGACGGATTAATTTCTTCAAGCTGCTTCAAATACGCTTCATAATCCATATTTTCAGAAACCGTTTCTATTTGATTTAAAAGCATGGTTTCAGCAGGTTCTTTAAATAAATTTTTATTTACGGATTTTCTAGGTTCTTCTTTTAAAATTCTCAACACTCTATTCGCGCTCTCAAGAACAGATGGAGAATTAAATTTGGAAAGAGCTTCTACACGTTTTATATAATCCGATAAATCAGCGAGCGGATTTTTATTTGATGCGCAGGCTTCTAAAACATTTTTAGAATACTTATCAGAAAGATAGATTATCAGTCTTTGAATAAAGAATTCATAAATTTCATCCGTAACTTTACCGGAAACTCTGTTTATACATGAACCTGCAGCCTTTTTAAACTTATCTGCAAGTCCTTCGCCTTCAGTTGAAACAGGCAATAAAAGCAGTGTTTCATTTACTAATTTTGTTAAGTCAATTTTCAAATTATTCGCAAGTATAGTTCTTATAATCCCGAGAGCCGCACGACGAACCCCTAAAGGATCTGATGAACCCGTAGGTTTTTTGCCTTCTGCAAATACCGCACATATATTATCAATTTTATCTGCTATTCCGACTATCTGCCCTTCAAGAGTTTTTGCAATCTCACCATCCGCATTAAGAGGGAAATAATGTTCTTTTATACCTTCACAAACACATTCAGGTTCACCGGAAACTCTTGCATAATCTGCCCCGATAAATCCTTGGAGTTCAGTAAATTCAAATACAAGATTTGTTGATAAGTCCGCTTTTGCAAGCATAGCTGTACGTTCAACTGTTTTATTTTCACCTATCATTAATCTTGATAAAGCAATAAGTCTTTGTGCTTTATCATACATAGTTCCCATACCCTTTTGGAAAGTTATGCCTTTTAAATCTTCCACATAATCTGCCAGAGGCTTTTTTGTATCTTCGTTAAAGAAAAATACAGCATCATCAAGACGTGCTTTTATAACACGGACATTTCCAGCTTTAATATTTTCAAATTCATCACCAAGGTAATTTGTCATTGTGATAAATTTGTTAATAAGTTTTCCATCTTTATACAAAGCAAAATATCTTTGATGAACAGCCATGACAGTTACGACAAGTTCCTCCGGCAATTTTAAATATTCTTCAGAAAATTCGCACACTGCAGGTACAGGATATTCAGTAATAAATGTAACTTCTTCAAGCAAATCATCCGTATAATAAGGAGTTGCCCCTAATTTAGAAGCTTCTTCATTCGCTTTATCTATAATTCTTTGTTTTCTTTCTTCCTGATCAACTATAACACAGCAATTACGCATTATTTCCACATAATCATCAGGATTATTAATATAAACATTCTGCTGTGCAAATCTGTGCCCGCGTGTAACATTGGAGCTTTCTTTATCAATAATTTTTATTTTTACTTCATCTCTGTCCAAGATAGAAACAATCCATCTTATAGGGCGTGAAAATTTTTCATCATTATCAGCCCAGCGCATAAAGTGAGAGCCTTGAAGCTTCAAAACAATTGACGGAACATTTTCTTTCAAAAGTTCTACAATAGATTTTCCTTTAACAGTAATTTTTGCATGGATATAATCATTTTCGATATACAAATCAGAAGGAGTAATCCCATTTTTTCTACAAAAACCTTCTCCGGCTTTTGTCAAATTTCCTTGTTCATCATATGCGACTTTTTTTATAGGTCCCTTAACGATTTTTATCTCATCTTTGCTTTCCTTATCAAGCCCTGAAACGATAACCGCAAGACGTCTGGGGGTAGCATAAACTTTAACATCTTCAAACTCAACTTTATTTGAATTTAAAAAGTTTTCAAACCCTGATTTTAACTGCTGAATTGCAGATGGGATAAACTTATAAGGTAATTCTTCACAACCGACTTCCAATAAATATTTACTCATTCTCTGTTCCTTTTTATACGTTCGTAATACAATTATAGTTTATAAAGTCAGAATGTAAAGAATTTATTTACTGTTTTTCACATCTTCCAATGCCAGTTTAAAATCTTCTGCAGTATAATCCAAACCATTTAAATCAGATTTTTCAAAAGTTCCATTTTCCATTTTTTCATAAATACCGTATGCTTCATACATTTTATCTCTTGCAGCATCTACTACTGCATTAATATCCGCACCGGTACAGGATAAATTATAGAGATTTCTTGCAAATTCTTCTCTATTAAAATCTTCATCTACGTTTTTATCTTTTAAATAGTGATTTAAGATATCAAGACACCCTTTTTCGTCAGGCTTTTTAATTTCTACAAGATTACCGAGCCGTCCGCTTCTTTTAATAGCATTATCAATCATATCAGGTCGATTTGTTGTCGCAATTATTACAACTCTTGCGTTTTGCTTTTCTAATCCGTCAATAAGAGTTAAAAGCTGGGCAACAACTCCGTTTTTACCTACATAATTTGAACCTTCTCTTCGCTGTGGAGCAATTGCATCAAGCTCGTCTATAAATAAAATTGCAGGTTGTTTATCAACAAGTTCTTTAAAAGAGTTGCGCCATAGTCTTTCTGTTTCACCAAAACTTGAACGTTCAAATTCTTGAGAATCTATTTTAACAAAATGTATATCCTGATTTTTGCGTTTTTTTGCCTCTCCAATTATAGCAAGGGCTAAAAGAGTTTTCCCGGTTCCGGGTTCTCCAAAAAATATAGCACCTTTATTGGCAGGTTTTGGGAAAGCTTCAGGATACAAAAGAGGAAATAAAATTTTCTTTTTAACAAAATCTATATTGTATCATCCATGCCTGCAATATCATCAAATGTCCGTTCAGGTATATTTAAACTGTCTGTCTTATTTGTTTCTTGAATATCAACAGCCGAATTTTTATTATTTCTGGTCATACTTTCATTTACGACATAATCAAATTGAAGGTTCATTGACTCAGTATAAAACTTTTCAACAGGAATTTTGGCATCATAAAAAATATTATTTGACTCTTTTCCGGTTTTTATAAATTTAATTTTTACCTTATTTTCTGTTTCTATCAAGTCATCATATACTGCAGTATTATTGAATGTTGTATAATCTTTTTTTGAATCCGCAAGATTTCGTGCAAGCCCGTATAATTTAAAAGAATTCTTTTTATACTTATCTTTTGTAATTATCAAAGGATCTGTCATATCTTCCTTCAACACATAAACATCTTTAATATCTTTGGGATTATCAATATTCGAGTTTTCTTCGGTTAATGCACGTTTAACAAAATTTTTAAAAAATACAGATTCGGGATTTCCTATAACAATTACAGAATTTGAATCAAGCCTGTAAAGAACATCTGAAAGTCTTAGGGACAGCATCACATCATGGGCATTTAATTTGCAAATTCTTTTGTGTCTATATTGTCAGGAGCTGGACTATTCTCTGAAGTTTTACTTTCTTTAATAAATTCATCATGAGCTTGTGATTTTTTCTTTCCGAACCAGCCATCCGAAGATACATAAGAATTATGCCCCCCCCCCACGCATTGGCAATATTATAAGCAGTATTAATAGAATAAATTTTCACATTTGATATTAAAACCTAAAAAAATCTTTTTTGCCAGACAATTTTATGAATAAAAATAAAACGGAGAATTTGTTTCTCCGTTTTATTTTGCGCTTGGCGCGATTCGAACGCGCGACCTATCCCTTAAAAGGGGAGTGCTCTACCTGCTGAGCTACA